>JAZNKJ010000055.1:0-20905 GCA_045578465.1 Clostridia bacterium | reverse complement strand
ATTTCCTATTGCGCTATGGATTGCATAGGCAAAGTCAACAGGAGTTGCTCCGGCAGGAAGGTTTACAACATCTCCGTTTGGAGTGAACACGAATACCTCATCACTGAACATATCAATTTTAAGGGTTTGCATAAACTCTTCGGCGTTCGCCATATCCTTCTGGATTTCAAGAAGCTGTTTAATCCATTCCAGCTTTGAATCCATATCGGTAACACCTTTTTTACCCTCTTTATATTTCCAGTGAGCAGCAATTCCGTTCTCTGCTGTATGATGCATCGCCCATGTTCTTATCTGAATCTCAAAGGGAGTTCCGTCAGGGCCGATAACCGCAGAATGAAGGGACTGATACATATTAGGCTTAGGCATAGCGATATAATCTTTAAATCTTCCGGGAATCGGCTTGAAAAGCTCGTGGACCATACCTAAAACCGCATAACAATCCGAATCAGAATCAACAATAACTCTCACTGCAAAAAGGTCATAGAGCTCGTCAATACTCTTATTCTGCATAAACATTTTACGGTAAATGCTGTAAAAATGCTTTGCTCGGCCTTCTAAATGGCCTTTAATATTGAGCTCTTTAAGACGCTTCTCAATAATTTCAATTATTTCTTTAATGAAAGAATCTCGCTCATCTTTTTTCTGAGCAATTTTATCAACTATTTCATAATATCCTATGGGGTCAATATATCTGAGAGATAAATCTTCAAGTTCCCACTTGATTTTAGACATACCAAGACGGTGGGCAAGAGGAGCATAAACCTCCAAAGTTTCTCTCGCTTTTTCACGCTGTTTTTCCTCAGGCATAGACTTCATCGTTCTGAGGTTATGAAGTCTGTCCGCAAGTTTTATAACTATAACTCTTATATCCTGAGCCATAGCGAGGAACATTTTACGAAGATTTTCAACCTGTTGTTCTTCTTTTGATGTGTAAGGAATTTTACCAAGTTTTGTTACACCAAAAACTAAAAGAGCAATGGTTTCACCAAATTGCTCCTTAATTTCTTCCTCAGTTGAATCAGTATCTTCAACAACATCATGGAGGAGAGCGGCCGCAATAGAGCTTGTGTCAAGACCCATCTCTGCGATAATTTTCGCAACCTCAATAGGGTGGCTGACATACTCCTCCCCTGATTTGCGCATTTGCCCCTCATGTTTTAAAACCGCATAATTATACGCTTTTTCAACAACGGCAATATCTCCGCTCACATTATTCTCTTTTATGACATTAATAAGTTCCTCAATAGGAGTATACATTAGTTTTTCACTTCCGATAGCTTTATATCTTTAAGAATAAGCTGAACATTATGGAAACCTTTATAGTCGTTGATTGATAAACCAAAAGCGACATCCACAATGTCTCCCTCTTTAAAACTGTTAAAGTACTCGCCCATACCAAATCCAACGGTATCTAAGTATTTACCATCTTTAAGCAAGGTCATACGAAGATGCTTGTTCTCGCTCATAGTGCTGATTCTATGTATTTTAATTCCCTTTATTGCAAACACAGGTGCAGGGTTATCAACACCAAATGGCTGGAGACGGTTAATATCTTCAACAGCTTCATTTGTTATATAAGACGCCTTAATGGACGCATCAATCAAAACAGTTGGAACGCTTGTTGTTTCGTCAAGCTTTTTAGGGATATAAGAGTTAATCTTTTCTCTGAACTTTTCGATATTTTCTGTTTTAACAGAAAGACCTGCGGCAAGCTCGTGTCCGCCAAATTTTTCAAGAATATCAGAGCAATTTTCGAGAGCCTCAAAAAGATTATACCCGTTAATGGAACGGCCTGAGCCCTTCGCCTCATCTCCGTCAATGGCAAAAAGAATGGATGGCTTATAGAATTTCTCTGTTATCTTTGAAGAAACTATACCAACTATGCCGTGATGCCAATCTTCATGAGGGATAATAAGCACTTTATCCTCCTTGATTTCAGGGTGCTTTTCAATATATTCGAGCGCTTCCGCAAACATTTTGAGCTCTGTTTGCTGACGAATTGTGTTTTCTTCACAAAGATATTCTGCAAGTTCAATCGCCTTTTTCTTGTCACTTGTTAAGAAAAGTTCAACACTTCTTGAAGCACAACCAAGTCTTCCGCTTGCATTGATTCTCGGAGCAATAATATATCCGATTGTTGAAGTTGTTATATTGCTGTTGTTTGCAGTTGTAACATCCAAAAGAGCTTTAAGGCCAACATTTTTAGTTGTCTTAAATCTTTTTAGACCTTCTGTAACTAAAATTCTGTTCTCGTCAACCAACGGAGAAATGTCTGCAACAGTTCCAAGACAAATTAAGTCAGAATAAAGTTCCATAAGTTTTTCAAGAGGAGTTTCCATATCAAGAGCCTGAATAAGCTTAAAGGCAACACCAACTCCTGCAAGGTTTTTAAACGGATATTTACAATCCTTTCTCTTTGGGTCAATTGCCGCATAAGAATCAGGAATCTGCTCTTTACATTCGTGGTGGTCAGTTATAATCATATCAAGACCGATGCTCTTTGCATATTCAGTCTCTTCAACCGCAGTGATACCTGTATCAACAGTGATTACGACTGTGCTTCCGCTTTCCTTGATTTTATCAAGAGCCTCTTTATTTACACCATATCCTTCTGCAATACGGTCGGGAACATAATAGTCCACAGAAATTCCAAGACTTGTGAGATGCTTGTATAAAATTGCGATACTGGTTATGCCATCAACATCATAGTCGCCGTAAATTGTAACTTTTTCGCCATTTTCTCTTACTCTGTTAATTCTTTCAACAGCCTTGTCAATATCCTTCATAAGATAAGGGTCATGCATTCCGGAAAGACTGCAACTTAAAAAATCGCGAATAGCCTTTTCGGTCTTAATGCCTCTGTTAAACAAAATTATTGCAATAACAGGCGAAATGTTATACGCCTTGGAAATAGCAACAACTTCATCCTTATCAAATTCTTTAAATATCCATTTCTTCTGAATCATAATTCTTCTCCCAACCGAAGTCAAAATTTATACCTTTTAGTATACCACAAAATTCCCGTTATTTCAATACTTTTTTCAATTTTTCATCACGGGGATTTTTTACTTAAATTCAATAATTGTAACGCCGTTTTCTCCTTCGCCGTATTTACCTAAACGATAACTTTTTATGCGGTTGTTCTTCCTGAGCATATCGTGGATTCCTTTTCTGAGAGTTCCCGTTCCTTTGCCGTGAATAACCGTGCAGGAAGAAAGGCCTGACATAATGCATTCGTCTATAAATTTATCTGTCTCAACAAGAGCTTCTTCAAGGAGCATACCCCTTAAATCTATCTCTGTTCTTACTTCTTTTGCACCTATGCTTGGCTTGCTTTTAGGTGCAAATTTCATAAGCTCTTTCGTGTCGTTTTCAGGAAGCAGGACAAGATTTGATATTTTAGATGTAATTTTCATAATACCAACCTGAATAACAGCTGTTTCCTCTTTTTTGTTTATGGAAACCACGCTACCCTTATCGTTTAAATCAACAATCAAAACAGTTGCGCCAAGTTTTAAAGTATTTACTGTTAAATTGGATTTTTGCTTAGGAATATTATTAACAGGTCTTTTTGTCTTTTTAAGTTTAAGACCAAGGTCTCTGCGGACTTCATCCATAATCCGCTTTGCTTCTTTTTCATCCTTTTCTTTCTGAGCTTCCTTGATTTTTTCTATAAGCTCATCGGTTTCTTCCTGAGCTCTTTCGATAATTTTTGCCGCTTTTTCTTTGGCACGGCTTATAATCTTATCTCTTTCACTTTCAATCCTTTGCTTCTCGCTCTCCGCTTCTTTTTTAAGCTTTCTAGCCTCCCCGGAAAGCCTTATCTGTTCATGGCTTGCAGCCTCCGCCTTTTGTCTGTCTCTTTCAATTCCCGTTAAGACATCCTCAAACTTAACACTTTCGGCGGTAAGCTGTTCTTTGGATTTTTCGATGATATATTCTGGAAGTCCAAGTCTTTTAGAAATCGCAAAGGCATTACTTTTACCGGGCACGCCAATTAAAAGCCTGTATGTAGGGCTTAGGGTATCTACATTAAATTCGCAGGACGCATTTTCAATTCTATCCGTTGTAAGCGCATGGATTTTCAGTTCGCTGTAATGGGTTGTGGCAACAACTTTTGCCCCAAAATTTCTGACATAGTCAATTATAGCAATTGCAAGGGCAGCCCCTTCAGTTGGGTCCGTTCCTGCGCCAAGTTCATCAAAAAGAACAAGGCTGTCCGCAGTAAGACTATTTAAAATATGGACGATATTCGTCATGTGAGCAGAGAATGTGCTAAGGCTTTGTTCTATGCTCTGTTCATCTCCGATATCTGCGAAAATCTCTGAAAAGACAGGAATTTTCGTTCCTTCCTCAGCAGGAATACAAATACCCGACTGAGCCATAAGGCAAAACAGACCCACAGTCTTTAAAACAACAGTCTTTCCGCCCGTGTTAGGTCCTGTTACAACAAGAGCATCAAAAGAATCCCCCAAAACTATGTCCTGAGGAACAACTGTTTCAGGATTTAAAAGTGGATGCCTGCCCTTTTTAATATTCAAAATTCCTTTATCGTTTAAAGCAGGAGAAACACCTTTTATCGCAACGGAATATTTCGCCTTGGCAAAAATCACATCAAGGGCGACGATATTTTTAAAATTCTCGCTTATTTCCCATTCTTTTTCGCCCGCCAATGCAGAGAGGTTTGCAAGAATTTTTTCAATTTCAATGGCTTCCTTACCTCTGAGTTCATGAAGCTCATTATTTGCATTAACAACAGTTGAAGGCTCAATAAACAGGGTTCCGCCAGAGGCAGACATATCATGGACAATTCCGCTTATTTCTCCCTTATACTCCGCTTTAAGTGGCACAACATATCTATTGTTTCGGACAGTTATTATAGAGTCCTGCAAGAACTTTCTGTAATGCTCGGAGTGGATAATATTATTTAAAGAATCCTTGATTTTATCCCCTGTATTTCTGATTTTTCTTCGTATTGCAAAAAGCTCCGGACTTGCGCCGTCAGCCACTTCCTCTTCAGATATGATTGAAGAAAAAATTTGTTCTTCAAGCTGTCTGTCAACATAGAGGTCTTCAAAGTATTCGCCAAGGGAATTCAACTTATCAGAATAATACTTTTTAAGGTTGTCTGCACCTTTAAAAACGGCGGCGATATTCAAAAGCTCTCCCATAGAAAGAGTTCCGCCCAATTTAAGACGCTTAACTGTATTTTCAACAGATTTAACCCTTGCAATTTGCGGTGAGCCGTATTTTAAAAGCATAACCATCGCATCATCCGTTTCTCTGAGTTGTTTTACTGCATAAGCATAGTCAGATGTTGGTAAAATTTCATTTATCGCCTCTGTTGATGCTTCATTAACGGCATATTCGGATACTCTATTTAAAATTTTATCATATTCAAGTGTATAAAGGGTCTTTTGTTCCATAAATCAAAAACCTTTCCATATGTTAAATTCCTTTATATTATATAATATTTTAATTAAAATTACAAGTATTCTGAGAAAACTCTTGCTTTTTGGAATAAATAGTGCTATATTAAATAAAGTTGTGTAAAATTTACTTTTCAGAAGGTGTTAAACAGATATGGAACCTTATATGATTTTCAAGGATATGGCAATTATAATTGTGGCCGCTAAGCTTTTTGGAATTCTTGCACGAAAGCTTAATGTTCCTCAGGTAGTTGGAGAAATTATAGCAGGCCTTTTAATTGGTCCAAGCGTCTTTGGCTTTGTTAAGCAAACAGATTTCCTCACCTATATGGGAGAAATCGGCGTCATTATGCTTATGTTCTCCGCCGGACTTGGAGCAAGTCTTAAAGATTTGAAAAAAACGGGCATAAAGGCTTTCGCAATTGCTCTTGCCGGTGTGTTTCTTCCTCTTGTTTGCGGTTCCCTTCTATATATGTGCTTTTATGGTTTTGCTGCCCTGGGCACTCCCGAGTTTTACAAAGCTCTTTTTATAGGAACAATCTTTACAGCGACATCTGTTGGAATAACCGTCGAAGCCCTTTCTGAGATGGGAAAATTAAAAACCCCACTTGGGACTACAATCGTAAGTGCAGCTATAATCGACGATATTATAGGAATTATTGTTCTTGCAGTAGTAATCGGCGTAAGCTCCGGCGGGGCAAACAGTAACATTTCCGCAGTTTTGATTAGAAATGGTCTCTTCATTCTTGTTTCCGGTATTGGTGGGTGGATTTTCTATAAGATATTTAAAAAACTCGACAACCGATACACTCATAAGCAGAGAATCGCTATTTTCGGTCTTGCTCTTTGTATGTTCCTTGCCTATTGCTCAGAAAGATATTTTGGAGTTGCAGATATAACAGGTGCTTTTGTAGCCGGTGTTATTCTTTGTAACATTCGAGATGCAAAATACATCGAAAGAAAACTAAGCATTAACTCATATATGCTTTTCGGGCCTATTTTCTTCGCGGGAATCGGTATTAAAACAAATATTCAGAGCATTTCTTCTTCAATGATCATTTTCTCGATTTTCTTTGTTTTGGTTGCCCTTATTGCAAAAATTATAGGCTGTGGTGGCATCTCAAAAATGATGAAGTATTCATGGAGAGACAGTCTTAAAATCGGCGTTGGTATGATGACACGCGGCGAGGTTGCTTTAATTGTTGCTCAAAAAGGCCTTGACGCAGGGCTTTTGGAGGCTGAATATTTTGCTCCCGTAATCATTCTTATTATTACTTCATCTATAATTACTCCTATTTTGCTTAAAGTTTTGTATAAAAATGACCCCGTAGAGAATTAGAGCTATGATAAACAATATCAAAACTCAGATAATAAACAGACCGCTCTCCGCGGTAATCACATTTTACATAATTGGGATTTTCCTTGCCTTCTCCTTTGGAATTGGCAAGGTTTTTCTCATTGTATCAGTTTTGCTTTTATTTCTTGTTTTCCTTATAATAAAAGGAATCAGAAATAAAAGCTATAATTTTATAATCGGCATTTTCTGCATTCTGTCCCTTATTTCAGGAAGCTTTCACATCAAGAATTATGACACCACCCACCAAAGCGCTCTTAAAAGCATGATAGGTCAAAAAGGGTGGATTCACGGAACAGTCATTTCTTCTCCCGATATCAGTACAAAGGGGCACCACTATTCAGTCATAGTCAAGGTCAACGAAATTGAGCTAAAAGATAAAACGAAGGCACTTGACGGCAATATGCGTCTATTTGTTTCCATAAGGGATAACAGCGCTCCTCGCATAAATGAAAATATAATGTTTTATACAGAGCTTTTAAAGCCTGACTTTAAAGAAGGAACTTTTGACTACGAATTATATCTCAAAACCAAAAACATTTATGCCACAGGCTTTACAAATATAATTTATCCTGACCGGAATACGAATTATTCCTCAACTCTTTCCGAAAAATTTATGGTTTCTTGCAGAAACCTTCGGGAAAGCATCAACAATCAATTAGAGAAGCTATTTGCATACAACGCCGACGCTTGTGCAGTTATCAAGGGCATTTTACTTGGAGATAAAACCGACTTTTCGGAAACTCTTACGGAAAACTTTTCAACTTCGGGGATTTCCCATATCGCCGCAGTTTCAGGCCTTCATCTTAGCATTTTATTCAGCGTTTTATGTGGGCTTTTAGGTTTCTTTAAAATAAGGAAAAAGTTCGTATCATTTATAATTCTCCCTGCTATCCTTATTTTCTCGGCAGTAACAGGCTTTTCGCCATCAGTATGCCGAGCAGGAATAATGCTTACTATGTATCTGCTTGCCCTTATAACAAAAAGACAATACGATTCAATAACCGCTCTGTTCTTATCTGCTTTTATAATTCTTGCTGTAAACCCTTATTCTTTATTCGACATAAGCTTTATTTTATCAAGCATCTCGACTCTTGCGATTATAGTTATTTATCCAATTATATGCGAAAAGATTTCGCCACTCTGTAAAGAAAACAAGTTTCTCATCTACCTCTTTTCATCTTTGGCGATTTCGATTTCAGTTTTAATCGGCACAGCACCTTTTGTTGCTTATTATTTCGGAAGAATTTCTTTATTCTCAATTATTGCTAACCTTTGGATCGTTGCTATTTGCACCCCTGTTTTTGTTTTTGGATATATCCTTTGTCTTATTTCAGTTTTTCTGCCAGAATTATTATATTCTTTAATTTTATATCCTCTGTCATCTCTTATCGAAATAATAATTCTTACAACTGAGCTTTCTTCAAAAACGGGAGTTCTAATGCTATCCATTCCGCCTTTTTCGCCATATTTAATACTTTTGTATTTTGGTATTTTATTTCTTATATTGCTAAAATTAAATAATAAAAAAGCACCTTATTGAGGTGCTTTTTTTATTTAGCTAAAATCTTTTCAAGCTTAGGGAAAGCCATATCGAAAACGAAAATCTTATCAAAAAGCTTCCCGAACATATTTATAAGAGGTGCATTTATGACCGTTAAAATAACTGTTCCTATGCCAATTCCTTGAAAACTTCTGTTTAGAAAAACAGCAAGACCTACTGAAAGTATCAGAAATGAAATATCAAACCCCATCTTGACTTTACTGATTTCAATGTTAAAGAAGCTTGCAATCTCTTTAACAAACACTTCGTAAGATTGAAGCGGCATTGCAGTTCTGAAGAAAAACGCAATCGCCATACTTACCGAAAGTTCGCCAAGAATAAAAGCAAGAATACGGACACCAATGGTCCCATATAATTCTCCTCCGCCCAAAACAAACAGCCAGAAATCTAAAACCATTCCTGAAATAATCGCAGTGGCAAAGGAAAGAACAAAGTTAAGTTTTACCTTCTTTATAATAACACAAAGAATTATTAAAAGAACAGTTTGTAAAATATATTCTGATGTTCCCTGAGTATACCATGGGAATATTTCAACTATTTTTAAATGGATAAGATATGGCGGAGCCGCAACCATTGAAAGCCCAAAACCTGCCTTTATATAAAGAGCAATCCCAAGGGCACAAAGGACAATTCCAAGAACCCAGGCAAGCTCATTCATTTTGCTTATTTTCTTCATCAGGCTTATCCTTTCTTACAGAACCTTCTTAAGAAAATCAATGGTTCGCTGGTTTTTAGGACTTCCGAAAATCTCGTCCGGAGTACCTTCTTCAACAATAACACCGTCTGCCATAAATATAACTCTGTCGGCAACTTCTTTGGCAAAACCCATTTCATGAGTAACAACCGCCATAGTCATTCCCTCATTAGCAAGTTCTCTCATAACTTCCAGAACTTCTCCAACCATTTCAGGGTCAAGAGCGGAGGTTGGCTCGTCAAAGAGCATAACCTGAGGTTTCATACAAAGAGCGCGAACAATTGCTATTCTCTGTTTTTGTCCGCCAGAGAGCTGACTTGGATAAGCATTTGCTCTGTCTTCAAGTCCTACGCGCTTTAAAAATTCCATTGCCATTTTTTCAGCTTCTATCTTTGACATACCAAGAAGTTTTATAGGAGCAATAGTCATATTTTTAAGAATTGTCATATGCGGGAAAAGGTTAAAGTGCTGAAAAACCATACCCATTTTCTGTCTGTGGACATTTATATTTACCTTTTTATCGGAAATATCAACGCCTTCAAATATAATCTGTCCGCTTGTTGGAACTTCCAAAAGGTTAAGTGACCTTAAAAAAGTAGATTTTCCGCTTCCGGATGGGCCGATTATGCACACAACTTCACCTTTTGAGATTCCCGTTGTAACGCCGTCTAAGGCCTTAATTTTACCACCATTGTAATGTTTGCAAAGGTCGGTTGTTTGAATAATGAAATTATCTTTCACTTCTGCGCAACCTCCTTTCTAAAATACCTACAAGCCATGTAAAGAACATTACCATAACAAGATAAATCGCAGCAATTGCAAGAAGTGGCCAGAAGCTTTGATATGTAATGCCTCGGATTATATTTGCGCCACGAGTAAGGTCGGTAACACCAACATAACCTGCTATGGCAGTTTCTTTTAAAAGCACAATAAATTCATTGGCAAGTGCAGGTAAAATACTTTTAAATGTCTGTGGGAGTATAATAAAAGCCATGGTTTGAGCATAGTTAAAACCAAGTGAGCGACCGGCTTCCGTCTGACCTTCGTCAATGCTCATAATTCCACCTCGGATAATCTCAGCAACATAAGCCCCTGAGTTTATACCAAAGGCAATTATGCCACAGAGCATCTTGTTATTGGAACTTGCCATTATGATAAAGAATATAATAAGAATCTGCACCATTGCAGGTGTCCCACGAATTACTGTAAGATAAATCTTGGAAATTATATTTCCAATACAAAGCAGAAACTTTGAAATACCCTTTTTCATCTGGTGGTATTGTTTGTCATATGTAACACGGATTGCCGCAATAATAACACCAAGAGCAACACCTAAAACAAGAGCAAAAAAGGTTAAAATAAGGGTATTTTGTATGCCCTCAACAAGATATTTCCAACGGCCGTCAACAATAAAGGCTGTGTTAAAATCCCGTATAAGTTTTGTAATCCATTCAGGCATTTTGTCATGCTCCTTTCCTAACAATTAAATAGGGCTGTGTCATTACGATACAGCCCTATAATTAGCTTAAATATTATTCAGCTGGAATGTACTTTTCGATAATGTTTTTAACTGTACCGTCAGCAATTAATTCGCCCAAAGCCTTGTTGATTTTTTCAAGAAGTTCAGGCTTATCTTTTGCTACTGCGATAGCATAATCTTCAACAGCATATTCTGTGTCAAGAATTACAAGACCTGGATTGTTCTGAACGAAAACTTTTGCAGGTTCGTTGTCGATAACAACGCAGTCAACCTTACCTGATGTAAGAGCCATAACAGCGTCAGCGCCCTTGTTGTAACGCTCTACTGTGCCAAGGCCTTCATCTTCGATGTCCCATGTGCAGTAAAGGTCGCCTGTTGTAGCAAGCTGAACACCAATCTTTGTTGATGCACCTTCTTTAAAGAGGTCATCAGCAGATGTGATAGCAGAACCTTCTTTAACGATGATTGACTGGATACCTGTTGCATATGACTGTGTAAAGTTTACCTGTTCAAGACGGTCCTCTGTAACTGTCATACCAGCTGCGGCAAAGTCATACTTGCCTGTCTGAACGCCAGGAATAAGTGAATCAAAGTCAACATTTTCGATAACGAGTTCATAGCCGAGTTTTTCAGCGATTGCCTTTGAAATTTCAGCGTCAATGCCCAC
The DNA here is from genome assembly GCA_045578465.1 of Clostridia bacterium. Lineage (GTDB taxonomy): Bacteria > Bacillota > Clostridia > Monoglobales > Monoglobaceae > SIG454. The sequence continues at coordinate 9,717 of JAZNKJ010000055.1, read as the reverse complement.
AACTTCGTTGTTTTCCATATATTCATATGGTGGGAATTCAGCGTTTGTAGCCATAATAAGCTTATTGTCTTCTTTTGTTCCGCAAGCAACGAACATAGCAGCCATTAATGTAACTGCGAGTAAAAGTGCGAGTATTTTTTTCATAACAATACCTCCAAAATATACTAAAAATATAATTTATTCTACTACTTATCCATAAAAAAGTCAATACTTTAAAGAACTTTGTTAAGGAAGTCAATGGTTCTTGGATGTTTTGGAGCCCCGAAAAGCTCTTCCGGAGTTCCCTCTTCCAAAATTACACCATCATCCATAAACATAACTCTGTCTGAAACTTCTCTGGCGAAGCCCATTTCGTGAGTAACAACAACCATTGTCATACCATCTCTTGCAAGGCCTTTCATAACCTCTAAAACCTCTCCGACCATTTCAGGGTCAAGAGCAGATGTAGGCTCATCAAAGAGCATAATATCAGGCTTCATAGCAAGCGCTCTTGCAATTGCAACACGCTGTTTCTGTCCACCTGAAAGCTGAGACGGATAGTACTCCGCTTTATCGGAAAGGCCAACAGTTTCAAGAAGCTTTAAAGCATTTTCTTTCGCCTCTTCCTTTGTTGCTTTCTTTAAGTCAACAGGAGCAAGCATAAGATTTTCCAAAACATTCTTATTTGCAAAAAGATTGAAATGCTGGAAAACCATCCCAATGTTTTCTCTTACTTTATTAATATTTATTTTTTTGTCAATTATGTTTGTGCCATCAATAATGATTTCTCCGCCTGTTGCTTCTTCCAAACGGTTAAGACATCTTAAAAAGGTTGACTTTCCGCTACCGGACGGGCCGATTACGCAAACAACTTCGCCTTCGTAAATATCAGTTGATATCCCTTGCAAAACTTTAAGATGCCCGAAATTTTTCTTTAAATCTCTGACACTGATTTTCACATTATGCTTATTCTTTACCACGGCTAAGTCTCCTTTCCAAAGCTTTTGCAACCTGCTGCAAAAGAAGAATTACCGCAAGATACATAACGGCAACGATTGCCCATATCTCAAAGGATCTGAATGTTATAGCAATAACATTCTGCGCTTTATTAACAAGTTCCGGAAAACCGATAACCGACAAAATTGATGTATCTTTAAGAGTTATTATAAACTGGTTAACAATACTTGGAATCATATTTTTAATGGCCTGAGGCAAAACAATTCTAAACATTGAACGCCAATATGTAAGGCCGAGGCTTCTTGCCGCCTCCATCTGACCCGGATCAATAGCTTGAATACCGGCTCTGATTATTTCTGACATATAAGCTCCGCAGTTAAGTGCAAGACAGATTGTTCCCGCTTGAAGAGGTGTCAGAACAAATTTAATTCCAAGAATGTTTCTGAGCCCATAAGGAACGCCGTAAAAAACAAAAAACGCCAATACTATCATTGGAACTCCGCGTATTAAGTTAACATAAATTGCAGAAATTGTTCTTGAAACTTTGCTTTTTACTACGCTTGCCAGTCCGAAAAATATTCCAAGGATACATCCGAAAAACAGTCCGAATAAAGCGAGCAAGAGAGTTTGTCCCATCGCGGCCCCAAGCAAGGTGCCGTATTCGCTTATAAGTTGGTTCATTGGGTGCCTATCCTCCTATAAACAATTCGCAAGGGCGCGGAACACCGCACCCTTACAAATATTCATATTTCAAAAGTTAAAATTATTCGCCGAGATATTTAGCAATAATCTCGTCATATTTTCCGTTTTCACGGATATTCTTAAGACCTGCGTTGAAGAGGTCAACGAGTTCCTGATTGTCTGCATCAAAGATAGCGAAACCATACTGAGCAGGTTCATTTTCTGTTCCTTCAACAAACTTCATATCAAGTTCGCCTGTTTTGATGTTGTACTTTAAGATTGGTGTATCATCAAGACAACCATCAACCTGACCGCCCATAACAGCCTGATACATATCAGGAGATGTTGTAAATGTAACAACTTCAAAGCCATATTCATCCTTAATAGCTTCAGCATACTGGTTGCTCATTGTTCCGTTCTTAACAGCAACTTTCTTGCCTTTTAAATCAGCAAAGCCTGTGATATCAGAGTCAGCAGCAACTGCTAAACCCTGTGTTGCATCATAGTAACCATCTGAGAAAATCCAGCCGTTTTCTTTTCTTTCGTCTGTGATAGATGCACCAGCAATCATACCGTCAGCCTGACCAGCCTGACAAGCAGCGATAGCAGCATCCCAACCAACATACTGAAGGTCGTAAGTAAAGCCCTGATCTTCTGCAATTGCAGCTAAGATGTCCATATCGATACCAACGATTTCACCTTTTGCATTTTGGAATTCAAAAGGACTGAATCCTTTATCTGTTGCAATAGCAAAGTTCTTTTCTTCGCCGTTTCCACCACAAGCAACAAGAGCGAGGCAAAGAACAGCAACCATCATTAAACATAAAATTCTTTTCATTTTTAGAACTCTCCTTTTAAAAAAGTAATAATTGAGACAATTATACTACATATTCCCAAAAAAATCAAGTTTTTTCTCAAAAATAGTTATATTGTTTTTTCTCTTATTTCTTTTGTGATGTTGTCAATAAATTCGCCAAGTTTAACAGCGCCTTTATCTCCTTCTTTTCTTGAACGAACAGAAACAGCCCCGTCAGTCTGTTCTTTTTCGCCGACAATAAGCATATATGGAACCTTCTCCATCTGTGCTTCACGAATCTTGTAGCCGATTTTTTCGCTTCTGGAATCTATTTCGCATCTGATATCATATTTACAGAGTTCTTCCTTGACTGACTTTGCATATTCTGCATAATTATCGGAAATCGGAAGAATTTTAACCTGAGTTGGTGCAAGCCAGGTCGGGAAAGCACCTGCATATTTCTCAATTAAGAGAGCGAGTGTTCTTTCATAGCAACCGATTGAGGTTCTGTGGATAATATAAGGATTTTTCTTGCTTCCGTCTTTATCAACATACTCCATGCCGAATTTCTGAGCAAGCATTTGGTCAATCTGGATTGTGATAAGTGTATCTTCCTTACCGAAAACATTCTTAATCTGAATATCAAGTTTTGGTCCGTAGAAAGCAGCCTCACCGATACCAACTTTATATGGAATTTCAAGGTGATTAAGGATTTTCGCCATTGTATTCTGAGCTTCATCCCACTGCTCCTGTGTTCCGATATATTTTTCTTTGTCATTTGGATCCCACTGAGAGAATCTGTAAGAAACATCTTCATAAAGACCTAATGTTTTAAGCATATATGTTGCAACCTCAACACAGCTCTTAAATTCTTCTTCAAGCTGCTCTGGAGTACACATTAAGTGTCCCTCTGAAATTGTAAACTGTCTTACGCGGATAAGTCCGTGCATTTCGCCTGACGCTTCGTTTCTGAAAAGGGTTGAAGTTTCGCCATATCTGAGTGGTAAATCACGATAGCTTCTCATTTTATTGAGATACGCCTGATACTGGAATGGGCAAGTCATAGGACGAAGAGCAAAAACTTCCTTATCCTTTTCCTCATCCCCAAAAACAAACATACCGTCCTGATAGTGATCCCAGTGGCCTGAAATCTTATATAAATCGCTCTTAGCCATATAAGGTGTTTTGGTTCTTACCCAGCCGTGAGAATCTTCGTAATCTTCAACAAATCTTTGAAGAATTTGAAGTATTTTTGCACCCTTTGGAAGCATAATTGGAAGTCCCTGTCCGATACAGTCCGCAGTTGTGAAAATTTCAAGCTCTCTGCCGATTTTATTATGGTCGCGTTTACGCGCTTCTTCAAGCATTTCAAGATATTCATCAAGGTCAGACTTTTTAGGGAATGCTGTACCGTAAATACGGGTAAGCATCTTATTCTTTTCGTCCCCTCTCCAATATGCACCAGCAGCGCTTTGAAGCTTAATTGCCTTAACATTTCCTGTTGACATAAGATGTGGCCCTGCGCAGAGGTCAGTAAATTCTCCCTGCTTATAGAAAGAAATAATCGCATCCTCAGGAAGATCGTTTATAAGCTCAACCTTATAGGGTTCGCCTTTTTCTTCCATGAACTTAATAGCCTCAGCTCTTGGAAGCTCAAATCTTTCAAGAGGAAGATTTTCTTTGATAATCTTCTTCATTTCGGCCTCAATTTTATCAAATTCAGCCGCAGTTACAGGTGTCTCAAATTCAAAATCATAATAGAACCCGTCTTCAATAGCAGGACCTATTGCAAGTTTAGCCTCAGGATATAATCTTTTAACCGCCTGAGCAAGAATATGAGAAACTGTATGACGGTATGCGTTTTTACCCGCTTCATCGTTAAATGTCAGGAAATTAACTGTGCAATCCTCATTTATTTCATAAGAAAGCTCGCGAACAGTTCCATTTACCTCTGCAACCAAAACCGCTCTTGCAAGACCTTCGCTTATTTCCTTTGCAACTTCAATTAATTTTATTCCTTTTGGAAATTCTTTAACTTCATCTCTTAGTGTAATCTTCACCATTATAAAATTCCTCCTGTGTATCTAAAAGTTTCTCTCAAGCAAAAAATCTGAGAGATCACATAAAAAGCTGTTTCTATCACCGAAAATATCCAGTGCGGCCTTTGCGGCCATAGTAGTTCGTTCTAGGGCATCTTTCGCTTTTTCAAGTCCCATAAGAGTAACAAATGTAGTTTTATTATTCTCTTCATCACTACCGACAGGCTTTCCTAAAAGCTCTTCGTCGCCTATAAAGTCAAGTATATCATCTTTTATCTGAAAAGCCAAGCCCAGATTTTGAGCGAACTCAACTATTTTCTCTCTTTCAGTTTCAGTTGCGTCAGCGCAAATTGCTCCTATGAGCGTCGCCGCTAAGATGAGCGCACCCGTTTTATGCTTGTGGATATATTCCAAGACCTCTTGGGTGGCATCATTACTCTCTTCATACAAAAGGTCAACAACCTGACCGCCAATCATACCTTCTGTTCCCGACAAATTAGAAACAGTTTTTATAATTTCCACGGTTTTTTCGCTTTCAATCCCTGCCGATGACATAATTTCAAAAGCAAGATTTAAAAGAGAATCTCCTGCAAGAAGGGCAGTTGCCTCGCCGAAAACCTTATGGTTGGTAGGTCTTCCTCTCCTTAAATCATCATTATCCATACAAGGTAAGTCGTCGTGAATTAAGGAGTATGTATGAATACATTCAAGAGCACAGGCAAAAGGAAGCGCCTCCTTTATATCTCCTCCAAGCATATCACATACTCCGAGAGATAAAACAGGTCTTATCCTTTTTCCTCCTGCTAAAAGACTGTATCTCATAGCTTCATATATTGAGTTTTGCAAATTATTTTTCTTTGGAACATATTCTTCAAGCTGTTTATTGACAAGCTCAATATATTCCGTCATTTGCTCTTTAAAATTCATTTTATTCCCCCATTGGTGCAAATGGTTGCTCTGTCATTTCTCCATCTTTATTCTGCATTAAAACGCTTATTTTCTGCTCGGCGTTTTCAAGCTGAGTTGTACAGCTTTTTGTAAGCTTAATTCCCTTTTCAAAAAGAGAAAGCATCTCATCGAGGCTGACTTCGCTGCTCTCCAAAGCTTTAACAACAGCTTCAAGTTCTTTTAAATTGCTTTCAAAAGTCTCTTTTTCCATAACTATCTCCTTACTTAACTATTGCATCAAACCTGCCGTCTGAAACTGCAATATTTATTTCATCTCCGCTTTTAACTTGTCTTACCGATTTAATTATTCCGCTATCCCCTGATGCAATTGAAAAGCCTCTTGAAATTGTTCCGAGTGGGCTCAGGGCATCAAGCTTTGAAATTCCTGCCGAAAGAAGCTGCTTTTTCCTGTCAAGAACTACCTTTTCAGCCATTTCAAATCTATGGGCAAGGTTATCAAGAGTAATTTTCTTGTCCGCAACCTTAATAAGCGGATTTTTAAATGCCGGTTTATCAACACATCCCGATAAAACAAGCTTTCTGCTTTCGACTATCCTCATTGCCGAGTTTCTAAGGCGTGTATAAACATTATCGAATTTTTCAATAAGCTCATCCCCTGACGGAACAACAAGCTCAGCTGCCGCACTTGGCGTTGGAGCACGAAGATCCGCTACAAAATCTGCAATTGTAAAGTCTATTTCGTGTCCCACTGCTGAAACAATGGGTATCTCGCTTTCAAAAATTGCCCGTGCCACAATTTCTTCGTTAAAGGACCATAAATCCTCAATAGATCCACCGCCACGACCCACTATCATAACATCAACATTTTTCGCATCGTTGAAATATTTAATCGCCGAAACTATGCTTTTTGCAGAGTTTTCGCCCTGCACCAAAACCGGATATATTAAAACATCTGAATAAGAAAAACGACGGGACAAAATATTTATGATATCTCTGATTGCCGCCCCGGTAGGCGCTGTTACAACACCAATTCTCTTTGGATATTTAGGGAGAGGCTTTTTCTTGGACTGGTCAAAAAGACCTTCTTCAAAAAGCCTTTGTTTAAGCTCTTCAAAGGCAATATGAAGCGAGCCAACCCCTTCTTGCTCCATTGAATTTATGTATAACTGATACTGCCCATCCCGTTCATAGACGCTGACTCTTCCACGGGCAATAACTTTCATTCCGTTTTCCGGTTTAAAGTTTATTTTAGAGCTTGCCCCACGGAACATAACCGCACGCATAACCCCTGTTTCATCTTTTAGGGACATATACATATGACCAGAAGAATGAAGCTTGAAGTTGGAAATTTCGCCTTTAACGGTTACATCCGACATAAGCAAATCGTTGTCCAAAATCCGCTTTATGTAAAGATTAACCTGGCTGACGCTTAAAATCGGTTTTTCTTCCATAGGACGCTCTCCTTTCCTAATTATCTAAAAACTTACCAAGCAGACAAACTCCCATCGCATTATCAGTTGAAAGCTCCGCCTCAGCAAAATAAACATCTTTCATATTTTCAAAGCCTTGTCTTAAAAACGCCGAGGAGGAAACTCCTCCGCCCATTAAAACTTTCTCGATGCCATATTTTTTCTTAACATCTTCAATTGCCAAAACCAAAGATTCCCGTATGGTTTTCATAGTAAGATAAGCAATCTTTTCTTTGCTTTCTCCGCCTTCAAAGGCCCGTCTGTATCTTGTTTCTTCTCCTGAAAAGTTTATATATCCATCCTTAACAGAGGTTTTAACCTTTTCGCTGCCCTCGTATTCAAGGGCCATCGTATCAAGATATTTTCCGCAGGGAAACTCCATTCCCATAAGGACTCCTATTCTGTCAATAAACTGCCCTGCCGGAAGGTCTTTCGTTCCGCCCACAATTTCGGTTTTAAAACTGTTATCTTCCCATTTTGCAATGGTTATTTCCGTTGTTCCGCCTGATATATGTACCGCAATAAAAGGCTCACTTAAAAGGGAATATGCTCCACAGGAGTATATGGCCGACATAAAATGCCCTTCCTGATGGGAAACAAGATTAAGCTTCGCATCAAGCACCGCTGAAACCGACCTTGCAAAGCTCTCTCCTGCCATAAAGACAGGCATATATGAGCCCTCCACATTTCTCGGTTTTGAGCTTACGGAAACAACTTTCTTCTCATAAGCGGATATATTAAAATCCTTGCTCATTTCTTCAAAAAGATTGGGAAGATTTTTAATATGCTCAAAAACGGCGTCCGACTGACGAAGTCCGCACTCCCCCTCTTTAACTTTAAGAGGCGTCTTATAGTGCCGATGCTTGTCTCCTGCCATAACGCCCAGCGAAGTTGTATAACAACTCGTGTCAATTCCAATATACAGGGTATCCATATTTCCCCCTACAAGCTATTCTTTATCTTATCCAGAACGCCGTTAACAAAATCAACAGATTCTTCGCCATCATAGGTTTTTGCAAGACCAACCGCTTCATTTACGGAAACCACCTTAGGCACATCAGGAAGATATAGCATCTCGGCGACAGATAATCTTAAAACAGAAAGATTAACCGCTGAAAGTCTCTCAACTCCCCAGCCTTCGCTCTTTTCTGAAATAATTTTATCAATCTGTTCAATATTTTCCGTTGCATTTAAAACCACGCCGCGAATATATTCTTCCTGGTTTTTTGGATTATATTCCTTGCAGAAATCATCTAAAATCTGACCTATTTCAGCAGGCTGAAACTTATACTGGAATAATAAAATAAATGCATATTCTCTTGCTTTTGTTCTGTTCATAGTTTTCTCCAATGATATGTACTGTAAACACAAAGACAACCCGATTGACCAATGGTCAATCAGGTTATTCTTTTAGTCCTCTTTTTCTTTTTCTTCTTCTTTTTCTTCCTTCGGCATAACTATACCGTCAACCGTAACATTGACAGCGCTAACCTCATATCCTGTCATTGCCTCAACTTCACTCTTGACTTTCCCTTGGATTTCCCAGGCAACATCCTGAATTTTTGTGCCATAGTTGACGCTTATGCTCATTTCAATTACTACGCTGTTTCCGTCAACAGCAACCTTAACGCCTTTGCCAGGACTTTTCTTTCCTAAAAACTCAACAAAGCCACCTGCGATAGAGCTTTGAATACCGTTAACCCCTTCCACGCTTTTTGCAGCGATAGCAGAAATAACGGAAACAACTTCGTCTGATATAATAACATTACCTTTTTTCTCAATCATTTCTTCGGAACTCATAGTTTTAACCTCCTGAAACATTGTAGTTTGATTAAATTATCTTAAACTTGTATTTATTATACCATAAAATATTTAATATTACAATTGTTTTTTTGATTTTTTCTTATTTTTTATTTATGGCTACTGATAATTATTTCAGAAGGTTTAAAATCTGTCTTAGATGTTATTATATCTGCAATCTGTGATACTTTTTTCTTGTCAAGTTCATCTGCCTGAACAATGACTCTTATTTCTTTCTCGTCAATAAAAACTATTGATTCTTTATACCCCTTTGCATTTATTAAATTTTCAATCTCTCCCTCTTTTTTTATAGCCTCAGCTGAGTCTTTTAATTTATTTCCCGCTTCGGCTTTTGCATCTGCTGTGGCGTTTTCATCTTCCGCTATTTCCTGAAACCGTTCTTGCGCCTCGCTTCGTGCAGTATCCCTGTCTTTTTTCGCTTTGGTAAAATAATCTTCCGTATCTGCCGTTGCCATAACAGGAACTGCATTTTCCTCAGGGTTATCCATTCCCAAATTTCCTACTGAAAATCTGTAATATCCGGCAACCGCCACCATAACAACAAGTCCGCCGACCAATATTTGTTTACCTTTAAGCGAGAGTTTTTTAGGCTTAATTCCAATCCTTTTGTTTTCCGTAATTTTTTTCATGTATATCATCCTTTCACCGCATCATTTGCGGAAATTTAAATTATTTTTTTGACGATGTAACTTTTATTCTGTGTGAATCTATCCCATAAAGAGCCTTGACCGCCTCATACAGCTCAAGCTTTACGCTTTCGCTTGAAGCACCTTTCGCAATAACAAGTGCCCCTGTTGGCAGAGGAAGCTTCTCCTCTGTTACATAAGGAGTTTCATTTTGCCCTTGGCCATAAACAACTACGCTGTCTGTGTTTTCTTTAACTTCTTTTTCTTCTCCGCTGCCTGAATCTTTCTGGGTTTTTGACTGACTGTTTCTTGCAATGACTGTTTTCCCTCGACTCTCAAAGCTCAAAATAACATCAACATCTCCTGCACCTTTTATTTTCGATAAAGCTCTTTCAGCTTCCTCGGATAATTCTTCTTTATATTGCGAAAAATTAAAGTTA
>JAZNKJ010000054.1:0-7100 GCA_045578465.1 Clostridia bacterium | reverse complement strand
CTTCCTAAGACCGCTTGGCCTCCGACTTCAATAAGACTTGGTGGTATCGGAGCCCGTGTTGCAGAGCAGCTTGAAGAACTTGTTGGTCTTGAAGCAAGAGCGACTATCTTAGGTCATGTTCAGCGTGGCGGAACAACAACTGCAAATGACAGAATACTTTCTACAAGATACGGTTCAACAGCAGTTGAGCTTCTTATGGAAGGCAAATTCGGCAATATGGTTACACTTAAAGGTAACGAAATGTCTTATGAATCTTTGGAAAATGTTATCGGTTGCAACAAAGCGGTTGATCCAAACGGCGAACTTGTTAACATTGCAAGAGCAATCGGAGTTTCATTTGGCGAATAATTTTGATGCAGTAAGGATTTTCCTTACTGCATTTTTTGTCGAAATTTAGGTTAAAAAAGCGGGTTTTTTAACCTTTTTTTCATATTATTTTCACATAAAGAACACATTTTATATGTAAAATTTATGTAGATGTTAGGAGGCCATATTATGAAAAAGATTGTTAATATACTCAAAGATGCTTTTGAAAAAACGAAAAGCGTGTTTCTAAAGGCAAAGGAAAAGCTCGGAGTGAAAAAGCTCATAGCCATAGGAGTAGTTATTATATTTATTATCGTCCTCTTATTTTCTTGCGGAGAAGAGGATGAGACTCAAGCTACATATGTAAGAGCTGAGGCAAGCTATGGAAATATAGTTGAGACAATTGAGCAAAGCGGAACAGTTGAGCCTTATGAAAGACGAGAAATAACCGCTCTTGTGAGAGGGGAGGTTATTGCTTCACCTTTCAATGAGGGGGATACGGTTGAAGAGGGAGATACTCTTTATCAGATTGATGATGAAGATGCTCAGCTTAATTATGAAAAAAGCCAGATAAACTATAATGAGGTTGTAAAGGATATAGCAAATCTTAATATTTATGCCCCGGCATCAGGAACGCTTACTAACTTTAAATTAAGTGTAGGGGATAGCGTAAACGGAGGAGAAATTGGAAGAATTATAAATGACGATGTGCTGATTGTGAAAATTCCTTTTACTGCAGCAGATTTCGATAAAATTTCAATAGGGGACAGTGCGACTGTAACAAGCGCATCTTATATGATGATGCTAAAGGGAACTGTTACATATAAATATGATTCAAATGCAGGAACAGAAGCGGACGGAAGCTATCTTAAAAATGTTGAAATAAGCATCTCCAATCCAGGCTCTCTTGTAACTGGTGTTACAGTTGCGGGAAATGTTAATACATCACGGGGGATTGTTTATTCTGCAAAGTCAGGAAGTGTTGAAAGTGGCGGAAATACATCTCTTCGGGCAGAGGTTTCGGGAACTGTTGAAAAATTAGGTGCTAAAAACGGGGATAAGGTTAAAAAAGGACAGCTTATCGCAGTTTTGTCTAACGACTCCCTTAATAATAACCGAATAACAAGTCAGCTATCATTAAGGTCAACCCAAAAAAGTCTTGAGGACTATAATATAACTGCTCCTATTTCGGGAACTGTTATAACTAAAAATGTTGAGGCGGGCGATAAAATAGATAACTCAAATGCATCAACAATCCTTATGGTTGTGGCAGATATGAGTAAAATGAAGTTTACAATATCAGTTGATGAACTTGATTTGGGAGATATTTCCATTGGTCAAAGTGTAAATGTAACCGCTGATGCCATTCCAAACGAAAGATTTAAAGGGTATGTATCCAAAATTGCGGCAGAAGGAACAGTAAGCGGACAGGGAGTTACAACCTATGATGTTGAAATAATAATTGATGAGCCGGGGGAATTAAGGTCCGGAATGAATGTTAATGCAAGTATTATTGTAGCAGAAGCCCGTGATGTTCTCTCAATCCCCGAAAGTGCATTAAACGGGGCTAAAGACGGAAAGGCAACTGTATATATAAGTAACGGAAAAGAGAGTGAAAATGCTGTTTTTCCTGATGACTTTGAGGCAAGAGAAGTTGAATATGGAATGTCAAACGGCACTTTGGCTGAAATAAAATCAGGACTTTCCGAAGGAGAAATTGTGGTATATATTGACTATACAGGCGGAGACAACGATTTTATGAGAATGATGATGGGAATGCACGGTAATATGCAAGGCGGAGGAACACAAGGCTCAAGACCGGGCGGGATGTAAAAATAAGGAGAAATTTTATGGCGGTTAAACTTATTTCAGGGGCGGAATATATGATTGAAATCCGCGGAATGAAAAAGATATATAAAATGGGTGAAAACGAAGTCAGAGCCTTGGACGGAATTGACCTTAAAATTGAGCCTAATGAGTTTGTGGCAATTATCGGTCCGTCAGGCTCGGGAAAGTCAACTCTTATGAATATGATTGGCTGTCTTGATACTCCGACAGATGGTACATACTTTATTGACGGTAATGAAGCGAGCAAGCTTTTGGATGATGAACAGGCATATATCCGAAATAAAAAGATAGGCTTTATTTTTCAGCAATATAATCTTTTGTCAAAGCTTACTGTTGAAGAAAATGTTGAGCTTCCCCTTATATATGCAGGAGTTCCTGCAAATCAGCGAAAAGAGATGGCTCGGGTTGCGTTAGAGCGCGTAGGAATGTATGACAGACGGCACCATAAACCCTCCGAGCTTTCAGGCGGACAGCAGCAAAGAACTTCTATTGCCAGGGCCCTTGCAGCAAGACCTCCTATTATTTTAGCAGACGAGCCCACAGGTGCTCTTGACTCAAAAACAGGAGCAGAGGTTTTGGCTATGTTAAAAGAACTTCACGGGGAGGGGAAAACTGTTGTTTTAATTACTCACGATAATAAAATAGCCCACGAGGCAGACAGAATTGTTCGTATAATGGACGGCAGGATTGTTTTTGACAGCAAAACTGACGGGGACAAATCAGCAGTTAATGTTTAGAGTGTAGAGAGATTGGTTAAGGAAGTGATATAATTGAATTTTTCGCAGGCATTTAAAATGGCAATGAAAAGTATATCGGCAAGTAAAATGCGAACTTTTCTCACTATGCTTGGAATTATAATTGGTGTTTGTGCTGTAATTGTTTTAGTCAGCGTTGTTCAAGGCTCAACAGGGCAGATAACAGATGCAATAGAATCTCTGGGCGCAAATGCTATAAATGTAACGCTTACAGGAAGAAACTCAAGCAAGAGTATAAGCTATGAGGAAATGCAGTCTTTAACGGAAGAATACCCCGACCTTATTCAATATGTTGTGCCTACTATGACAGCACAACGAGCGATGGTTAAAGTGGAAAGTGAAAATATATCAACTACTGTAACGGGCACAAACTCAGACTATATGAGTGTTAATGACCGTGAAATTATGGCGGGCAGGTTTATAAATGGACTTGATGCGGAAAACCGCCGAAAAAATGCAGTAGTGGGAACATATATTGTAAATGAGCTTTACGGAGGAAGAAATCCAATCGGGGAAACTATAAAGATAAATAACGAAATTTTCACGGTAGTAGGTGTTTTAAAGCCTGTTTCGGACGGAGAAGAAGGGTCTCAGGACGACTTGATTATTGTTCCTTATACAGCCGGCAGAACAATTTTTCAGACGGACAGAATAAGCTCATATACGGTTTGGGCAACAACCTCGGAGAATGTCGAAGACGCAACTTCGACACTTAAAAAGTTTTTGTTTAATCATTTTGGTGATGAGGATGAATATTTGGTTATAAGCATTGCATCAATGATGGATGCAATTTCCGAAATAACAAATCTGATGGCGCTGCTTACTGCTGGAATTGCAGGCATTTCTCTTGTAGTGGGCGGTATAGGGATTATGAATATTATGCTTGTATCCGTAACTGAGAGAACAAGGGAAATCGGAATAAGAAAGGCGATAGGGGCAAAACGAGCCAGTATACTCACACAGTTTTTAATAGAGTCAATAGTCGTCAGCTCTATGGGCGGAATAGTCGGCATTATAATAGGGACGCTTGCCTCTGTGATGATAGGAAATTCTATGGGAATAAGTGCTTTTCCGAAAATATCTGTAATACTTATTGCGTTTTTATTCTCAGCAGCAATAGGAACATTTTTCGGATGGGCACCGGCAAATAAGGCGTCAAAGCTTAATCCGATTGATGCACTACACGCAGATTAAGAATGGGAGAAGAATATGAAAAGAATAATTTCAATAGTTTTAACTTTTATAATGCTGTTGCCGTTTTCAACAGTTTTCGCGGGAAGGTATGCAGATGTTCCTGATGGGGCGGCATATGGCAGCGCAATTGAAAATTTGAGTAATTACGGAATAGTATCGGGTTATAACGGTTCTTTTAACCCGGGCGGGAGTATAACAAGGGCGGAAATTGCAAAAATTACTGCTGTGGTAGGTGGGATTGACGATGAAGCATCCGCCAAAGCGGGAATTAAAAAATTCAGCGATGTTGAGCTTGGAGAGTGGAGCATAGGATATATAAATGCGGTGGCCGATGCCGGATACATCCTGGGTTATCCAGACGGTAACTTTATGCCTGACAATAATATAACCTATGCAGAAATTGTTACCATAGTTTTAAGACTTTTAGGTTATGATTCATCGGTTTTGGGGGATAACTGGCCTTATGCATATATGCTTAAAGCAGGGGAGTTAGGAATAACAGACGGAGTTACCCTTGATGACTTTGCATTTGTTTCAAGGGCACAGGTCTGCAAAATTATTGACAATGCGTTAAATGAAACGATTTATGGAAGAAACGAAAAACTTTTGTCAAAGGTATCCGGACTTAAATATTCAGAGCCTGTTGTCATAAGTAGCGAAGACCCGTATGCAAGCCTTGTCTTTTTGGGAATATCGCCTCTTAACATAGCTGATTACACAGTCGTAAGAGACGGAAAAGCGTCATCAGTAGGAAATATCAAGCCTTATGATGTTGTATATAAATCGGAGAGCAACAAAACTCTTTATGTTTATTGCGATAAAATTTCGGGAGTATATAGAGAAGCCTACCCGACTAAAGCTGATGTAGAATCTGTGGAAATTTCGGGCAATACTCTTGAAATTGAAACCCAGACCGCAAAAGATAAGCTTGGTGAGAGGTCTAATTCATATAAACTTAATTCAAGAATTACTGCTCTTATAGGGAAAGACGGAAAAATTGTTGATGTTGTAGATTTAAGTTCAGCAGGAAACGGCGGATACGGAATTTTGCTTTCTTATAGTGAAGCTATGGAAGATAGCATTTATGATAAGGGCGAAGAAAAATATTATATAAATCTTTTAACAGGGGACGGAAAACGCGTATCCTATGAAACAAAGAAAGATTATAGCGAATATATTGGAACCGTGGGGAAAATTAAGTTTGATGAGGACGGTTTTGCAACCTTTACCAGAGAAACTAACAAAACTGAGCTTTCGGGAAAGGTAGATAAAAGCAAGGGTAAAATAGGGGACACTTATCTTACAACGGACGCTACTTTAATTGAACTCGTGTATGAGCCTGATTCACATACGGGAACAGCGGTTGCTACAGTTATAGATATAGAAGATATAGCTTTTGACGAAATATACAATAGCAATGTTGTCTTTGCTCTTAAGACGGGAGATTTTGACGATGTTTCATTTGCTGTTCTTAAAAATGTAAGTAACAATGGTTATACTTACGGAGTTTTGACTGACTGTAATGTTTCCTCTAATGGAATGAGCGTGGGCAGTTCATACAAGGTTATCGTAAATGGCACAGAAAAAAGCTATAGCACCTCTTTCGGGAAAGGTATAGATGAGGGTATGCCCGTTGCTATGATGCTTGATGGAGGCACTCTTAAAAGTATATTTGCTCTTCGAGATGCCGGTTGGGGAGAGCTTAAGGCTATTGATGGATTAAGAGTTAAAATAGGCAGTGCGGTAGTTGAACTTTCGGACGATGTTCAAATATACAGATATTCATCAGGAAGCGGATATAAAAGCCTCTCGATAAGTCAGGCGCAGAATTATAAAGGAAAGACAGCAGGCGTATTTACCGATGCACAAACTGCAAAAATCGGCATTGGTCGAGTTATTATAATATACGAATAGAAATTAGTTTGTTTTAAAATTTGTGAAAAATGATTTTACAGGTGTCAAAAGCTGAAAAAATATTATAAAAAATCACAAAATTAGGGAAATTATATTGATTTTTTTAAAAAAGTGATGTATTATATTATTAGTTTTTAATTTGGCAGTTTTACGGACTGCAAAAGGAGAGGATAAGATAATGAATTTGATCTACAAAGGCAAAACAAAAGATGTTTATGAACTTGAAAATGGTAATGTTATGCTTAAATTTAAGGATGACTGCACAGGTAAAGATGGCGTTTTTGACCCGGGCGAAAATAGTGTCGGTTTAACAATTGACGGTATAGGTAAGGAGAATTTAAAAACATCAGTTTATTATTTTGACCTCCTTAAAGAAGCAGGTATTAAGACTCACTATGTAAGCGCAAATATTGATGAAGCTACAATGGAAGTTCTTCCTGCAACTGTTTTTGGTCATGGTCTTGAAGTTATCTGTCGTCTTGTAGCAACAGGTAGCTTTATAAGAAGATATGGCGAATATATTGAAGATGGAACTAAGCTTGAAGGTGGATATGTTGAATGTACCTTTAAGAATGACGAAAAGGGCGACCCGCTTGTAACAGGCGAGGGGCTTGCTGCTCTTGGCGTTATGACACCCCAGATGTTTGAAAGCATGAAAGAACAGACTCTTAAAATAACAAAAATTGTTGCTGACGACCTTAAAACAATCGGCCTTGACCTTTGGGATATCAAGTTTGAATTCGGTTATAACAACAATGAAGTTATCTTAATTGACGAAATTGCTTCCGGCAATATGAGAGTTTACAAAGGGGACGAAATCGTTGACCCTGTTGAGCTTACAAAGCTTATCTTAAACAGATAACAGATTTTGCGAAATAATGCAAAATTTGTTGACAAACAAAATTTCATATGGTATAATTTTAAAAGTATAAAGGCATTGACGAAGAGTGCGTAAAAATATGCCCTAAAGAGAAATGGCGGTTGGTGCGAGCCAGAGGAACAGTTTTTATGTTTGTAGCTTCCGAGCCGAGAGGAAGAAAGCCTTATGGTTAGTAGAACCTCTCCGTGATTGCTGCGTTAAGG
>JAZNKJ010000053.1:0-4429 GCA_045578465.1 Clostridia bacterium | reverse complement strand
CGCAAGCGCTGAGGATGTTGTTGAATTTGGCGACAAGAGAATATGCAAAAAATGCATTGACAAAATAAAAAACCTCTAAAAAAGAAACCCCCGAAATTTCGGGGGTTTTCTTTTTTATAACATTTCTTTAAGTCTTTCGTTGATGGCGAGAAGGAATTCCTCTGTATCAACTTTTTGCTTATTTGGGAGAGTTGATAAAAGAGCAAGGTCTCCTGTCATAACGCCGTCTTCAATAGTCTTAATTGTTACTTTTTCAAGCTTATCTGCAAAGTCTACAAGGTCATTTAGACCGTCAAGCTCCCCTCTTTTTCGAAGAGCGCCAGTCCAGGCAAAGAGAGTTGCAACGCTGTTTGTTGAGGTTTTTTCGCCCTTTAAGTGTTTATAATAGTGGCGCTGAACAGTTCCGTGAGCCGCCTCGTATTCATAAACGCCGTCAGGGGAAACCAAAACAGATGTCATCATTGCAAGGCTTCCGTAAGCGGTTGCAACCATATCGCTCATAACATCGCCGTCATAGTTCTTGCAGGCCCAGATATATCCGCCCTCGCTCCTTACAACTCTTGCAACTGCATCGTCAATCAAGGTGTAGAAATATTCAATGCCAAGAGCGTCAAATTTTTCTTTATATTCCGCCTCGAAGATTTCGTTAAAAATATCTTTAAAGCGGTGGTCATACTTTTTGGAAATGGTGTCCTTTGTTGCAAACCATAAATCCTGCTTTGTGTCAAGAGCAAAGTTGAAACAACTTCTCGCAAAGCTTTCAATTGACTTGTCTATGTTATGCAAACCCTGAATGATACCTGCGCTGTCACCAAACTCATGGATTAACTGTCTTACTTCATTTCCGTCTTTATCTGTGCAGACAAGCTCACACTTTGAACCAGCAGGAACCTGCATCTCTGTATTTTTATAAACATCGCCGTATGCGTGTCTTGCGATAGTTATTGGCTTTGTCCAAGTAGGAATAAAAGGAGTTATGCCTTTAACGATAATCGGAGTTCTGAAAACTGTTCCGTCAAGGATAGCTCTTATTGTTCCGTTTGGAGACTTCCACATTTCTTTAAGGTTATATTCGCTCATACGGGCAGCGTTAGGCGTAATTGTTGCACATTTTACGGCAACACCGTATTTTTTAGTTGCCTCGGCACTGTCAAATGTAACCTTATCGTTTGTTTCGTTTCTGTATTCAAGGCCTAAATCATAATACTCTGTTTTAAGGTCAATATATGGAGTTAAAAGGATATCCTTTATCATCTTCCATATAATTCTTGTCATTTCATCCCCGTCCATCTCAACGAGAGGGGTAAGCATTTTAATCTTTTCCATTTTTCTCTCCTCCTTAGATGTTCTCTTTGGTGTAGCTTAAAAGTCCGCCGGATAAGATAATTGCCTTTGTTCTTCCGCTAAGATCACATTCGCAAGGGATTTCTTCCCCTGTTGTTATGTTTTTAATAACAATATCTTTGCCCTCTTTAACGGATGCAATAAGGTTTTCGATTTTTAAATCGTCCCCTTGGGCAATCTTTTCATAGTCAGCTTCATTTTTGAAAGTCAAAGGAAGAATACCTGCGTTTATAAGGTTTGCGCGGTGAATTCTTGCAAAGGACTTAACTAAAACCGCTTTAACTCCAAGATGGAGAGGAGCAAGAGCCGCGTGCTCACGGGATGAACCCTGCCCGTAATTGGCTCCGCCAACGATAATGCTCTTGCCTAAGTTTTCTGCTCTTTCAGGGAAGCCTTCATCGCAAACCGTAAAGCAATGCTTGGAGATTGCAGGAATGTTTGAACGGAGAGGAAGAATTTTCGCTCCCGCAGGCATGATGTGGTCGGTTGTTATGTTGTCGCCCACTTTAAGGGAACATTTACACTCAATTTCATCTTCAAGAGGAGAAGTTTTCGGGAACGGCTTAATGTTCGGCCCTCTTAAAATTTCAACGCTGTCTGCCTCGTTTTCAGGAGCAGGAGGAACAACCATATTGTCGTTTATAATAAATTCTTCGGGAAGATTGAATTTTGGCATTTCCCCGAGAGTTCTTGGGTCAGTTAAAACACCTGTTAAGGCGCTAACCGCCGCAACCTCAGGGGAAACAAGATAAATCTGTCCGTCCTTTGTTCCGCTTCGACCTTCAAAGTTACGGTTAAAGGTACGAAGAGAAATTCCCTTTGAGTTAGGGGACTGTCCCATACCGATACAAGGTCCGCAAGCGCTTTCGAGTATTCTTGCGCCCGCATCGATTAAATCAGAGAGTGCTCCGCATTTTGCAAGCATATTTAAAACCTGTTTTGAACCAGGCGCAATAGATAAGGACACATCAGGATGAACAGTCTTGCCCTTTAAGATGTGCGCAACTTTGAGCATATCAAGGAGGGAACTGTTTGTGCAGGAGCCGATACAAACCTGGTCAATTTTCATATTTCCAATCTCGGAAACAGATTTAATGTTATCAGGAGAGTGTGGGCAAGCCGCCGCAGGCTCAATCTCGGAGAGGTTGATTTCAACCACTTCGTCATAAACTGCGTCTGGGTCAGCGCTAAGCGGAGTCCATACCTCTTCTCTTTTTTGTGCCTTTAAGAATTCTTTTGTAATTTCGTCAGATGGGAAGATGGAGGTTGTTGCCCCAAGCTCAGCGCCCATATTTGTTATGGTTGCACGCTCAGGAACGGAAAGTGTCTTAACACCCTCTCCGCAGTATTCGATAACCTTTCCAACTCCGCCTTTAACGGTAAGTCTCTTTAAAACCTCTAAAATAACATCCTTGGCTGAGCACCAGGAAGAAAGTTTTCCGCTAAGGTTAACCTTAACGATTTTCGGGTAGGTTATATAATAAGCACCACCACCCATAGCAACGGCAACATCAAGTCCGCCTGCGCCGATTGCAATCATACCAAGGCCGCCACCTGTTGGGGTGTGGCTGTCAGAGCCGATTAAAGTTTTCCCGGGGATACCAAAGCGCTCCAAATGCACCTGATGGCAGATTCCGTTACCGGGACGGCTGAAATAAACGCCGTGTTTTTTGGCAATTGAGCCGATAAATCTGTGGTCATCGGCATTTTCAAAGCCTGACTGCAAGGTGTTATGGTCGATATATGCAACAGATTTTTCTGTTTTAACTCTCGGAATACCCATAGCCTCAAATTCAAGGTATGCCATAGTTCCTGTGGCGTCCTGAGTTAAGGTCTGGTCAATCTTAATCCCGATTTCGCTGCCCCTTACCGCTTCGCCGTCTACGATGTGGGCATTAAGGATTTTTTCTGTAAGTGTTAAACCCATTTTATCAGTTCCTTTCAATATAAATTCACATATGAAGTAATTATAACACACATCGCCATTTTTTGCAATATATTTAACAAGAAAAAGACGGGGTAAAACCCCGTCTTTTTTATTTAATAAGCTTTGTCATTCTGTATATTATAACTGCGGTTTCCGCTCTTGTGGCATTTCCGTTGGGGCGGAAAGTGTTGTCTTCATAGCCGTTTATTATCCCTGCTTTAAAAAGGGATGCAACCGCCTCGCGGGCGTAATCTTTAACCTCGTTTGAGTCGGAAAAGAGGTTATCTTTAAAAGTCTCTTTTTCGATAAGACCCTCGGAGGATAAATATCTGTATGCAATAACCGCCATATCCTGCCTTGAAATATTATTCCTCGGGGCGAAAGTGTTCTCCCCAAGTCCACTTATAAGGTTTAATGCCTTTGCCATTCCGATTTCTTTATAAAAATAATCTTTTTCACTAACATCAGAAAAGTTTTCGGTAAATTCGGTTTCCTTTTCTGTTGCACGGATTAGCATAAGTGTAAAATCTGCTCTTGTTACGGTGTTTCCACCGCCAAAGCTCTTATCCTCATAGCCTTTGACAATCCCCTTTTCATAAAGGCTCTCTATTGCCTCTTTTGCCCAGGAGAAAGAGTTAAGGTCGGTGAAAATGTCGGATGGCTCATCGGTCTTGTTCATTTTCTGGGTGATCTCAAAAAGGCCTTTATTTGAGGCAAGACTTCCATAGCGATAAAGAGCATATCCGCTCATTTTATGCAGTCTTGAAAGGTCAATTTGTGCGGCGATTTCGGCAATTCCCTTTTCCCCGTACCAAGGACTTTGGCTGTCCGTCGTGTCGCTTGCTCTGTATGCGGCAATACCGGGGCAAAGCTTAACATTTGTCCCCTCAACTGTGTCTGCCCACCAGGAAGAGAGGACATTAAAGTCCGCAATCTCAAAGCCTCGGTGCCAGTAAACTTGAGGCAAGATAATATCAACAAGGTTTTCTTTAACCCAAAGCCTTGTGTCGGCGTATGAATCAAAATAGGTCTGGGCCCCTGCGGTCGCGCTGCCCCCCTCCATATTTTGTTTATTCGCCCAGATTCCTGCAGGGCTTACGCTGAAGACAAGGTTTTTATCAACCTTATGAATTTCCTCATTTAAAGTGCGGATAAGCG
>JAZNKJ010000052.1:0-23260 GCA_045578465.1 Clostridia bacterium | reverse complement strand
CCTTTTATGTGCAAAATTTCTCCGGGTTATCTTTCCTATGGAAAGCCGCCTTAACTTCTTCCTTATTCACTATTACTTGTTACTTCAAAAATCCGTACGAAAGGTTTTTCGTGAATAGTGAATAGTGAAGAGGTAATAAGTAAAAATCCGCACACTTTCGTGTACGGATTTTTGGGTGCAGGGGCCGGATTTGAACCGACGACCTCCGGGTTATGAGCCCGACGAGCTACCAAACTGCTCTACCCTGCGATATTTAAGCTATTAAGATTATATTCACCTTTATATATTTTATGACATATAAGGTGGTGCCGGAGACCGGAATCGAACCGGTACGGGAAAAAATCCCACAGGATTTTAAGTCCTGGGCGTCTGCCAGTTCCGCCACTCCGGCAAGTCTTAACCTCATAGCCATATTATAATAACACACCTTCCCATTTTTGTCAAGGGTTAATTGAAAACTTTTAGGCTATAAAAGGGAATTTACAAGGTCAACTATTTTAAAACGGATCTGGCAGGGGAAAGAGGAAGAAGAAATTATTCTGTATTCGTCGCTACCCAAGGCGTCTTTGAGCTTATTTTTCCCGCTTTCCATAGTTAAATTTTCAATATTACACATAGGGGGATACATAACGCACCACCAATTTTCGCCCGCTCCCTCCCCGATTGTAATTTTAAGGGCGCGGTATCGCCCTGAGGGGAGCATTATGTCCCCATAGAATTTTACGGGAAATGCTTCGTCTTTAATTTCTGCACGAACGGGGGCGAAACAGCCTTGGTTTTTAAGAGTTTCCCTTGCAATTTCTTCAATATAATTAAGATTTTCCCTTGCAATTTTTTCAGAATCAGAAAGGGAAGAAGAGGAATCAAAAAGATGCCCTGCTTTTTCTAAAATGCTGTCTCTGACCAAAAGTTTAAGGTTTTGATCTTCCTCTGAGTTGCTGTTTGCCACGATGTGCAGCCTCAAAACCGAGTGGGCGATATTTTCCTGAGCGGTTTTTGCGTATGTAATAACAGAAAAACAAAGGTAAAGGGTAGCTGATACAATTGCCAGACGGAAAAAGTTTATATTTTTCATATTTGCCTCCATAAAAGCGATGATTTTATTTGAGTATTACCGAAAAAAGTTGGCTTTATACCTTGATTTTTGAATGGTTTTGATGTATACTTAAAGTTGAATTTATATGTATCGGAGGGAAAAGACTTGGATAAGAAAACCATCTGTATACTATTTGGAGGAGTTTCCTCTGAACACGATATTTCCATAATGTCTGTTCGGACGGTTATTGAAAATATTGATAGAGAAAAATATAACCCTGTTGTAATCGGGATTACAAAGGAAGGGGAGTGGCGTCTTTTTGAGGGCACTCTTCCTTATGAAAACTGGCAGGAAGAAGCACCCCGCAGGGCAATCCTTTCTCCTGACAGAGTTGACGGCGGAATTATAATCTTTGGGGATACCCCTGAGGCTATTAAAATTGATGCCGTATACCCTGTTCTCCACGGCAAAAACGGAGAGGACGGAACAATTCAGGGCCTTTGCGCCCTTGCCGGAATTCCTTGCATAGGCAGCGGAGTTATCGGAAGCTCGGTTTGTATGGATAAGTGCGTTGCGAAGGTGCTGTTTAGAAACGCAGGCATCCCTGTTGTCCCTTGGGTTGAATTTAAAACAGGGGACGAAATTGATTTTGAAGAAATAGAAGAAAAAATCGGTTACCCTTGCTTCATTAAGCCACCAAATGCCGGCTCATCAGTGGGGGTTACAAAGGCATATAACAGAGAGGAACTTGAAAAAGGAATTGACCTTGCCTTTAAGCATGACTATAAGGTTATGATAGAAAAAGCTATCAACCCTAAGGAAGTTGAGTGCAGTGTATGTGGAAATTATGCTCCCGTGGCTGCTGAGAATTTAGGGGAGATTAAGCCTGCAAAGGATTTCTATGATTTTGAGGCAAAATATGAGGATGAAAATTCAGGGCTTATTATCCCTGCATCAATAGACGATAAAACAAGAGATTTAATCAAGGACTACGCCATAAGGGCATATAAAATGGCTGAGTGCAGAGGCTTTTCCCGTGTTGATTTTCTTGTTTCAAAGGATGACGGCAAGGTTTATTTAAACGAGATTAACACTCTCCCTGGCTTTACCCCAATCAGTATGTATCCAAAGCTTTGGGCGGACTGCGGAGTGAGCGTTAAGGAAATTATAACCCGTCATATTGAGCTTGCATTAGAACTTGGAGTGGAATAGATGGAAAATAACGCAATGATAAAAATTGTTACCGTTCAACAGCCTTTTGACGGTGGTGCGGAGGATAAGATTGAGCTTGAAACCTTAGGCAAATTCTCCAAAAAGAACGATAAGTTTTATATAATGTATGATGAAACAGAGCTTACAGGCTTTAAAAATACAAAGACCATTGTTAAAATCGCAGAGGATAACATAATTCTCTCCCGACGAGGAGATGTTGAAAGCAAAATGGAGTTTTCCCTTGGTGGAAAAAGACTTTGCAATTATAACACTCCTTACGGGATGATTCCTGTTGCAACTGAGCTTCGTGAGTTTGAAAATGACCTCAGCGAAGACGGGGGAAAGGTTAAGCTTTCCTATACCATTGATTTTAACAATGAAAGCTATGCCTTAAACACACTTCATATATCTGTAAGAACGAAAGGATAAAACTATGAATATTATCGAGAATGTTAAAAAGTCAATAGGGGATGCGGTTATCTCCGCTTTAAACCTTGCAATTTCCAAGGGGGAAGTTCCTGCACCTGAAGAAAAAATTGACTTTGAAAGTATTTTAAAGCTTGAAATTCCAAAGGATAAACAGCACGGCGACTTTGCCTGCAATATCGCTATGATGCTTGCAAAACCCCTTAAAGCTGCGCCGAGAAAAATCGCAGAGGGAATTGTTTCCTGTCTTGAAAAAAATGAGGACATTGAAAAGGTTGAGATTGCAGGGGCAGGCTTTATTAACTTTTACTTAACCAATAACTATCTTTATTCCGTTTTGTCTGCCATCGAAAAAATGGGAACAGACTACGGCAAGATTGATATGGGCAAGGGCAAAAAGGTTATGATTGAGTTTGTATCTGCAAACCCCACAGGCCCTATGCATATGGGAAATGCCCGTGGCGGTGCGCTTGGCGACTGTATGGCAAGCGTTATGGAGTATGCAGGTTATGAGGTTACCCGTGAATTCTATATAAACGATGCAGGAAACCAGATTGAGAAATTCGGAAAATCCTTAGAGGCAAGATATATTCAGGAGCTTAAAGGGGAAGATGCAATAGAGTTTCCTGAGGACGGATATCACGGCGAAGATATCCGCGACCACGCCAAAGAATTTATTAAGCTCAATGGGGATAAATATCTTGACGCATCTTCTGAGGACAGAAAAAAGGCACTTGTGGATTATGCCTTGGAGAAGAACATAAAGTATCTTGAAACCGACCTTGGAAAGTATAGAATTTTCTATGATGTATGGTTCAGAGAGAGCGAGCTTCATAAGAGCGGAGCGGTTGAGGATGCAATAAAGCGTTTAACAGACAGCGGATATACCTACGAAGAAGAGGGGGCTATCTGGCTTAACTGCGAGAAGATGGGCCTTGAAAAGAATGAGGTTTTAGTCCGTCAGAACGGCATCCCCACATATTTTGCGGCGGATATTGCTTACCATATCAATAAGCTTGAAACAAGAAAATATGATTTGGCAATTGATGTCTGGGGCGCTGACCACCATGGCCATGTTGCAAGAATGAAAGGCGCTATGGCGGCAGTCGGCTTAAACCCTGACAGTCTTGAAGTTGTTTTAATGCAGCTTGTTCGCTTAACCCGTGACGGCGAAGTTGTAAGAATGTCAAAGAGAACGGGTAAGGCGATAACCCTTTCTGACCTGCTCGAAGATGTATCAATCGATGTTGCAAGATTTTTCTTTAATATGAGAATGGCAGGAAGCCACCTTGACTTTGACCTTGATTTGGCGGTTAAGGAAAGCAGTGAAAACCCTGTTTATTATGTTCAGTATGCTCATGCAAGAATTTGCAGTATTATCAAAGCCCTTGCAAATGAGGGCGTTTCCGTATTACCGTTTGAAAAAATTAATCCGTCTGCTTTAAAGGAAGAGAGCGAGCTTGAACTTTTAAAGAAACTCTGTGAACTTCCTGAAGAAATTCGTCTTGCAGCAATTTCAAGAGAACCTGCAAGAATAACAAGATATTCAATCGAACTTGCAACCGCCTTCCATTCTTTCTATAATGCTTGCCGTGTTAAGTGTGAGGACGAAGAGCTTATGGGAGCAAGACTTAAACTCTGTGCATCTGTGGGAACTGTTCTTCGCGGAATACTTAAGATGCTTAAGATTGATGCTCCTGAGCAGATGTAAAAAACTGAGGTGAAAATTATGAAAAAAATAGTTGCGCTACTCCTTACCCTTTGTTTGAGTTTATCAGTAATGGGCGTTATGGCGGACCCTCTTCCTGAGGGAAGCCTTTTTACCGAGGCACAGCTTATTGAAGGAGTAGGGAAAAATATCACTACCTATGGCGTTTATGGAGATTACAGCAATGGTAATGCTTATCTTCAAACCCTTGTTAAATTAGTTGAGGCTCACCCTGAGCTTTATACAGAGATTATGAAATCTCTCCTTAGCAGTGTTGATAAATACGGGGCGTATTATACTCCTGCCGAATCGGCAAAGCTTTTGGAGTCCTTATCTGACACTATAACAGGTATCGGCGTTTCTGTAACCCAGATTGGAGACGCCCTTATAATAAGTCAGGTTCTTCCGAACACTCCTGCTGAAAGAGCAGGATTAAAATCAGGAGACAGAATTATTTCTGCAAACGGAACGGCCCTATCTGGAATGGATTTAGATAAAGCAACAAGCTATATTAAGGGGTTAGAGGGCACACCCGTTTCCTTGGTGGTAAGAAGAAGCGGAGCGGGGGACCTTACATTTAATATGGTTCGCGAAAAGATTGTGTCCGAGCCTGTTGGGTCTATGATTATTGACAATAAAATCGGATATATTGAAGTTTATTCTTTCTCAACCAACACAGCAAAATATGTAAGCTCTGCCCTTGGGGATTTCAGAAGAGCAAGGGTTAAGAATATTATAATTGATGTCCGAAACAATTCAGGCGGATATCTAAACGAAGCCATTGAGGTTGCAGATTTATTCCTGCCGAAAAAGGCGGTTATAACTTCTGAGGACCGAAAAGGGACAAAGAACGATATTAAATATGAGGCAACAGGACCAAATACTGACTACAACATAGTTGTTCTTATGAATAATTATTCCGCAAGCGCATCAGAGGTTCTGGCGGCGGCTCTTTCTGAAAATAACGCGGCAATTTTGATTGGCGAGAAGTCTTACGGAAAAGGAACAGTCCAGACAATGTCAAGACTTATGGACGGCGGAATTATTAAATATACAACAGCTTTTTATCTTACCCCAAGCGGAAAAAATATTGAAGGCATAGGCCTTATGCCTGATATTTATGCAGAGAATATAACCGAAAAGGTTGACCTTACGCAGTTTAAAGAGCCAAAATATAAGAATACATTTAGCGTAGGACAAAGCTCTGAGGAGATTAAAAATGTTAAAGAAATGCTTGCATTTTTAGGAATTTACCAGGGCGAGATAAACGAATATTTTGACGAGAATATGGCCCTTGCGGTAACACTTGTTCAAAAAGCATCGGGATATCTTCCTCAAAACGGAATTTTAGACCCGAAAACTCAGATTGAGCTTCTTAAAATTTTAAGCGAAACTGAGATTGAGGTTGATAATCAGCTTGAAATGGCAAAACAATATTTCCATGTAAAATAAAAAAGGAGATGCTAAGCATCTCCTTTTTGTTTTTGTATCTTATATGCAATCTTTAAGGCAAGTTTTGTTGGTGCAAGGCGGTTTAAGATGTATGCAAATTTTATTGACACTCCGGGGATTATAATAAGCTTTCCCGAAAGAGTTTTCTTTATTGCATATTCTGCGGTTTTGTAGGAGTTAAGACCTTTAAGGGCAAATGAAACTCCTGCAACAGAGTTAAATTCCGTGTCAACGGGGCCGGGGCAAAGAACGCTGATTTTTACCTTGCTTTTCTTTCGGCGAAGCTCCTCGTAAATCCCACGGGAGAGGCTGACTACATAAGCTTTTGTTGCGTAGTAGGTTGCCATAAGCGGTCCGCCCGGCATAAGTCCTGCCGAAGATGCTACATTTAAAATGTTGCCTTTGCCTTTGCACCCAAAGTATTCCACAAAATGTTTTGTAAGAATATGAACGGATTTTATGTTAAGGTCAATCATATTAAGCTCTTTCTCGGTTTCAAGAGAAGAAAACTCTCCGAAAAGGCCAAAGCCTGCATTGTTTATTGCTAAATCAAAGTCCTCATTTTCGATTTTTTTGATAAAGCCGTAGCAACCCTCTTCTGTTCCTAAATCCGCAGGGATAACGGTTACATTTGTTTTAAGCTCGTCTTTAAGGGCAAGAAGACGGTCCTCTCTTCTTGCGGTTATGATTAAATCCCAACCCATTTTGGATAAAACCCTTGCCATATCGGCGCCAAGCCCTGAGGATGCACCTGTTATAATTGCCTTCATATTATCATTCCTTTCGATGCTATAAAGATAACATATTTTAGGAAAAGTGTCAAATGCCTTGCCAAAGCTGAGGAGGAATAAGGAAATATAGAAGAATAACAGAAAAATATGCAAAAATTTGTTAAAATTTTTTCAAAAAAGATTTGAAATATTGAGGAAAGTATGATATAATGATATACGGCGTATGGCGCCACGACAAATTACCTTAGTAAAATTATTAAAATATATAGTCAAGGAGGCAATAAAATGGCTAAAACATTTAAGACCATGGATGGTAACAACGCTGCCGCATATACATCTTATGCGTTTACAGAAGTTGCTGCTATCTATCCTATCACTCCTTCTTCAACAATGGCTGAAGTTGTTGACGAAATGAGTGCGAAAGGCCAAAAGAACATTTTTGGCGAAACAGTAGATGTTGTAGAAATGCAGTCTGAAGCTGGTGCTGCTGGTGCAGTTCACGGTTCACTTCAAGCAGGTGCTTTAACAACAACATTTACAGCATCACAAGGACTTCTCCTTATGATTCCTAATATGTATAAAATCGCAGGTGAACTCCTTCCGACAGTTTTCCATGTAAGCGCAAGAGCACTCGCTGCTCACGCTCTTAACATCTTCGGTGACCACCAGGATGTTATGGCTTGTCGTCAGACAGGCTTTGCTCTCTTAGCTTCAGGAAGCGTTCAGGAAGTTATGGACCTCGGCGGTCTTGCTCATCTTGCAACTATAAAGAGCCGTGTTCCTTTCCTTCATTTCTTTGACGGTTTCAGAACTTCTCACGAAATCCAGAAGGTTGAAGTTATGGAATACTCTGACCTTGAAAGACTTCTTGATAAAGAAGCTTTAAAGGAATTCAAAGACAGAGCATTAAATCCTGAGCACCCTGTTCTTCGCGGAACTGCTCAGAACTCTGATATCTACTTCCAGGGCAGAGAAGCTTCAAACAAATTCTATGACGCTGTTCCTGACATCGTAAATGATTATATGGTTGAAATCTCCAAGATTACAGGCAGAGAATACAAGCCATTTAACTACTACGGTGCAGATGATGCTGAAAAAGTTATTATCGCTATGGGTAGCGTTTGTGAAGCTCTTGAAGAAACAGTTGATTATATCAACGCAAGAGGCGGAAAAGTTGGTGTTGTTAAAGTTCATCTTTATCGTCCATTCTCTGCTAAATATTTCTTCGATGTTCTTCCAAAAACAGTTAAGAAAATCGCTGTTTTAGACAGAACAAAAGAACCAGGTTCACTTGGCGAACCGCTTTACCTTGATGTTTGTAACTTATTCACAGGTAAGGAAAATGCTCCATTAATCGTTGGCGGTAGATACGGCCTCGGTTCAAAGGATACAACTCCAACACAGCTTCTCGCTGTATTCAATAATCTTGATGCTGCTGAGCCAAAGAACAACTTCACAATCGGTATTGTGGACGATGTAACAAACCTTTCTCTCGAGCTTCCTGAAAAAATCAACGCAGCTCCGGAGGGTGCTACTCGTTGTAAGTTCTGGGGATTCGGTTCTGACGGTACTGTTGGTGCTAACAAAGACGCAATCAAGATTATCGGTGATAACACAGACCTTTACGCTCAGGCATACTTTGATTATGACTCAAAGAAATCAGGCGGCGTAACAATGTCCCATTTAAGATTTGGTAAAAAGCCGATTAAGTCAACTTATCTTCTTGATGAAGCTGACTATATCGCTTGTCATAAGCCTGCTTATGTTCATCAGTATGATGTACTCGAAGGACTCAAAAAGGGCGGTACATTCTTACTTAACTGCGTATGGAGCCCAGAAGAGCTTGACGAAAAGCTCCCTGCAAAGGTTAAGAGATACTTAGCTGAAAACGACATTAACTTCTACACAATCAACGCTGTTGATGTTGCAGTTAAGGTTGGTCTTGGTCCTAACAGAATTAACATGGTAACACAGAGCGCATTCTTCAAGCTCGCTAATGTTATTCCTTTTGATGAAGCTGTTGAACTTATCAAGGGCGCAATCAAGAAGACATACGGCAAGAAGGGTGACGAAATCGTTAAAATGAACTGCGATGCAGTTGACGGCGCTATCGAAGCTCTTGTAAAGGTTGAAGTTCCAGCTGCTTGGAAAGATGCAGTTGACGCTGAAACAGAAAAGAAAGATATTCCTGAATTCATCAGCAAGATTGTTGAACCTGTAAATGCTCAGGCTGGTAACAAGCTTCCTGTATCAACATTCTTAGGAATGGAAGACGGTACTTTTGAAACAGGTACATCAAGATACGAAAAGAGAGGCGTTGCAGTTAATGTTCCTGTTTGGGATATTGACAAGTGTATCCAGTGTAACCAGTGTTCACTCGTTTGTCCTCACGCTGCTATCCGTCCTGTTCTCTTAACAGAAGAAGAGGCTGCTAACAAGCCAGAAGGATTTGCGACAAAGAATGCAAACGGTATCGCAGGTATGCAGTATAGAATGCAGGTTTCTCCTCTTGACTGTCTCGGCTGCGGCGTTTGTGCTCAGGTTTGTCCTGCTAAGGAAAAGGCTCTCACAATGAAGCCAATCGACGAGGTTGATGAAATTGAAGCTCCAAACTGGGATTTCGCTATGACAATCCCAACAAAGCAGAACGACCTCGATATTATGAAGACATTCAAGAACTCTCAGTTTGCAACACCAATGCTTGAATTCTCCGGCGCTTGTGCAGGCTGTGGTGAAACACCTTATATTAAGCTTATCACTCAGCTCTTCGGTGACAGAATGATGGTTGCTAACGCAACAGGTTGTACATCAATCTGGGGCGGCTCTGCTCCTTCAATGCCATACTGCAAGAACGCAGAGGGCAAGGGTCCGGCTTGGGCTAACTCACTCTTTGAAGATAACGCTGAATTCGGTCTTGGTATGGTTGCTGCTAACAAGAAAGTTAGAAAGACACTTGTAAACCGTATGAACGCAGTTATGGACACAGTTGCTCCAGAACTTGCTGACGCATTCAAGGCTTGGATTGAAGGCAAGGACAACGCTGAAGCTTCTAAGGCTGCTGCAAAAGACATTATTGCTTTAATCGGCAAGGAAGATATGTCAAATCCAGCAATCAAGGAAATCGCAGACAGAACAGACTTCTTAATCAAGCGTTCTATCTGGGCATTCGGCGGAGACGGCTGGGCTTATGATATCGGTTACGGCGGTCTTGACCACGTTATCGCATCCGGCGAAGACATCAATATCTTCGTTGTTGATACAGAAGTTTACTCAAATACAGGCGGTCAGGCTTCAAAGGCTACACCAACAGGTGCTGTTGCTAAGTTTGCTGCTGCCGGTATGAAGACAAAGAAGAAAGACCTTGGTATGATTGCAACAACATACGGCTATGTATATGTTGCTCAGATCGCTCTCGGCGCTGATATGAATCAGGCGTTCAAGGCAATCAAGGAAGCAGAAGCTTATCCGGGTCCATCTTTAATCATCGCTTACGCTCCATGTATCAACCACGGTATTAAGGTTGGTATGGCTAACACAATCGCAGAAGAGAAGAAGGCTGTTCAGACAGGTTACTGGCACCTCTGGAGATTCAACCCTGAGCTTAAAGCTGAAGGCAAGAATCCATTCATTCTCGATTCTAAGGAGCCAACAGGCACAATCGCTGAATTCTTAGAAGGCGAAAACCGTTACTTAATGCTCAAAAAAGCATATCCTGAAGTAGCAGTTGAGCTCTTTGATAAGGCAGAAAAAGACCTTCTCGACAGATACGAAGTATACAAGAGAATGGCAAACAACTAATAAAATCAAAAAGACCGCATCTCTTGATGCGGTCTTTTTTTGAGCATAAAAAAGAGCCCGAGAGGGCTCTTTTAAACTTTTTAAAATTAGTATGCTGCGCCTTCTACATCTCCGTCTAATTTAACATCCACTCTGGTTGTTCTTGCTATTGCGAAAAGCGCCCAGAACTCGTCAAAGATTTTACTTACTCTTGTTGGGAGAAGACTGATAAAATCGTCAACTTCGTCAGCAAATTTGTCTCTGTCTTCTGTGTTGCCGTTTGCGTTTGCAACAAGCGGTTTTAACAACTTCTGACAATATTCTGCGTGGATTTCTAAGTATTTCCAGGAAGCCTCAACGGCACTACAATGTCCTTCTTCAAGGTTTTTCTTGATTGTAGGCTCAAAACCTGCAAGAATTGCCTTTATTTTTTTAAGCTTTGCAAGTCTTTCTTCTTTTCCGTAAGGTGCAACCCCAGTTTTAAAGCACTGTCTGTTATAATATGGGTCAAAGTTTTCGCTGAGGGCCTTCATATATTCCATAACAGCTTCGCCGTCAGGGCCAAAGGCGTTAAAGAAATATTCAAGAGCTTTTTCCTCAAAGTCGCAGTCTTTGTCCCAGAGGACTTCTGCCATAATATGCAATGGAAGATTTGTCGGGAAAGCGGCGCGGGAGAGCTGGCAGCTCATCATACCGTTAAGACCTATCTTCTCTAAGGCCTGCATATCGTCATAAACTGTTTGTGCTGTGCTATAATAACCTGGGTCATAGAAGTGATCCCACATAAGATGATAGTCATAGTCAAAGGAGTCTCCGCTGAAAACATCCTGCCATTCTTTTAAAAGGGCATAAGCTTCTTCAACTTCGCCAGGTTGAACAGGTTTGGTTTTATTCCCCTCGTATGGAGCATGAGTATATGTCTTGCTTGGGTCAATAAGCTTAAAGGTTTTTGACATATTTCTCGCAATCGGCGCAAACATAAGAACAAATCTGTCGGAATCGTTAAACTTTTCTTTAAGAGGTGCCCAGTTAGTATTGCCGTATAAAAGGAAAACAACTTTTGTGTCGTTTCCTTCTTTTGTCAGGATATCATCAAGCTCGTTGAGCATCATAACGAAGTAATCAGAAACTCTTTCTGTGCAGTTTTTACATTCGCAGACATTGTTTGAACCGTCTCCAAGCCAGAAATGGAGGAGGTGAACATGTGGGTTTTCTCTTATGTAATCTGCGATATAGTCAACAATAAGCTTGCGGGCCTTTGGATTGGAATAACAAAGGTTTGTGTTAAGAGGAATATCGCGGAAGAACTTGCGCTCTCCGTCAAGCTCTGAAATGAGAGGCTTAATCTCTTCAGAAATCTCTGAGGACGGAACCTTATACCAACCGTCACTTGTAAAGCCAAGAGGCTCTCCTGTCCAGCCGTGGCCAACCTTATGATAAACAAGACCTCTCAGTGCGATTTCGCTCTCAAGCTCTTTAACGATGGCGTCAACCTCAGGACGGGAAATATCTGCGCTTTCGATATAACCTTCGCTTCCTAAATGGTTATACCATTTTTCAAAGAAGGTAAATGGACGGAGGAACTGGAAGTAGTATCCGCTCATTCCTGCTCTCGGAATCCATTTGAGCATTTCTAAAACATGTTCATAGGAAACTGCACCCTCGATGCAGATTGCTCTGTGTCTGTACGATGCCTTTTCCTGAACGAAAACATCAAGTCTCTTTATTTCATATTCGGGAACAACTTCGCCGTCATCGGCAGGTCTTACCCAGGCAACTCCAAGCTCCTTTAAGAAACGGTATGCCGCGATAAGAACGGCTCTTGGGTTACAGCCAGTGATTATACCTGCGCTGTTTTCAACATTAATATAAATAGAATCGTCAAGGAAATTATCCTCAACCTCTAAAAGTTTATCAGAGAATGCTTCACTCTGTCCAACCCAGATAGCATTTTTTACGCTCTCGTCATATTCAGAATAAAAACGAATGTCGACAAAAAGGGAGTTGTCGATTTTTTTAAGATAAGTGTAAAGCTCCTGAGCGGCATATCTGACTGTTTCATCAGTGCCGATTCGTGCTAAAACAACCTGTGTCATTTTCATTGTCATCTACTCCTTTTTATGGATATATAATACACTTATAATTGTAACATTAAAAAATCTATTTGTCTATATTTATTGGAAAATATTTGATAGGTTTTGTTGTTAAATTTTCTATTGACAAAGAAACGGATATGTGGTAAGATTTTCTTGTTGCAAAGTAGGAAACCGCGCGTTAAGTGAAGAAAGGACGGGAAGTTGCCTTTCTTACGAAAAGCTTATTGCTTGCGGTGCAGTTTCCGCATTCCGTTGCTGCAAAATCCGTATATTATACCCTTTTTGTAGCGATTACAGAAAGGGTTTTCTTTATGAAAAAGATTTTTGGCTTTCCAAAGCTTACAGTTTATAACCTTTGTGCAATTGCGATGCTTATGGCTATAACAACTATTCTTGCTGTCTTTTGCACATTTAGAATCGGGGACTTAATTAAAATCCCATTTAAGTTTATCTCTGTTTTTCTTGCAGGGGCGTTCTTTGGCCCTTGGGTAGGTGGCCTTTGCGGAGCGGTTGGGGACATTTTAAATGTATTGCTCGTGCCGTCGGGAGCGATTCTTCCAGGCCTTACCATCCTCGAATTTTTGGCTGGGTTTATATATGGTGCCCTTTTCTATGAACAAAGGGAGAAGAATAAGGCGTATAATATAAAGTGTATTATTTGCGGACTTTTAATGTTTTTAATAGATATGTTTTTGTCAACCGCGGTGCTTTTAGAGGCGGGATATTTTCCAAGCTTTAATGTGGCCTTTTCTTTAAGACTTCCGGCAGGGATAATCAAGGCTGTTATTCAAACTGTATTTTTTCTTTTAAGTTTTAAATATCTTGAAAAACTGAGGAAGATAATTCCTTTATCACAAAAGAAAGGGCTGTAAAAATGAGTGACTTTTTAAAATTTGCAAATAGTTTTCAGGCAGTCGCAAGACTTAGGCTTGAAAGCATAACCGCCCTTCTTGATATATTGGGTAACCCGCAGAAAAACTTAAAATTTATCCACATCGCAGGAACAAACGGGAAAGGCTCGGTCTGTGCTTTCTTGCAAGGGATTTTTTCTTCGGCAGGATATAAAACGGGGAAGTATACCTCCCCTAATCTTATAAGCGTTTGCGAAAGAATAAATATAGACGGGGAAGACATAAGAGAAGAAGAGATGAAAACCCTTATGGAGAGAGTTCAGACGGCTGCTGAAACGGTGGCAGAAGAACTTGGCGAGATGCCAACACCTTTTGAAATCTGGACTGCTGCGGCCTTTTGCTATTTTGAAGAAAAGAAATGCCATATGGTTATCCTTGAAACAGGTCTTGGGGGAACAAGGGATGCAACAAATGTTATTGACCCTCCCGAAGTGGCGGTCATAACAAGAATTGCTCTTGACCATACGGAATATCTTGGAGATACACTGTCTCAGGTTGCAGGGGAAAAAGCAGGGATTATAAAGAGTGGCTCCAAGGTTGTAACTCTAAAACAAGAGGAAGAGGCTATGGCTGTTCTCTTAAAAGTCTGCAAGGAAAAGAAATGCCCTCTTATGATTACACAAAAAGCAGAGCCTTTGGGATTTACTGATATATACGAAACCTTTTCTTATAGGGGGATTGAAATAGCCTCAGGCCTTGGCGGATTTTCTCAGATTGAAAATGCCACCCTTGCCATAGAAACGGCCCTTGCCCTTGGAATAGAAGAAAAACACATAAAGGAAGGCATAAAAAATGCCATCCATAAAGGACGGTTTGAGATTGTTTCAAAAGAGCCTTTAATAATTTTTGACGGGGCTCATAATAATAACGGAATGAATTCCCTTATGGCGTCTTTAAAGAGATATTTTCCTGATAAAAACCCTACATTTATTATGGGGGTTATGGCGGATAAATCCTATGGGGAGATGCTTGATATTATAAAGGAAAACGGCTATGAAAAAATAAGATGTGTTAAAGTGGAGAACAATCCTCGGGCAGAGGAGGCAGAGGTTTTATCCCAAAAAGCCAAAGAAAAAGGTTTTTCGGCAAAGCCTTATAAAAGCATTAAAGATGCCCTTGAAAATCCTGATGAGCTGACTGTTATTTGTGGCTCTCTCTACTTATATAAAGACTATAAAGAAAAAGGACTGCAATAGCAGTCCTTTATTTTATAAATTCTAAGATTTCTTCCATCTTTTTGCTTCCAACGGTTACGCCTTGTTGGTAAAGGCTTTCCAGAATTTTCGGGTCGCTTTCTGTTCTTGCAACGCCTTCGATTTTTTCAGGGCGGATAACAATGGCTTTCCCTTCTTTTTGAAGCTTTTCAAGTGCGTCTATGCTGTCGTTATAGATTTGGGCTCTTCTTAAAAAGGTGCTGACAAGCTCAGGATGCCTGCCGTATAAAAGCTTAACAAGCTTTTCTGAGCCGTCGTTTTCTTTTCTGTAACCTTCCTGACGGGTGAGAATAACAATAATTTTGTCGCATCCGTCCTCAAAGGCCCGTTTATATGGGATAGGGTCCCCCACTCCGCCGTCTAAATATTTCTCGCCATCTATTTCTATGGGCTTGAACATAATAGGAAGAGCACAGCTTGCCCGAAGAACGGTAAAATCTTTGTCGTCTGCGGTTACGGGGAGGTATTCGACTTTCCCTGTTTTAAGGTTTGTTACAGTTGCGATAACATCCCCTGGGAACTTGGAGAATTCCTCAAAGTCAAAGAGAACCTCTTTGTTGGGGATGTCGCTGAAAACAAAGTCAAGATTATAATAGCTTCGGTTTTTGGGATTTAAAAGATACTTTGCGCCCATATAGCGTTTGTCACTCATATATTTAACAGAGACTTCACGGTTTCTGCCGATTTGCTTTGAAGCATAGGAAGTGCCATAGGCAATCCCTGCCGAAGTGCCGATAACATAGTCGGCATAAATTTTATTTGAGAGCAAAACATCCATAACTCCACAGGAAAAAACAGTCCTGCTTGCGCCACCCTCTAAAACTAATCCCAGTTTCATCAAAATTCATCCTCCAAGATGGTTAATAAATAAATTATATACGGAAGGCTGTTTTTTGTCAATAGAAAGGCTTTCCAAAAAAGTGTTGCTTTTATTTTGAATCCGTATTATAATTGATGTATGTTAAATTTTGCAAAGCAAAATTTATGAAAGCCTGGCGGCTTTCTGCGGCCAAAAGGCCGCCACATCAATTGACGGCGTCGCAAAAATCTCCTTGCAAGCAAAGATTTTTGCTTCCTGGTAGAATATTTGCGCCTGAATTATGCGAAGAAATATAGAGAAATAAGGAGAAATACAAATGATTGGAATTATATTATCAATTGCAGTGGTTCTGCTTATAATAGTAAAAAGAGGCTCTATTGTTGCAGGGTTTGCGGCATCTGCTAATGCGAAGGGCAACACGGATAAGGCGTATAGACTATATACTCTTGCAGACAAAATGGGGGGAATGAACTATCATTCTAAGATAGGGTATGGTTATTTTCTTTTAAAGAATGCATATCTTCGCGAGGCGAGAGCTGAATTCGTCAAGCTTTCTATGAACCCAAAGCTTAAAGATGCGCAGAAGCAACAGGTTAAGTCCCTCCTTGCCCTTGTAACATGGAAAGAGGGTCAACTTGATGATGCAATCGAGATGCTGGAAGAAGTTATGGAAAGTTATGTAACCTCTATGGTATATCAGAGCCTGGGCCTGCTCTATATTGTTAAAAAGGATAAGGAAAAGGCACTCCCGTTCTGCTTGGAGGCTTATGAATATAACTCTGATGACAATGTTATAATGGATAATCTTGCAGAGGCCTATGTTCTTATGGGCGATAAGGAGAATGCGTTAAAAACATATGAAGAGCTTTTAGAGAGGGAACCCTCTTTCCCTGACGCATATTATGGCTACGGACTTCTTCTCATTCAGGAGGGGCGCAGAAGCGAAGGCCTTCCATACATTGAAAAGGCTCTTGATAAGAAATTCAGCTTTTTATCTGCTCTTCCAAGAGAAAGGGTTGAGGAGATTTATTACGCTCATAAGAAGATAGAAATGGAAGATCAAAATAATATATAAATGTAAGGTGCTTGTAATATTTGTGTAACAATTGTGTGCTATACTGTATATAACAGAAGTGGGAGATTGCCCTTTTGTGTTATATCTGAGTAGTTATTAAGGAGGTAGTATTATGAAAAAAATAATAGTTTCTTTTGTAGTGCTTGCCGCCATAATCGGAATATTTGGTGTTACCGCTTTTGCGGCTCCTGAAAGTTTGGCTCCGGACGCAATGGGGAACACAAAGGAACTTATAACAATTACAAATCCTGAGGGCATAAGTGATATGACCTTCGATAATTCTTATGTAATTTCCGGATATGGTCAGGTTG
Organism: Clostridia bacterium; assembly: GCA_045578465.1. Taxonomy (GTDB): domain Bacteria; phylum Bacillota; class Clostridia; order Monoglobales; family Monoglobaceae; genus SIG454. The sequence goes on along the minus strand of JAZNKJ010000052.1, from coordinate 6,491 downwards.
GAACTGTTGTTTCGGTTTATGCTTTTAATCCGGAAACAGGTCTTTATGAACAGCTCTATAAGACTGTTACAACTGTTGGGGAAGATGGTGTTACTGCCACAGAAGAAAAGAGCGTTTCTTCAAGCATAGGAGAATCAACATTGTTCTTTAACACTGTAAACTTAGCCCCTGGCTCTAACAGCTATATGGTTTATGCAGAGAATGGCGAAAAAGTTCAGATTGGCAAGTTCTTCATAATCAAACACGACTATAATATAATTGACATTATTCGCTCTTGGGGCGCATACTAGAATTCAGACAAATTTTCAGGACGACTTTTAAGTCGTCCTTTTTGATAATTTAAGGCTTATGGGGTTCATCCCCCATCGGTTTAGGGAAAGGAGGGGTTTTATGAGCCTTAAAGAAAAATTTGCTCAAAGGGACAGAAGGCTTAATATTGCAAAGAATATAATAATCTTTTTGCTTCTTATGGTAACGGCAGTTTCTTTTTCCTTTGTCTTAGGTTCCCAGGGGATCGGGGAAGATAAGGCAGGGGCTACCTTTGGCGGAACAACCGTCGAAGAGGTTTTTAAAAATCCTTCCGACATTGATGATGAGAACATAACAAACGCCTTCTGGGAGTATGTCAGCCCGGAATATATCGTGGTAAACAAGGATGGCAACCGAGATATTTTATATTCCTCAACGGAGAGATATGAGAAAATATCCGGACCTGCTATGGATATAATCAAGAATATGTTTGGGAGGATTACGGCTCAGTCTGTTGTAACTGAGACTTCTGTGTGGAATAATATGCTGTCAGTTAACTCCGCCCTTATGCATTTTCCGGCAGAAATAAACCCTGTTTTTCCTATTCAGTTTTTGGAAATCAATGACAGTGCCATAAGAGAGAATATCGATTCTTTTGCTGACATTCTTATCGTAACCGGTCTTCCTCAGCAGGAAACAGCTCTTATATATATTAAGGAAGCGAAAACGGAAGAAATTATAAGATGCGAGACGGATATCCCTATTAAAAAACTCAATGACGCTATTGACAAGCTCGATAATGTTACAGATAAAAACTATGCTTTCGGCTATGAATTAAAGCTAGATAGCTTTGATGGTAACTCAACTATGCTAAGCTCTATGCTTACAATTCCTCTTGTTGAAATTGAGACTCCTCAGATTTCGGCGAAGGTTCCCCAGAACTTTTCTGACCGTCTTTTAGAGGTTGGGCAAAACGAACTTTCCCGAAATGTTATAAGCATTTTCGGTTGTGACCCTAATACCATAAGAAGCTATGTCAACAATGAAAATTCCCGTGTTCTTCTGGGAGACAACAGAAGAATAACGCTCAGCTCTGATGGTATAATTGAGTTTAAAGCAAGCGGGGCAAAAGACGGAATCGACATAAGCGGAGGAACTGTGCAGACAGCAGAAAATTCTCTTTATGTTGCGATTTCGGGAACTCTTAAAACTGTTCTTGGTATGTTTGAAATTACCGGAACGGATATTAAAAATGCCGACTATGAAATTAAAGTTACAGGAATGGAAGCAACAGGTGATTATCAGAGCGAGATAAGACTTTGCTTTGACTATTATATAAACGGTCTTATAATGGAATATACCGACAATCCTTCATCCCATGCTATTGAGGCGGTTATTTCCAAAGGGAAGCTTACCTATTTTAAGATGGAGCTTAAAAACTTCCAGAAAACAGGGCAGCTGGTTTCTAACGAACAGATGATTACAGCCATAGATAAATACTGTGCAGAAAATCAGGATAAAGAAAATATTTATATTTATGACAGCTATCTCTATTATGGCTATAAAAAGAACAATGAGACTATGCACACAAGTTGGGCTGTTAATTAAGGAGGAATGGTATGGACTGGAAAAGATTTAAAACCATAATAATTCTTGCATTGCTCCTTATAAATGTTTTTCTTGGGGCTTATCTTATGAAGATAAAGCTTTCTGACAATAAGGTAAACCGTGAAACCCGAATGGATGTCATTTCTGTTTTGAAGGAAGGGAATATAAACCTTTCTGAAAAAACCTTTCCCGAAAATCGCAAGACTTATTCCGCTTGTTATGTAACAAGAGTTTTGGAAGATGATGAGGCTTTTCTTAAAAAGCTTGCGGGGGAAGGCGGGCAGTATAAGGCGACGGACGAAGTCTTTGAAATATCGAGAGCTGAGAAAGAAGAAATCGACCTGAGCGAAGAAGGGGTAAGAACTGCTCTTCGTAAGTTTATGAAAGATTGCGGAATCTATGAAGATATATATAAGGAAGAAAAAATTGAGATAAGCGAAGGCGCAGCATTGGCTTCCTTTATTCTTTCTTATGACGATTGCGAGTTCTTTGACAGCTTCATAGACTTTGTTGTAACACATGAAGGGGTAAAGAAAATCACAGGTAAAAACATCATAAAGGCAGAGGAAGAATTAAGCAGTTATGAGGATTCTCTAATGCCCATTGAGGGGATAATCATTTCTCTTCCAAATCATTTTAAACCTGAAAGAAATGTAAATGTTAAAGAGATTTCCTTTGGATATTATCTTGGGAAAAGTGCAGGAGTTTATAAAAGCGTTCTTGCCCTTCCTGTATGGGAAATAAAGTTTGAAGACGGAAACTCTATTTACTATGACGCGAGGAACGGAAGCGTAATTAAAATGTAGAAAAACCCGAGTAAAACCTCGGGCTTTTTTATAAGAAAAATTTGTTAAAAAATCAGCAATTTAGCGAAAATATATTGCAAAACTTCTTAATGTGTGATATAATAACATCAAATTGAAAATTTTTTAAGGGGGTTTATCAAATGACTAACAATAAGAAAGTTTTAACTTGGCTTGATGAGATGGTTAAGCTTTGTCGTCCTGACGAAATTGTATGGATTGACGGTAGCGAAGAACAGCTCGAAAAGCTCAGAGAAGAAGCGGTTTCAACAGGAGAAATGATTAAACTTAACCAGGAAAAACTTCCGGGTTGTTATTATCATAGAACAGCAGAAAATGATGTTGCCCGAGTTGAAGACAGAACATTTATCTGCACACCGACAAAGGAAGAAGCCGGTCCAATAAATAACTGGATGGCTCCGGACGAAATGTATGCAAAGCTTTCAAAGCTTTATGACGGCTCAATGATCGGGCGAACAATGTATGTTATTCCTTATTCAATGGGCCCTGTTGGTTCTCCATTCTCTAAAATTGGTATCGAGCTTACAGACAGCATCTATGTTGTTTTAAATATGGATATTATGACAAGAGTAGGCAAAGCTGTTATTGACGCTTTGGGCGAGGACGGCGATTTCGTTAAGTGCTTACACGCTAAGAAAGATGTAAATCCTGAGGAAAGATATATTGTTCACTTCCCACAGGATGACACAATCTGGTCAATTAACTCGGCATACGGCGGTAATGTTCTCCTCGGCAAAAAGTGCTTTGCTCTCAGAATTGCTTCTTACCTCGGTAAGCAGGAAGGCTGGATGGCTGAACATATGCTTATCTTAGGCTTAGAAAATCCAAAGGGCGAAGTTAAGTATATCTGTGCGGCTTTCCCATCTGCTTGCGGTAAGACAAACCTTGCAATGCTTATCCCGCCGGAAGGCCTTAAAGCTCAGGGCTATAAGGTTTGGACAGTAGGCGATGATATTGCTTGGCTTCGAGTTGGCGAAGACGGCAGACTTTATGCTGTTAACCCGGAAGCTGGTTTCTTCGGCGTTGCTCCAGGAACAAGCGAAAAGACAAACTTTAATGCTCTCGAATCTACAAAGAAGGGCACAATCTTTACAAATGTTGCAATCAACACAGACGATATGACTGTTTGGTGGGAAGGCCTTGATAAGAACCCGCCTGAAAACGCTATCGACTGGCTCGGGAATAAATGTAATGGCAAGGAATACTTCGCAGAAGGCAAGAAGCTTGCAAATCCGAATTCAAGATTTACAGCTCCTGCTAAGAACTGCCCTTGCATTTCTTCTGAATTTGAAAATCCAAACGGTGTTCCTGTATCTGCTATCGTATTCGGCGGAAGAAGAGCAAAAACTGCTCCGCTCGTATACCAGGCTCGCGATTGGGATCACGGCGTATTCGTTGGTGCTACAATGGCATCTGAAACAACTGCTGCTGCAACAGGTGCAGTTGGCGTTGTAAGACGCGACCCTATGGCTATGCGTCCATTCGTTGGATATAATATGGCTGACTACTTCCAGCATTGGTATGATATGGGTAAGAAGATTTCTAACCCACCTCAGATCTTCAATGTTAACTGGTTCAGACTTGACGATGAGGGCAACTTCATGTGGCCTGGATTTGGCGACAATATGCGCGTTCTCAACTGGATTATCGATAGATGCGAAGGCAAGGTTGATGCAGTTGAAACTCCAATCGGTTTCGTTCCTAATAAGGAAGACCTTGACTTAGACGGTCTTGATATTGACGATGCTGCTTTAACAGAACTCCTTTCAATTGATAAGGATGTATGGAAAGAGGAAGTTAAACAGCAGAGAGAATTCTTTGCTCAGTTTGGCGACAGACTTCCAAAAGAAATTGTTGACAGCATGGACGAACTTGAGAAAAAACTCGGTTAAAATGAAATCCACCGCTATTGCGGTGGATTTTTTGTTTAATATAAAAACCGCTCAAAAGAGCGGTTTTTGTGTTTAATTTTTTTCAATTTCGTCAACTGATTTTGAAACATTGTGAGAAATTGGCTCCCATTCAACATGCTTAAATAATGCCACGATTGAAATAGGAACATATGTCATCATAAAAAGTGGGAAGGTGAATGCGGAAATTATTTTTCCCTTTGTTGAGCAAATAATTTTCTTCCATTCAGTAATAATAGTTATTAACCCGATTACGAAAAGCATAAAGTAAGGAATTGCAATTGCTCCTGCCATACTCTTTAAAGCAAGAAGCAGATAGGTCGGATTCTTGGAGATAAGAGAAAGAACTAAAAATGCAAGGTTTCCCAAAACTCCGATAAGGGATAAAATGTAAGCAAGACCTACTGTGACAAGCATATCAAAACAAGCAAAGCTCTTTGTGAAGCTTCCTAAAAGAAGCTTGCCGTTATATTTTCTGGCCACCTGTAAGAACCCTTTTGCCCAGCGCATACGCTGTTTCCAGGACTGCTTAAATGTGGTTGGCTGCTCGTCATAAAGAACGGCGTCGTAACAATATGCAATGCTTTCTCCTTGGAGAATACTGTGAACTGTGAACTCAATATCTTCGGTAAGGAAGAAGAACTTCCAGCCGCCACTATTAAGAAGAACATCTTTGTGGACTAAAAATCCCGTTCCGCCAATGGCGCAACTTGTGTTGCAAAGCATTCGGGAATTGTTTAAGAACTTGGACTCTCTGATAAACCAGAGGGAGTATCCTGAGGAAATCCAGTTCTCTCCGTAGTTCTTGGAGTTTCTGTATCCTGTAACAATTCTGTGCCCATTGGAGAAGACCTTGTTCATTTCCTTTATATAATTCTTGTTTAAAACATTATCGGCGTCAAAAACAAAAAATCCGTCATAAGGACATTTGGGCTTGTCATAGCCGATTTTTTCAAGAAGAAAATCAAGAGCGTATCCCTTGCCGACTAAAAGATTGTTATCTCTTTTGAAAACCTTTGCCCCGGCTTTTCTGGCCACAGTGGCAGTTTTGTCGGTGCAGTTATCTGCAACAACAAAAATGTCTATAAGCTCGGAAGGGTAGGTTTGATTTTTGATACTTTCGATAAGCTGAGCGATAACCGATTCTTCGTTTCTCGCTGAAATTAAAACAGCGTATTTGTTTTTCTTCTTGGTTTTGTATTTTTTAGGCTTTTTGATAAAAGGAATAAAAATGAACAAAATCTGATAAAGATAAAAAATAGTAAAAATCAGACCGACAAATGAATTAACATTTGAAACGCTGAGCAATAAATCTCTAATAATCATATATAGCACTTCTTTCAAAGAATTTACTTACCATAAAAATTATATCATAAAAGAGGAAAAAGTCAATTAGTTGCAAGGAAAAACATAATTTTTTCGGAATAAAGCGGAATAATAAGAAAAAAGATGGAACAGGCAGTAAAAAATAGCATAAATTAACTATTTGTTAATAAAATATGAACAAATTGTAAATAACATTACAAAAAGTTTATTATTATATATATAAATAAGGAAGAAAAAGAAAAGTTGAAAAAATTTTCTAAAAGGGGTTGACAAAGGAAATAATATATGATAAGATAGTAAAGCTGTCGCCGTGAGGGGACGGGAAGTATGTCGAAAAAACTGCCTAAAAAAGTTTAGAAAAAGCTTAAAAAAAGCTTGACAAGACGGGGTAGGATGTGATATACTAAATAGGCTCTCTCACTGAGGGAGCAAGTGATGTTTGAAAAGTACACAGTGATTAAAGCGGTAATAAGTACAGATGTACTATTACGACAATTGCACAAGGTATAACCTTGTCAATTCTTTAAAGTTTTAGCGAACTTTACAAAACGTTAGTATTCAAATTTGAGCTAAT
>JAZNKJ010000051.1:0-22931 GCA_045578465.1 Clostridia bacterium | reverse complement strand
CAATGGAAGTTCTTCCTGCAACTGTTTTTGGTCATGGTCTTGAAGTTATCTGTCGTCTTGTAGCAACAGGTAGCTTTATAAGAAGATATGGCGAATATATTGAAGACGGAACAAGACTTGAAGGTGGATATGTTGAATGCACATTTAAGAATGACGAAAAGGGTGACCCTCTTGTAACAGGCGAAGGTCTTGCTGCTCTTGGCGTTATAACACCGGAGATGTTTGAAAGTATGAAAGAGCAGACTCTTAAAATAACAAAAATTGTTGCTGATGACCTTAAAAAGATTGGACTTGACCTTTGGGATATCAAGTTTGAATTTGGTTATAACAACGGCGAAGTTATCTTAATTGACGAAATTGCATCCGGTAATATGAGAGTTTATAAAGGGGACGAAATTGTTGACCCGGTTGAACTTACAAAGCTTATCTTAAACAGATAAGACAATTTGCGAAATAGTGCAAAATTTGTTGACAAACAAAAATTCATATGGTATAATCTTAAAAGTATAAAGGCATTGACGAAGAGTGCGTAAAAATATGCCCTGAAGAGAGATGGCGGTTGGTGCGAGCCTGAGGAACAGTTTTTATGTTTGTAGCTTCCGAGCCGAGAGGAAGAAAGTCGTTAGATCAGTAGAACCTCTCCGTGATTGCTGCGTTAAAGCATAGGGGTTGATGGACCCCAAGAGTGGCGGAAATTCCGCAATTTGAGTGGTACCGCGGGTGAAGAAGTTTTACACTCGTCTCAAAGAAAACTTTGGGACGGGTGTTTTTTTAGTCCCTCATAAAGGAGAAGATAGAAATGGAACAAATGACAGGGCTTGATTTGAAAATCAAGGAAATGGCCGGCCGTATTAAAGAACTTCGTGAAATTGAAAACATTTCAATTGAAGATATGGCGAGCAAAACAGGCGTTTCTGCTACAGAATATCAAAACTGTGAAAACGGCGTAAGCGATCTTAACTTTGCGTTCATATACAGATGCGCTGCGGCTCTTCGTGTCAATGTTACGGACATTATTGAAGGATATAGCCCTAAGCTTAAATCCTATACAGTAACACGCTCAGGTTCAGGACAGAAAATCGGAAAAGCGCACGGGATGACATACTATAATATGGCATACGCTTTTCAAAATAGAATTGCCGAGCCTCTTTATGTTCATAGCGTTTACGATGAAGAAGCGCAGACTCGTGATATAGAGCTTACAACTCATGAGGGACAGGAATGTGATATCGTTATCGAGGGGCATCTTATGGTTCAAGTTGGTGAGCATAAGGAAGTTTTAGGCCCCGGAGACAGCATATACTACGATAGTGATACTCCTCACGGTATGGTTGCCGTAAATGGAAAAGATTGCTTTTTCTATGCCATTGTTTTAAACGCTAAAGGCGAGCCTATGACCGATAAAGAGCTCAGACAGGTGGTTGCGGCTCCTGTGGGAACGGCAAGAAAAGACGAAAAAGACAGAATTTACAGAAAATATATTGATGTTACTGAAAACGAAAACGGAACTCCAACCTCAATTAAGTTTAAGAATACAGAAAACTTCAACTTTGCCTTTGATTTGGTGGATGCTCTTGCCAAAAAAGAGCCTGAAAAACTTGCTATGCTCCACATTTCAAAGGATAAGGTTGAAAGAAGATTTACTTTCAAGGATATGAAAAAAGCCTCTAACCAGTGCGCTAACTATTTTAAGACCTTGGGTATTAAAAAAGGCGACAGAGTTATGCTTGTTTTAAAGCGTCATTATCAGTTCTGGTTTGCAATGCTGGGCCTTAACAAGCTTGGTGCGATTGCAATCCCTGCAACAAATCAACTTCAGGAACACGATTTTGAGTATCGTTTTAAGAGTGCAGGCGTAAGCGCAATAATTTGTACTGCTGACGGCGAAACTGCTAATCAGGTTGATATTGCGGCTGCAAACTGTCCTGAACTTACCACAAAGCTTTTAGTTGGCGGACAAAGAGAAGGATGGCGTGATTTTGACGAGGAATATACCCGTTACAGCACTCACTATAAGCGAGAAGAAGATGCTCCGGGCGGAGACGATTTAATGCTTATGTTCTTCACATCCGGAACAACTGGATATCCTAAAATCGCGGCTCATAACTATAAGTATGCCTTAGGACATTTCCATACTGCAAAGTATTGGCATAATGTTGACCCTGACGGACTTCATTTTACAATTTCCGACACAGGCTGGGCAAAGGCAATGTGGGGTAAGCTTTACGGACAATGGCTCTGCGAAGCGGCAACCTTTGTTTATGACTTTGACCGTTTTGACGCAGCAGATATACTTCCTATGTTTGCAAAGTATCAGATAACAACCTTCTGTGCTCCGCCGACAATGCTTAGAATGATGATTAAGCAGGATATATCAAAATACGATTTTTCATCTGTTAAGCATATGTCAACAGCAGGAGAAGCCTTAAACCCGGAGGTTTACAGACAATTTGAAAAGGCAACAGGACTTCAAATTATTGAAGGCTTTGGACAGACAGAAAGTACAATGATTATAGGAAATATGGTAGGCGCGCCTCATAAGATTGGCTCGATGGGTAAGCCTGCACCTATCTACGATGTTGCTCTTGTGGATTCCGACGGAAATCCTGTTAAGACATCCGAAAACGGCGAAATTGTTATCAATGTTAAAGACGGTGCTCCTTGCGGGTTGTTTACAGGATATTATAATGCTCCTGATAAAACCGCAGAGGTTTGGCATGACGGCTATTATCATACGGGCGATGTTGCTTGGCGAGATGAAGATGGTTTCTATTGGTATGTTGGCCGAGCTGACGATGTTATTAAGTCATCAGGGTACAGAATAGGACCATTTGAAATTGAAAGCGTTATTATGGAACTTCCGTATGTATTAGAGTGCGGTGTTTCTCCTGTTCCTGACGAAGTAAGAGGTCAGATTGTTAAGGCTAGCATTGTGCTCGTTGATGGAACAGAGCCAACCGAGGAACTTAAAAAGGAAATTCAGACATATGTTAAGGAGAAAACAGCTCCGTATAAGTATCCGCGAATTGTTGAATTTAAGGAAAGTCTCCCTAAAACAGTAAGCGGAAAAATACAGAGAAATTTACTCTAAGAATATAAAAATTCATATAAAATAAACACCCCAAACGGGGTGTTTATTTTGTTGACATTATAAAAAAAATAGGTTATAATAAAATAGTTAGATTATACACAAAAGAAAGCGATAAAGTGCGATGAAAATTCTTGATAAAATCAACACATCAAGCGACTTAAAAGCTCTGAATAATTCGGAGATTAATGAGCTTTGCCAAGAGGTAAGAGAGTTTTTAATTGAAAAGGTTTCCAAAACAGGAGGACATCTTGCATCAAACCTTGGTGCAGTTGAACTTACTGTTGCTTTGCATCGCTCTTTAAACCTTGAAACTGATAAAATTGTATGGGATGTGGGACATCAATCTTATGTCCATAAAATCTTCACAGGCAGAAAAAACGATTTTGATAATCTTAGAAAAATGGATGGTCTTTCAGGCTTCCCTAAAACCTCTGAAAGTGAGACTGACAGCTTTAATACAGGGCACAGCTCAACCTCAATTTCCGCTGCCTTGGGAATTGCAACAGCAAAGAAGCTTTCAGGAGAAGAAGGAGTTGTGGTGGCGGTTATCGGAGACGGCGCCATGACAGGAGGAATGGCTTATGAAGCCCTTAACCATGCGGGAAGTCTCAAAATCCCAATGATTATAATTTTAAATGATAACGGAATTGCTATTTCCCCAAGCGTTGGCCTTTTGTCAACTCAGCTTAATCGTCTTAGATTAACTCCCGGATATTTTAAGTTTAAGAGAGGTCTTAAAAAGTCGACTAGAAAAATTCCGTTTATAGGAAAATCTGTTGAGCGAGGCTTTTCAAAATTTAAGAATAGAGTAAAGAGAATAGTTATCAAAGACGGCTTATTTGAAAGTCTTGGAATAAAGTATATGGGTCCCGCTGATGGCCACGATGTTGAAGAAATCGAACTTCTCTTAAATGAAGCTAAGAAAAGTAACGAGCTTACGGTTATCCATATTCAGACCAAAAAAGGCAAAGGGTATATCCATGCGGAAAACTCTCCTGATGTTTTCCACGGCATATCAAAGTTTGACCCAGAGACGGGACAATCCTTGGAAAAGGAAAGCGTAACATATTCAAAGATTTTTGGAGAAACCCTGATTTCTCTGGCAGATGAAAACGAAAAAGTGGTAGGAATTACGGCGGCAATGCCCGACGGAACGGCTATGACAGACTTTGCGAAAAAATATCCCGACAGATTTTTTGATGTTGGAATAGCAGAACAACACGCCGTAACCTTCTCGGCAGGTCTTGCAACAAGAGGAATGGTGCCGGTTTTCGGAGTGTATTCAACATTTCTCCAAAGAGGCTATGACCAACTTCTCCACGATGTTGCGTTGCAGAATTTACACTGTATTTTTGCAATTGACAGGGCAGGTATAGTCGGCAGAGACGGGGAAACTCACCAAGGTGTGTTTGACTTATCTTATTTGTCTCCACTGCCTAATTTTACTATTATGGCGCCTTCAAGCGGAGACGAACTTAAAAAAATGCTCTCTCTTGCGGTAAATGAAATTAAAGGCCCTGTTGCCATAAGATACCCAAGAGGCGAGGCAACCATTGGAAATGACGATGAAAAAATTGAAATTGGTAAAGGTAGAATTTTAAAAGACGGAACAGATGTTGCTATACTTGCAATCGGCTCATCCGTAGATGATGCACTTTTAGCATCTAGGATTCTTGAAGGAAAGGGAATAAGAGCATCGGTTCTTGATATGCGGTTCTTAAAACCTTTTGACTGTGACCTTGCCCTAAGATATATTGAGAAATGCAAAGCAGTTGCAACTGTTGAGGAAAATGTTTCAACTGGCGGACTATACAGCGCAGTTAAAGAAATTTCAAATGCAGATATTTTGAGATTTGCGCTTCCTTGTGAGCCAATTCAGATGGGCTCTATTGAAGAGGTTAAGAAAAAATATAACCTTGACGGAGAAAGCATTGCAACGGCGATTTTGAAGAAATTTGATAAATAGGTGTTTAAATGGCGAAAATCAGACTTGATGTTTATTTGTTTGAAAATGGATATGCAAAAAGCAGAAGTGCGGCACAAGCTCTTATTATGGAGGGGATTGTCTATGTTGACAATCAAAAAGCCATGAAGGCAGGAGATATGATAAGCGGAGCTGAGCAGATAGAGGTTCGTGGAAAGGCTCTTGAATATGTGAGCCGAGGCGGACTTAAACTTGAAAAAGCTATGAGGAGCTTTGATATTTCCCTTGATAATTGTGTTTGTATGGATATTGGCGCATCAACCGGCGGATTTACGGACTGTATGCTTAAAAATGGGGCAATAAAGGTCTATTCTGTTGATGTTGGCTATGGTCAGCTCGCCTGGAAACTCAGGCAGGATGAAAGAGTTGTCAATATGGAAAGAACAAATATCAGATATGTGACAAGAGAGAATATTGATGACGATTTGGACTTTTTCTCAGTTGATGTTTCCTTTATTTCTCTCAAAAAGGTTCTGCCCGTTGCATATAGCTTGTTAAAAGACGGCGGAAGAGGGGCTTGTCTTATTAAACCTCAGTTTGAAGCAGGAAGAGAAAAAGTGGGGAAAAAAGGCGTTGTTCGAGACATCGCAGTACATAAAGAGGTAATTGAAAATGTCCTTGAATTTACCAAAGAGATAGGCTTTTCTGTTAAAGGTCTTGACTTTTCCCCAATCAAAGGACCTGAGGGGAATATTGAATATTTAATGTATGTTGAAAAGAGCGATGAGGAGTCTTCCGTGTTTGAGATAGACAAAATTATAGAGGATTCACATCAGCTTGATAAATAATACAAAGGGGGGTTAAAAATGAAACGAATTTCTGTTATTCCGAATATTAAAAAGGATGAAGGCTTGGTTGCAACAACTAAGCTTATAGATATTCTTTTGTCTTTGGGTAAGGAAATTTGGGTTGATGAAAGCCTTGATTTGCCCGATATTAAGAAAGTTAAAAAAGTTAAATCGGAAAAGCTTTCAAAAGCAGATTTGCTTGTTGTTTTGGGCGGAGACGGGACAATCCTTGAAATTGCACAGAGCGTAGCGAAAGAAAACACCCCTGTCCTTGGAATAAATTTAGGCCATCTGGGATTTTTATCCCAGGCGGAAGAATTTTCAAAGGAAATGTTTGAAGAGATATTTGCGGGGAACTATTCAATAAGAGAGTGCATGATGCTTTCTGCTGAGGTTAATGAAAAAGGGAAGACAGTCGAAAAATTCACCGCCCTTAACGATATCGTCTTAAAAGGCGAACTTGCGAGAATGATAAACATAAGTCTTGATATAGATGGAACAAATACGAATAACTATCCCGCCGACGGCGTGATTATAGCCACTGCAACAGGGTCAACGGCGTATTCACTTTCAGCAGGAGGTGCAATTGTTCATCCTGAACTTGACGCCATAATGATAACTCCGATATGTCCGCATACTTTAAAGGCAAGGTGTATGATTGTTCCTGATAGCAAGACTGTTCAGGTTTCTTTCTCAGAACCATACAGAAACAATGCGGTATTAAATGTTGACGGAAAGAGAAGCTTTGTTTTATCGGAAGATGCCTGTGTCAAGGTTAAAAAATCGAAATACAAGGTAAAGTTTATAAATCTTAATAAACGAAATTTTTATGATATCATAAGAGAGAAAATCGCAGACAGAACCATATAAAAGAAAGGGGGATTTGCCGTGCTTAAAGAATTATACATAAAGAACATTGCTGTAATTGATGAAGTTATAATCGATTTTGAAAAAGGCTTCAATGTTTTAACAGGTGAAACAGGTGCAGGTAAGTCCATCCTTATTGATGCAATAAATATGGTAATCGGAAGCCGTTCCAATAAAGAGCTTGTCCGAACAGGTGCCGAGAAAGCTATGGTAAGCGCAACTTTTGCGGTTAGTTCAAAAGATGTTAAAGAAAAACTGGATGAGTTTGGGATTGATCTTGAAGAGGAACAGGTTATAGTGTCCCGTCAGATAAGTGCCGATGGGAAAAGCGTATGCCGCGTAAACGGAATGATGCTTCCTCTTGCAAGTGTAAAAGAAATCGGCGAGCTTTTGGTTGATATACACGGACAGAACGATAACCAGAAAATTATGAATAAAGCCAATCATATCCTTTTTCTTGACGGTTATGGTAAGTATGATGCTTTAAAGGGTGAATATAAGGCGGTTTTTGATGATTATAAGCGCGTCTTAAAAGAACTGGATGAACTTAAAGGGGATAAAGAAGAAAGAGAAAGACGCCTTGATTTGCTTGAATTTCAGATAAACGAAATTGAAAGCGCAAAGCTTAAAGGGGACGAAGATGTTGCCCTTGAAGATAGAAGGAACTTTTTACAGAATGCAGAGAAGATAGTTTTCGGCGTTCAGTCTGCTTATGACGAACTCTATGGTGGAGAATATCAAAGCGCGGCCTATGACCTTATTATGAAAGCCGTAAAAGGTCTTGATAATGTTAAAGAATATGACGGAAATCTAAGGTCTTATGCGGAAAGGCTCAGCTCCGCTATGGCTGAAATTGATGATATAACCGGTGAGCTTAAAAGCTTTTTAAGTAAGGCGGATTATTCCCAAGGGGAACTTGATGAGGTTGAAACCCGTCTTAATGTTATCAATAACCTTAAACGAAAATTTGGAAATACTATTGAAGAGATAAATGCATACCTTGAAAAAATCAAGGCCGAATATGAAAAGCTCAGTCAAAGCGAAGAAAACACCGCAAAGCTGATGCAGGAGTTAAGAGAGATTGAGGCAAAGCTTGAAGCGGTTTCAAAGAAACTTACGGATGCCCGCAAAAAGGCAGGAAGTGAGCTTGAAGAAAAAATCGCGAGAGAACTCTCGGACCTTGATATGCCAAATGTCAAGTTTGTTGTTCTGATAGAGAATACTCAATATAATAAAAACGGTTGTGATAGTGTTGAATTCCTGATTTCTGCAAATGCAGGAGAAACACCAAAACCTATGAATAAGATTGCATCAGGCGGTGAGCTTTCAAGAATTATGCTTGCCATAAAATCTGTTATGGCTGACTCTGAGATATCAGAAACAATGATTTTTGACGAAATTGATACGGGTGTAAGCGGAAGAGCGGCTCAGAAAATCGCCGAAAAAATTGCAGGTTTTTCATCAGATTGTCAGGTGTTTGCGGTTACTCATTTAGCTCAGATTGCGGCAATGGCAGACACTCATTTCCAGATAAAGAAGGAAAAACGGGACGAAAAGACATATACAGGGGTCACAAAGCTTTCTTATGAGGGCAGAATAGAAGAACTTGGCAGAATTATAGGTGGAGTTTCTGTTACGCAGACAACTCTTAAAAGCGCTGAGGAAATGCTCCAAATGGCAGAAAATATTAAAAACGGCAGGTAGATATGGAAAAGAACGGATATGTTGTTTCATCTGACGAAAAAACAGTAAAAATACGGATTGACAGAGAATCTGCTTGCGGAGGAAATTGCGCCCATTGTAAAGGTTGCTCCTCGGAGATGATTTTTGAATATGAAAACTCTTGTGGCTTTAAGGCAGGAGAAACTGTTAAAGTTTTAATGGACGATAAGAAGTTTCTCAAAAAAACCTTTTTGGGATATGGCCTTTTGATTATAAGCCTTATCGCAGGTGGAATTTTAGGGTATTTGATTTTTGAAAGCGAAGTTATGTCTGCCCTTTTTTCGTTGCTGTCATTAGCAGTCGTTTTGCTGGTACTGAGAAAAGTTCAAAAAGCAGACGACAAGGAGATTAAAGTAGAGCGAATTTTAAGTTAGAGGATAAGTTTAATGCTGATTTCAATTGACGGACTTTCTAAAAATTTTGGCGAAAGACGAATACTTGATAATGTTAGTTTGACTATAGAGGAAAAAGGTCGCTATGGTCTTATTGGCGTAAACGGCGCAGGAAAGTCAACTCTCCTTGATGTGATTTTAGGGAATTTAGAATATGAAGTTGGCAATATTTATAAAAGCGATAACACGGTAATCGGCTTTTTAAAACAGAACAGTGGCTTAGAACGAGAATGCTCAATCATTGAGGAAATGCGAAAGGCCTTTTCTGATGTTATTTCAGCTCAGGAGAGAATGGTTTCTCTTGGCGAGAAGATGGGCGAAATTGCTGATAAGGAAAGCTCGGAATATAAAGCGACGGCTGGGGAATATTCAAAATGCCAGGCGCTTATTGACAGCCGTGACGGCTATAATATTGATGTTAAGATTGCAACAATTCTAAACGGTATGGGGTTTGGAAACAAAGATACAAATACCATAATAAACACCCTGAGCGGTGGAGAAAAGACAAGACTTGCCATTGCCAAGCTTTTGCTTGAAGAACCAAATCTTTTGATTTTGGACGAGCCTACCAACCACCTTGATTTTAAAACCCTTAACTGGCTTGAAGAATATCTGATTTCATATAAGGGCGCAGTTTTGGTTGTATCCCATGACAGATATTTCTTGGATAAAATTGTGGATACTGTTTTTGAAATTGAGCGCGGAAAGCTTTATACCTATAAGGGGAACTATTCCAAGTTCTTAAAGCTTAAAGAAGAGCGCAGGGAAAGACAGCAGAAAGAATATGAGGCTCAGCAGGAAGAAATTGCAAAAATGCAAACCTATATTGATAAAAATCTTGCAAGAGCATCAACTTCAAACAGCGCAAAATCCAGGATAAAAGCTTTGGAAAGTATGGAGCTCATTGAAAAACCCGACAGTGACCTTAAAGTTATGAAACTAAAATTTGAAACTGTCAGAGAGCCCTATAAAGATGTTTTGAAGGTTAAAGACCTTGAAGTCTGTGTTGGCGAAGAGAAAAAGGTGCTTTGCAGTAATATAAACCTGCATATACGAAAAGGCGAAAAGATTGCCATAATCGGCGATAACGGGATTGGAAAATCTTCATTTCTAAAAACAATTTTGGATATTATTCCCCATTATAACGGCTCTTTCGAGTGGGGAAAGAATGTATCGCTTAGCTATTATGAGCAGGAAAATCTCAATATAAATCAGGATAAAATCGCAATCGACGAGCTCTGGGACAGATTTCCTCATATAAGCGAAACAGACATAAGAAAAGTTTTGGGTAGCGTCCTTCTTACAAAGGATGATGTCTATAAGCCTGTTAAGGTTATAAGCGGTGGAGAAAGAGCAAAACTTGCTTTTTGCATCATAATGCTTGAAAAGGCTAATGTTATAATCCTTGATGAGCCTACCAACCATTTGGACTTAGCCTCAAAAGAGGTTTTGGAAAAGGCTCTTTCGGAATATGAAGGAACATTGATTTTCGTATCCCACGACAGATACCTCTTAAATAAGGTCCCTGATAAAATCGTCGAAATAGAAGCGGGCGGCGTTTTTATATGCGACGGTGGATATGAAGATTATAAAGCGAGAAAAGAATTTCTGGCAACTAAAAGTGAACCGGCAGTTATAGAAAAAACAGTCGAAAAGCCTAAAAGCTCTTATCGGTCCAAAGAACAAAGAAGGCAAGATGCTACGCGGAAAAACCGAATCAAAGAGCTGGAAGTTTTAATAGAAAAAACCGAAGAACTTATAAGAAGTCTTGAGGAAGAAATGACAAAAGAAGAAGTTTTTTCGGATTATGAATTGATGAACGAAAAATGTGAAGCTTTAAACCGTGAGAAAGAAAGTTTAGAAGGTTACTACGAGGAATGGACAATGCTTTCTGACGAGGTGGAGGGCTAGAAAGGAGATAAAAATGCTGCTTAAAAGTGTTGAAATGCAGGGGTTTAAATCGTTCGCAGATAAGATTTACCTTGACTTTAATCCCGGAATAACAGCGATTGTAGGGCCAAACGGCTCCGGCAAGAGTAACATTTCTGATGCAATCCGCTGGGTTATGGGTGAGCAAAGCATTAAAACTCTCCGCGGAAGTAAAATGGAGGATGTTATCTTTTCGGGAACTCAAAATCGTAAGCCTATGGGGTTTGCAGAAGTTTCCCTGACTCTTGATAACTCCAAGGGCTTTTTCCCTCTTGATTACGAAGAAATAACCGTAACAAGACGAGTTTACAGAAGTGGTGAGGGCGAGTATTTTATCAACCGAGTGGGATGCAGGCTTAAAGACATCCATGAACTTTTTATGGACACGGGTCTTGGCCGAGAAGGTTATTCCATTATCGGACAGGGTAAAATTGACGAGATACTCAGCAATAAGTCCGAAGACCGCAGACAGATTTTTGAGGAAGCGGCAGGAATTACCAAATATAAATACAGAAAGAATGAAGCTGAAAGAAAGCTTAATCATACAACAGAAAACTTAACTCGAGTAAAGGACATTATGGCGGAACTTGAAAACCAGATTGGACCTTTATTTGAGCAGTCTGAAAAGGCTAAAAAATACCTTAAAATCCGTGATGAGCTTAAAGGTATTGAGGTTAACTTATCTGTTGTTAAAATTGATAAGCTTAAAGCAGATATTGAGGAGCTTACTAAAAATCTTGCGGAAACTGACGGGGAAATCGACAAAATCCGCAGCGAAGTTGAAAATAATGAAAGAATCGTTAATGAGATTTATGCCGATATTTCTTCCTGGGATGCTCAGATGGAGGAGCTCCGTGAAGAAGAGAAGAGAACTATTGAAAATATTGGCGATTCAAATAGCAAAATAAGCGTTTTGCTTGCCGATATAAGCCACTATGAAGAGAATATAAAAAGACTTGAAGAAACAGTTAACGGCTATATCGCCGAAGCAAAGGATGCGGAAAATCAGTTTGCTATCTTAGAAGAAGAACTTGAAAAATTCCAGACCAAGTGCGAGGAAATAAAAGTTTTAAAATCCAATCAGGAAAGCGTTATTTCTGAGATTGAAAAAGAAACTCAAAGCAAAAACTCTTTGGTTGAGGGGATTAAAACTGACATAATTGAAAAAAGCTCAGAAATCAACCGCATAAAAGAGCGTATCGCAAACTCCGAGATTTTCAAGCAGAATTTTGAGGAGAGAAAGATAACTCTTACAAATGAGCTCAGCGAAAAAGCCGAGGATTATAACAATCTTTTGAAAAATGTTAAAGAAATTGAAGAAAATCTTAACAAGAACAAGGAAAGACTTGCAAAGCTTGAGGCTGACCGTGATTTTATAGCTGGAGAAATTGACAAAAAACGCACTGAAAGAACAGCTCTTTTAGAAAAATCCGAAAGCGTTAATACGGAGCTTAACAAAAAGATTTCAAAGAAGAATATCTTAGAGGATATGGAGAAATCTTTGGAAGGCTTCTCGGGAAGTGTTCGTGCTGTTTTAAGTGCAACACCTGCTGAAATTGGTAATGCCAAAATATACGGCCCCTTTGCCCGCCTTGTTAAAGTATCAAAGGAATATACCGTTGCCATTGATACAGCACTTTCTAATGCAGGGCAAAACATCGTTGTTGAAAACGAGGAAGATGCAAAATGCGCTATTGAATATCTTAAAAATAAGAAAAGTGGTAGAGCCACATTCCTTCCTGTTTCCACTGTTAAAGAAAGAACTCTTGATGTTTCAAAAATTAAAGATATGAAAGGCTATATTGATATAGCGTCAAATCTTGTGGAGACAGACAAGAAATACAGCGCAATTAAAAGCAGTCTCTTAGGGGCAATTGTTATTGCGGATAACATTGATAATGCGGCACTTATTGCAAAAGCGGCCGACTATAAAATCAAGATTGTTACTCTTTCCGGTGAAGTTATGCAAACCGGCGGAGCTATGACCGGCGGAAGCTTTAACAAGACTGCAGGATTCTTATCAAGAGATGCAGAAATTAAAGAGCTTGCAACGGTGATTGAAGCTCTTAAAGAAAAGCTTTCTGCTTGTCGCGACGAGGCAAATAAGAGCGCGGAAGAGATACAGAAACTCTCTGAAACTCTTGACTTTGACAATAAAGAAATTGCTGCAACCAGTGATGATTTAATTAAGGCGCAGGCGGATTTTACTCATTATAACGCCTTTTTGGAAAATGTTACCGCGGCTAAAACTCATATTGAGAATGAGATTTCTTCTATTGATTTGAGTATAGAAAAACTTGATAACGAAAAAACACAGCTCCTTGAAAATATTGCAAGAACAGAGGAAGAAATTAAAACTCTTGAAGCAACTGTTGCAGGAGAGCAGGAAGGCTTTGAAGATCTTATTAAAAAGACAAGAGAGGCAAACGACCGTCTTACTGAAATCATTATTGAAGAAAATTCCTGCGAGAAGGATATTATGTCTCAGCGGGAAAAGGTTTTAATTGCGTCCGAGCTTATTAAATCCATAGCGGATAAGACTGAGCTTTCCGAAAAGGAAAAGCAGGAGCTTGTTGACAAAATTAATAAAGCCAAGGAAGAGATTGAAAGCGGAAAGGGCGAGATTGACTCCCTTAAAACTGCAACAAAGACGGCGGAAGAAACTCTTAAAGAGCTTGCTGAGAAGAAAGCAAAAGCTGAGGAGAAGACAAGACTCTTGCAGAAAGAGATTACGGGAACCAACGATATTATGTTTGGTCTTAGCCGTCAGAAAGCTAAAATTGAGAGCAGAAAATCGGGAAGTGAAACTGAGCTTGAAAATATTTTCACACGGCTTTGGGACGAATATGAGCTTACATATTCATCTGCCTACGAGATTGCAGATAAGAATGCAGACCTTAGTAATGCGGAAAAGGATATTGCTTCCCTGAAAGCAAAAATCAAAAATTTGGGTAATATAAATATTGATGCTATTGAGAGTTATAGAGAAATCAAGGAAAGATATGATTTTCTTCTTACCCAGACCAATGATCTTGAAAAGGCAAAGGCAGATCTAGAAAAGATTATTGCAGAAATGCTTACCGTTATGAAGAAACAGTTTGCGCAGCAGTTTGAGGTTATTAATCGAAGCTTTAATAAGGTATTCGCCGAGCTTTTCGGTGGAGGTTTTGCAACACTGAGTCTTGCGGACCCCGAAGACTTGCTCGAAAGCGGAATTGAAATTGAGGCTCAGCCTCCCGGAAAGAAGCTTCAAAGACTTTCCCTTTTATCAGGCGGCGAAAGAGCCTTAACTGCGATTGCTCTCCTTTTCGCAATCTTAAATGTGCGCCCGACACCGTTCTGTATCTTAGATGAAATTGAGGCGGCGCTTGATGATGTTAATGTTAACAGATATGCTGATTATCTCAAAAAATATTCAGAGAAATCTCAGTTTATCGTTGTTACGCACAGACGAGGAACAATGGAAGCTGCTAACATCTTATACGGCGTTACAATGCAGGAACGCGGTGTTTCCAAACTTTTATCTTTAAACATTGACGAGGTGGCAAAATAATGGCTTTATTTGATAAGCTTAAAGCAAGTCTTGGAAAAACAAAAAACAGCATAAACGAGAAAATTGAATTCACTCTTAAATCTTTTAAAAAGATTGATGAGGAGCTTTTTGAAGAGCTTGAAGAAGTTTTAATAACTGCCGATATAGGTGTTAATACTTCTCTTGAAATCATTGAACGATTAAGGGGAGTTGCCAAGGAGAAAAGGCTTACGGAAAGCCACGAGTTAAAAGAGGAGCTTGGTAATATCTTAATAGAAATTCTAGGCGGTGCTGACGATAAAATAAACCTTAAAGGCACTCCTGCGGTTATTATGGTTATTGGTGTCAATGGTGTTGGAAAGACAACATCCATCGGCAAAATTGCCAATATGTATATAAAGCAAGGGAAAAAGGTTATTATGGCCGCCGCCGATACATTCAGGGCAGGAGCCATAGAACAACTTGATGTCTGGGCAGAGAGAGTAGGCGCCGAAATTGTTAAGCAGCAGGAAGGCGCAGACCCAGCGGCTGTTATCTATGACGGAATAAATGCCGCCCGAAACCGCAAGGCTGACATATTGCTTTGTGATACAGCAGGAAGACTTCACAACAAGAAAAATCTTATGGATGAGCTTAAAAAGATTTACAGAATTTTAGACAGAGAGCTCCCTGATTCTTCCAAGGAAGTCTTGCTTGTTTTAGATGCAACAACTGGGCAGAATGCGGTTCAGCAAGCAAAGCTCTTTAAAGAGGTTGCCGATATTACGGGCATTATTTTAACCAAGCTTGACGGCACGGCAAAAGGGGGAATAGTTTTCCCGATTAAGAATGAATATAATATCCCTGTTAAGTTTGTTGGCGTCGGAGAAACAGCAGATGACATTATGGAATTTAATGCTGAAGAATTTGTTAAAGCAATAGTTGAATAAGAAAAAGCACCGCTTATGCGGTGCTTTGCATTTAAATTTTAAGATTTTCAATTTCTAAGAAGCTTCTTTGGGCAAACATCGAGGCTTTTTCTTTTTTGTCTTTAATCCTTATTCCCAAATCTTCAAAAATTCCAAAGTTGACATTCATAGGCTGGAAGTTTGCAACCGAGCCGGTTGAAATATAATTTGAAAGAGCTCCCAGGGCGGTTTTGCTGCTGAAAACAATTTCATCTTTTCCCAAAAGTTTTCTTGCAATATTTATTCCTGCAACCATTCCCGAAGAGGCAGACTCAATGTAACCCTCAACACCGGTAATCTGCCCTGCGAAGTAAATTTTGGGGTGTTTTCGCATAGAAAAGGTGTTTGTAAGCAAATCCGGAGAGTTTATATAAGTGTTTCTGTGCATAACGCCATAACGGGCAAATTCTGCGTTTTCAAGGCCTGGAATCATACTGAAAACCCTTTTTTGTTCGCCGAATTTCAAGTGAGTCTGAAAGCCAACGATATTAAAGAGAGTTCCGTCTGCATTATCTTGCCTTAATTGAACAACAGCGTAAGGCCTGCTGTCATCGTGAGGGTTTGTAAGACCGACCGGTTTAAGAGGGCCGTAGCGCATAGTGTCTTCCCCTCGGCTTGCCATAATCTCAATTGGCATACATCCTTCGAAAACATTAGGGCTATCAATATCCTCGTGAAGTGGTGCCGCCTCGGCTTTTATAAGCTCATTCCAAAATGCAAGATATTGCTCTTTATCCATAGGACAGTTTATATAGTCATCTCCGCCTTTGCCGTATCTTGCCCCGCGAAAAGCTTTGCTCATATCAATGCTTTCATAGGAAACAATAGGGGCGGCCGCATCAAAGAAATGGAGATATTCTTGCCCTGTAAGCCTTTTAATTTCAGGAATTATTCCGTCTGAGGCAAGAGGCCCGGTAGCTATTACCGTGTATTCGTCTTCGTTAATCTCGGTAATTTCCCCTGATTTTACGGTTATTTTAGGGTTATTTTTAATCTTTTCGGTTATCATTTTGGAAAAGCCTTCCCTATCAACGGCCAGCGCTCCCCCTGCGGGAACTTTTGTGGCATCGGCACATTCCATAATTAAAGAGCCGATTTTTCGCATCTCTTCTTTTAAAAGACCAACGGCGTTTGCAATTCCGTCTGCACGAAGGGAGTTACTGCAAACAAGCTCTGCAAAATCAGGGCTTTTGTGGGCAGGACTGTATTTTTGGGGTTTCATTTCCCAAAGCTCAACCTCCGCACCTTGCTTTGCAATTTGCCATGCCGCTTCGCACCCGGCAAGACCGGCTCCGATTACTTTTATTTTCATAATATTTTCTCCTTAAAGGGTTTTTCGACAAAATATTGGACTTTTGGATTTATTTGTGATATATTAAATTTATAATAGTATATCATATTTTTTGGATATAAGCAAGAATAAGAGGATATAAAATGAGAGGTCCCTGGAAAAATTTATATAAGGTTAAGCTTAATAGGGTTAGTGGCGGAGATATTATCTGCAAAAACTGTAATAATGTTTTGGGCCATATTGAGCCAATGAATTATTCTTACATAAAGATCGCCTTTGTCTGCAAATGTAAAAATATTGTAAAGGCTGAGCTTTACAGAGGTAAACGGCCAACCCTTACGCATCCTGACAGAAAGCTCTATAACAAAGAGGGGAAATATATTTGCCAAAGCTGTGAAACGCCGTTGTTTTCCGTTAATGAAGAAAACTGCATAAGCTTTGCTTTTAATGTAATTTGCAAATGTGGGGTTGAATATGATGCTAAATTCAAGGATAAATGGCAAGACTTAGACTAAAATATTGCATTTTATATTCAATTGGTATATAATAATAAAAAGCCTAAGAAGAGGAGAGGTGAGTGAATGGATGTTCTTACAATAAATCCTGGAATGCTTCGCATGATTGTTGATTTTGGCAAGTTCAAAAGCGAAGAGGAAAAGGATTTTTTTGCAAGCCTTTTCCTTGTGGCAGGCGCCATTGGAAACGAAGTTTCCTGCCAAAACATCGGAATTTTGGGCGAAAAGAGTTCTAAAATACTAGAAATTATAAAAATCGTTGGCGGAGAAATAGAAGAAAAAGAGGGCTTTTTAAGAGCCAAGAAAAATGCCAATATGCAAGGGACAAATATTTCTTGCACAGGATATGAAGAGATTCTCCCATTTATTGTGCTTTTATGTGCTTTTTGCATAGGGGAAAGTAGGCTTACAGGCATTAAGAATACGAAATATGTATCGTTGCTCAGAGGAATAGCCTCAGAGTTTTCTCACTTAGGTATTTATACTAAGCAAACCGCAGACGGACTGATTATTCACGGCGGACAAGTTTTAAGAGGCGACGGTGCATATGTGTGGAATAATGTACCGCTTGCTATGGCTCTTTTAATAGGTGCCTCCCGAAGCGAGGGGGAAATGCGAATCTGTGGCATTTTGGAAATAGAAGAAGATAAGAGTTTTAAAAAACTTTTAAAACTTATGATAGGAGATTAAATATGAAAATAATGGTAATAAACGGACCTAATCTTAATATGCTTGGAATCCGAGAGCCTGAGATATACGGAGATAAAACCTTTGCAGATTTGGAAAATATGATAGAAGAGTATGGAAAAGAAAAGGGTATTGAAATAACTTCTCTCCAAAGCAATTCCGAGGGAGAAATAATAGATTATATTCATTATGCTTACGGAAATTATGACGGAATAGTTATAAACCCTGGGGCATACACCCATTATAGTTATGCCATAGCTGATGCAATTTCTGCGGTTTCAATCCCTACGGTTGAGGTGCATATAAGTGACATAAACAAAAGGGAAGAGTTCAGAAAGATCTCCGTTACTAAGGCAGCTTGCGTCAAGCAGATTTCAGGACACGGATTTGAAGGATATTTAGAAGCAATAGATTTTCTTTGCGATGATAAATAAATTCTAAAAAATTTCAAAAAACCCTTGCAATTGTCATTTTTTTGTGATATACTGTATAAGCTATTGTAGTTAATAACACTCTAAAGAAAGAGGTGAAAATAATGAAAGCAGGAATACATCCAGATTACAAAGAGACAGTTATCAGATGTGCTTGTGGTAATGTTATAGAAACAGGTTCAACAAAGGAGAATATTTCAATCGAAATTTGCTCTGCTTGTCACCCTTTCTATACAGGTAAGCAGAAGTTAGTTGATACCGGTGGTCGTGTTGACAAATTTAGAAAGCGTTTTGGTCTTGAAGAGAAATAATCTTAAGAACCAAATTTTCGTGGATTGTTTTAAATCAAAAATTACTACACTTATAACAGAGCAGGGATGCTCTGTTATTTTTTTTTACATACAAAAAACGCATCTGTACACGGCGGTGCTCCTTAGGGATGAATCGGTTTTGGCTTGTTATTTTCCGCTGATAGTGCGCAAAAAAATGCAGACATACGCCAGTATGCCTGCATTTTTTATGACTTCTCTGAGTCGAAAAATCCCTAACCCAAAACTGCTTTGCACCACAAAAACCTCAATTTTGAGTATAGAACAAGGAAAAAATTCGAAGAATCCTTGGTGGCTTGTGAGAATTTTTTCTGCGGTTATCTGCCAAAATTGTGATTTTTGGGCGGTTAATCCCTAAGGAACACCGTCGAAAGCAGATGCGTTTTTAAATTATTTCTTTTTAGATGGAATTATTTCGTATTTGCAGTCTTCGTTAAAGCAAATATGTTTAATTGGCCCTCTGCCACGGAAAGGTCTGCGCTTCATAAGAATGCTTCCGCATTCCGGACATTTTTCATTTGTTGGTTCATCCCAAGAGATAAAGCAGGAAGTGCCGTTTTCGCAAGCGTAGTATGTTGCGCCCTTCTTGGATTTGCGAACCTGAACTTTCCCCCCGCAGTTAGGGCAGGAAACATTAAGCTCAGGAGTGATTGATTTGGTATTTTTACATTCAGGGTATCCGGGACAAGCCAGGAACTTTCCAAATCTGCCCTGCTTGTAAACCATCATTCTGCCACACTTATCACAAGGGATATCAGAAACCTCATCGGCAATTTCAATGTTGCCGATTTTTTCTTCAGCCTTGGATAAAGTCTCTTTAAACGGGCCGTAGAAATCATCTAAAACCTTAACCCACTTTGATTTTCCTTCTTCAATGCTATCCAGCTTTTCTTCCATATTGGCGGTAAAGCCCACATCGACTATATTTTCAAAGTTGTCTGCCATAAGGTCGGTAACTATATTTCCAAGCTCAGTAGGATATAAGGACTTTCCTTCACGGGCAACATAGCCACGGCTTGTTATTGTTATAATGGTTGGGTTATAGGTACTCGGTCTTCCGATGCCGTTTTCTTCCATAGCTTTAACCAGTGACGCTTCTGTATATCTCTGCGGCGGCTGAGTAAAGTGCTGTTTTGGAGAAACTTCTTTGAAGGTTAAGATTTCGCCCTCAGAAACTGTTGGAATTTTTCCTTCTTTTTCTTCTTCAAAATCCTTGCCCTCAACATATAAAGCTGTAAAACCGTCAAACTTAATAGCAGAGCCGGTTGCCACAAGGGAGTGTTTTTTATTTGCAACTATATCAATTTTAACTGTATCATAGATTGCACTTGACATCTGGCTGGCTAAGAATCTGTTCCAGATAAGCTTATAAAGCTTATACATATCAGGTTTTAATGAATCCTTGATTGCCTCAGGATTAAACTGCATTGATGTTGGTCTTATTGCTTCGTGAGCATCCTGAGCGCCTTTCTTTGTCTTGTAAAAACGAGGAGCCTTTGGAACATATGCGTTTCCGTAAGCAGAATCAATATATTTTCTGCATTCTGCCTGAGCATCAGCGGAAATTCTCAGTGAGTCAGTTCTCATATAGGTTATAAGACCAACCGCACCTGCGCCTTTGATGTTAACACCTTCATAAAGCTGTTGAGCAGCAAGCATAGTTCTCTTGGTTGTAAAGCCGAGCTTTCTTGATGCTTCCTGTTGAAGGGTACTTGTTGTAAAAGGAGGAGCAGGGTTGCGAAGTTTGGTGCTCTCCTGAATAGATGTTGCGATGTATTCGGCTGTTTCAAGTTCTTTTGCAATTTCAAGGGCGGTCTTTTCGTCCTTTATATCCGCCTTACCTTTGCCAACAAGTCCTTGATATTTAGCTATAAAAGGAGTCTTTCCTTTATTGTTTGCAAGTTTAACATCGATTGTCCAGTATTCTTCTTCGTTGAAGGCGTTGATTTCTCTTTCGCGGTCAACAATTAACTTTGTAACAACGGACTGAACTCGTCCTGCACTAAGGCCTTTTTTTACCTTTTTCCATAAAAGAGGGCTTATCTGGTAGCCGACAATTCGGTCTAAAACACGGCGTGCTTGCTGAGAATCAACGAGGTCCATATCGATTGACCGTGGCTCACTGATGGCGCTTTTAACCGCAGTTTTGGTGATTTCATTAAAGGTTATACGGCAAGCAGAACTCGCGTCAATGTCCAATAAATTTGCAAGATGCCAGGAAATGGCTTCTCCTTCACGGTCAGGGTCGGCTGCGAGGAAAACCTTTGCAGAGTTTTTTGCTTCTTTTTTAAGCTTTGTAATAAGGTCGCCCTTTCCTCTGATAGTTATATAGTGAGGCTCAAAGTTGTTTTCAATGTCAATTCCAATCTGGCTTTTTGGTAAATCACGGAGATGTCCCATAGAGGCCAGAACATTGTAGTTTGTCCCTAAGTATTTTTTAATAGTTGTTGCTTTAGCAGGAGACTCAACGATGATTAGTGTCTTTTTCTTTGTAGTTGTTTCTGCCACAATAACTACCTCCTTGTCAGTAAATATTTATTTCCAGGTTCTTGTGTAACTATTCCGCCTATCATAAGCATAGTGAGCTTGCTTGAAACCTTCTGAATTGGAAGGTCACAATTTTCCGCTATATCATCAGGAAATTGACCTTCTCCAAAATTTTTAAGATAGTTTATAATCTTTTTATCGTCTTCGTCCAGTTCATAACCAAGGTCTATGGCTATTGTTTCTTCTTTTGGCTTAACAAGTTTCATTCCGTTTTCTAATTTCTGTGAATAAAAATCCTTGTATGTATTCAGTATATCCTCATAACTTAGAACTGTTGTTGCTCCATCTCTGATTAAGCCGTTTGGAAGCTCGGATGGAGAGAGGATAGGGTTGCCAGGAACAGCGAAAAGATCGCGGGATGCATCTGTTGAATGCTTAACAGTAATAGCTGTGCCGCTTTTAAAGGTCCCCTCAACAACCACAATTCCATTGGCGATTGATGCCATTATGCGATTTCTTCTTTGATAATAATAATCTCTGCCGGGGGTCCCTGGTGGGCGCTCGGAAATTACTGCACCGTTTTCAATTATGTTTTCATAAAGCTTTCTGTTCTCAGGCGGATAAACAAGGTCAACACCGCCTGCAAGAAATGCAATAGTTTTGCCACCGCCGTCAAGAGCTCCCAAATGAGCCTCGGCGTCGATTCCTCGTGCCATACCGCTGACAGATATAACGCCGTTTTCGGCAAGGTCTTTTCCAAGCTGGTTGGCCATTTGTCTTCCCTGACGGGTTGATGCACGGCTTCCGACTATGGTAATTAAGATATAGTCGTTAAGGTTAAGGCGCTCGCCTTTTATAAACAGAAGGCGAGGAGGAAGGTATCCGTTTCTTAGATAAACAGGATAATCTTCGTCGTGGTATGACATTATATGAATTCCTTTTCTTTCGCATTCCTCTACAAGACTTTTTGCATATTCAAGAGACTTGTCTGCTTTTAAGATTCTTGTTAAGGAAGAGAAAAATTCGGATTTTTTATATTTGCTTTCTTTGGCCTTATGAGCTTCCTCGGCGCTACCGAAGAAGTTTAAGAATTTGTAAATTATTTCAGGTTCATATTTACAAACATCACAAAGCCATATTTCGTGAAGAAGTGACATTTTTTGTCAAATCCTTTCATTAGTTAACCTTGGAATATTTATACATAATAATTCCGGCGGCAACACCAGCATTAAGAGATTCGGCATTGCCAATCATATCTATTTTCGTAATAATATCAGACATAGAAAGTATTTCCCGGGAAATGCCATTTGCCTCGTTTCCGATAACAATGGCATTTTTAGAAAAGACGGGAGTTTCTTCTAAGGAAACAGAGTCTTTAAGTGCAGCCGATATTATTTTATATTCGTTTTCTTTAAGTTTGTTTATAAATTCGTAATCCTCTTCAAAATGGAAATTAAGTCTGAAAATTGAGCCCATTGTTGAGCGGATTACCTTTGAGTTATAAATATCCGCGGAGCCTTTTGTTATAAAAATACTTTTAAATCCCATAGCATCTGCGGTTCGAAGGATTGTTCCCATATTCCCCGGCTCTGAAACCTCGTCTAAAATCAAGACATTTGAGGACAGGGAAGAGGAAGCGTTTAAAAATTTAATAACACATAAAATCCCCTGAGGATTTTCGGTTTCGCAAACCTTTGAAAATAAGTCATCTGGGAGCATATATGTTTCAAATCCATCGGTAAAATCAGGATTTTTCTCGTTAAAGCTTTCGGAGATGAGGAAATATGCAATACTATCCTTTGCCCATAAAAGAGCTTCCTGAGAGATTCTTTTTCCTTCTGCAACAAAGAGGGAAAGCTTCTGGCGAGAAGATTTTTTCTGCAAAGAAATGGTCTGCTTGACTATTTTATTTTCACGACTTGATATATACTTAATCATA
>JAZNKJ010000050.1:0-13058 GCA_045578465.1 Clostridia bacterium | reverse complement strand
AACGAAAGACTTAAAGAAATGTTATAAAAAAGAAAACCCCCGAAATTTCGGGGGTTTCTTTTTTAGAGGTTTTTTATTTTGTCAATGCATTTTTTGCATATTCTCTTGTCGCCAAATTCAACAACATCCTCAGCGCTTGCGCAGAACATACAAGCAGGCTCATACTTTTGAAGAATGATTCTGTTGTTGTCCGTAAAAATTTCCAAGGGGTCTCCCTCTTTAATACGGAAACTGTTTCTGATTTCCTTAGGGATAACAATTCTCCCTACCTTGTCAATGTCTCTTACCATACCTGTTGATTTCATTTTTCTTCTCCCTTTTCAAAAAGATTTTTTTATTTTATTATAGGGAAATTATACCATAATTGTAAAATATTGTCAATGATTTTTCCAAAATTATAGGTAAATTTTGTCAAAAATATAATTTAAATAAAGAATAACGATAGAAAAAGCTAAAAAAATGGCAAAAATCGCCCCTGCTTTCTTCCCATTTCTAAATTGCGCTATCCCAAAAGAAGCCGTATAGACCGTTTCCCAAAGAACCAGAAGTCCAACAAAAATTTTAAGCATTTTCTTTTCCCCTTTAAACTGTTCCGATTTGTGTTCGTTTTATTTCTGTTTTAATTTCAGGAAGGAAATATATTTTCGAGAAAGCTTTGTCCCATTTAATTTCTTCCCATTCTTCTACTGTTTTGCATTTTCCTCTGACATAATTTCCAATCCCGAAAATATCGCAGTTTGCTTTTTGAACTTCCAAAAACACGGCATAGGCCTCTTTATTTAAATATTCTTCAATGTCTTTTTCGCGGATTTCTCCTCCCGACAGAGTTACCTCAGCAGAAAAAGTCATTCGCATTACGGCAGTCCTGTCTTCCTCACTTTCCCTTACTGAAATTTTATTTCTTCCTTTCGGGGTAAGCCTAACGGAGTGGACTTTGCCGTTTTTTTCTATCCCTATTTCCGCCTCAGGAATTTCTCCTGTTATAAGACCGTAAATTTTACTTTTCTCAGGAGATAATTCTCCCACGGCTGTATAATCTTTTATCATACACAGACCCGAAAACTCTGATTTTGAGCTTGACACTCGCTTGATTTCTTCTTTTTTAAAGTCTGCGCTTTTTTCGCTTTCCCCTACTCTTCCCATAGGAAGCACCGTCCCAAAAGTTTCCGACTCATTGACGAACTCCCAGAGCTTTTTAGGGGCTGTTAAGACCGCTCCGTTTTCAAAGACCAGCTCATAATATTCAGCGGTGTTTGCCTCTAAGGACGGGTTTACTCCCCTTAAAAAATCTTCCGCTCCGCCTTTCGTTATGCACATCCCTGTATTAGGACGGACCTCTCTTTCCCTAAGAAGAAAGGCCATATGATGAGAAAGACCCTCTTTGGCAGTATCCTCTGAAATGGCAATCATTTTAAGATGGGAGAGGTTTATTTTCTTGCTTAAAAAATTGTTGACTATTTCTCTCGCCTCGTATAAATTCTCCGCTCCGATAACTATATTTTCAACTCGTGTATTTTCTTCCCCATCCCCCGTATCGGTTATCTCTCCGCCACCGCCCATAGCAAGAGGAGAGGAAAACTGAAAGGTATAGTTATAGCTCTCCTCTGCCTTATCAATTCCAAGCGCAATAACATATGCTGTCGTATCAATCTCCTGATTATCATAGCAACTGCAAAGGGAGAGAGAGCTTAAAGCTACAAGAAAAATACAAATTAGTTTTTTCAAGTTTTCTTCCTCCTTTTAAATGCGTAAACTATCCCCACCGCCAAAGCTATTAAAAACACAGCTCCCATAAAGGGCCAGAGGGAAGCTCCTGCTATGAAGTTTGCCCGTTCCCGACTTTTTGGAAGAAGGGATAAAAACATAACCAGAAGTCCCAGAGAATATGAAAGCGGTCTTGTCTTCGGAAGAGAAAAAACCTCTTTCGCTCCATAGGAAATGAAAAATATATTTCTTGCAAGGGAAAGTATTCCGCATCCCGCAATTGCATACATAAAATACCCGTCAATTCTCTGAAAAAACCGTCCTGCCGAAAATAATTTAACAAGTTGCATAAAGGGATGGCTTATGGTATCTGCCACGGCATATGGGGCAATCATAGTAAACCCTAGTATAACAAGAGTGTTTATTAAAACTCCTGCCCCGATGGACCAGAGAGCCGTCCTTTTATAACTTGCCTTTCCTTTCGTAAAAGGGAAAAGCATAAAAAGAATTATAAGGTCGCTGTAAAGTCCAATGGAAGAAAGACCTTTTATAAATGTATTTTCTATTCCATATCCAAGATATGGGGTAAGATAGCCTGCCTCTCCTTTTGAAAAGCTCATAATAAGAATCGCTCCGCCTATAATCAAAGTAATGGGAATAATTACGCTATGGCAATTTGCAATTGCGTTAAACCCCTGAGCACAGCAAACCACCGCCCCCAAGACTACGATTAAAAGTATAAATATAATAGGCGCCGTTGGGAAAGACACAGCGGAGATAAGCTCCCCCGTCTCCCTTAGAGTAAGGGATGAGGAAAACAAAAGATAGAGCGCAAGAATAATAAAAACCGCTCTGCCCCCTGCTTCTCCAAAGCAATCCGTTGCCATATTAACAATTGTTTTGTTTTCATTTTTCTCATATAGTTTCAAAAACCCCCAGATAATAAGCCAGGCCACCACCCCTGAAAAAAGGGCAGTGATGGGCGCCGAGGGGCCTGAAACATCCGAAAAGATTTTGGCATAGCCCGTGAAAATTCTATACACCGAAAGGTTAATCACAATAAGGGAAAGCTCCCATTTTCTTAAATAGTATTTCTCCTGCATTACTCCACTTCCCTCTCCTCTGCCCATTTTCTGCTTGTTTGAGGCTGCATATATTCTCTTTTTGCTTTAAGGAAAGAGGCTCTTTTTTCTCTCTTCCAAAGAGGCGGAACAAAGACCGCTCTTCTCATCCCCTGCTTCCCTCTCGGCGTTATGGGGGCAAGATAAGGAACTCCAACGGAAGTCCTTGAAGAAAGAGCGGAAAGACTTATAACAAGACCTAAGGCTAACCCTAAAAATCCTGCAAGAGCACCTAAGACAATAAAGACAAAGCGCATAAAGGAAATGGCTCTTGAAAGTGACACCGAGGGAATTGCAAAGGCGCCCAAACCTGCAACAGAAACAACTATTATTAAAATCGGGCTGACTAAATTTGCCGAAACCGCCGCCTGTCCTAAAATAAGACCGCCCACTATTCCAATTGTTGCCCCTATGGGACTTGGAATTCGTATAGACGCCTCTTTTATAAGCTCAAAGGACAGCTCCATTAAAAGAAGCTCCGTTACCACAGGGAAAGGGACTACCTCTCGCGTGGCTTCAATAGCAAATAGCAAGTCCGTCGGGATTGACTCATGGTGGTAAAGAGAAATTGCCACAAATGTCCCAGGGAGGAGCAGGGAAATTAATATGCCGAAAATTCGGACAACACGCATAAAATTCGCTTCAATAGTCCTGACATAGTTATCCTCTGTTGCCTCAATCAAGTCAGGCATGGTCGCAGGAAGGACCAAAGCAAAGGGACTTCCCTGAACAATTATAGCCACCTTCCCCTCGGCAAGATATGACGCCACTCGGTCAGGCCTTTCTGTTTTCAAAACCTGAGGCAGAGGAAAAAGGGCGCTCTCCTCAATAAACATTTCCACCTGAGAAGAGGAAAAAATATATTCCGTTCCAATTCCGCTCAGCCTTTTCCTTACCTCCTCAACAAGAGAGGAATTGGTAAGGCCGTTTAAATACATAAGGGCGCAGGGGGTTTTACTTTTGCTTCCTATCTGTATGTTTTCGCTCATTAAATTGGGATCTTTCAAGATTTTGCGGACCAGACTTATGTTGGTCATAACCTGCTCTGTAAAGGCTTCCTGAGGGCCGGTCAAAACTGCCTCTGTAACGGGTTTATCTACCCCTCGTCCGCTCCAACCCTTAACATCCGCCACGAAGGCAACACCTATTCCGTCAACGAAAATTCCACAGTTACCAAAGGCCATAAATTCAAGAACCTGCCTCATCTCATCAGTCTGAGAAAGAGCCGCCTGGGAAATAAGACTCTTATAAACCATATTTTCATCTATTTCCCTCTCTTTAAGGCATTGGGCGTTTTTTAAAAGGGCACCTAAGATATCTCTGTTTATAAATTCTTTGTTTGACATTCCGTCATAGAAACACAGAAACCCCTTCCTCTCGCCCTTAATGCAGGGGATGGAAAACTCTCTTATGACAACATCAAAATTCCGCTCCGTGCAAAAGGCATCTTTGATAAACTCCAAATTTTCCGCATTTTTTTCGCTTACTTTTCCTTCTTTATAAAGAATGGTTTCCTTATCTTTGATTTCCGTTTTTATATAGCTGTTGACTTTGTTATTATAATCCTCTCTTTTTGGGGGTGCAATGGTAAAATCTTTATAAACCCTGTCGCTTTTATATATAAACAAATCTTTAAGGCTCATACTTTTCTCCTTTATTCTTTTTTCTATTTTTTACTGCATAGAAGAAAAATATGTAAAGGCACAAAAAAATGCCCAAGGCATTTGCCTTGGGCACTTGTATTAACTTAGTCAGCAGAATATGGTAAAAGCGCAATATATCTTGCTCTCTTAATTGCAACTGTAAGCTGTCTCTGGTGCTTTGCACAGCAACCGCTGATTCTTCTAGGAAGAATTTTAGCTCTTTCAGTTACATATCTTCTGAGTTTTGCAACATCCTTATAATCGATGTGTTCAACTTTATCAACACAGAACGCACATGCTTTTCTCTTAGGTCTTCTCATGTGGCCTCTGTCCATTTTTTCCTTTTCTGGCATATCAGAATACCTCCTTTTTCGTTAAATCTTAGAACGGCAAATCGTCGTCAGTATCAAGCGGTGAGAAACCGCCATCTTCCATAGGCATAGATGGAATACTTTCAGGAGCAGCTGCACCCTGAGAAGAATAATCTCCACCATCTCTTTTGCTTTCGCCGAAAGCAACTTCGTTTGCCACAACCTCAGTCACATAGTTCTTCTTACCGTCAGAACCTTCCCAGCTTCTTGAACTGATTCTGCCTGTAACGATAATCATTCTGCCCTTTGCAAAGTATTTGCTTACAAATTCGGCAGTTTTATTCCAGGCAACACAGTTAACATAGTCTGTCTGTGCGTTTTCGCCATAGCCATTGTTAATAGCGATAGAGAAACTGCAAACAGGTGTTCCTGAATTAGTATGTCTGAGTTCCGGGTCTCTTGTAAGTCTGCCCATTAAAATCGCTTTGTTAATCATAGCAATTCCTACCTATCTTCGCTTACGCGAATTATTCTTCGTCTTTTCTGATTGTGATTTGTCTTAAAATACCGTCTGTAATACGGAAAACTCTTTCGAGTTCCTGTGGGAAATCAGCCTTTGCGCTGAAGTTAACCAAAACATAGTAGCCATCAACCGCATCCTTGATTTCGTAAGCAAGTCTTCTCTTGCCCCATTCATCAACAGATTCGATAGTACCGTTGGCTTCTATTAATGATTTAAACTTATCAACCAAAGCAACTGTTTCTTCCTCAGTTTTTCTGCCGTCAATAACGAAAATAGTTTCGTATTTATTGATAACTTCAACCATTTATTTCACCTCCTCGTGGACTTTTGACTCTCGAATTTCCCCGAGAGTAAGGATTGTACTTTCGTAACCATCAAATTATATCACAACTTGAATTTTTTGTCAAGGTTTTTCCCTAAAATGAGATAGTGTGGGCTATGGTCTCTCTTTCCCCTGCGGGTAAGAACTTCATACGGTATTTCTCCTCGAAATTATCCGTCTTGTCCCAGGGAACATCAGGAGCCCCTGCCCAGGCTTCGATGCAGGCCAGGGGAGCACCTGGTTTTCTCCAAATCAAAATAGAGTTGTTCCCCTTAAAGTCAACATGAATCTGGCTGCCGTCTCTGTCATCGCGAAGGGCAATGCCTGTGGATTTTATATCAAAAAGGATAATGGCGTCAACTGTGAAGAAATCATCTTTAAGTTTAAGTTCACGGGAGTTTTTGAAACACGGAATTCCCTTTTCGCAGATAATTCCGTTTGGCTCAACTTCAAAACGGTCAAGGGTTTCAGCTTCATCTAAAACCAGACTGTAATTGTCGATTCCGTCTATATTATATGCCTCGTGGGAGCCTACATTATAGAGCATTTCCCCCTCGCCCTTATTGTCGGTTATATAGGAAACGATAAGTTTTTTGCCTTCAAGAGTAAATCTTACGCGGAATTCAAACAAAAACGGATACTGCTTTAAAGTTTCCTCATTTGAAGAAATCATAAAGGTTACGCTATTCTCACTCTGCTCTTCAACGGAAAACTCCGTTTCCCTTGCAAAGCCGTGAGCCTTCATTTCGTAAGTCTTTCCTTTATATGTATATCTGCCGTTTTTAAGGCGTCCGACAATCGGAAAAAGAACAGGTGCCTGACCGTCCCACCACTCGCCGTCTCCACACCAGATATATTCCTTTCCGTCATTGTCCGTAACGGAGGTAAGCTCTGCCCCAAGGCTCTTTATTTTCGCTGTTAAACATTCATTCTTAATTGTTATAATCGCCATAAGAAAAACCTCTTTTCTCTTTTTTTAAAGTATACCATAAAAAGTGAAACTTTTCAATCATATTTAAATTTATTTCTCATAGTATTTTAATATGAAAAAATACTTTTTACTTTATCTTATAACAATTTTATCCCCCTGTCTGCTTCCCCTTCTGGCACTTTTTGCTCCTACGGTTTCGGGGAAGAGCTCGTCTGCGCCCAGAAGCAATATAAACATCCTTGTTTATAATGAAAAAACGGACAAGATAAGCGAGGAAAATTTAGAAGAATATCTTGTTGGGGTTGTCTCTGCCGAGATGCCTGCCTCCTATGAAATTGAGGCTCTTAAAGCTCAATCCGTTGCGGCCAGGAGCTATATTTTAAGTCGCAAGGGGAAAGGAAACCCCGATCATCCCGATGCCGATGTTTGCACAAACCCATCTCATTGCAAGGCCTATATTTCCTCTGCCGAGGCTATGGAAAATTGGGGCGACAAGGGGGAGGAATATCTTGAAAAAATAAGCTCCGCCGTCAGAGAAACCCAAGGAGAATATCTTTCCTATAACGACGAGATTGCTGTGGCTTGTTTTTATGCCGTGAGCAGCGGAAAGACCGAAAACGCAAAAGATGTCTGGGGCGGAGATGTTCCTTATCTAGTCTCCGTTGACAGTAGTGCCGACCTTACATACGAGGGGCTTTCGGAAACGGTTTCCTTCCCCGTCTCTGAGGCGAAATCAACTTTGGGAGTGGAAAACTTAACTCTCGGCGAAACCATCAGAACTCAGGGAGGCTCCGTTAAGACCATCAAAATCGGGGACAAGACTTTTTCGGGGGTGGAAATCAGGAGCCTTTTCGGTTTAAATTCTGCAAACTTTGAAGTGTCTCTTTCAGACAGCGCCATAACTTTTACCACAACAGGCAAAGGTCACGGGGTTGGAATGAGCCAATACGGCGCCAATATGATGGCAAAAGAGGGGAAAAACTATACAGAAATTCTTTTACACTATTATTCAAATGTAACAATTGAAAAAGGCGCAGAAATATGATATACTAAATATACAAAACAGATAAAGGGGACACAATATGGAAAAAATAGTTATTACAATCGGCAGACAGCTCGGTTCTGACGGCCGTAAAATAGGAAGAATGCTTGCAGAAAGGCTTGGTATTCCCTTTTACGATAAAGAACTTATCGTTGAGGCGGCAAAGGAGAGCGGGCTTTCTGAGAAAATGTTTGAAAATTCCGACGAAAAGCCAACAAACAGTTTTCTTTACTCCCTTGTTATGAGTATGCAACCGGGGACAGGTCTTTATAATCATTACAGCGACTTTCTAAACAGCGACCATATCTTCAAGATACAATCCGATGTTATAAAAAAGATTGCCCAAAACGGCTCCTGTATAGTGGTAGGCCGTTGTGCAGACTATGTTCTTAGAGAGACCGAGGGCGTTATTAAAATCTTCATCTATGCAGATGTTGAGACAAGAACACAGCGAATTGCAATCCGAGACGGAGTTGATGAGAAAAAAGCAAAAGCGGCTGTTTTAAAGGCTGATAAAAAGCGTGGAAATTACTATAATTTCTACACCAATCAGGAATGGGGTAATGCCAGAAACTATGACCTTTCCATTGACTCGGGAAAGCTCTCCGCAGAGGAATGTGTTGATCTTTTAGAAGCATATATAAACCTTCGCAAAAAGTCTTAAAAATAAAAGGAGTAGTGAAAATCACTACTCCTTTTTCTCTTTTATTCTGTTTCAATAAGGCCGTATTTGCCGTCTTTTCTTCTGTAAACTATGTTTGTTTCCATTGTTTCGGGATTTGCGAAAACAAAGAAATCGTGGCCTAACATATTCATCTGGAGAACTGCTTCCTCCGGCGACATCGGTTTAGAAACAAACCTTTTTCTCTTTATAATGCTGATTTCGTCCTCTGTAACATCATCTGGCTCATCAACAACAGATATATAATTTTCAAATCCGCCGCCACGAATATTCTTTTCAAGGCGGGTTTTGTTTTTTCTTATTTGTCTGTCAAGATTTTCAAGGCAAATGTCTGCTGCTGTCTGCAAGTCCTCGTTTCTCGCCTCTGCTCTTATGAAAAATCCTTTGTAAAGAATTGTTATTTCCAAAATCATTTTTTCTTTCTGCTGGGAAACAACAATCTTACAGTCATCGCTGTCGCCAAAGAATTTGTCAATCTTCCTAAGCTTTGCAAGGAGTTTTTCTTTACTGCTCTCCGATAGTTCGATTTGTTTGCAAATTAAATTGTAAGTCATACTTTTGCCTCCATTTCTGAGTTTTATATTAAAATTATATATAAATATAATTTTTTACAAGTTTTATTCTTTTCTCTTTCTGTATTTATACAAGGCGGAAATATTGGAAATCAGTCCGAAAGCCGGCCCGAAAATTGCGGTTGTCCCTATGATTGCATCATAAGTAATCCACAATATATTATTGCAAAGTCCAAAAGCTCTCGTTTTTTGTTCATCCCGCACAAACACCCCTATCATAAGGAAAAGGGCTCCCCCAATAGGGAGTATCTCAATAAGGTTTTTTGCGCTTATTTCCCATATAAAGTCGGGAGCAGTTACAATCCCCGTAACTCCAAGGCCTACATATAAAAGTAAAAATATTATTTTTTCAAAAAGATTTATCTTTGTTTCTGTCCGAACATGGTATAAAGACACCGCTCCTTGCACCACCGCCACAAGATTAAGAAAAATTGCGGAGCCTATCTGCCCGATAAGAAGAAAGTTAAGTGCAACCAAGGTGTTGGCCACTATGGTATTTACAAGCATCATCCACTTTTTCTTGAAGAAAGGACTTATCATTGAGCCGCACGATGCTATCAACCCAAGGCTTTGACCTATTATGTAGTTCATACTGCTACCTCTTTATATCTCCCGAATTAGCGCCACCTTTTCTATACGCATACAATGCAACAATAACTGTTATTGCTCCGAAAATTTCTCCGAAAATTGCCGTTGTTCCAACGAAGGCATAATACAGTGTCCATATAAGACAGTTTCCCAGGCTGAACCATCTTGTTCGCTGTTCATCCCGAACAAACACGCTTATCATAAGGAACAGCGCCCCGATAATCGGCAATATTTCCAAAGCATTCTTTGCACTTATTCCCCATACAAAATCGGGAGCGGTTACCATACCAAAAATTCCAAAACCAACATATAGTATAAAGAAAATTATTTGTTCCAAAAGGGTCACTTTCGACTCCTTTTGAACATGGTATAAAGATACAATGCTCTGGACTATGGCAACAAGGTTAAGAAAAACCGCAGAGCCTATCTCTTTTAAAAATACAAGGCTTAAAATAACGAAAAAGTTTGCCGCTATGGTGTTTACAAGCATCATCCATTTTCTCTTGAAGAGCGGACCGATAAAACAACAAATGGACATCAATATCCCAAAAAACTGACCGAGTATATATTCCATATGATTACCTCTTTATATCTCCCGACTTAAATGTCTTGTGACATGACAGCTTATATTCACCGCAACGGGAAGGCCCGCTATATGAGTCGGAAAGGTTTCAATGTTTACCCCGAGAGCTGTTGTTTTTCCGCCAAATCCCTGAGGGCCTACATTAGTTTCGTTTATTTTTTCAAGAAGCTCTTTTTCAAGCTCGCTGTAATACTCATCGGGGTTGTCTTCTCTTATGTCACGAAGAAGAGCCTTTTTAGAGAGGATTGCCGCCTTTTCAAAAGTGCCGCCAATTCCAACCCCAACCACGATTGGAGGACATGGGTTGCTCCCTGCTTTTTTAACAGTTTCAATAATGAATTTTACAACCCCGTCTCTGCCCTCAGAGGGTTTGAGCATTTTAATTGCACTCATATTTTCGCTTCCAAAACCCTTTGGAGCGACTGTTATTTTAACCCTATCCCCCGATACAATTTCTGTATGAATAATTGCAGGGGTGTTATCCTCTGTATTCCCTCGTCTTATAGGGTCCGCTACTACGGATTTCCTTAAATAGCCTTCCTGATAACCTTGCCTTACGCCCTCGTTTACAGCGTCACAAAGGTTTCCGCCCGTAAAACAAACCTCCTGACCTATTTGGAGAAAGATTACCGCCATTCCTGTATCCTGACAGATTGGAGCATTCTTTTCTTTTGCGATTTCGGCATTCTTTAAAATGTCTCCCAGAACGCTTTTGGCAATGGGGTTTTCCTCATTTTCAAAGCCACTTTCTATCGCCTTTTTAATGTCTTCATTAAGATAGCAGTTTGCCTCAATGCACATTTCTTTTACGGCTTTTGTTATTTTATCTACGGGAATTTCTCTCAAGCTTTTCATCTCCGCTTCTTATATCTCGCTCTTCTCGATAAGCTCCTTGTTTATGCTTATGTCGCTTTCTTTGATAAGCATATTTATAACTTCCGTATACCCCTTAACTCTCTTTATAATCATAAAAGAATAGTCCGTTTCAACAATATCGCTTATCTCGTCAATTTTAACAGATAGAGCTGCCTTCTCCATTTCCTTATAGGACTTAGCAACAGAGTCTTTATAAATTGTTGCAATCATCGGGGATTCCATATCATCCTGATTTGCAACATACGCTCTTGCAACTTCTTTCCAGACCGTATCAAAATCGTCGCCCTTTAAGAGGCGCTCCCTGATTTCCTCCGCCTTTGCATAAGCATTAGCCCTATGGACTTTTCCTTCGCCGATAGGGATTTCAATAACTCTTACGGTTGCGCTTTTATCTGAGGCAAAAAGAGCTAAATCCGTATCAGCAAAATACTTATCAATATTTGTGCTGACCTCTTCTCTTACCTTATCCTTTAAAATAAGAATATCTCTTATCTTATAGTAAGTTTCCTCGTCCTTTATGCCAAGGCTCTCGTATGCGTTTTCTCCGAAAAGGCCAAGGCGGACATCAATATCAACTGTTTTCTTGCGGTCTTCATCAGTTAAAGCAATTCCCCATTCAGGTGCTTTTTCGCAAACAGCCATATCGGAAATGAGTTTAACCGTAGCATCATATTTAGCCTTTTCCAAAACAGTCTGAGAGTTTATTGTCTCTTTATTCCAGTCAACATCTTCAATGAGAAGATGGTTGTTTTCGGCATATTCCTGAGCCTCACGCATAAAATAGTAGTCCCAGACCTCTTTTTCTATTTCTGTATCGTTTATTCTGACTGCAATGCCTTCCTCGGTTATTTTAGGAGTGTCTTTTATAAGCTGAGCATAGTTTAAGGCTCTGAAATTATTAGGCTTTCCTAAAAAACCGAATATAAGATAAAAAATAAAAGCAACCAAAATTAAAGCGACAATACCACCTTGAATTCGCTTTTTCTTTTTAAGTTGCTTTTCACTATTTTCAGTATTGAGAATGTCGTTATTTTTCATAACACTATCCCTCCAATCCCCTTACTATAATTTTACACTATTTTAAAGGGATATGCAATAGGAATTTGAAAAATAGCTTAAAATCCGCCTTAGCGACAAAATCTAAAAAGGATATTGACAAAACAAATATTTACTGATATAATATGAAAAGTGTTTTAATATAGGGGTATAGTTCAGCTGGTAGAGCGACAGTCTCCAAAACTGTAAGTCGTGGGTTCAAATCCTACTGCCCCTGCCACTGTCGGAGCAAGGGAAATC
Organism: Clostridia bacterium; assembly: GCA_045578465.1. GTDB lineage: Bacteria > Bacillota > Clostridia > Monoglobales > Monoglobaceae > SIG454. The sequence goes on along the minus strand of JAZNKJ010000050.1, from coordinate 864 downwards.
TTTGCTCCGATTTTTTATGCAAAAAGAAGACCGCAACTTATGTTGCGGTCTTTTTTATATTTCCGTTTTGCAATTTTTCTTGCCACACTCTTTTGCATAGGGACAACCAATGCACTTCTCGCCGCGCTTTTTGGCTTTATATAAGTATAAGCTTATGCTCCCTGCTATAATCAAAAGAATGGCAATTAAAAGAATATCTATCATAATATCACTCTATTTCTTTGCAGAATTTAAAGCATATTCCGCTTTGAGATTTTTGTTGGTCCTGTTGATAAGGCCCATAACAATCGCCACCATAACGGCAACAATGACAAGACCTGCAATAGCAGCGCCAATATTGAGTGTAGCAGGCGCTACAATAAGTGTGCCGATTGTATAAACGAGATATGCAACTGTATAGCCAACACCAAGCTGGAGGCCGATTCCGCCCCAGAGCCATTTTGCACTCTTCATTTCTGCATTCATTGCGCCGATTGCCGCAAAACAAGGAGGAGAATAGAGGTTAAACATTAAGTACGCAAGGGCCGCAACCTTTGTGATTGCAAAAACTGTTGCGACTTCCCCTCCTGCGCCTTCCATAAGAGCAAGTTCTTCCGTATCAATAAGATTTTCAAGGCCAACGAAGCAAACTGCAAGTGTGCCAACAACATTCTCCTTTGCGATAAAGCCTGTGATTGCCGCCGCCGCAAGCTGCCATGAAAGAACACCAACAATTGGAACAAGTATGTAAGCGAAAGGTCCTGCGATAGATGCAAGGATTGAAGAATCCGCAGTTTTGGCAACCTGGAAACTCCAAGTAAATGTCTGCATAATCTGAACAGCCAAGTCGGAGGCCAAGCGGTCTTAGGAAGACAACCACTGGAT
>JAZNKJ010000049.1:0-46999 GCA_045578465.1 Clostridia bacterium | reverse complement strand
CGGTATTGGGCGTTTTGATTTTTCTCATAAGAGAGGCTCTTAATATTTATTATGATAAAGTTCTCTATTCCCAGATGCCCCTTTTTGATATGGCGGCGCTCAGGGGAGAGGTCTATAAGATGATGTATCTTGCCGTGCTTTTCACTTCAATTTGCACAACGGCGGTCTCCCACGGCTTTGGGGTGTTGTCAAGGTTTAAGTTTAAGACAAGGAAACAAAGGGTAATAGGGTCAGGAATTTTTTGTCTTGCCGCATTGCCCTTTTCGGAGCTGAATTTCTCGTTCCTGGTGTCCTCGCTCTATCTGGTTTTCGGATATTTCGGCTTAATTTGGCTGATTATTCTGCTTATAAAGAAATAATTTTTTTGACTTGAAGTCGGAGCAAACGAGAGTATAAAAGAGTAAAACGGCGAATTCAAGACTTTGAATAGGTGTAAATTGATTTTATCAAAAATTTTTCAAAAAAAGGGTTGACAAAACCGCGCTTCCGTATTATAATAAACAAGCTTGTTAAAGTGACAGAGCAGACTGTGGGCAGATGCACACAAGGAAATGCGTCCACCTGCTCACAGTTTGAAATTCTATTAGGAGGTAAGTTAATATGTCAACTTATATGGCAAAAGCAAACGAAGTTGAAAAGAAGTGGTATATCATTGATGCTGCTGGTAAGCCTCTCGGTCGTGTTGCTGCAACTGCTGCAACAATTTTAAGAGGAAAGCACCGTCCTGAATATACTCCAAACGCTGATTGCGGTGAATATGTAATTATTATCAACGCAAAGGATGCTGTTTTAACTGGTAACAAGTTATTACAGAAGAAATGGTACAGACACACAGGCTATATCGGACACCTTAAAGAAGTTTCTTATAAGGACCTTATGGCAAACCGTCCTGAAAAGGCTATGGAGCTTGCTATCTCCGGTATGATGCCTCATAACACTCTTGGCAGACAGTGCCTTAAAAAGCTCAAGATTTATGCTGGTGCAACTCATGAGCATGAAGCACAGAAGCCGGTAGAGTGGACAGGCAAAATATAAGGATAGGAGGAGAAGTTAAATGGCTAAGACAGTTCAGTATTACGGAACAGGCAGAAGAAAAGAGTCTGTTGCAAGAGTAAGATTGATCCCTGGTAAGGGCACAATCACAATTAACGGTAGAGATATTGACGATTATTTCGGTCTTGAAACATTAAAGACTATCCTTCGTCAGCCTCTCGAACTTACAGGAACAACAGGTAAGTTTGATGTTTTGGTAAATGTTAAAGGTGGCGGTTTCACAGGTCAGGCAGGCGCAATCCGTCATGGTATTGCAAGAGCTCTTCTTGAAGTTGATGAAGAAAGCTTCAGAGGTCAGCTCAAAGCTGCTGGTTACTTAACTCGTGACCCAAGAATGAAGGAAAGAAAGAAGTACGGCTTAAAAGCTGCTCGTCGTGCTCCACAGTTCTCAAAGAGATAATCTTTTTCGATTATTACATTCCCACAAGGTTTTCTTGTGGGAATTTCTTTTTACAAGAGCACGACGCAAGGTCGAAACTCCCGTGGGAGTTTCATCACGACGCTGTCGCGCCTTAATCCCGCCTAAAAACAATTCGCCGGATTGTTTTTTACGGCGTGACGTGCTCCACAGTTCAGCAAAAGATAATCTTTTTGGATTATTACATTCCCACAAGGTTTTCTTGTGGGAATTTTTTTATTTTTGGGAGATGAAAAACTTATGTAAAATATATCCATATTTATTGACATTGATTTTTTGGTAGGATATAATAAGAGAGTACGAATATTATAATTGTTGAAAGAAAAAAAGGAAAAGTGGAATACTACTTGGTAGGCGAGGTGTTTTCGGTGATTAAAGCGGATAAAACTGTTATAAGAGAGACGAAATTTATTGCGGTTATCGTTCTTCTTTTAAGCGTAATAATGCAGGCGGTTTTTCTTATAATAAGAAGATGGGATTTGTCTGTTCTTTTCGGGAACCTTATTTCCGCTATCGCTATGATCGGAAACTTCTTTTTTATGGGAATAACAGTTCAAAAAGCTCTTACCAAGGACGAAGAGGACGCGAGAAAGCTTATGAAATCTTCCCAGAGCCTTCGGAATTTTGGAGTATTCGTTTTTGTTTGCCTTGGGGTTATCTTCTTCAACCCGATTGCGGCGGTAGTTCCTGTGGTTTTCCCGAGAATTGCAATCGCTTTAAGACCAATGTTTAATAAAGAAAAGGATGTGATAAAAGAATGAGAGAAAAATCGCGCCGTTTTATAGCGGTGGATATATTTTATATTCTTATGATGGCTCTTCCCATCCTTTTTTCAATTTTTTTAAAAGTCAGTATGACGCCGATAAAAGAGGGAATAGTTATCTCAGGGGCGCTGATATTTATGGAAGTGCCAATGCCCGTGCAGAATCTTCTCATAACAGAGGCACAGGTCAACTCCCTTATGGTTATGGTTTCTATTTTCTTCTTCTGCCTTTATATGACCCACGGAATAAAAAACGGCTCATATTTAAAGCGCCACACCATAGCGGAAATCCTGGTTGAAAAGACACAGAGCATGGTTACGGGGAATATGGGAGAATATTTTAAAGGCTTCTCTCCGTTTGTTGCGGCAATTCTTGCCCTCTCGGCTTTTTCGAGCCTTATGTCCCTTTTCGGACTCTTCCCGCCTACATCAGATATAAATGTTGTTGCTGGTTGGGCGATATTGGTATTTATACTCATCACATATTATAAGATGAAATGCGGTCCCGTTCAGTATATGAAAAGTTTTGCAAACCCTGTTTTGATGGCACCGCTCAATATTATAAGCGAGGTGGCAACTCCTGTTTCAATGGCTTTCCGTCATTATGGAAATGTTTTATCAGGCTCGGTTATAGGTGTTCTTCTGGCGACAGGACTTGGAGGACTTTCCAATATGATTTTCGGGGCGCTCCCTGGATTTTTGGGAGACTTCCCGTTTTTAAGAGTGGGAATCCCTGCAATACTTTCAATTTATTTTGATGTATTCAGCGGACTGTTGCAGGCATACATTTTCGCAATGCTTACAATGCTTTATGTTTCAGGAGGCTTCCCTCTTGAATTATATGAACAAAGAAAATTAAAAAAGCGCCAAGGCGCAAAGATATAGGAGGAAATTATTATGTTAGAAATCGCAATTGGTATTATTTTAGGATGTTGTGCTTTGGGTGCAGGAAGTGCTATGATTGCAGGTATCGGACCTGGTATCGGTGAAGGTAACGCTGTTGCAAAGGCTTGTGAAGCTATTGGCCGTCAGCCTGAGAGCAAGGGTGATGTAACAACAACTATGCTTATGGGTTGTGCTATTGCTGAAACAACAGGTCTTTATGCGTTGGTTATTGCAATCCTTTTAATCTTCGTTGCCCCACAAAGATTTATCGATATACTTATAAACACAATAAAGTAATTGGAGTGAATAACTGTGCAATCATTAGATGTTATATCCGTTAATTTATGGGATATTGTCATTTCTCTGCTCAATCTTATTATTCTCTTTATCCTTGTTAAGAAGTTTTTATTTAAGCCTGTCAACAATATGATTGCCAAAAGGCAAGCAGAGGTTGATAAGGTTTATTCTGATGCCTATGAAGCTAAGAAAGAAGCGGATGCTGACCGCGAGGCTTGGGACGAAAAAATGAAAAGTGCCAAGGATGAGGCGAAAAACCTTATTGTCCATGCACAAAGCGCCGCAAGACGAAGAGAAGAAAGAATTGTCAGTGAAGCGAAGGATAAGGCTGAAAGTATTATCCGTCAGGCAGAAACACAAGCTGAGCTTGAACGGAAAAAGGCAAAGGACGATATTAAAAAGGAAATCGTTGAGGTTTCAACTGCCCTTGCAAATAAAATGTTAGAGCGTGAAATCAATGTTTCCGACCATCGCAGTCTTATCAGCTCAGTAATAGACGAGATTGGAAACGACGATGAATAGTCAGGTAAATGAATATGCCGAGGCCTTGTTTTTGCTTGCTTGTGAGACAAAAAGCGAGGATGAAATTTTAAATGCCCTTGACCTGCTAAAAGAGGTTTTAAACGAAAACCCCGAATATATAGATTTCCTTTTAACCCCAAGTATACCCTTGGGGGAAAGGCTTGACGCAATAGATAAAGCTTTTGAGAAAACTATGCCCGAATATGTTGTGCCGTTTATAAAGCTCCTTTGCGAGAAAGGTCATATTGACAGCATATTCCTGTGCATCAAAGAGTATAAAGAGCTTTATGATAACGCCAGAAAGGTTATGACCGCAAAGGTAATAAGCGCAACAGAGCTGACTGGGGAAGAGAAAAAAGCTCTTTATGAAAAGCTTAAAAAGATCAGCCAAAAGGAAATCGTTATAGATTATCATTTGGATAAAGACATTTTAGGCGGAATGATTATTGAAATGGACGGAAAGGTTATTGATGCAAGTCTAAAAAGCCGTCTTAAAGAAGTAAAGGATGTGATAAGCAGATGAATACAAGACCTGAAGAAATCAGCAATATCATAAAAGAACAGATTAAAAACTATAAATCCCGTATAGAGATGCAGGAGACAGGAACAGTTATTCTTGTGGGCGACGGCATCGCAAGAGTATATGGGCTTAAGGCTTGTATGGCAAGCGAACTTCTTGAATTTGAGGACGGAAGTTTTGGTATGGCACAGAACTTAGAAAGCGAAACTGTTTCGGTTGCCCTTCTTTCCGACACAAACGACATAAAGGAAGGCTCAACCGTTAAAAGAACGGGCCGAGTTGTTTCCGTTCCTGTTGGGGACGCTCTCCTTGGCAGAGTTGTGGATGCCCTTGGGAACCCCATTGACGGGAAAGGCCCTGTTGACACAAAAGAAGAAAGACCAATTGAAGCAGAAGCTCCCGGAATTATCGAAAGAAAGAGCGTTTCTGTTCCTTTGCAGACAGGTATCAAGGCAATCGACAGTATGATTCCAATCGGACGAGGCCAGAGAGAGCTTATCATCGGCGACAGACAGACGGGTAAAACCGAGATTGCCATAGATACAATTATCAACCAGAAAAATACAGATGTAATCTGTATTTATGTTGCTATCGGCCAGAAGAATACCGCCGTTGTTTCCCTTGCCAAAGAGCTTGAAAAGGCAGGGGCTATGGAATATACAATTATTGTTTCCGCATCAGCATCCGAAATGGCGCCACTTCAATATATCGCTCCATATTCAGGCTGTGCTATGGCGGAATATTTCAGAGAGCAGGGAAAAGATGTTTTAATCGTCTATGACGATTTGTCAAAGCACGCAATTGCTTACCGCGCCCTCTCCCTTTTAATCAGAAGACCACCGGGCAGAGAAGCATACCCCGGAGATGTTTTCTATCTCCATTCGAGACTGCTTGAAAGAGCGGCTTGTGTTGCCCCTGAGTATGGCGGCGGCTCAATCACAGCTCTTCCGATTATAGAAACTCAGGCGGGAGATGTTTCCGCTTATATTCCAACCAATGTAATCTCAATTACAGACGGACAGATATTCCTTGAAACAGAGCTTTTCCACGCAGGCGTTATGCCGGCTATCAACCCTGGTATTTCCGTAAGCCGTGTTGGCGGAGCGGCTCAGCTTAAAGCTATGAAAAAGGTTTCAGGGGAGCTTAAACTTTTATATTCTCAGTATCGTGAGCTTTTGTCCTTTGCTCAGTTTGGAAGCGACCTTGACGCTGACACAAAGGCAAGACTTGCCCTCGGCGAGAGAATTGTTGAAGTCTTAAAGCAGAAGAGAAACGCTCCAATCCGCGTTGGATGTCAGGTTGCAATTGTTTATGCCGTAATCAATGGATATTTAAATGATGTTGCGGTAAAAGATGTTGCAGCCTATGAGGAAAAACTCTTTGACTTTATGGAAAGCAAATATGAAAATCTTTTAAAACGCTTTGAAGATAATTTCTGCGACGACGAGGATTTGGAAACCCTTAAAAAAGCTCTTTCCGAGATGAAGGAGTAGGCTTATGGGAAAAGATATAAAAAGTCTTAAAACCCGAATTAAGAGTATTAACTCAACTCTTCATTTGACAACTGCCATGGGCCTTGTTGCTTCTGCAAAAATAAGAAGCGCAACGGAGAATATGAACAAAAGCAGGCAGTATAAGGCGTCTCTTGACGAGGCGGTTAATCTTTTAACTTCGGCAAAGGAATGTGAAAAAAGCGCTTATATGCAAAAAAAGAGCGAGGGAGAAATCTGCTATATCGTTATTGCAGGGGACAGAGGATTGGCTGGTGGCTATAATGCCAACATAACAAGACTTGTTGCGACTCTCCCTGATGCAAAAATAATCCCCATAGGGAAAAAGATTTGCGAAAGATACGGCAAGAGTGTTTTGAAGGCGGAAAACTTTTCTTATGAGGACGCATCTGCACTCTCAAAAGAGCTTTGCCAAGGCTTTAAAGACGGAAAATATAAAGAGGTTGCTATCGTGTCAACAAAGTATGTTTCAATGATGACTCAAACCCCTGAGGTTAAAACTATTCTCCCCTTAACAAAAGGAGAAAAGGCAAATCGGGGAGGACTTATCTATGAGCCTGACGAAATAACCGTTTTAGAGGCGGTCATTGAAGAATATATTTCCGCAAGTCTTATCAAGGCTGTAAGGGAAAGCTTTGCCTGCGAGGTTGTGGCAAGACGATTTGCTATGGATTCAGCAGGAAAGAATGCAAGAGAAATGATAGACGACTTAAAGCTTGAGTATAACCGTGCAAGACAAAGCACAATAACTCAGGAAATAACTGAAATTGTCGCAGGAAGCGACCAATAAAGGAGGCGGAGAAAATGTCAGACAAAACAAAAGGAAGCGTAGTTCAGGTTATGGGACCTGTTGTTGATGTACGCTTCGAGGAAGGACATCTTCCTGCTATTTATAATGCTTTAACAATGGAGAACGGCGACAAAACCTTAACTGTTGAGGTTGCACAGCATATTGGCGATAATGTTGCGAGATGTATTGCTATGGCATCGACAGACGGTTTAAGACGCGGAACTCCTGTTACTGATACAAAAGAAACTATAACTGTTCCCGTAGGAAGAGAAACCCTGGGAAGAATTTTCAATGTTTTAGGAAACCCCGTTGATAATAAGGAAGAGCCAAAGGATGCACCAAGATGGAATATCCACAGAAGCGCCCCTGAGTATTCAGAGCTTGCAACATCAACGGAAATTCTTGAAACAGGGATAAAGGTAATTGACCTTATCTGCCCATTCTCAAAGGGTGGTAAAATCGGCCTCTTTGGCGGTGCGGGCGTTGGTAAAACAGTTCTTATTATGGAGCTTATCAATAATGTCGCCAAAGAGCACGGCGGTCTCTCTGTTTTCACAGGGGTAGGCGAGAGAACAAGAGAGGGAAATGACCTCTATAACGAAATGATGGAATCAGGGGTTTTGGCAAATACTACCTTGGTATACGGCCAGATGAACGAGCCACCTGGCGCAAGAATGAGAGTTGGACTTTCAGGACTTACTATGGCGGAATATTTCCGTGAAGAAGAGGGCCAGGATGTGCTCCTCTTTATTGATAACATATTCAGATTTACTCAGGCAGGCTCAGAGGTTTCTGCCCTCCTTGGAAGAATGCCATCTGCCGTTGGATACCAGCCAACCCTGGCAAACGAAATGGGTATGCTCCAAGAGAGAATAACATCAACCAAGAAAGGCTCAATAACCTCTATTCAGGCGGTTTATGTGCCTGCGGACGACTTAACTGACCCGGCACCGGCGACAACCTTTGCCCACCTTGATGCAACAACAGTTCTTTCAAGAAACATAGCATCCCAGGGCATTTATCCCGCAGTTGACCCTCTTGAATCAACAAGCAGAATTTTATCTGCCGAGATTTTAGGCGAGGAGCATTACAGCGTTGCAAGAGAGGTCCAGAGAATCCTGCAAAGATATCAGGAACTTATGGATATTATCGCAATTATGGGTATGGACGAACTTTCTGATGAGGATAAACTTCTGGTTCAAAGAGCGAGAAAAATCCAGAGATTTTTGTCCCAGCCTTTCCATGTTTCCGAAAAGTTTATCGGTATCCCTGGAATATATGTTCCTCTTTCCGAAACAATAAGAGGCTTTAAGGAAATCATCGAGGGTAAACACGACGACCTTCCTGAATCTGCGTTCCTCTTTGTTGGAACAATAGATGAAGCGGTGGAGAAAGCAAAGAAGGTGCAACGATGAAAACCTTTAATTTAAGCGTTGCATCCCCAAGCGGAAATATTTTCGAGGGCGAGGCGACGGGAATATATCTTCGCGGTGCCTCAGGGGACCTTGCGGTCCTGGCTGACCACGCCCCTTTCATAACTTCCGTTGTTCCCTGCAAAGGAAAAATTGAAGATGAAAATGGCGAAGAAAAACCCTTCCAGATTGAAAGAGGTCTCCTGACAGTCTCCAAAGAAAAGGTAATCTTAATGTCCGGAAGCTTTAAATGGATATAAAAAAGTCCTGGTTTAGCCAGGACTTTTTTAGTATAACTAGAAGCTTGAAATTCCAAAAATTTAGATGTATAATGGAAGCAAGAAAAGTAGCGAAGTTTTTTCAAGGAGGAAGCAATGAAAAATATTGAAATCGGTAAAGCTTTTTCAGCATCAGCGGTGTCTCTTGGCTGTATGAGGATGAAAGATCTTGATGAAAAGAAGATTGATGCTATTATGAATACCGCCTTAGATTGCGGAATTGACTTTTTCGACCACGCTGACATTTATGGCGGGGGAGAATGCGAAAGACTATTCGGGGAATTTTTAAAGAGGAACAAATCCCTCAGGGATAAAATCAAAATCCAGACCAAATGCGGTATTAACTATGGAAAATATAATTTTTCAAAGGAACATATTATAGAGGCGGTTGAAGGAAGTCTTTCTCGCCTTGGGGTTGATTATGTTGATGCCTTGCTTCTCCATAGACCCGATACCCTTATGGAGCCTGAGGAGGTAGCGGAGGCTTTTGATAAATTAGAGCGAGAGGGAAAAGTAAAGCATTTTGGCGTATCAAACCATAATATGATGCAGATAGAGCTTTTAAAAACTGCTGTAAAACAGCCACTTATTATAAACCAGCTCCAATTTTCCGTAACGGAAGCGGGAATGGTAACCTCGGGAATGAATGTAAATATGAAGAACGCAGAGTCGGAAATGCACGACGGCTTTCTCTTGGAATACAGCCGACTTAAAAATATGACAATTCAGGCCTGGTCTCCTTTTCAGTATGGGTTTTTCGAAGGGACATTCGTGGATAGTGAAAAGTTCCCTGAACTTAACGAAAAGCTCTCTGAAATTGCGGAAGAACACGGCATAACCAAAACAGGTGTTGCAACGGCGTGGATACTTCGCCACCCTGCAAATATGCAAGTTATAGCAGGAACAATGAATCCTGAGCATCTGAGGGAAATCTGCGGCGGTGCGGACATAATCCTCTCCCGTCAGGAATGGTATGACATCTATAAAGCAGCAGGCCACCGCCTACCGTAAAGGTTTATGCGAATCCGAGAATGGAGGGAAAAGAAATGATGCCAATATGTAAATTTGCTGATGTGTCAGAGCATGATATGGATATGCTGTTTTTAGAGGAATTTATTGTCTCTAAGGAGTTTTTAAATATCTTCACATCAAAAATCGGTATAATTGATGCAACCGTAGTTGAAGTTGAACATTCAAAGACTCATCCGGAATTTGGCGAGTCTGATATGACTGTGATTATTGAAACAGACGGAAGAAGACATGGCATTTTAATTGAAGACAAAATTGATGCTATTGCTATGCCACAGCAGTGCGATAGATATTTGAAGAGAGGAGAACTTGGCGTATCAAATGGAGATTATGCTTCTTTTGATGTGTTCATTGTTGCACCTGAAAAGTATTTGACAAGCAATGTGGAGGCACAGAAATATCCTAAGAAAGTTTCATACGAAGAGTGTCAAGAATATTTTGAAAAAGATACTGACGGCAGAAAAAACTTTAAACTCTCTCAAATAAAACAAGCTATACATAAGCAGAAAACGGGATATCAAGTTATAGAAAACAAAGCTGTTACAGATTTTTGGAGTAAATATATCGCATACCAAAAAGAAAATTATCCACATTTATTCTTAACAGCAACAGAAGGCCCCAAAGGAGCCAAGTCGACTTGGCCACAATTTAATACAGTTATTGAAAAGCTTTACATTATACATAAATCAAGTAATTCAAAAGATAATTATGGCTATGTTGATTTAACAATTCCAGGTATGGCTGAAATTTTACCGCAATTGCAGATGTTATTGAATGAGATGGTAAATCTTAAAGAAAATGAAATGACCGTACATAAAACAGGCAAAGCGGCGGCAGTCAGATTATATGTTCCGAAAGTAGATTTTTCTAAACCTTTCGATGAACAAATCGATGCCGTTGAAAAATGCTTTAAAGCGGTCGAAAAAATGTCAGCGTTGGTTAAGGAGTTTGATGCAGCTAAATTGCGTTTGTTTATGAAAAATAACAACACAGATTGCAAACAATAATACTAAAAAATTTTTGCTCTCATATATTATAAGTAGTAAGAAAAATATATGGGAGTGGTATAATGCAATATGCAACAATTGAAGAAAGAACGGTAAATATTGCACATTACATAATAGATAGCAGATGCACGGTTCGAGAGGCTGCTAAAAAATTCGGGATCTCCAAATCGACCGTTCATAAAGACATAACGGAAAGGCTTCCTAAACTCAACAGAGTTATATATGACGAAACGCGGAAAATTCTCAACGAAAACAGGGAAGAGAGACACATAAGAGGCGGCCTTGCGACCAGAGAAAAATATTTAAAGAAAAGAAAAGAGAAATAAAAACCGAAAGCTATCGCCTTCGGTTTTTTTGTTTGTAAGGGTTGATAATCCCTTCGGATTATGTTAAAATGAAAAAAGAGGAAACGGAGGATGAAATTATGGTTCATTCATTTTTGCTTATAGGACAGTCGAATATGGCAGGGCGAGGCTTTTTAAGTGAGGCGGAGCCTATTGAAAACGATAAGATAAAGATTTTAAGAAACGGCAGGTGGCAGGGGGCTTTTCGCCCTGTAAATCCTGACAGGTCTTTTTCGGGAGTCAGCCTTGCTGAAAGCTTTGCGGACTTATATGCAAAAGAGCACGGCGTTGAGGTTGGACTTATTCCTTGCGCCGATGGTGGGACAAACATAGACCAGTGGTGCGTTGGAGGTCTTCTTTATGATAATGCCGTATATCAGGCAAGACTTGCTCAAAGGACCTCGACCATAGCGGGAATTCTCTGGCATCAGGGAGAGTCAGACTCCAAAGAGGAGCGCCACCCTCTATATGAAGAAAAACTTTTGAAAATTATGAATTCCCTTAGGAAAGATTTAAATCTATATGATGTGCCGTTCCTTTTGGGAGGACTTGGGGACTACCTCGCAGAATATAACGGTGGAGCATTAAAAGATTATGTTCATATAAACGAAGCCTTAGAGAAAATTGCAAAGGAAAATCCAATGACAGGGTTTGTAAGCGCTAAGGGGCTTACCTCAAACCCCGACAATCTTCATTTTAACACAAAATCCCTTTTGGAGTTTGGGGCTCGTTATTACGAGGAATTTAAAAAACTTGAAGATAAAAATAAGGTGTTTACCGAAAAGGGCAAAGAGGATGATTCAATCCGCTCTGAAATGGAATTACTTTAAAGAATAAAAAAGGACTTAAAGAAATCTTTAAGTCCTTTTGTTTTTTAGAATAATCCAGGAATGTTAAGTCCGCCGGTTAACTTTCCGAGTTCGTTTTCGCTACTTTCGGAAGCCTTTCTCATACCCTCGTTAACTGCGGCAATAATAAGGTCTTGAAGCATTTCGATATCATCAGGGTCAACAACTGCCTCTGAAAGATTAACTTCTAAAAGCTCTTTCTTCCCGCTTACTTTAACAGTAACGGCACCGCCGCCTGCGCTCGCCTCATATGTTTGATTTTCAAGGTCTTCTTGCATTTTTATCATTTGCTCCTGCATTTTCTGTGCCTGTTTGAGCATCTGATTCATATTTGCGCCACCCGGCATTCTTCCTCCCGGGAATCCACCTTTTGCCATTATAATCCGCCTTTCTGTTTATAGTTTAGTTTTCAGTAACCGTCATAACTTCCCCAAGCAAATCCTTTTTCTTTGCAAGGTCAGCAATTGATGCACCACTTGGCTCGGTTGCTCTTTTTAATCGGTTTCCGCTTTCGGAAACGATAATTTTATAGTCTTCTCCGCTCACCTTTTTGAATAAAGCTTTAAGATATTCTTTGCCCTCAGGGGTTGAAATTCTCTCATAAGCCTCGCGGTTTGAAAGAATAATCTCAATTTCGTCCCCTAAAATATAGGCCTTTGCACGGAATAAGAACATATAAAGCTTCTTGCTTTCGTTTTTGATAATGGAAAGAGCGTCTTCCCATTTTTCCCATTCTTTTCCTTCTCCGCCTGCTTTGGAAGTCTCTTCCTTTGGCTTTGGAGCAATTTTTTCTTCTGCCTTTTTCTCAGGCTTCTTTTCGGTTTTCTCTTCCTTTTTAGAAGGAGGAGGCGCCACGAAGGAGCCGTTTTCTATTTTGCTCTCTAAAAGGGAAAGCCTTGCTGAAAGGGCGTCTGCCCCCTCGCCGTATTGTGGCTTAGAGAGTTTTAAAAGAGCCATTTCAACAGAAATTTTCGGGTTTGCAATCCACTTCGCCTGAGCCAAATACTCGCAAAGGGTTGTTATGGAATATAAAAGCCTTTCAACAGAGAATTTCTCCGCCTGAGCTTTGTATTTTTCAATTTTTTCTCCGCTCCGCTCAATAATTTCTGATGGGTTATTGGTTGCCTTACAGAACATAAGGTTACGGAAATGGGCAATCAAATCGTCAAAGAAGCTTGAAACCTCTTTACCCTTGTTTAAAAATGCGTCCGCAGTTTTAAGGCAGGAAAGAGTGTCTTCCTTTGCGATAAAGTCGGCAAGGTCGAATAGAACTTCGTCGTTTACGATTCCCACAATCTCGGAAACGGTATCCTTTTTAATCTCCCCGTTAAAAGATGCAGTGCATTGCTCTAAGATACTGAGACCGTCACGCATTGAGCCGTCCGCAAGCTCGGAAATAAGCTCGGACGCGTCAGGGGTTATGGATATATTTTCTGCATCGCAGATTTTATTTATTCGTTTTGAAATATCGTCAACGCCAATTCTTCTGAAATCAAATCTCTGACACCTTGACAAAATGGTGGGGAGAATTTTATTAGGCTCGGTTGTTGCTAAGATAAAAATAACATATTCAGGTGGCTCTTCCAGAGTTTTAAGGAGAGCATTAAAGCCCTCGTTGGTAATCATATGAGCCTCGTCAATTATATAAACCTTGTATTTGCAGTTGGCGGGAGCATAGTCAACCTCCTCGCGGATTTGTCTTATATCCCCAACACCACGGTTGCTGGCAGCGTCCATTTCATAAACATCCATAATGGAGCCGTCCATAATTCCTCGGCAGGTGGGGCATTCGTTACAAGGATTTCCGTTTTGCGGATTTTCGCAGTTAACGGCGCGGGAGAGAATTTTTGCGCAGGTTGTTTTACCTGTTCCTCTTGTTCCGCAGAAAAGATAGGCATGAGCAATACGACCTGACATAACGCTGTTTCGAAGCGTCTCGGAAATATGCTCCTGACCGACAACATCCTCAAAAATCATCGGACGCCATTTACGGTATAAAGCCTGATACATTTCGGACATACTACTCTCCTCCTTTAAAAAATAAAAGCTATGTTCTTGAGTTCGAGGCATAACTACCCGCGTAATCCGACAGTTAGCTCAGATACGGCTACCCTACGGCACATCAAAGATACTGCTTAATGCTGCTGCATTCCTGCCCTGACATGGTTCACAGGCTTTAATTGCGTAAGACCGAATCGTCAACACCACTTATCGGAAACAGACCGCACAGCCATGTCCCTCAGCTCAAGTTGTCATCCCCACTTAGCGGATTGAAGGTTACAAGGTACCGCTGCCACCCCGATTTAACATAGCTCATACAGTATAACACATAAAGCCTTAGATGTCAAACAAAAAACGGAGCTATGACAAAATGCGAGGGCATTTTACATATAACTCCGTCTGTTTCAATTATTTACAAAGGGCAAGTTCCACATTTCTTGTAAGAATGTCGCCATAGGTGTAAGAAACTCTTCTTTCAGCCCCTTCGCTGTCTCCAACAGGGTCAAGTTTGATTACAAAAACATTTCTGTAAGTCCCCTCGATAACTCCGTTACGAACTGCGCGTTTTTTTCTGCCTTTCTTGGATGCGAATCTGACTTTGCTTCCTATATTATCTTTAAGATCTGCCTTGATTCTATCAATTTCTTTTTTGTTATCCATAAGGTTCCACCTCATATGTAAAAAAATCTAAAAAACACAATAGATTGTGTACTAATTAAAATTATTATAACATATATTGTGGTATTTGTAAAGGGTTTTTTGTAAAAAAACATAAAAATTTGTAGAAATTTTCCGAAAATAAAGATTCTGTATGAAATGGAGAAATAAGGAAAAAATAAAGAACAAAAGGAGAGGATATTTTGAAGTTTTTTAAGCGGTTTAATCTTCTTGATTATATAATTCTTCTGGGGGTTATCCTGACGGTTTTGTTTGCAGGGTATAACTTCCTTCCTCAAAAGAATAAAGAGTGCAAAATGACAATCTCATATGAAGGAGAGGCGGAAATTAAAGACGGCGACATCTGTTTTGATATGGACGGGAATAAGACTTTGGGGGAAATCCGACTTACAGACAACGGTTTTTCCGTCTCCTTTGGGGGAAGATACAGCGAGAATGGAATTCGCCTGGGGGAAAGAGCTTATGCCATTAATCTTCCTCTTAAAATGATAGTTGGAGATTATTATTTAGAGGGCAAAATTGAGGGGATTGACTTTGGGGATTAAAAGTCTTTTTAAAAACAGCTTTTTTGGAAGAGCATATTATAAGGTAAAGGGCCTTCCCTTGATAAAACTGTTTTTTGATTTTGACTATGCGAGGCATCTTTGGGAGAAAAGCTTTATAAAAGGAATTGCAAAAAAAGGGACAGAAAAAATTCCAACCCTGAAAACAAAGGAGATAAACCAAAGCATCTTTGCTCTTTTGTTAAGCCTTAATCTTTATATGGGGGCATACCCATCTATGCCCTTCGTTCAAGGAGCGCTGACTTTATATTTTCTCTTTTCAACAAAAGAAGAAAATTTTAAGGTTCTGATTTTCTTTTTGGGGATTCTGACGGCTTGTCTTCTCCCTTTTTTGCCTTTTTCCGACAGCGTATATATATTATATGTAGAAACAGGCATAATTTTATTTTTCATTATTAAATACACAGACGATTTTACCTATGAAAAAGTCCTTTTATATATTTCGTTGTTGTGGCTTTTCTTAAAGGGAAATATCTATCTTGCTCTGGCGTTTTTCCCTTATGCTATTTCGGTGCTGGGGCGAGGGAGAATAAAAAAATATATTTACGGGACCTTTATTATTGCCATATTCTTTTATATTTTGTCCCGTGGAGGTTACCCTGCCTTAGTGGGCGGAGCGTTTTGTGTCCTTGCTATGATAGTTTTAGGGGAGCTTTGGCTTATAATTCCCTCTCTCCTCACAACGCCGTGGGTTATCGGCTTTGGGGTAAGGCTTATAAGGGAAGGATTAATTCCGCAAAACATAGTAAAGACAGGCTGGTTTTTCTGGAAATATGGTTTTCGCGGTCTGGGAGCGACTTACGGCATAGAAAGTCTTGGCGGAGGAGCGGGAAAAATTATTTCAGTCATATACGGAGCGGTTTTCTATCTGTTTTTGTGGTATGTTTTGAGAATTTCCCGTCGGGGAATAGTGAAAAGCTTTAAGGCAAAAGGGAAAAAAGCAGAAATTTTAAGGGCAGGAATTGGGGCAATCTTGGGCCTTTCGGTGTATAGCTTTTTAATAGGTGGGCATAATTTACCATATATTGTAATAGTATATTTAGTAAGTGGTGGGCTACTTAAAAGGGCCTGTCCATAAAAAGAAAACGGGAGAAAACGAGAGAAAAACGGAGAAAAAAAGACTTTGACCAAAAATCACGCCCGAAAATGCCCTTTCAAATGGCCTCAAAGAGAATAATTGGGTTTAATCAGCTTTGACCAAAATGGGCTTTTCTGGTATAATGGGAGGGCAGTTTGAGTGGTAGGCCACAGATGTTTTTGGCTCTTTCCACCGACCCCAGGCAGTATCTTCTGCCTTAAAAATCAAAGAGAGGTGATTGGATGATATTTAGCCGAAAGGATAGGAAGGTTAATTTATCCTTATCAGCAAAAATCGCTGTTTTTTGCAGTGCCTTTGTATTAATTATGGCGTCTGCGGGACTAATAACACTTGATGCACTCAGCGCAAATGTTACAGTTAAAAACGGCGGAAGCATGGAAACGAAAGTTTTTACATTTAAGAATACAGTTAAAGATGTTTTATCCGAGCAGGGAATTTCTCTTAATAAAGGAGACAAAGTAAACTTTGCTCTTGATGAAAATCTTTATGATGATATGACCATAGAAGTTTACCGCGCTATCGAGGTATATGTTACGG
The DNA here is from genome assembly GCA_045578465.1 of Clostridia bacterium. Classification (GTDB taxonomy): domain Bacteria; phylum Bacillota; class Clostridia; order Monoglobales; family Monoglobaceae; genus SIG454. The sequence continues at coordinate 30,444 of JAZNKJ010000049.1, read as the reverse complement.
CAAACGGAGAAATCAATAAGATTTCAACAACAAAAAGAGTTGCCGAAGACATCCTTGTTGATGCTGGTTATGAATTAACAGATGAAGACGATGTTTTGCCAAGACGAGGAAGAATCGCAAAGGCAGGTGACAATATCGTTCTCATAAAAAACACAAGCGAAACAGTAACTTTAAAGGAAGCGACGCCTTATCCTAAGACTGAAAAGCCTAACGCATCTTTAAGCAGAGGTGTTAGAAAGACTATTCAAAGAGGTAAAAAGGGCGAGAGTGAAATAACCTATAAGATTTCATATGCTGACGGCGTTGAAACAGGAAGAGAAGTTCTTTCCGAAAAGGTTATAACTCCTGCAAAGGAAGAAATCGTTGAAGTGGGAACTAAAAAAGCTAACATTGACGATTATACAATCGCTTATAACGGAACGGTTACTACTGCCAGAAGCGGTGCCCTCTCATACAGCAGAGTGGTTACCTGTAACGCAACAGCTTATGACGCTGCAAGCTGCGGAAAGCTTCCGCATCAAGCAATAACAGCTTCAGGAATGCTTGCTCAAAGAGGCGTTATCGCTGTTGACCCGACCTTTATTCCTCTTGGAACAAGGGTTTATGTTGAAGGCTATGGCTATGCCATTGCGGCAGACACAGGCGGAGCCATTAAAGGAAATATTATTGACCTCTTTATGGATTCAACCGCAGAAGCGCTCCAGTGGGGCAGACGAAATGTTAAAGTTTATATTTTAAACTAGTTTTGTAACGAAAATTTAATATTAGGGCTACCCTTTTGTAAGGGTAGCCCTATTGATTTTTGGAAAAAGATGATGTATAATGGTTTCAGTATCCTATACAGGTGGTAAAAGAAATGACAGAAAAGAATTTGAATAAAAAGAATAAAAAACGGTTAAGACCCATATTTAAAATCTGGGTTTTCCTTCTTATACTCTCTATGGGGCTTGGCATTTATACAGGGACTAAGGTTATGACAATGGACATCGGCGAGAGAATTGCAATTTCTCTTGACGACCACGAGCCGGGCGGAGTTGTTAATATTCTCCTTATGGGAACAGATGACGGCGGAGACCGATGCGATACCATTATGCTTGTTAACTTAAACGGGGAAACGGGAAAGCTCAATGTTTTGTCTATCCCCCGAGATACTGCTATTGCGTCCAGAAACTCAAAAGGAAATATTATATATAACAGCAGCGGTGTTCCCAACTACAACAAGATAAATGCTTATATGGCAATCGGCAAGCAGGAAGTAAATAAAGGAAATATCAAAGTCCCCGAGGAGCTTCTTATAAGAAAAGTCAAGGAAATAACAGGTCTTCCTATTCACTATTTTGCAACGGTTGACTTTGAGGGCTTTATAAATATTATTGATGCTCTTGGCGGAGTGGATTTTGATGTTCCTGAAAATATGAATTATGACGACCCTTATCAGAATTTACATATTCATTTAAAGAAGGGGATGCAACATCTTAACGGAAAAGAGGCTCATGACCTTGTTCGTTTCAGAAACTATAATAACGGACAAGCCGACCTTGCGAGAGTTGATACTCAGCAGAAATTTATCAAAGAGCTTATAAGACAAAAGCTTACGGTTTCCAACCTTAATAAGATTGACGAAATCTATGAGGTTGTAAACGAAAATGTCCGGACAAATTACAGCTTTGAGGTTCTGATGCAAAGCTTTGGAACAATCAAGAATTTATCTCCTGAAAAGGTTACAATGTATGTTCTTCCGAACACTCCGAAATGGATAAACGGTGCATCCTATGTTGTTTATAATACAAGGGATAATATGGAACAGCTTGACGAGATTTTAGACAACTTCCGCTCAGAAAAAGATAAAGAAAAATAATAATAACCCCTGAGGTTTTCCTCAGGGGTTATTTTAATATGATTTGGTATTTCTGATTAGTTTAAAGGTCGCATCTTCTCCTTCGGTTGAAAGAGTGTAAAGCCACTGTTCCAAAAGGTCGGAGGTTTCAGGGTGAATAAGAGTTCTTTTTGGTTTTCCCGCCATAAAATAGTCGTAGGGGTGCTGGTCGGTGTAGTTTTCCCCCTGATAAATCTTGCTTGCGGCAACACGGTCGCAAAACATCTCTTTAACATAATTTATGGGCATTTTAACCCCCGTTACCTGACGGATTTTCGGGTTATAATCGTTCCAGTATTCAAAATGATGTTTATTGCGCCCTTTGTGGTGCATCCAGGCAAGAGAATAGCCCTTTTCCTCACGCTCTTTTTCGTTAGGGCTCTTAACCCCGTCGTTATAGTTCTTAACTCCCCTAAAAAATTCTGTGGGAGAATATTTTGATAAATCGTGGAAAAGCCCCTGCCAGAGAATTCCTGCCTTTTTGCAGTGGGAAATAACCTTGTGTCTGTGTCTGTTTATTGTTGATAAATGCCCGAAGAAGTTCAAATCAAATCACCTTTTTTATTATTATATTTATAGTGTATCATAAAAAATTATATTTGTAAATTATATTATTTCCTTGAAAGAAAAGATTATTTGTGATATAATATAAAAAGATGTGTTAAAATGACACAAAAGAAAGGAAAAAGGGATATGGGGAAAAGGAAAATTGGTGATAGAAGAGACGGAAAACTTCTGAGGAATATAGATGGGATGCATTTTATTATGCCCCTCATTTTTCCGAACAGATGCGACAATGAAGCGTTTATCTCAGAGAGAATTGACCTTACAAATATAAACGAATACCTTGCGAAAAAGAATGCGGATAATCCTGAATATAAATATAATCTGTTTCAGGTTATCGTTACGGCGGTTCTGAAAACCGTAACTCTCCGTCCTTATCTTAACAGATTTGTTGCAAACGGAAGTCTTTACCAGAGAAATAAGATTTCTGCGGCATTTACAATTAAGAAGATTTTTACTGACGAAAGCGCAGAGGCTCTTGCCTTTATCTATGCAAAGGACGACCACACCATTGAGGATGTCCATAACGAAATTTTCAGACAGGTTTCTCATGTGAGAAAAAGCGAGGACTCCAAAGACCCCACAAGCGAGTTTATGGATATGTTCAGTCGCCTTCCGAGATTTATCTCAAAGCCTGCGGTAAAGTTCTGTTGCTTCTTAGAAAGACACGGTAAAATCCCTCAGGCTCTTATCGCAACCGACCCATATTATTCATCAGTACTACTCACTAACCTTGGCTCAATTAAGTTAAAGTCAGGGTATCATCATCTTTCTAACTGGGGAACAACCTCAATGTTTACCATTATCGGCGAGAAGAAAATCCGCCCATTCTTTAACGAGGACGGCACATTCACTATGAAAGACAGCGTTGACATTGGTCTTACAGTGGACGAAAGAATTGCCGACGGATATTATTTTTCAAAGAGCGTAAAGCTTCTTAAAAAATTACTTGAAAATCCTGAATTACTTGAAAGACCGATGAGTGAAGAGGTGGAATTTTAAATGAGAAGCAAGAAGGTTAAAACTCCATGGGAAGGAAGCATGAGGGATATCCCTATGCATCTTGATTATTTTGAAGGAACAATGTTTGAGGCAGTTGAAAAAATTGCCAAGAAATATCCAAACAATGTTGCCTTTGACTTTATGGGAAAGCCCACTACATACGCAAAAATGATTGAGGAAATCAGAAAGTGCGCCAAATCCCTTAAAACTATCGGCGTTCGCGAGGGAGACAGGGTAACTATCGCTCTTCCTAACTGCCCTCAGGCAATTTATATGTTCTATGCGGTAAATTTAGTTGGCGGTATTGCCAATATGATTCATCCACTTTCTGCGGAAAAGGAAATAGAGTTCTATCTCAATGAATCGGAAAGCGTTACAGCGGTAACTCTTGACCAGTTCTATAATAAGTTCGAGAAAATCCGCCAGAACACAAAGGTTTTAAATATTATTATTGCAAGCATTAAAGACGAACTTTCAAAACCGATTAAAGCGGGATATATGCTCACCGAGGGAAGAAAGATTCAGAAAATCCCGGCAGATGCGCCTATTATTCGTTGGAACGATTTTATGCGCCTCCGCCAGCATTGTTTCTATAACTATGCGGTAGAAAGAAAAGGCGAGGACAGCGCAGTTGTTCTCTATTCAGGGGGAACAACAGGAACATCAAAGGGTATAGTGCTTACAAACCGCAACTTCAACGCTCTCGCAAAGCAGATTATTGCGGCAAACCAGATGTTTAGGGTTGGAGATAAAATGCTTGCGGCTATGCCTGTTTTCCACGGCTTTGGTCTTGGTGTCTGCATCCATTCTATGCTGGCTAGCGGCGGAAGATGTGTTTTGGTTCCAAGATTTACTCCGAAAAGCTATGGCAAGCTTATAACTAAAAATAAATGTAACTTTATCGCAGGGGTTCCAACTCTTTATGAGGCGCTCCTGCGTCTTCCATCAATGGAAAAGGCTGACCTCAGTCACCTTAAAGGTGTTTTCTCAGGGGGCGACTCCCTCTCCATTGAGCTTAAAAAGAAGCTTGATAAATTCTTATATGATCATAAAAGCACAATTCAGGTCCGAGAGGGCTACGGCACAACGGAAACAGTTACGGCATGTTGCCTTACTCCTGCGCATATGTTTAAAACGGGAAGCATTGGTATTCCTCTTTCTGATACATATATCAAAATTGTTGAGCCGGGAACGGATAAAGAGCTTCCTTACGGCGAGGAAGGGGAAATCCTTCTTGCAGGCCCGACGGTTATGAAGGAATATATGAACCATCCTGAGGAAACCGCCCAGACCATAAGAGAACATAAGGACGGATTAAGATGGGTTTATACAGGGGACCTTGGCGTTATGGATGTGGAAGGCTTTGTATATTTTAAAGGCAGAGCCAAGAGGATGATTGTTACATCGGGATATAATGTTTATCCGGCACAGATAGAGAATATTTTAGACGCCCATGAATTTGTTCAGATGAGCTGTATTATAGGTGTTCCCGATGCCTATAAAATGCAAAAGGTTAAGGCTTTTGTAAAGCTCAAAGAGGGCGTTCCTGCAATCGAGGAAACGAAAAGAGTTCTCTTTGAATATTGCAGAGAGAATATTTCAAAATTTGCAATGCCTTATGATATTGAGTTCCGCGATGAGCTTCCGAAAACTTTGGTTGGAAAGGTTGCATATCGCCAGCTTGAAGAGGAAGAAATTGCAAAGATCAAAGCAGAAGAAAAAGCAAAGGCAGAGGTTTAATTTTTAGCGGGGAATGATACTATGAAGGTTTCAATCGGAAAAGTTAAAATCGGTCAGGGCGAGAGGATTGCCATTCAGTCAATGACAAATGTTATCGCATCAGACACAGACGCAACAATTAAGCAGATAAATGCTCTTTCTGAGGCAGGGTGTGACATTGTCCGTTTTGCAGTTCCTGATGAGGAATGTGCAAAGGCGGTCTATGAGATTAAGTCAAAGACCAATGTCCCTCTCGTTGCGGATATCCACTTTGACTACCGCCTTGCCTTAATGTGCATTGAACGGGGAATTGATAAGGTTCGAATCAATCCCGGCAACATAGGTGGCGAGGACAGGGCAAAGGCCGTTCTTCTTGCGGCAAAGGAAGCCAAAATCCCCATTCGTGTTGGTGTTAACGGCGGGTCTTTGGAAAAAGAAATTCTCGCAAAGTATGGCGGGATAACTCCCGAGGGAATGGTTGAGTCTGCCCTTTCCCATATTCGTCTTATGGAGAAATATGACTTTACCGATATTGTGGTTTCTATGAAATCTTCAGATGTTAAAAAGACAATTGCGGCATATCGCCTTGCAAAAGAGACCTTTGATTATCCTCTTCATATAGGGGTAACAGAGGCGGGAACATATACGGGCGGTCTTGTTAAATCCGCTATTGGAATTGGCTCTCTTCTTGCCGACGGCATAGGGGATACCATAAGAGTTTCCTTAACCGACGACCCTATAAAAGAGGTTGAAGCGGCGAAAATGATTTTGTCCGCCCTTGATTTGGGGGAGAAAACCGTTAAGGTTGTTTCCTGCCCAACCTGTGGACGAACAAAAATTGACTTAATCCCCATTGCAAACGAGGTAACCGAGGCGGTTAAAAATATTAAAAAGGATATAACCGTTGCGGTTATGGGTTGCGTTGTTAACGGCCCTGGGGAAGCAAAGGATGCAGACATCGGCATCGCCGGCGGAGACGGATGCGCTATGCTTTTTAAGTCAGGGGAAATAGTAGGCAAAATTCCTGAGGATAAAATTATAGAGGTTTTACTTTCTGAAATTGATAAGATGTAAAGGATAGATTATTTTGGCAAACTTACTTGATTTATTCGACAAAGTTACCGTCCTTGAAAGCTTTGCAAAAGTTTTGGAGGCGGCAGAAATAGTTAAAGCCGACCTGGATGTTAAAAATAATCGGGTCAGTGTCGTGCTGAAAAGCGTTTCTCTTATTGAAGAGGAACAGCTTTTTGGTTTTATTGAGCAAGCCAAAAATCAGTATTCCTTAGAAAATTTAGAGGTTGAAATTAATTATGACGGAGTGGAATTTGACGAGGACTATGGAGAAAACCTCGTCAAAACTTTGTGCAGAAAAATTCCATCCTGCAAGATGTTTTTGCAAAGCGCAACAGCGCATATTGAGGATGACAAAATTATAATAAAGACAAGTCACGGCGGAGCGTCCATTTTAAGAAACAGTGACATTGAGAGAATTGCCTCAAAAATTGTCAACGGGGAACTGGGCGGAAATTACAGCTGTGAAATTAACTGCGACGAGTTTGATAAAGAGGCTTATATTAAAAACCGTGACGAGATTACGGAAGAAAAGAGCAAAGAAGCGGCAACCTTTGTTGCAGGGAAAAGTGAAACAGTTTCCAAAAAGCCTGCCCTCTCTTCCGGACATATTTTTGGCACGCCGATAAAAGAGAAAAAGGTAACCCCTATGATTGATGTTGTTGAGGGGCTTGGAATAATTGTTATACAAGGAGAAATTATTGACTGCGAAGTCCGTGAGCTTATGAAAAACGGCAAGCTTACAGGAAACACAGTTGTTGACTTTGATTTAGGGGATAATGACTGGGCAGTATCCTGCCATATATTCTCAAAGAGCGAAAAAATTGCAAAGGCTCTTCCTTCTATTAAGAAAGGTAATATTTTAAAAGTTCGTGGGGAGTATAAAATGGACGACTATGCCCACGAGTTTAAGTTCAATGTTCTCTCAATGGAGAAGATGGAAAATCCCCCTGCCCGTGAGGATAACGCACCGAAAAAGCGTGTTGAGCTTCATTTGCATACCAAAATGAGTGCAAAGGATGCCATAACCTCAGCAAGCGATTTAATAAGCCGTGCTGCTGACTGGGGACACAGCGCTATCGCCATAACAGACCACGGGGTTGCCCAGGCATTCCCTGAGGCTCAGGGCATAGCAGGCAAGCTCAAAAAAGCAGGTAAGGACATTAAGGTTATTTATGGAACAGAGGCGTATTTTGTAAACGATGTGCCTCTCTGGAAAAATTACAGTTATAAGGGCGAAACCTATGTTGTTTTCGACCTTGAAACAACAGGCCTTGATGCAAAGCAGGAGAAGATAACCGAGATTGGCGCAATTAAAATTGAAAACGGAGTAATGACCAAGACTTTCTCCGCTTTGGTTAATCCTTTAAAGCCAATCCCTGAAAACATAACAAATCTTACGGGAATTTCCGATGAAATGGTTAAGGATTGCCCTGACATTTCTAAGGTTATGCCTGACTTTTTGGAGTTTATGGGCGGAGCCATTGCGGTTGCCCATAACGCAAAGTTTGATGTTTCCTTTGTAACAGAGGAGTGCAGAAGACTTGGCCTTGAATTTAATAACAGAGTAATGGATACGGTTGAAATTTCCAAGGAGATTTTCCCTGAGGAGAAAAAGCATAACCTTGAAGTTTTGTGTAACCGTCTTAATATAAGCTTGGAAAATCATCACAGGGCCGTGGACGATGCAACAGCAACGGCAGAGGCTTTTATAAAGATGATGGATATGCGTGATGAGAGGGCAAGAAAGGGCGAGGAGTTTGATATAAAATCCCGACCTGAATTCTTGAAGCAACAGTATCATCACATTATTTTGCTTGCGAAAAATATGACGGGGATAAAAAATCTTTACCGTCTTATTTCCAAGTCCAATATTGACTATTTCTATAAAAGACCCAGAATTCCAAAGAGCGAGCTTTTAAAACACCGCGACGGTCTTATTATCGGCTCTGCCTGTGAACAGGGCGAGCTTTACAGAGCAATCAGAGATAAAAAGCCTGAAAGCGAAATAAAGGCTATTGCAGAATTTTATGATTACCTTGAAATTCAGCCTCTTGGGAATAACGAGTTTATGCTGAGAAACGGCGAGGTTTCAAGCATAGAAGATATTAAAAATATGAACCGCGAGGTTGTCCGTCTTGGAAAAGAGATGGGTAAAAAAGTTGTTGCCACTTGTGATGTTCATTTTATGGACCCGTCTGACGCGCTCTATCGTCAGGTGTTGCAGGGCGCTCAGGGGTATTCCGATGCGGACAAGCAGGCTCCTCTCTATTTCAGAACAACTGAGGAAATGCTGGAAGAATTCAGCTATCTGGGCGACGATGTTGCAAGGGAAATTGTTATAGATAACACAAATTATATTGCAGATATGATTGAAGAGTTAAAACCGCTTCGGAGCGGGTCTTATCCTCCGTCTATTGAAAACAGCGAGAGGGATTTGGAGGAGATGTGCCGTAATAAGGCCTATGAGATTTATGGAAATCCTCTCCCTGATATTGTTAAAGAGAGAATGGACAGAGAGCTGAGCTGTATTTTGGGATACGGCTATTCAGTTATGTATATGATTGCCCATAAGCTTGTTAAAAAGTCTAACGAGGCGGGGTATCTGGTTGGCTCCCGAGGCTCTGTCGGCTCATCCTTTGCGGCGTATCTTGCAGGCATAACAGAGGTTAACGCCCTTTGTCCTCACTATATATGCCCGAAATGTAAGCACAGCGAGTTCTTCACTCAGGGAGAATATACAATCGGAATTGATATGCCTCCAAAGGCTTGCCCTGAATGTGGGGCAGAAATGAAAAAGGACGGCTTTAACATTCCTTTTGAAACCTTCTTAGGCTTTGAGGGGGACAAGGTCCCTGATATCGACCTTAACTTCTCAGGGGAGTATCAGGCGACAGCTCATAAATATGTTGAAGAGCTTTTCGGCGAAGGTTTTGTATTTAAAGCAGGAACAATCGGTACAATTGCGGATAAGACTGCTATCGGTTTTGCTAAAAAGTATTACGAACAAAAGGGAATAAACGCCCCTATGGCTGAAATCAAGAGAGTTTCAAGGGGTATGGAGGATATTAAAAACACAACAGGCCAGCACCCTGGCGGCGTTATCGTCTGCCCGAAAGATATGGATATCCACGATTTCTGCCCCATTCAGCACCCTGCTGATAAAAAGGATTCAGGAATCATAACAACTCATTTTGATTTCCATTCAATCCATGACAACCTATTAAAACTTGATATACTGGGCCACGATGACCCGTCAACAATTCGTATGCTTGAAGATTTAACAGGGGTTAACGCTCTGGAAATTCCTCTTGACGACCCAGAGACTATGAGCATATTCAAAAGCACCGACGCAATCGGGGTAACTCCTGAACAAATTGACAGCAAGGTCGGAACTTTCGGTATCCCTGAGTTTGGAACATCCTTTACCCGTCAAATGCTCTTAGACACGCTCCCAACCACCTTCTATGAGCTTGTCATAATCGCAGGTCTTTCTCACGGAACAGATGTTTGGCTTAACAACGCTCAGGATTTGGTTAAAAAGGGAATTGCCTCACTTTCAGAGGTTATCGGTCTTCGTGACGATATTATGACTTATCTCATATTAAAAGGCCTTGAACCTAAAATGGCGTTTAACATTATGGAGTTCGTCCGTAAAGGAAGAGCGGCAAAAGAGGGAATGCCAAAAGAATATGAGGACGCTATGATTGCAAATAATGTGCCGAGCTGGTATATTGAGTCCTGTAAAAAGATTAAGTATATGTTCCCGAAAGCCCACGCGGCAGCGTATGTTATGATGGGCTTCCGTGTTGCATATTTTAAGGTTCATTTCCCAATCGATTTCTATATTGCATATTTTACAGTCAGGGCCGACCTTTTTGATGCGGAGATTATGGCAAAGGGCGATAAGCTTTTGGTTGCGGAAATGCAAAAGCTTAAACACGCCCAGAACTTATCCGCAACTGAAAAGAGCTTGTTTACTATTATGGAACTGGTTCACGAGATGTATCAAAGAGGCTTTGAATTTCTACCCGTTGACCTTTATAAGTCCGACGCTAAGAAATTCTTAAAGGTTGACGGAAAAATTCTTCCGCCTCTTAATGCCTTTGGCGGCGTCGGAACTGCGGCGGCGGAAAGCATTGTGGAGGCACGAAAGAGTGGCGAGTTCTTGTCCCGTGAGGACCTTAAAAACCGCGCCAAGATAAACAAAAGCGTTATGGAAACTCTGGCGCAGAACGGATGTCTTGATTCTCTCCCTGAAACAAGCCAGATTTCACTTTTTGAAGTATAAAGGAACAGAAAATGACAAAAGGAATAACAGGATTTTTAAGAAAGAATATTGTTATGGTAATTGCCTTTTTGGCGGCGGCGGTAACGAGCTTTTTTGTCCGCCCCGACAAAGAGTATATTTCCTATTTCGATTTTAAGACCCTGACCTGTCTTTTCTGTGTCCTTGCAACTGTTTGCGCTCTTAAAAACATAAAGTTTTTCTATATCCTTGCAAGGAAGATAGTTGAGAAATTCAAGACGGCAAGGTCGGCAATCCTCGCCCTTGTCTATATAACTTTTATAGGCTCAATGCTTATTGCAAATGATATGGCGCTCCTTACTTTCTTGCCTCTTGGCTATTTTGTTCTGGTTACAACAAATAAAGAAAAGTATATGGCGTTTACCTTTATAATGCAAAACATTGCGGCAAACTTAGGTGGAATGCTGACCCCTTTTGGCAATCCCCAGAATTTATATATTTACAGTAAATTCCATATTCCCACATTGGAGTTTATGGGAATAATGGCTCCCCCTTTTATTTTGTCGGTGGTGCTTATAACCCTTATCTGCTTTGTAGCGGTTAAGAAGGAGCCTTTGGAATTAGACGAGGAAGAAGTCGGCTACCCAAGAGGGAAAACGGCTCTCTATCTTTTGCTGTTTGCCTTTTCTATTCTGATAGTGTTCCGAGGCATACCTTACTGGTGGGGGCTTGTTGTAATCCCAGCGGTGCTTTTATGGATTGACAGAAAGGCTCTTAAAATGGTGGACTATCCCCTCCTTTTAACCTTTGTATTTTTTTCATTTTTTCAGGGAATATGGCAAGGGTTGGCGCAGTCAGAGAGGTTTTGTCAGGCCTTTTGGAAAAAGGAACAATGGTGTTTTCCGTTATCTCCTGCCAGTTTATAAGCAATGTCCCATCTGCAATCTTGCTTTCTCGGTTTACGGAAAATTACGGAGAACTTCTTTTAGGGGTAAATATCGGCGGAGCGGGGACCCTGATTGCTTCCCTTGCGTCACTCATAACTTTCAGGGAATATATTAAACACAACCCAGGAGAAACCCTTAAATACATAGGAATGTTTTCCTTATATAATTTTGCCTTTGTGATAATTCTCACGGCATTTATGCTTATAATAAAATAAAGGAGCATCAAAAGATGCTCCTTTTTAGTTTAAGTATTCTAAATAGTCGTCTTCTGTTGCGAAAAGGATATATGTCCCGTCGACATATCCCATGTAACCGTACTGTGTGTTATAACCTTTCATAATAAACCTCCTTATGCTACGGATGGAAGACCGTGCTGTGCTTTTCTTCTTGTGGTTACCATTCTCCGTCTTTTAGTGTTTCGAAGTTTTAAAACAGCAAGGCCGAATCTTCCAACTAAAATGAGAGAGAAGCTTAAAAGGGCGTTAGAGAGAATTTCTGCAATCCCGATTTTATCCAAATCGCTTGCCCCTGCCGTTCCTAAAAGAATAAATATACCTGCAAAAATTAAAAGCTTAAAAAATGTTTTTGTGTTTTTCATAAAGTATTACCACCTTTCTATGTCTTGATTATAGCAGGACAGGTGTGTTATAATTTGGACAGCTCAAAAAAGTTTGAAAAATTTTTCCTATACTCTTGAAAAATTTAAAAAATTGTAGTATTATATTTTTTATAGTTTATTTGTTGCAACTGCAACAGAAAAGGGGTATATATATGTTAAAGAACGAGTATCTTAAAACGGTTATGGAAACTGTTGTTAAGAGAAACGCAGGCGAGCCTGAGTTCCATCAGGCAGTTGAAGAGGTTTTAGAATCCTTAGAGCCTGTTATTGAGGCGCATCCTGAATATGAAAAGGCTGGCCTTATCGAAAGAATAGTTGAACCTGAAAGAACAATCAGTTTCAGAGTTCCGTGGGTTGACGACAATGGAAATGTTCAGGTAAACAGAGGTTTCCGTGTTCAGTTCAACAGCGCAATCGGACCTTATAAGGGTGGTCTTCGTTTCCATCCGTCTGTTTATCTTGGAATTATTAAGTTCTTAGGTTTTGAACAGACATTTAAAAACTCTCTTACAGGTCTTCCAATCGGTGGCGGTAAGGGTGGTAGCGATTTCGACCCAAGAGGTAAGAGCGACGGCGAAATTATGAGATTCTGTCAGAGCTTTATGACAGAGCTTTCCCGCCATATCGGATCCCATGTGGATGTTCCGGCAGGAGATATCGGTGTTGGCGCAAGAGAAATCGGGTACCTTTTCGGTCAGTATAAGAGAATTTGCAACAACTTTGAAAATGCTGTTCTTACAGGTAAGGGTATTTCTTACGGCGGAAGCTTAATCCGTCCTGAGGCAACAGGCTTTGGCGCAGTTTATTTCTGCGATGAAGTTTTAAAGGGCTGCGGAGACAGCATTAAAGGCAAGACTTTTGCAGTATCAGGCTTTGGTAATGTTGCTTGGGGTGCTGTTTTAAAGATAAATCAGCTCGGCGGTAAGGTTCTTACAATTTCAGGTCCTGACGGCTATGTTTATGACGAAGACGGCATAACAGAAGAAAAGGCTGCTTATATGCTTGAAATGAGAGCATCAGGTCGCGATAAGGTTGAAGACTATGCCGACAAGTTTGGTGCTAAGTTCGTTAAGGGCGAGAAGCCATGGGGCGTTAAGGTTGATGTTGTTCTTCCTTGCGCAACTCAGAACGAAGTTCAGATAGAAGATGCAAAGAAGATTGTTGCCAACGGCACAAAGTATTATATCGAAGTTTCCAATATGCCAACAACTGCTGAGGCTGTTGCATATCTCTTGGAAAACGGCGTTGTTGTTGCTCCGTCTAAGGCTGTTAACGCCGGCGGTGTTGCAGTTTCTGCTCTTGAAATGAGCCAGAACAGTATGCGTCTTTCCTGGTCAAGAGAAGAAGTTGACGAAAAGCTTCACGGCATTATGGTTAACATCTATAACAATTGTAGCAGTGCTGCAAAGCGTTATGGTATGGAAGGAAACCTCATCGCTGGTGCAAACATTGCAGGCTTTGAGAAAGTTGCAGAAGCTATGATGGCACAGGGTATTATCTAATTCATAAAAAAGCAAAAGCGAAAACGGTTTTTCCGTTTTCGCTTTTTTGTTGCAAAAAATATTTCAGTATGATAAAATGTTCTTAGGTGAGGAATATGTTAAGATTTATCTATGGGCAAAAAGGCTCAGGAAAAACTGAATATATATACGACAAAATCCGTGAGAATATAAAAAGCGGGAAGAAGTCTTTTATTTTAGTGCCTGAACAGGCGTCGCTTGACGAGGAGCAGAGAATGATTAAAACTCTCGGGCTTTCTTCTCAGCTTTTGGTTGAGGTTCTGACTTTTTCAAGGCTTTGCAATATGGTCTTTTCTGAGGTAGGCCCTCTTCGTCTTAAATATATCGACAAGGCAGGCAAGCTTTTTGTTGCGGAAAGAACAATACAAAAACTTGAAAAGAGCCTTTTGTATTACGGCAAGAATGTCCACCAGAGAGGCTTTGCCAAAATGACGGCAAAGCTTATTTCCGAGCTTAAAAGATACGGCGTTACTCCTGAGGCTTTAAAGGAAGCGTCAGAGAAGGATTGCGAAACAGAGTTTTCAAAAAAGCTCTCGGATATAGCCCTCATTTATGAGGAGTATGATAATCTTATAAAGGGTAAATATTCCGACGCGGAGGAAAATCTTATCTCAGTAGTTCCGGGAATTTTAAAGAGTGGTCTTTTTGAGGGTGAGGTTTTTGTTTCGGGTTTTAAAAGCTTTACTCCCGTTGAACATCTCGCCATAACCGAGCTTATGAAGAAGGCGGATATGACCGTGTCTCTTTGCACGGATACTCTTTCCGATACAGACGGAATATTCTCCTCCTCTGTTTATACATATAACAAAATAAAGACAGATGCAAAGATGGCAGGCATCGAAATCGGGGAAAGCGCTCTTATTAATAATAAGCAGGGGGCAAATCCTGAGCTTGACCATCTTAAAGAGAATTATTTTAAATATCCTGATAATATATATAAGGAAGAAACTCAAAACATTTCTCTGATTACTGCCAAGGATAGCTATGACGAAGCGAAAAAGTGCGCTGAGCTTATTTCCTCTCTTTGCAGAGAGAAAGGCTATAAACACCGCGACTTTTTAATCCTTGCCAGAAACACAGAAAGCTATAAGGCATCCCTTTCGGCAATCTTTTCTGAAATGGGAATAAGTTGCTACATAAATCAGCAAAAGAGCCTTTCCAAAAACGCTTTCATAAGAAAGGTTCTGGCTGTGGCGGAAATTCTGGCATATGGCTTTTCCTATGAAAGAATAATGCCCGTTGTAAGTTTCTCGAATGATGACTATATCAGAGAAGAGGCAGATGTCTTTGAAAACTATGTTTTGGCATCAAACATTACCCATAAATATTGGAATAGTAAAGAAGACTGGACCTTCTCCCCTGACGATGAGAGAATAAGTCTTGAAACTGTAAACAAAGTAAAGCGTCTCAGCGTTAACAGAATCCTTGACCTTTTGGAAAGCATAAGAGGAAGAAAGACAGTAGGGGATATTTGCAGAGGTCTCCTTGCTTATATTAAAGCAGAAGGCCTGGGCGAGCTTATGGCAAAGCGAGTTGATGACTTTAACCAAAAAGGCAAAAGCGACAGGGCTCTTGAATATACAAGGGCGTGGAATGATTTTTCTTCGGTTATTTCCCAGATGGAACAGTGTATGGGCGATGAGTTTATAACCTATGAGAAGTTCTATGAAATAATAAGGGAAGCCTTTGCGGAAATCAAGATAAATATCGCTCCTCCGCTTTCTGACCAGGTTACCTTTGCGGAAATTGATACATTCAGGAAGTCGGATGCAAAAGTTGTATTTGTTTTAGGTCTTAACGATGGAGTGTTCCCGAAAGGCTATATCGAAGAGGGAATGCTCTCTGATATAGAAAGAGATGTTCTTTCTGAGTATGGTATAGAGCTGGCTCCGACAGCAGACTTTAAAAGACGGGAGGAGCAAAATCTTATCTATAATGTTCTGGCGTCCCCCCAAGAAATGCTGTTCTTATCAGTGCCGCTGGGGGACAAAGAGGGTAAGGCGAAAATCCGCTCTGAAATTGTTGACAGAGTTTTAACCCTTTTCCCAAATCTTAACCGTATTGAAGAAATGGATGCTCTTCCTGACTCGCCAAGAGAGATTTTCAAAACTCTCCTTTGCACATTGGTAAGAGTTAAGGGAGAGATAGATGAACTGTCTTCCCAGGATAAGATGATTTATGACTACTTTGCAAAAGACGAAGGACTAAAAGAAGAGCTTAAAGAATATGTTGCCTCCATTAAAGCCTATTCCCCTGAGGAAAAGCTTTCAGCGGAGACGGCAAAAAAACTCTATGGCCAGAAGCTTATGCTAAGCGTTTCAAAATTGGAGAAATACAACTCCTGCGCCTTTTCATATTTTATGAATTACGGCCTCTTTGCCAAGGAAAGACTTAAAAAAGGTTTTGAGGCAAACGACACAGGCTCAATCCTGCACGAAACTCTTGAAGTTTATTTAAGAGGTCTTAAAGAAAAGGATGCGGATTATTCCAGGATAACCTATGAGGAATTAAAGAAAGATATTTCCGAGATTGCAAAAAGGATAACAGAGAAGAGTGACGAGCTTCTATATGAAACCTCTCCTTATTATCGCTATGTTGCTTTCCGTATGATTGGGGTTGCAACGGCGACCGCCTGGGAAATTGTCAAGTTCTATGCCAACAGCTGTTTCAGGCCCTATGGCTTTGAGGTGGAAATCGGCAAGGATGGTCCTTTTGAGGGTATGCGCTTTATGGCAGGGGACTGCGAGGCGTCCATAAGAGGCTTTATTGACAGAATTGATATGGCTGAAATTGACGGAGAGAAATATATAAATATAGTAGACTATAAATCTTCCGTTAAGGATACAAACGAAAACCTTGAAAAAGTCGGAGTGCAGATTCAGCCTCTCGTTTATGCAAGCGTTGCAAGGGATAACCTTGGGGCAACTCCGTCAGGAATGATGTATATCCATATGGGAGAGCCTCTTCTGGATTTTAAAAATGAGCCTGACGACGAAACTCTTCAGAAAGAACGGCAAAAGAGCATAGAGATTAAAGGTATAATCTTAAATGAAAATGATTTACCTTTAAGTATGGACCAGAGAGAGAAGGAAGGAAAGGGGTATATCCCTCACGGCAAATCCAGTGCTCTTACTCGAGAGGAAATGGAAAGTCGAATTAAAAACGCCGAGGAAAAGGCCAAAGAAACTGCGGAGAAGATAGTCAGCGGACGGATTGAGATAAATCCATATAACGCCAAAGATTATTCTGCTTGCAGGTATTGTAAGTTCAGCTCTGTTTGCGGAAAGAGGGTTAAAATTTAACAAACTTTTCAGGCGAACTACGGCGTCAATTAGTAATAATAAACAAAAAACGGGCAAAATCTCAGGGTTTTGCCCCTTTTTTTGCCTTGAAAAGTACCTTTTAATATAAATAGAAGAAAAAAATTGAAAAAAAGCTTGATTTTTTCGGGGGCGTGTAGTATAATAATTAGGCGTGACAAAGACATACGATGATTCCGGAGGTGGCAAACCCTTGATAAATCAAGGAGTTTGGAAATTTCGGAGGAGATTGTCCGGTTTTCAAAAGCGGGCGGAAAGGTCACTTTCTAACTTAATACAGAACAAAATTTCCGACGGGAGTGGTATGCTGTCGCTCCTGAGGTAATTATGTCTGTTGCCCCGAAACCGTCAGCCCAAGGGCTTAAAAGGTTCGGGTTTTATTATATAGCTGTGAGAAACGCCCGACACAGCGGATTAAAAAAACGAGCAAAAACGAAGAGTTGCTCGGAAATTTTTAAGGAGGGTCTAAAATGGCAGCAGAAAAAATCAGAATCAGACTTAAAGCTTACGACCACAATCTCGTTGACCAGAGTGCCGAGAAAATTGTGGAAACTGCTAAGAGAACAGGAGCTAAGGTATCAGGTCCTATTCCGCTTCCAACAAAGAAGGAAGTTGTTACAATTTTAAGAGCAGTTCATAAGTATAAGGACAGCCGTGAGCAGTTTGAACTGAGAACTCACAAGAGACTTATCGATGTCCTCGCTCCAACAGCTAAGACAATCGATGCGCTCAAACACCTTGATTTGCCGGCTGGTGTTGATATCGAGCTCAAGATCTAATCTTGAATTAAACGGTAAAATTTTGGTCATGTTGGCAAAGCGCCAACCAATAACCCGTGCGTATGTTTAACTTAAACCGATGCGCATGAAAATTAGGAGGAAAAAATTATGAAAAAAGCAATCTTGGGCAAAAAGCTTGGTATGACACAGATTTTTGCAGAAGACGGCACACTCGTTCCTGTTACAGTTATTGAAGCAGGTCCGTGCAGCGTTGTTCAGAAGAAGACAGTTGAAATTGACGGTTACAGTGCAGTTCAGGTTGGCTTCGTGGACAAGAAAGAAAAGAAGGCTAATAAGCCAGAGAAAGGTCACTTCGCAAAGGCAGGCGTTAGCGTTAAGCGTTATGTAAGAGAATTTAAGCTTGACGGCGCAGCTGATATGAATGTTGGAGACGAAATCAAGGTTGACGCATTCGAAAGCGGAGAAATGATTGATGTTACAGGTACAAGTAAAGGTCATGGCTATGCCGGAACAATTAAGAGATGGGGAACTCACAGAGGTCCTATGACTCACGGTAGCCATTATCACAGAGGCCCTGGTTCTCTCGGCGCTTGTTCTTCACCATCAAGAGTATTCAAGGGTAAGAAACTCCCTGGACACTATGGTGTTGACACTGTTACAATTCAGAACTTAGACTTAGTTAAAGTTGATACAGAGCGTAACTTACTTTTAGTTAAGGGAAGCGTTCCTGGCCCTAAGGGTGGTTTGCTCATTATAAAGAACGCAGTTAAGGCAAAAGCCTAAACCACAGAAAGGAGGATTTAAGATATGCCTACAGTAGCTATGTATAATATAGCCGGCGAGAAAGTCGGAGATGTAAAATTAAGCAATAAAGTGTTCGGCGCAGCTGTTAGAAGCGATGTTATGCACGAAGTAGTTGTTAACTACCTTGCAAATCAGAGACAGGGTACACAGAGCACAAAGACACGCAGTGAAGTTCGCGGCGGCGGCATTAAGCCTTGGAGACAGAAGGGCACAGGCCGTGCAAGACAGGGTAGTATCCGTGCTGCTCAGTGGGTTGGCGGCGGAATCGCTCTCGGTCCTAAGCCAAGAGATTACGGTTATGCTGTAAACAAGAAGGTAAGAAGACTTGCATTAGTTTCTGCATTATCTTCAAAAGTTAAGGACAAGGATTTAATCGTTCTTGATGCTATGAGCTTTGAGGGAATCAAAACAAAGCAGATAGCTGATGTTTTAAAGAATTTAGGAGTTAGCGAAAAAGCTCTCTTCGTTCTTCCTGAAAACGACAAGAATGTTGTTATGTCAGCAAGAAACATTAAGGGTGTTGATACAACTTTCGTTGGTGCAATTAACACATACGAAGTTTTAAATCACACAAAATGCATTATCTTAAAGGATGCAGTAGATAAACTCGAGGAGGTGTACGCATAATGAATTTAACAGCTCACGATATTATTAAAAGACCAATTATAACAGAACAGAGCATGGAACAGGTTGCGGACAAGAAATACACCTTTGAGGTTCTTCCATCTGCAAACAAAATCCAGATTAAGAAGGCTGTTGAAGAAATTTTCAAAGTTAAGGTTGAAAAGGTTACAACAATCAACTACGATGGAAAGACCAAGAGAATGGGCGTTCATATCGGTAAAAGAGCGTCTTGGAAAAAGGCAGTTGTTAAGCTTACAGCTGACAGCAAGACAATCGAAATTTTTGAAAACTAATCAACAACGGACAGTTTAACGCAAGAGCGCGTTAAAATTGAAGATAAGGAGATGTAATCATGGGAATAAAGAAATATAATCCTACAACACCTTCGCTTCGTCAGATGACTGTTTCTACTTTTGAAGAAATCGATAAAGTGGCTCCTGAGAAATCTCTTCTCAGCCCTCTTCACAGTAAAGCAGGTCGTAACTCTTACGGTAGAATTACAGTAAGACATCGTGGCGGCGGTGCTAAAAGAAAGTATAGAATTATTGACTTTAAGAGAAACAAGGATGGTATGCCAGCTACAGTTCTTTCAATCGAATACGATCCGAACCGTAGCGCAAATATCGCTCTTTTACAGTATGAAGACGGGACAAAGACATACATCATTGCTCCAGAAGGTCTTAAAAAGGGCAACACAGTTGTATCCGGTAAGGGTGCAGACATTAAGCCCGGTAACGCAATGATGCTTGAAGACATTCCTGTTGGTACTTTAATCTACAATGTAGAATTAAATCCAGGAAAAGGCGGACAGTTAGTTCGCTCTGCAGGTAACTTTGCACAGCTTATGGCTAAGGAAAACGGATACGGACAGGTAAGACTTCCTTCCGGTGAAGTTCGTCTTATAAGACTTAACTGCCGTGCTACAATCGGTATGGTAGGTAATGGTGAACACGAAAACATCAACATCGGTAAAGCTGGTAGAAAGCGCCACATGGGCTTCAGACCAACAGTCCGCGGTGTTGTAATGAACCCGAACGACCATCCACACGGTGGTGGTGAAGGTAAGTCACCAATCGGTAGACCAAGCCCGGTTACTCCTTGGGGTAAACCAGCTCTCGGCTACAAGACAAGAGATAAGAAGAATAAGTCTAACAAGTTTATTGTTAAGAGACGAAATGCGAAGTAATTGAAAAACGATGGTTTTTCAGAAAATTAATTAAGGAGGTCACCTAATGGGTCGCAGTATTAAAAAAGGACCTTTCGTTGAAGAAAGTTTAATGCGCAAGATTGTTGCAATGAACGAAAAAAGCGAAAAGGCCGTAGTTAAGACATGGTCAAGAGCATCTACGATTTTCCCTGAAATGGTAGGACATACTATTGCGGTATATGACGGAAGAAAACATGTTCCGGTATATGTAACAGAAGATATGGTAGGTCATAAGCTTGGAGAATTTGCTCCAACCAGAACCTTTAAGGGTCATGCAGGTGCTAAAACTTCTAAATAATTGAGGTTTTGATAACTCTATCAGAAAGGAGCTTAAAGCAAATGGAAGCAGTAGCTAAAGTTACTCATGTGCGTATTGCACCAAGAAAAGTACGCATAGTTATAGATTTAATCAGAAATAAGCCGGTTGGCGTTGCTCTCGGTATTTTACAGAATACACCAAAGGCAGCAAGCCCGGTTGTAGAGAAATTACTCAAATCCGCGATCGCAAATGCGGAAAACAACCACAATATGAATGTGGAAAGCCTTTATGTTTCTGAGGTTTTCGCAGACCAGGGTCCAACTCTTAAAAGAGTTCAGGCCAGAGCGCAGGGTCGTGCTTTCAGAATCAATAAGAAAACAAGCCACATCACATTGAAAGTTGCAGAGAAAGAATAATACCAAGAAGGAGGTAAAATAGCATGGGTCAGAAAGTTAATCCACACGGTATTCGTGTAGGCGTTATTAAAGACTGGGATTCACGCTGGTATGCTGATAAGAAAAATTACGGCGATAATCTCGTAGAAGATTATAACCTTAGAGTTTATCTTAAGAAAAAGCTTTTCCAGGCAGGCGTTGAAAAGATTGAAATTGAAAAATTTGCAAACAAAATCCGCTTGTCTATTCATGCGGCTAAGCCAGGTATCATTATTGGTAAAGGCGGCACAGAAATAGAAAAATTAAAGAAAGAGGTTGAAAACCTCACAGGCAAGACTGTTATTTTGAATGTAATCGAAATAAAGAATGCCGATTTGAGCGCACAGCTCGTTGCAGAAAACATTGCATCACAGCTCGAAAGAAGAATTTCCTTCAGAAAAGCTATGAAACAGTGTATGACAAGAACAATGAAAATGGGTGCTAAGGGTATTAAGGCTGCAGTTTCAGGCCGTGTAGGCGGAGCTGAAATCGCTAGAACAGAACAGTACCACGAGGGAACTATCCCGCTTCAGACACTCAGAGCAGACATTGACTACGGCTTTGCTGAAGCTGATACAACTTACGGCAAGCTCGGCGTTAAGGTTTGGATTTATAAGGGCGAAGTTCTTGCAGAAAGCAAGAAAGTAAAGAAAGAAGCTCCTGCCAAAGTTAAGGAAGGAGGAAAGAAATAATGTTATTCCCTAAAAGAGT
Organism: Clostridia bacterium; assembly: GCA_045578465.1. GTDB lineage: Bacteria > Bacillota > Clostridia > Monoglobales > Monoglobaceae > SIG454. The sequence goes on along the minus strand of JAZNKJ010000049.1, from coordinate 8,778 downwards.
TAAATACAGAAGAGTTATGCGTGGAAGAATGAAAGGTAAAGCTTCCCGCGGTAATAAGGTTGTTTACGGAGATTTCGGTCTTCAGGCAACAAGCCCAGCTTGGATAACAAGCAACCAGATTGAAGCTGCCCGTATCGCTATGACAAGATACACAAAGAGAGGCGGTAAGGTTTGGATTAAAATATTCCCTGATAAGCCGGTAACAGAGAAGCCAGCTGAAACTCGTATGGGTAGCGGTAAGGGTTCACCGGAATACTGGGTAGCAGTTGTTAAGCCAGGCAGAATATTATTTGAAATTGGCGGCGTTAGCGAAGAAGTAGCTCGTGAAGCTATGCGTCTTGCTATGCACAAGCTTCCACTCAAGTGTAAGTTTGTTAGAAAAGCTGACCAGGAAATGGAAGGTGATAAGTAATGAAAGCAAGTGAAATCAGAAACCTTTCAGCAGAGGAAATAGTAATCAAAATTCAGGATTTGAAAGAAGAATTGTTCAATCTGCGCTTTCAGAACGCAACAAATCAGTTGGATAATCCTATGAGAATTCCTGCGGTTAAAAAGGATATTGCAAAGCTTAAAACTATTTTAAGAGAAAAAGAAATGGGCCTCGGTGCCGACATTAATTAATAGGAGGTGTGTTTAGATGAGTATAGAGCGTAACTATCGTAAAACCCGTATTGGCGAGGTTGTAAGCGATAAAATGGATAAAACAGTTGTTGTAGCTATTAAGGACAGCGTTAAGCATCCTGTTTACAGCAAGGTTATTAAGAATACTTATAAGCTTAAAGCACACGACGAGAAAAATGAATGTGGCATAGGCGATAAGGTTATGGTTATGGAGACCAGACCACTCTCAAAAGACAAGAGATGGAGAGTAGTCGAAATCGTTGAAAAGGCTAAATAATTAACCTTTTCGGTGAAAATTCAAATTAGAATGTTTTTAAGTTAGGAGGAAATCCATTATGGTACAACAGCAGACATTATTAAAAGTTGCTGACAACAGCGGTGCAAAAGAACTTATGTGTATCAGAGTTTTGGGTGGTTCTTTCAGAAGATATGGTAACATCGGTGATGTAATCGTAGCATCTGTTAAAAAAGCAACACCCGGCGGTGCTGTTAAAAAAGGTGATGTTGTTAAGGCTGTTATTGTTAGATCTGTTCAGGGCGTTAAGAGAGCTGACGGTTCTAAAATAAGATTTGATGAAAACGCTGCAGTTATCATCAAGGATGACAAAACACCAAGAGGAACTCGTATATTCGGGCCTGTTGCAAGAGAACTTCGTGATAAGGATTATATGAAGATTTTATCTCTTGCACCGGAAGTATTATAATACTAAATAATTTTAGTAATTCCGACCGTGAAAGGAGGATAAGAATATGATTAAAATGCATGTTAAGAAAGGCGACACAGTAGTTGTTCTTTCTGGTAAAGATAAGGGTAAGCAGGGCAAAGTATTGTCAGTTGACCCAAAAACACGCAAGGTTATCGTTGAAGGCGTTTCAATGGCAACAAAGCACAAGAAACCACGCAGAATGGGTGAAGCAGGCGGTATAATCAGTCAGGAAACACCAATTTATGCAAGTAAGGTTATGAATGTTTGCTCTAAATGTAAGGCCGCAACAAGAGTTGGCCGTAAGGTATTAGAAGACGGCTCTCATGTTCGTTACTGCAAGAAGTGCGGAGAAACAATAGGTGAATAATTACGGAAGGAGGTAGTGTTAAATGAGACTTGAAGAACGCTATACAAAAGAAATCAAAGACGCTATGATGAAAAAATATAACTACAAGAGTGTTATGCAGATTCCAAAGCTTGACAAGGTTGTTGTTAACATCGGCGTTGGCGAAGCAAAAGAAAATTCAAAGGCTATTGACAGTGCAATTAATGACCTTGAACTTATCACAGGTCAGAAGGCTGTTGTAACAAAGGCTAGAAAGTCAGTTGCTTCCTTCAAATTAAGAGAAGGAATGAGCATCGGCTGTAAGGTTACACTCAGAGGCTCAAAGATGTATGAGTTCGTTGACAGACTTTTCAACGCAGCTCTTCCTCGTGTTCGTGACTTCAGAGGTATTAACCCGAATTCATTTGACGGTAGAGGAAACTATTCCATGGGTATTAAGGAACAGCTTATATTCCCTGAAATAGATTATGATAAGATTGATAAGCTTAGAGGCATGGATATTATTTTCGTAACAACAGCTCAGACAGACGAAGAAGCAAGAGAGCTTCTTACACTTATGGGCGCACCGTTTACAAGATAATGAATTTTGCCAAGACTCTGTAAGAATGGAGGAAATATAAAGCATGGCTAAAAAGTCAATGGTTGTAAAACAGCAGAGAAAACAAAAGTATTCTACAAGAGAATACAACAGATGCAAAATCTGCGGAAGACCTCACGCTTACCTTCGTAAGTTTGGTATTTGCAGAATCTGCTTCCGTGAATTGGCATACAAGGGTCAAATTCCGGGTGTTAAGAAAGCTTCCTGGTAAGGAAGAGGCGGCGTAGCCGCAAAAGAATATTAAGAAACTCAAAAAAGGGTTAAGTGGTTAAGATAATCAGTGCGGAAAGCCAAACTGACTCTTAAAATCCTATAAAAAGGAGGAAAAAATATGCACATTACAGATCCAATCGCAGATATGCTTACAAGAATCAGAAATGCAAATAATCAGAGACATGTAAGCGTAGATATTCCTGCGTCAAATATGAAAAAGGCAATCGCTAAGATTTTGCTTGATGAAGGATATGTTAAGAATGTTGAGTATATTGAAGACGCAACACAGGGCGTTATCAGAATAACTCTTAAATATGCTGAAAACAAGCAGAAGGTTATTACAGGCCTTAAAAGAGTAAGTAAGCCGGGTCTTAGAATTTATGCTTCTTGCGAAGAACTTCCAAGAGTATTAAAGGGCCTCGGTATTGCCATTATCTCTACATCAAAGGGTATTATGACAGATAAGGAAGCTCGCCGTAACAATGTTGGCGGTGAAGTTTTAGCATTTATTTGGTAAGAAAGGAGGAATATTAAATGTCTCGTATAGGTAAGATGCCTATCGAAATCCCAGCAGGGGTTGAGGTTAAAGTAGGCGCAAACAACGAAGTTACTGTAAAAGGTGCTATGGGCACTTTAACACAGGAATTAAGCAGCGATATGATTATTAAGGTAGACGGAAATGTAATCACAGTTGAAAGACCAAGTGAAAAGAAAGAACACAAGGCTTTACACGGATTAACCCGTACACTTATCGCAAATATGATTACAGGCGCGAGCCAGGGCTTTAAGAAAGAGCTTGAAATCAACGGTGTTGGTTACAGAGCTGCAAAGCAGGGCAATAAGCTTGTGATGAACCTTGGTTATTCTCATCAGGTTGAAATGGAAGAAATCGATGGCATAAAAATTGATGTTCCTCAGCCTAACCAGATTATAATCTCAGGTCCTGATAAGCAGAAGGTAGGTCAGTTCGCTGCTAATGTAAGAGAAAAGAGACCACCGGAACCTTATAAGGGTAAAGGTATCAAGTATATTGATGAAACTATCAGAAGAAAAGAAGGTAAAACAGGTTCTAAGAAGAAATAATCTTATTTTTAGGATTGATTTTATACTTCTATACCTAAACCGCAAGGAGGTGCGATTTTAATGATTAAAAGAAAGAACAGCGAGGCAGCAAGAAAGGCTCGTCACGCAAGAGTTCGTAAAAAGATATCCGGAACAGAGGCTTGTCCAAGACTCTGCGTATATAGAAGTCTTAAAAACATCTATGCTCAGATTATAGATGATACAACAGGTAAGACTTTAGTATCAGCTTCAACTCTCGATGCTGAGCTTAAAGCAAACTACGGCGGAAACTGCAGCGCAGCTAAGGCAGTAGGTGAGCTTATCGCAAAGAAAGCAGCAGAGAAGAATATTAAGGAAGTTGTATTTGACAGAGGCGGATATTTATATCACGGCCGTGTTGCAGAGCTTGCAGCAGGTGCTCGTGAAGGTGGCCTTGAATTCTAAGTTAAAAGAGGTGAAAAGATAAATGGCAGAAAGAGTAGAAAGAACAAGAAAACAGGAGCGTGTAGACGCAAGCGTTCTTGATATAAAAGAAACAGTAGTAACTCTTAACCGTGTTGCCAAGGTTGTAAAGGGTGGTAGAACATTCCGTTTCAGCGCATTAGTTGTTGTTGGTGACGAGAATGGCCATGTTGGATACGGTATGGGTAAGGCTGCTGAAATTTCTGATGCTATTAGAAAGGGTATTGATGACGCAAAGAAGAACATGATTACTGTTCCTATGGTTGGAACAACAATTCCTCACGAAGTAATCGGTGAATACGGTGCAGGAAGAGTTCTTTTAAAGCCTGCTTCTGAAGGTACAGGCGTTATCGCAGGCGGCCCGGTTCGTGCGGTGCTTGAGCTTGCAGGTATCAGAGATATCAGAACAAAATGTTTAAGAAGCAACAACCCTAAAAATGTTGTTTCTGCAACAGTTGAAGCTTTGGCAGCACTCAAGAGCATTGAAGAAGTTGCTGAGCTCAGAGGCAGAAAGCCTGAAGAAATTTTAGGTTAAGCCTTATATAAATGAGATAGGAGGTTCATAACCTATGGCTAAAACATTAAAGGTTACACTTACAAAGAGCACAATCGGATGTAAGAAAGACCAGATTGCAACAGTTGAAGCGCTCGGTTTAAGAAAGCTTCATCAGTGCGTAGAGAAACCTGACAACGCTCAAATCAGAGGTATGATCTTTAAGGTTTCTCACCTTGTAAAGGTAGAAGAGGCGTAATATAGCGCCAAAAGAGAATAAATCAAAACTGTAAGAGGAGGTGTACTCAATATGAAACTTCATGAATTATCTCCGAGCGAAGGCTCAAAAAAGGATTATTTCAGAGTAGGTAGAGGCCACGGAAGCGGTAACGGTAAGACAAGCGGACGCGGACATAAGGGTCAGAACGCTAGAAGCGGTGGCGGTGTTCGTCCAGGCTTTGAAGGTGGTCAGATGCCTATTTACAGAAGACTTCCAAAGCGTGGTTTCACAAACATTTTCGCAAAGGAATATGTTTCTGTTAATGTTGAAGCATTAAATAAACTTAAAAACGGAACTGAAGTAACAGCAGAAGTTTTAAAGGAAAACGGCATTATTTCTAAGATTTGTGACGGCGTTGTTATCTTAGGAAGAGGCGAAATCACAAAGTCTTTAACTGTTAAGGCTAAGAGATTTAGTAAGACAGCTGAAGAAAAGATTGTTGCTGCCGGTGGAAAGGTTGAGGTGGTATAAGATGTTAGAAACGATTAAGAACGCATGGAAGATTGCTGATCTTAGAAAAAGAATCTTATATACACTTCTTATGATTGTAATTTTTCGTTTAGGGTCAGTTATCCCTGTTCCACTTCTTCAAGGCGATGTAATGGCTGAAATTTTTGCAAACAAAGAGAACACACTTTTCGGATTCATCAACATGGTATCCGGTGGTGCGTTCCAGAATGCAACAATTTTCGCGATGAGTATTACACCATACATTAACTCATCAATCATTATGCAGCTTCTTTGTGTTGCAATCCCAGCTCTTGAAAGATTGCAGAAAGAAGGAGAAGAAGGAAGAAAGAAAATTGCTCAGCTCATGAGATACGGCACAGTTGTTTTGGCTCTTATCCAGGCAATCGGTCTCTATTTCATGTTAAGGAGTGCAGTTGTTAACCCAGGCTTTTTAAGCGCTTTTGTAATTGTTATAACATTTACAGCCGGAACAGCATTCCTTATGTGGCTCGGCGAACAGATTACTGACAAAGGAATCGGTAACGGTATTTCCCTTATCATCTTTGCAGGTATCGTATCCCGTGGTCCACAGCTCGTTATGTCTCTCTGGAACTATGCAACAGCAGGCAACTACGGATGGATTGGCGTTTTAGCAATCATCATTGTTGCAATCGTTGTTATCGGTTTTGTTGTAACATTCAACGAGGCTGAAAGACGAATTCCTGTTCAGTATGCAAAGAGAGTAGTCGGCAGAAAAATGTACGGCGGTCAGAGCACTCATATTCCGATTAAGGTTACATCATCTGGTGTTATGCCTATCATTTTTGCTATGTCAATTATGGCATTCCCTGGAACAATTTGTTCCTTCTTCGGTGTTACAGCAAACTCTGAAGGCTTCTGGGGTTGGATGCTTAGAAATGTGTTTAACACAACAACAGTAACTTATGGGGTATTCTACTTCATTCTTATTTTGTTCTTCACATATTTCTATACAGCAATTCAGTTCAACCCAATTGAAATTGCTAACAATATGAAACAGAACGGCGGTTTCGTTCCTGGCATCCGTCCGGGCAGACCAACATCTGATTTCATAAGCCGCGTTTTATCAAAAATCACTTTGGTTGGTGCTATATTCTTAGGACTTATCGCAGTTCTTCCGATATTCTTAAACACAGTTGTCGGAATGGCTGGTCTTGCAATCGGTGGAACATCAATCCTTATCGTAGTTGGTGTTGCTCTTGAAACAGTTAAGCAGCTTGAGTCCCAGATGGTTATGCGTCACTACAAGGGATTTTTAGAATAAGAAAATAAAGTTCTTAAACAGGGGATTGCCTCATAATTTGATTTTGAGGCAAACCCCTTGTGGAGTTTTATTAGGATTTTGTAATTTTTAATAAAATTACGGGGAAAAGATTGTAAATTCGAAAGGATTGGCGTTGTTATGAAACTTATTATTTTGGCAGCCCCTGGCGCAGGAAAAGGCACACAGGCGGAGCTATTATCCAAACATTTTAACATACCAACCATATCCACCGGCGCAATTCTTAGAAAGAATATCAGCGATGGAACAAGACTTGGTGAAATTGCCGGCAAATATATAAACGATGGAAAATTCGTTCCTGATGAGGTTATGATAGAGGTTGTTTCAGACCGTCTCAGTAAAGACGACTGCAAGAATGGATTTATCTTAGACGGTTTCCCAAGAAATATTGCTCAGGCGGAAGCTCTCCAAAAATCCGACATCGAAATTGATGCGGTTTTAACTATCGAAGTTGCCGATGAGACTATTATTGAAAGACTGGGCGGAAGACTTGAATGTAAAAACTGCGGAAGCACCTATCATAAGGTCCACAGGATTCCAAAGGTGGAAGGCGTTTGCGACAATTGCGGTGGCAATTTGGTTACAAGAGCGGATGATAAGCCTGAAACCGTTAAAGAGCGTCTTAACACATACCATAACCAGACAGAACCTCTTAAAAAGTATTATGAGGAAAAAGGTATGCTTAAAACTGCTTATGGTAAGGAGAATATTTCCGATACAGCCGATGAGGTTTTAAAGGTTCTCGGAGAGTAGAGATATGATAAATATTAAATCAAAATCTGAAATAGAGCTTATGAAAATCGCTGGCAGAGTAACAGGCGAAGCCCTTAAAAGAGTTGAGGAAGCGGTTAAAGTGGGGGTTACCACGAAAGAGCTTAATGATATTGCTGAAAAATATATCAGAAGTCAGGGCTGCATCCCTTCCTTTAAAAACTATAACGGTTTTCCGGGAAGTGTCTGCGCCAGCGTGAACGATGTTATTATTCATGGCTTCCCAAACAATAAGCCTCTTTCAGAGGGGGATATTGTCAGCATTGATGTAGGGGCCTGTTATAAGGGATATCACGGCGATGCGGCAAGAACTTTTGGCGTAGGGAAAATCAGCAGTGAGGCTCAGCGCCTTATTGATGTAACCCGTGAAAGCTTTTTTAAAGGGGCAGAGTTTGCGATAGAGGGTTTCCGCATAAGAGATATTTCTTCTGCAATCCAAAGCTATGTTGAAGAAAACGGTTTTAGTGTTCTTCGCGATTATTGCGGACACGGAATAGGCGGACATCTCCATGAGGAACCGGACATTCCCAATTATGTATGCTTAAACAGAGGCCCAAGGCTTAAAGCAGGAATGGCGATTGCCGTTGAACCTATGGTTAATCAGGGCGCGAAAGAATACTTTGTTGCCGACGATGGCTGGGCAGTTTTAACTGCGGACGGAGCATTATCCGCCCATTATGAAAATACGATTTTGATAACAGACGGTGAGCCCGTTTTACTTACATTAGTTGACTGATATGGAGGGCAAAATGAATAACCCGGTTAAGTTTTCTCTCGGAGATATCGTAAAGTCTGTGTCAGGAAGAGATAAAGACAGATATTTTATTATTATGTCTTTTGAAAACAATCTGGCGGGAATTTGTGATGGCAAGCTCCGAAAGGTTGAAAAAATCAAAAAGAAAAACCCAAAGCATATAAAGCTTTTGGGCGAAGGAACAAAAGAGTTTAAAAATTTGCTTGAATGTGGCGGAGAAATTACAAACGCCCGAGTAAAGCAGGAAATCAAAATTTTTGAGAGCAAGTAAGGAAAGGGGGATATGTTTGTGGCAAAGGAAGATGTTTTGGAAGTAGAAGGTAAAGTTTTAGAAGCACTGCCTAATGCAATGTTTCAGGTTGAACTTGAAAACGGACACAAAATTTTAGCGCACATTTCCGGCAAACTCAGAATGCATTATATAAGAATTTTGCCAGGAGATACAGTAACGGTTGAAATCTCACCTTATGATTTGACAAAAGGTAGAATTACCTGGCGTGCGAAGTAAAAAAACTTAGGAAAATAGCGAAAAAGCATTGACAAAATGATACTTTGTTGGTATAATAGTTAGGTTAGCAATGCCCTCTGGGCAGGAACTAATAATTTCTATAGGAGGTGAAGGAAAATGAAAGTAAGCCCTTCAGTAAAACCTATCTGTGAAAAGTGTAAAATAATTAGAAGAAAAGGTAAGGTAATGGTT
>JAZNKJ010000048.1:0-6082 GCA_045578465.1 Clostridia bacterium | reverse complement strand
CATTAAAATATCATAAAATGTTTGCTTTTTCGGGGAAAGTATGGTAAAATAATCAAGGTATATTATTCGTAGATTTAGAGAAAGGAGAGCGCCAATATATTTAAGGCTAAATATGTTTGCGCGAAAAATAATATGGCTTTTTTTATGGAAGAATTAACAGTTAAGGAAATGGAAGGCGTAATGGAGAAAACCAAAACGGTTGTTATCCCGGTTGGTCTCCCTGAACAGCACGGATTTCATCTCCCTCTCAGCACAGATATTTTAAACGCGGTAATCCCTCCCCGTATTGCAGGAGATAGATTAAATGCAGTTGTTGCTCCTTCTGTTAACTATTGTTTTTCAGGCGGAGAGCTTATGGGGACTATCAATGTCAGCCCTAACGCTTTCGGTATTTATATGTCTGAAATTTGCTCTGAATTTATCCGTTTAGGATTTAAGAATATTGTTATTTTATTGGGACACGGCGGTTCGGAAAACACAGACGCTTTAAGAAATACCTTACAGATGCTCCTTCGCCGAGACAAAGAGAGAACAAAAGATGTTGCAATTGCTATGATGGATGTTCAGGAGTTATCTCCTACTGGTATGAAGGCAGTTGAAGAACACGACTATCACGCAGGCCTTATCGAAACATCCAATATGATGTATTGGAGACCAGATATGGTGCGGGACGAAATCGTTCTTGACGAAGAAGAGATTGCAGAGAATTTAAGAACCGACCCTGACTGGTATGCCATTCACGAAAAGGTGGTTGACAATCCTTTCGTAATAGAAAGAGTTCAGCAGAGAGAAGAGATAAAGGTCGGAGTTATGGGATATCCCGAAAAGGCAAATCGTGAGCTTGGGGAAAAAGTAAGCGGCGAAATAGTGGAAAGCTTAATAGATTTAGTTAATACTCTTGAAAAAAGACTTTCAAAATAAAAAATATAAAATACCCACGGGAAATTTCCCGTGGGTATTAAAATATCTAAAAAGAAAAGAAATGTTTGCTTTTTCGGGAAAAGTGTGGTATAATTACTCCATATTTTAAAATGGAAAAAAGGAGACAGGTTAAAATGGACATTTTTGCTTTTGTTTTATACTTTGTGGCAATGCTTGCCATAGGAGTATTTTTCTTCTTTAAATCAAAAGGAGTTACAGAAAAGGATTATTTCTTAGGCGGCAGAGCTATGGGCCCCTGGGTTACAGCGATGAGTGCTCAGGCGTCTGATATGAGCGCTTGGCTTTTGATGGGCCTTCCTGGAAGTATCTTGGCTTTTGGTTTCGGTCAGGCTTGGATTGGTATAGGTCTTGCTATCGGAACTGCGGCAAACTGGATTTTGGTTGCAAAAAGACTTCGTAAGTTTTCCAAGGCTTCTGGGGACGCAATTACCCTCCCCCAGTATCTTTCAAATCGTTTTGCATCAAAGAGCCACGCTGTCAGCATCATTTGCGCCATAGTATTTTTGGTATGCTTTACAATTTATGTTGCATCCGCATTCGTTGCAGGTTCAGATGTATTCACAACTCTCGTTCCTTCTCTTTCAAAAACAACAGCCATGATTATTTTTGCGGCAATTGTTGTTGTTTACACATTCTTGGGTGGTTTCAGAGCAGTTTGCTGGACAGACTTTTTCCAGGGCCTTTTAATGCTCGGCGCACTCTTAATCGTTCCTGTCGTTATAGGCTTTACAAGAGAATTAGAGCCTGCTGCTCTTTCAACTGTATACAGTGGACCTAACGGAGAAGAGTTTGAGTTTGTGGCTAATTTCTTTAATGCAAGCTGGAAAGATATTATCTCCGGTCTTGGCTGGGGTCTTGGTTACTTTGGTATGCCTCATATCATCGTAAGATTTATGGCTATCAAAAAGCCATCAATGGTTAAAAAGAGCGCAACAGTTGCTATTATCTGGGTTGTTCTTTCTCTTGCGGCTACAATTTTGATTGCATATCTTGGCAGAATGTTCGTATATTCAAACGGCACAGACCTTTCAGAGGTATTACTTGCAAACGGTCAGCAGTCATTGATTTTTGTTGAACTTGCCCGTGATGTATTCCCTGCATTTATCGCAGGTCTCTTGCTTGCGGCAATAATCGCAGCATCAATGTCAACAGCAGACTCACAGCTCTTGGTTGCGGCGTCTTCCTTTGCAAGTGATTTATATAAGCCGATAATCCGTAAGAATGCATCAAACAAGGAAATGCTTTGGGTAAGCCGTTTAATCGTTTTAATTATAGCAGTAGTTGCATACTTTATTGCAAGCAGCGAAGGCGAGGCGGCTCAGGCAATTATGAATCTCGTTTCTAACGCTTGGGGTATCTTCGGTGCAGCCTTTGGCCCTGCGGTTCTCCTCTCCCTTTTCTGGAAACGCTTTACATACAAGGGTGCGGTTGCAGGTATAATAGTGGGTGCAGTTGTTGATATGGTTTGGTTGTGGCTCCCTGTTGCAGGCGGCGCTACACTTACAGCTCTTACAGGAATATACGAAATTATTCCTGGCTTCATCCTCGGCACAATTGCGGCAGTTGTGGTTACACTTAGTGATAAGAAACCGTCTGAGGAAGTTCTTGCGATTTACGAAAGAGCAACCGACAATTCAATTGACGACTAATATAAACAATAAAAAAGCAGTCTTTTACAGACTGCTTTTTTATTATAAATATTGACTTGCGATAAGTTTTATTATAATATGAAAGTGGATATAATAAAATAAGGAGGCGGTTTTATGAAAAAAGCATTACTTATAAGTTTATTGTTTGCCTTGATTTTTGCGATGTCAGGTTGCAGAGATAAAAGCCTTGGAGTAATCGGCGGAGCGGATGGCCCTACCAGCATTTTCGTAACGGAGGGGAGCAATGGCGAAGAGGTCAATTTAACCGTAACCACACAGGATGGAAAAGAGCCTGTTCTTGCAAAGCTTTATAAAGGGGATGGCTATTCAATCTATATCCCGAAAAAAGGCTACCGCTATGAAAAGGATTATGATGACGGAACAATAGAAGATAAATGGGAATATATCAAACGAGATGATGTCAGCGTTGAAGTTATAACCTACAAGCATACTGACGCAGAACTCGCCCAGAAAATGTTTTTAAGAGAGAACGAAGACTATATTTTTGAAGATTTAATGGGTTATCCTCTTTGCGGAATGGAAGCAGACGGAGATGCTTTATGGTTTAACTTGCACGAGGCGAATGGAAACACCTATATCGTTTCCTGGGAATATCCTAAAAACGCAAGCGAGCGCATAAGGGCAGAGCTTTCTGAAATAGCGAAGACTTTTAAAACAGAATAAAATAAACCCCGAGGATTTCCTCGGGGTTTTTATTTACATATTTTTCTCGTAAAATTCTTTAATTTTCTGGAAGCTTTCGTGGCTTAAATCGTGCTCAATTTTGCAACTGTCCTCATAAGCTGTTTCCTCGCTGACACCAAGAGAAATCAGGATTTTGGCAATAACGGAATGCCGTTCATAAACCATTGACGCTATTTCCTTGCCCTTCTCGGTTAAGATTATTGTGCCGTCGGCATTCATACTTATATATTCATCCTCACGAAGCCTCTTCATTGCAACAGATATACTTGCCTTAGTGAAATTCATCTCATTGGCAACATCAATACTTCTGACGGAGCCCATTTTCTTTGACAGGACGAAAATGGTTTCCAAATAATTTTCGGCTGATTCTTTAATTTTCATAACTTCTTACCTCATAATTCGCATAAGGATAACTTTTCTATAATTTTATCATATAAAGAAAGATTTGTCAAAGGGAAGAAAATATTACAGGGATGGAGGCAACTTTTTCAAAATATAAGAGAGTTTTTCTCCCGATTTTGTGCGAAATTATAAAAATTGAAAATTTTGGGAAAATCTATTGACAAAAAGAGTTAGTCGTGTTAAACTAAACATATAGTTAGTTATGTCTAACTCGGTTTTGAAAACATAATGTGTCAAGGAGAAGGTTATGAACTTGCTTGAAGCGTCCGAAGGACAGGAATACATAATAAAAAGCATAGATACCGAAGATGAAGAGCTGAATGCCTTCTTATTTTCTCTTGGCTGTTATAGCGGAGAAACCATTACTGTAATAGCATTCAGAAAAGGTGGATGCACAGTGTCAATTAAAGACGGAAGATATAGTATAGATAACCAGCTGGCAGAGGCTATAATAGTCTGAAAATAGCTTTTGCTCGACTTATTGTAACGGCAAGGTTCCGAGACTTTGACCGCAAGCTTTGATGCGCTCTTGGGACGGAATTTTATTTTTTGGCATACGGTTAGTTACAACTAACTTTGAGACATAAATGCAAAACTGTTTTAACATAAGGGGGATAAACATTATGAGAATTGCTTTGACGGGAAATCCGAATTCCGGTAAAACTACAATGTATAATGCCTTGACCGGCCGCAACGAAAAGGTTGGTAACTGGGCAGGTGTTACCGTTGACAGAAAGGAACACCCGATTAAAAAGGCTTATTACAAAGGAGACGAAGAGCTTATCATTGTTGACCTTCCTGGTGCTTATTCTATGTCGCCGTTTACATCAGAAGAAAGCATCACAAGTTCCTATGTAAAGAAAGAAAACCCGGATGTTATTATCAATATCGTGGATGCATCTAATTTAAGCCGAAGCCTGTTCTTCACAACTCAGCTTTTAGAGCTTGGGATACCTTTGGTTGTTGCTCTTAACAAGAGCGATATCAACGAAAAGAAAGGCACAAAGATTGATGCGGAAAAGTTGTCTGAGTGTCTTGCGTGTCCTGTAATTGAAACGGTTTCCACTTCTGCCAAAGGACTTAAAGCGGTTGCCCAGGCGGCAGTAGAAAGGGCTTCGAAAACACAAAGGATTGTTTACTTGCAGGAAAATATTGACCTTACAAACAAAGATGCAGTTGAAAAAGCTGACAGGGCGCGTTTTGAGTTTGTGAATAAAATTGTCAAAGAGGTTGAAACTCGTAAAGTCTTTACTTGGGAGAAGAATTTTGGGGACAAGATTGATGATATAATTACAAATAAATGGCTTGGTATTCCGATTTTTGCAGTTGTAATGTATCTTGTGTTCCAGATTTCTCAGGTTTGGGTCGGAACGCCAATTGCCGATTGGCTGGTTGGCTGGCTTGAAACATTTCAAGAGTGGGTTGGTGGACTTCTTGGCGATGCAAATCCTCTGCTCTCGGCAATTTTAGTTGATGGTGTAATCGGTGGTGTTGTTGCCGTTGTAGGTTTCTTACCGCTTGTTATGGTAATGTATTTCTTAATTGCCCTTTTGGAAGATTGCGGTTATATGGCAAGGGTAGCGGTAGTTCTTGACCCTATATTCAAAAGGGTTGGACTTTCAGGAAAATCTGTAATCCCTTTTGTTATTACGGTTGGCTGTGCAGTTCCCGGTATTATGGCAAGTCGCACAATCCGTAACGAGCGTGAGAGAAGAGCAACAGCCATGCTGGCTCCCTTTATGCCATGTGGCGCTAAAATTCCTGTAATAGCTCTTTTTGCAGGTGCTTTCTTTGATGATGCAGGCTGGGTCAGCACACTTATGTATCTTTCCGGTATTGTATTGATTTTCCTCGGTGCTTTACTTATAAATAAAATTACAGGATATAAAGCAAGAAAATCATTCTTTATCATTGAATTGCCTGAATACAAAGCTTCGTCGCTATGGGGTGCATTTAAATCAATGTGCAGTCGAGGTTGGGCATACATAGTAAAGGCTGCTACCATCATTCTCCTTTGTAATATGGCTGTCCAGCTTATGCAGACATTTACCTGGAATTTGCAGGTGGCAGAGAGTGCGGATTCTTCAATCCTTGCTTCTATTGCAGGACCTTTTGCTTACATTCTTGTTCCCATTGTTGGTGTTGTTTCCTGGCAGCTTGCAGCTGCAGCGGTTACAGGCTTCATTGCAAAAGAAAATGTTGTTGGTACGTTAGCCGTTTGCTTCGTAGGACTCGAAAATCTGATTGATACAGAAGAGCTTGCTTTGATGGAAGGCGCAGGCGCAGAAGTTCAGGCAGTATTTGCAATCACAAAGGTTGCAGCACTCAGCTACCTTATGTTTAACCTCTATTCGCCTCCCTGCTTTGCCGCTATAGGTGCGATG
>JAZNKJ010000047.1:0-8437 GCA_045578465.1 Clostridia bacterium | reverse complement strand
AGATAAGATTTCCCATAGCATAAGCTAGTAAGACCCCACGTAGACTATGTGGTTGATAGGTCGGAGGTGTAAGTGTGGTAACATATTTAGCTGACCGATACTAATAGGTCGAGGGCTTGATCTAAAACGAATTGAATTGATTAAATGAGAGTAAGTCTTTCTTACAATTTCTCTTTCAGTTTTTGACAAAGATGTTCAGCCGAAAGGCTTGACATAGATGCAAACAAACTCTTGTTTGCGAAAGGAAAACGCGGCGAGACATTTGTCCTTAGGATAAAAGAGAACCGCGTTACTGAAAATCTGGTGGTTATAGCGAGGAGGCCACACCTGTTCCCATTCCGAACACAGTAGTTAAGCTCCTTAGCGCAGAAGGTACTTGGCGGGCGACTGCCTGGGAGAATATGGCGCCGCCGGAACTACAAAACCCTGAGCATTTGCTCAGGGTTTTTTCGTTCCATCGGCATTTATGTAGAAAGCCGATGGCTTTCTTTTAATAGTCGGGGATAGTCCATCCCCTATCCTGCACTAAAAATATGCCATCGGCATATTTTCTTAACGCTCCGGCGCCGGAACAATCAAAAGACCTAAGCTTTGCTTAGGTCTTTTTCTTATTCCGGGGGAATTTATGTAGGAAATCGTAAAGTCTCAAAAGTTAATTTTTTAATAATGCATACCCATTACAGTAGCAAGATAAAATTTCATCGTTTTGGACTTCAAAACTGAAATTTGTAAAATACAATGCTACATTTTCGCTAATTACATAAATGTTTATGTCACTTTTATTGGTGCCATACTGAGTATTAAAACTTCTGGCAATTTCTTTTAAGTCTATATCATATTGCTGGTCATTGTGTTCAATTTTGATAGTATTGGCGTTGTTGTAAAATTTGACCATTCTATCATAACCTGTTATATCAACATCATCTTTTGTGCGGAAACTACAGTATATTATATTGTTTCTGTCGTTGTCATAGTTCTTCGTGAAACCGAAGATTTCTTGCAAGGTTTCTGCTGAATCCGGTATAAAGTCAGGCAATTTTTTGGCATCATATTTAAGATATTCATAAGCGCTTATTATTTTTTGAGCATCTGAGTTGCTGACATTTGGATTAGGGATAACCTTGCCATCTTTTAACATATCGTTTGCAGTAAGAACATTTTCTAGTATATTTGTCTGGCTCTTGATAGGCATATCGATTACATTGAACGGTGTGATAGTAACTATTAAGACTATTATCCCTGACACAAGAGAGATTTTATTTAAATGTTTTGGTATGATTATTGATCCTGCAATAAAGAGAATACTGATAATTATCAACACCAGAGAAACTGTTCTTGGGGTGGTAAGACCATAGGCATTTACTCTTTCAAAAACTGCAATAGTTTGCATAATAAGCACAGGTGCAAGAAAATATCCGCCGAATTTTGCAAATAGCTTTGCAATTTTTTCCGTATATTGCATAACACTGAGAAGGAAGAATATAAAGAAAAGCGATGCGAAAGATGCAAACCAGTTTATCTCACCTACTGGCATATTCCATGTGATAACGATTTTAGCGAGATATACTAACAAAATTGCTATAAGAAGTATGAATAGTGGTAAACCCACAAACAAAACAAAGGCACGGAATATTTTTGACTGTGGTATAGGTGCATCTTTTTTTGGCATAAAGGAGAGAAATATATTTATAAAACAAATCACACATACAAAAAGAATAACAATAACATACAATTTGTAAATACTATCCCATGTAAATATAAGTGATTGAACTGCTGCTATGCATGTAGATAGTCCGCTTGAAAGCACACTACATATTGCAGATGTAAATATCCATGATGTCACAAGCCTTGGAAATATAAGGTCGCGGTTTTCTCCACGCATAAGGATGGAGAGAATAAAGCATATCAAGGCAATCATAATTCCGGTATATGCCATAATCATATACAGAGATTCGTAATTCATCTTTATGAGTAAAAACCCCATTACACCTGATATAGCACATAGAGCATACTGTATAATACAGTGAAGTTTATTATATATGTATTCCTGTGCGGTTTTAAGCAGAACCGATAAGACTGCCACAAGAGCATAGGTCATGCATAGTGGTATAATTATTTTGTATGAATTTGTTTCAAAAATGATTTCAAAGGATACGGTCAGGAAAAATAATAAGGTGCATACAAATGTTACGAAAAATCTTGAAATACTTTCTTTGATATTAGCATAAAAGTTTTTCAAAAATTCTTTTAATTTCATATTAAATACATCCTTTCTTCTAACTATTTTTATATTTTACTTAATAATAACACTTTTATAGCGAAGATGCAATATGAAATATTGGATATATATTGATTCAATAAAAAAATTATGGTATTATTATAGAAAGTAATGGTGTTATTTTGCAAAACTTCTTAATTGAATGATGTTATTAGGTGAGTTAATATATTTATAGTTTTTCACTCCTAATTTGAGATAAATGTTATCAAAACAACAAAGAGGTAGATTATGATAATCAGAAGAGCAGAGGAAGGGGATTTGGCTTCAATACTCAGGGTATATGAAACAGCCCGGGAATATATGAGGCAAAGCGGAAATCCTGACCAATGGGGGACGGACAAGCCTCAAAGGAAGCTATTGGAAGACGACATAAAAAAAGGGGAGCTTTTCGTTGGGGAGAGCGATGATGGGGAAATACACTTTGTGTTCGCCTTTATTCTGGGCGCTGACCCTACTTATTCTTATATAGAAGACGGCGAATGGCTTTCCGATGAACCTTATGGAACAATTCATCGCATAGCCAGCGACGGAACTGTATCGGGGGTTGTTAAAATGGCGGTTGAATATTGCCGAGAGACTATCCCAAGCCTCAGAATAGATACCCACGAAAAGAACAAGACGATGCAACATGTTGTGGAGAAGCTTGGGTTTATAAGGTGTGGTATTATATATTTAGAAGACGGAGCACCGAGGATTGCATATCAGCTTTTATAATGGAATAATTCCAGTTAAAGCTAAAAACACATTATTTGGCACTTTACGGCATAGACTATATGGATAAACAATGGAGGTAGCTTATATGAATGGGATTGTTGTGTATAAAACTAAATATGGCTCAACCAAAACCTATGCGGAGTGGATAGGAGAGGAGCTTGACTGCAAGGTAGCCGACGCCAGAGAAGTTACAATAGACGAACTTGAAAAATACGACACCATAATATATGGCGGAGGCCTTTACGCAGAGGCTATAAACGGCGTAAGCCTTATCACTAAGAATATAGAAAGGCTCAAAAACAAGAGGATTGCAATTTATACAACGGGGATTACGCCTCTTGATTGTCGGGATTATTACGATAAATATGTTATTGAAAGAAACTTCAAAAGCGGAGTTCCGGGAAACATAAAGCTTTTCAACTTCACAGGGAAGATGGTTTTAGATGAGCTTAGCGCTGTCCACAGAACTGCCCTTAAAACATTAAAGAAGATTATGTCCTCTAAAAAAGAGCCAACAGAAATGGAAAAGCTTTTGGTTGAGCTTTGCGATGCAGACGGAGATTTTTCCGACCGCTTACAGATTGCGGATTTAATATCGTATGCAGTGGCAGAGGCGCAGGCGAGCTAACTTGTTATTTTTTGCGGACGAATAATTAAAATCATATTTTTTTCATAATAGGTTATACTACTGCTGAGGTGATTTGGTTATGAACGACAAAATAGGAAAAGAAAGCGAAAAGACCGCAACAGATAACAAATGGGTTTCCACAGGAATAGCCCGTCCTGCTGACGAATCGGTCAGAAAAGACGGCCCAGGTGGCGAGGATGCAAAATAAATAAAAACAAAAAAGGCCTGATTCTTATTCAGGTCTTTTTTTTGTATAAAAAGAACAAAAAACTATTGATAATCTTACAAAGGAGTGCTATAATAATTTCAAGTTGATTTAAAAAGGAGGAAAAAATGAAAACGGAGAAAAATATTCTTATTGCATTTATTTTGAATTTCGTTTTTTCTCTTTTCGAGTTTGTTGGAGGAGCTTTAACGGGAAGCGTTGCCATAATTTCGGACGCTGTCCACGATATAGGGGACGCGACAAGCATTGGTATATCCTATTTTTTAGAGCATAAAAGCAAGAAACAGCCTGATGAGGTTTATACCTATGGCTATGGAAGATTTTCCGTAATCGGCGGACTTATTACCACAGTTATCCTGCTTGTTGGCTCAATAGTGGTTATATATAATGCAGTGCTCAGGATTTTTAACCCCACTCCAATTGATTATAGCGGAATGATTATCCTTGCAGTTATTGGCGCGACAGTGAACCTTATCGCAGCTTTTGTAACAAGGGAAGGGGACTCCATAAACCAGAGAGCCGTAAGCCTTCATATGCTTGAAGATGTTCTTGGCTGGGTGGTTGTTTTAATCGGGGCAATCGTTATGAGATTTACCGACATCTCCGTAATCGATCCGATTATGTCAATCGGCGTTTCAATCTTCATCTTTATAAACGCAATAAGAAGTTTAAAGCAGATAGAAAATCTTTTCCTTGAAAAATTGCCACAGGGGATAGACCTTGGCGAAATCAAGGAACATCTTAAAGAGATTGACGGTGTAGAAGATGTTCATCACATTCATATATGGAGTATGGACGGATATCACAACTATGCCACAATGCACATTGTTGCAGACGGCGAGGCCCACGAGATTAAACATAAGGTAAGGGAAGAGCTCAGTCATCACAACATAGGCCATGTTACTTTGGAAATTGAAGAGCCGGGGGAACATTGTCACGAGGAAATTTGTCAAATAAAGAATGATGAACATGGTGGGCACCATCACCACCATCACCATCATCACTAAATAAAATTTTAAGAGAGAAAGAAGAGATGAGAATGGATTACAAAAAGATACTTACAATTCAGGATATTTCCTGTGTGGGACAGTGCTCATTAACTGTTGCACTCCCTATTTTATCCGCTTGCGGAATTGAAACAGCGATACTTCCTTCTGCTGTTTTGTCAACTCATACAGCAGGCTTTAAAGGATATACTTTCAGGGATTTAACAGATGACATCCCGAAAATCAAGGACCACTGGGTTTCGGAGGGGATTAAATTTTCCGCAATCTATACGGGCTATCTTGGAAGCGAAAAGCAGATTGAATACATATGCGATATTTTTGCCGACACTTTAACAGATGACGGAGTTAAGGTTGTTGACCCTGCTATGGCGGATAACGGAAAGCTTTACCCAGGCTTTGACGAAGCTTATGTTGAGGCAATGAAAAAGCTTTGTGCGGCTGCGGACTATGTTGTTCCAAACATTACGGAGGCTTGTTTCTTAACAGGCGAAGAATTTAAGGAAAGTTATGACAGAGAATATATTGATGTTCTTTTAAAGGGTCTTGTGGGAATAGGATGCAAGAATGTCATTTTAACAGGTGTTTCTTATCAGGAGGGCAAGACAGGAGTTGTTGTTTTAGAGAATGGAGAATACTCCTATTATGAACACGAAAAGCTCTCTAACAGCTGCCACGGCACAGGGGATATTTATGCCTCTGCATTCGTTGGTGCTTTGGTTAGAGGGAAGGATGCTTATAACGCTGCAAAAATTGCCGCTGACTATACTGTTGAATGTATAAAAGCTACTGCCAAGGAAGACAATCATTGGTACGGAGCAGCCTTTGAGCCACAGCTCTATAAGTTAATAAACAGCTTAAAATAAAAAGAGCCTTATGGCTCTTTTTTTATTAGCTCTTTATACATAAGAGTTTTTAAGATAACGCCAAAGCCTTGGACAAACAAGACTATGGCAACAACGGTTTTGCTCCCTAAAAAATCGTCCAGAGGCCTTATCATGGAAAGAGCCCCTGAAACAAGTTCAGTTCCGCCCACAAGGGAAAACCCCTTATAAAATTTTATGCTGTCTTTTTTGAGCTTTTGAGAGTCAATGGTTTTTAAAACCCCCGAAAACAGCTCCCAGGAGCCGAAGAAAAGAGGAAGAGTTTCATCACTTACCCCCTGACTGAAAAGAGGGAAAAGGGAGAGAAGGGCGGTTGTGAGCCCGTCGGCAAAAAGCCAGCGAGAGCTGTGCATTTCCTTACCCTTTGAATAATATATAATAATGTTTACAAGCCCTGCAAAAAGCATGATAAGGCCCAGAGAAAAGATAATATCTGTAAGATTGTCTCCGTGATTAAGAGTAAGAAAGCCACCGAGGAAATGGATAATTCCGGCAGACAGCCAAAGAATTTGTGAAAGAGAAAGCTTTATCCGTTTCAAAACATCAACTCCTTGTTCTTATGTTTGTCTTAATAGAGAAATAAAATACAAGAAAGTTGATATTTAAAATAAAAACAAAAAAGAAGACATCTTCTGATGTCTTCTTTTTATTATTAGCCTTTTTGAGAACCTGTCGGGTTAACGATACTGTATCCAACATTTACAAGGTGGTCGGCAACACGCTCAAGACCTGTTACAACCGATGAATAATAAGGGCTTACATCTATACTGCAATTGCCTTCGGCAAGTCTTGCAAAGTGACCTGCGATAAGCTCTTTCTTCATCTTGTCAACGCCTTGTTCAAGTTTAGTAAGGTCGGCAAGCTTATCTTTCTGTAAGGTCTCAAATGTATCAATTGAGATTGCGAACATTTTCATAACACTGTTTCGCATATTCATAATGTCTTTAAGAGCCTGCTCGGAGAATGAAATGTTTTTGTTCATCATTTCAAGACCAATTTCGTGGAAATTCTCGGCGTGGTCGCCAATACGCTCAAGGTCGTTTAAAACATGGAAGTATGAGCCGATAATTTTTTCATCGCTTCCCTCAATGGCTGCGGAAAGCTTGATTAAGAAGTTGGTTAATGCTCCGTTAGTAAAGTCGATTACCTTTTCGTTTTCATAAATAAGGTCGTTATACTCGGAAGAGCCTTTATCCATAGCTGTAAAACAAAGGCGTGTATTTTCTTCAACCAAAGACATCATATAATCAATTTCCTTTTTAACCTGCATAAGGGCAATAGGAGGAGTTGACACAAGTCTGTCGTCGACAAATCTGAGAGCCAGGGTCTCTTCGATATTTTTCTTATCTTTGATAACTCTGCAAGAGTAATCCACAAGCTGTTTCACAAATGGGAGCAACAATACGGTAGTGGTTACATTAAATATAACATGGAAAAGGAAAACTCTCATTTGGAGAGACATCGGGTCGGAGCCAGGGAATACAGAAACCAAAAGATTTACAATCGGCTCTTTGAACAACCAGATGATAGCGGTAAATAACACCGTTCCCATAACATTAAAGGTAAAGTGTATAAGAGCAACTCTCTTTGAGTTAGCGTTTGCACCAACGGAAGCAAGAAGCGCTGTTACGCAAGTACCGATGTTTGCACCAAGAATAATGAATAGCGCAAGGTCAAGAGGAAGAACTCCCGTACCAACCATTGTGATAACAACACCCGTAGCAGCAGAGGAGCTTTGGATAAGTGCTGTAAAAATAGCACCAACCAATATTAAAAGGAGAGGGAAGTTGATTAATTCGAAAATCCTGGTGAACATATTTTCAACCAAAGGATTTCCAAAAGCCTGCTCACTGCTCATAATGTTAAGGCCTACAAAGATTAAACCTAATCCACTGCAAAGACTGCCGGCAATCTTAACCTTTTCCTTTTGAGCAAATCCCATCATTACGCCGGCAAAAGCCAGAATATACATTGCCATATCAAAATAATCGTTTTTAAGAGCAACCAGAACACCTGTAATTGTTGTTCCGATATTTGCACCCATAATAATAGGTGTTGCCTGCATAAGAGTCATAACCCCTGCATTAACAAGACCGATAACCATTACGGATGTAGCAGATGAACTCTGAATAATTGCTGTAACACCTGCGCCGATGCCAACTCCTGAAAATCTGTTGTTGCTTATTCGCTCTAACAAGCGCTTCATTCCGATACCGGCACTTTTTTCAAGAGCATCGCCCATAAAATTCATACCGACAATGAAAACGCCAACGCCTGCAAGAAGCCAAATAAGGCTCTGAATTAGCTGCATAATGTCTTGTGGTGATAACATAGTCATCCTCCTTTTTTTGTTGTATTTTTTAACAATAATTGGATTATCCATCCAAGGAGAATTATAACATTAGTATTTTGAAAAATCAATTGTTATTTTGTATAAAATGTATAGCCAGAAGGACACTTGATTGGTGTACTTTTAGGGGTAAAATTTCTCCGGGTTATCTTTCCTTTGGAAAGCCGCCTTGCGTGGAGCGGAAATAATATCGCGGAAAGGTGGTAGCGACAGCGAACCGTCGCGAGGGCGTTTACAACTAAGCAGGTGAGCCGAGCGTGGCTTTTCGCGAAAAAGGAGAAGCAAGGAAGCGGGCGAAGGATTTTTTGCATAAAAAAACGAAGCAAAGCGAACTTTGCTTCGATGTGGGTGCA
>JAZNKJ010000046.1:0-10547 GCA_045578465.1 Clostridia bacterium | reverse complement strand
ATCGGTAAAGACTTCCCCACAGATCCCAAAGAACAGCTTATGGGCGCTGTTGAAGCAGTTTTCCGTTCATGGGACAACCCCCGTGCAAACGTTTACCGTCGTGACAACGATATTCCTTACTCATGGGGTACTGCTGTTAACGTTCAGGCTATGGCTTTCGGTAACATGGGTGACGATTGCGGTACAGGTGTTGCTTTCACACGTGACCCTGCTACAGGTGATAAAGGCCTTATGGGTGAATTCCTTGTTAACGCACAGGGTGAAGACGTTGTTGCCGGTGTTAGAACTCCCATGCCTATCGCTCAGATGGCTGACAAGTTCCCCGAAGCTTTTGAAGAATTCAAAAAGGTTTGCGGAATCCTTGAAGACCACTACAGAGGTATGCAGGATATGGAATTCACAATCGAAAACAGAAAGCTTTATATGCTTCAGACAAGAAACGGTAAGAGAACAGCTAAGGCTGCTCTTAAGATCGCTTGTGACTTAGTTGACGAGGGAATGATCGATAAGAAGAAGGCTGTTGCTATGATCGACCCAAGAAACCTCGACACACTTTTACACCCACAGTTTGATGCAAAAGCATTAAAGGCTGCAACTCCTATGGGCAGAGGCCTTGGCGCTTCTCCTGGTGCTGCTTGCGGTAAGATAGTATTTACAGCTGAAGATGCGGAAGCTTGGAACGCAAGAGGCGAAAAGGTTATCCTCGTTCGTCTTGAAACATCTCCTGAAGATATTACAGGTATGAAGGCTTCTCAGGGTATCTTAACAGTTCGTGGCGGTATGACATCTCACGCTGCCGTTGTTGCTCGTGGTATGGGTACTTGCTGTGTATCCGGTTGTGGCGACATCAATATGGACGAAGAAAACAAGAAATTTACTCTTGCAGGTAAAACATTTACAGAAGGCGACTGCATTTCTATCGACGGTTCAACAGGTGCTATCTATGACGGTATCATCCCAACAGTTGACGCTGAAATCGCAGGCGAATTCGGAAGAATTATGCAGTGGGCTGATGAATTCAGAACACTTAAAGTTAGAACAAACGCTGATACTCCTGCTGACGCTAAGAAAGCTCGTGAGCTCGGCGCCGAAGGTATCGGTCTTTGCCGTACAGAACATATGTTCTTTGAGGCTGAAAGAATCGCTGCTTTCCGTGAAATGATTTGTGCTGACACAGTAGAAGAAAGAGAAGCTGCTCTTGATAAGATTCTTCCTTATCAGCAGGGCGACTTCGAAGCTCTTTACGAAGCATTAGAGGGACATCCTGTTACAATCAGATTCTTAGACCCACCACTCCACGAATTCGTTCCAACAGAAGAAGCTGACATTAAGCTCCTTGCTGATGCTCAGGGTAAGAGCGTTGCTGACATCAAGGCTATCATCTCTTCACTCCACGAATTCAACCCAATGATGGGACACCGTGGTTGCCGTCTTGCTGTAACATATCCTGAAATTGCAAAGATGCAGACAAAGGCTGTTATCCGTGCGGCTATCAATGTTAAGAAGGCTCATCCTGACTGGGATCTCGTTCCTGAAATTATGATTCCACTCCCAGGCGACCTTAAAGAATTCAAATATGTTAAGAACTTTGTTGTTGAAACTGCTGATGCTGAAATCGCAGCTGCTGGCGCTGACCTCAAATACGAAGTTGGTACTATGATGGAAATCCCAAGAGCTTGTCTCACAGCTGACGCTATTGCAACAGAAGCTGAATTCTTCTGCTTCGGTACAAACGACTTAACACAGATGACATACGGCTTCTCAAGAGACGATGCTGGTAAGTTCTTAGACGCTTACTATGATGCAAAGATCTTCGAGAACGATCCATTTGCAAAGCTCGACCAGACAGGTGTTGGTCAGCTTATGGAAATGGCTGTTGAAAAGGGTAAGAAAGTTCGCTCTACAATGCACTGCGGTATCTGCGGTGAGCACGGCGGCGACCCTGTATCTGTTGAGTTCTGCCACGAAATCGGACTTGATTATGTATCTTGTTCACCATTCCGTGTTCCGATTGCAAGACTTGCAGCGGCTCAGGCAGCAATTAAGAATATGTAATTTCTTAGATATATCAAATAAGGGTAGGTTTAATTCTACCCTTATTTTTTTCTCTGCCTTCGCCTGCTTTTGTATGAAACGCTTTGCGTTTCCTCGATAACTGAAATGCTCTCGCATTTCACAATCCTACGCTACCGATATGCCCCCGGCATATCGTCTTAACACTCCGGCAGGCAGCAATTAAGAACGCTTAATCAATTTTGATTATATTAAAAGGGTAAGCTTATGCTTGCCCTTTTTGTTTTATTTGGCTGCCTTTCGCCTATTACAGAAGAAAACCTTTTGGTTTTCTTTTATATTCGGCAACAGTCCGTTGCCTATCCTGCGTTAAAAATATGCCCCCGGCATATTTTATTAACACTCCGGCAGGCAGCAATTAAGAATATGTAATTTCTTAGATATATCAAATAATGGTAGATTTAATTCTACCCTTATTTTTTTCTCTGCCTTCGCCTATTACCATAAACAAAAGGACAAGCGGTAAGCTTGTCCTTTTGTTTTATGCGCTCTTTTTTCTTACCTTTAAGGAAATAACGGTCATATCGTCATAGGGCTTGCCGCCACTTTCCTTTATGGCTCTGTCCAAGAGCTTTTGCGCCAAATCGTTTGCAGAGGTGGGCTGGACACTTTCCATAAAGCCTTTTATCCATTTATCTCCGCCCTCTTTTGTTTCAACCCCGTCGGTTATCATAACAATTGTATCTCCCTCTTTTACCTTTCTTGCAAAAGTAGAAACCTCCATTTCAGGCATAAGGCCAACGGGTAGAGACGCCGCCCGAACGGTTTCAACATTTCTTCCCTGCTTTATAAAGCTTGGCTCGGCACCCGTTTTGATAAACTCAACCTCTCCCGTATGCAAATCTATTATGCACATATCAAGGGTTGCAAATGAGTCATTTTCCGATTTTAGAACCATAATGGAATTTATAAGCCTTACTGCCGTATGCTTGTCAAAGCCTGCACGGAGGAAGCTGTCTAAAAGCTCCACAATCGCCTGACTTTCAAGAGAGGCTCTTTTGCCCGTCCCCATTCCGTCGCTTAATGTCATAACAAACTTTCCGCCACCCGGCATAAAGCATCTAAAATTATCTCCGCTTTCTTCCGAGGTGCCCGCTCTTGCATAACCCTGTTCAATTTCAAAGATTTCGCTTTCGTCAATCATAATCATAACATAATCCCCGTCCTCTCTTATTTTATAGATGTTGACATCCTTTCCAACCGCTGAGGAGATGACCCCCCTTATGACGCCTTTTCCTCTTGCTTTAAAATCGGTATGCCTTATGCTCATCTCAACTCTTATCTTCTTGTCGCGGTTTTTTATAACATTAATATCCCGAACTTTAATCCCTCTGCTTTCAATTCTCAATTTAAGCTCACTTGCCATAAGGCTGTCATAATTTATATCCTCGTTTATTTCTCTTGCAAGCTCGTTTATGATTTTGGAAACCCCTGCAATCTGCTGATAAACCGCAAGCTGACTTTCTCCTATCCTTTTCTGCCAGGAGTGGTTCAGCCGATAGATGCTGAGCTGGTTATTAAGAGTTCCAGTCAGAGCGGAAACATTTTTGCATTTACTATAAAAGGCCTCATTTACCTGTTCTTCATTAACCTCTCCGCTCTGGTCGATGCTTTCCATAAGCTTTAAAAAACTTCTATAAGTGGAATTAAATTCCCGTCCCCAGCAGAGCCCTCCTCTCTGGCATTTGGCGCAGACCTTCTCGGCGGTTTTGTCAAAGACCACCGCGATATCTTCTCCCATTTGCTCTTCTTCGTTTTTGGAGAGCTTTGACATTGTTTCCCCCAAAGACGAAAATGATGTAGACACCGCTTTGAGCCTTAAAATCAGGCTTCCTTTAATCTTTCTTATGGTTGCAGAATCGGGGTTTTTGATTTTAAAAAGCCGACCGAACCTATCATAAGCCTTATCAGGAACAGCCGAAAAGGCTGCCGCCGCCACTATTATTTCATAGATGCTGAGCATATCCCGCATAGCGCCGTTGACATAGACAATAACAATGGCGTCAGCAATCAAAAGAGAAATAACCGCCCAAGCCTTTCCCTTTTTTGCCACCACCCCTGTACATAAAGAGCAAAAACCAAAGGCTCCCATAAAGGGCAGGAAATAATCCGTCTCAATTCCCAGGAGCATTCCAAGGCTCAATCCAATGGCCGCAGTTTGCGTTGCCCCCAGACTTCTTGCCGCCCCCAGAATTAAAAATCCTGCAAGAGCATTTGCCAGAGAAAAACCGTCTATAAAATCAAAATTCTTTATGCTTAAAAATAATAGCGCACCTATAAATATTAAGGAAAGCTTTTCGTCTCCCGTCAGATTCCTCGAAAAAAGCCTTTTGCTTCTTATAACATTCTTTCCTTTTTCCATAGCATAAGACCCAAGGAAAATTCCCGTTATCTCATAAACAAGGTTAAGAGCCCATATAAAGCTGTATCCTCTTATGTAGCCAATGGCGATATCAACAAGAGCAAGGGACGAGCTCATAACAATAGGGGCGGTTTTTTGAGTCAGCTTTACATCCTTTTCCAAAACAAAAAGAGCCATAAGATAAATAACCGTCGCCATGGCATATCGGACGATTAAAAGCTTGTCCCACATTAAAAGACTTCCTAAAAATATAGATACTGCGCTTATCAGAGCTTTCAGCGAAAGCCGTCTTTCAAGGGTCATAAACCCAAGGCCGAAAGGCGCAATTCCAAAATAAGGGGAGGACGCCCCCATAAAAATTCCGCCGACTCTTTCAATTATATCTTTTTTTTCAATTGAAATCTTCTTTTTTGGCGGACCCATACATATTCTTTCATAGGTGGTAACCTCTGTCTTTGGCATTTTTTCTCCCTCTTTCCGTGGTTCTTGCCTACTATTATATGCTTTATCCTCAGAGATAATTGTCAAAATTTGGGAAATTGACAAAAAATTAATTAAGTTGCATTGGAGCAGGGTTTATGCTATAATATTTGTGTATGGTATTAAGCAAATTCTGAAAGGAAAAAGGATTGATTTTATGAACATACCTTTTTTATCAAATCTTAAAATATTAGTCCCCGAAAGAGAGACAAAGACCTTTAAGGGCGGTGCTCATCCTGACGCTATGAAGGACCTTACAAACAAGCTTCCTATCGTTGATGTTCCCGCTCCGAAGACTCTTGTTTTCCCAATGTCTCAGCATCTCGGGGCCCCTGCAACTCCTTGCGTTAAGGTGGGGGACACTGTCCTGGCAGGGCAAAAAATCGCAGAGGCAAGCGGTTTCGTTTCCGCAAATGTTCACTCCTCTGTTTCAGGAAAGGTTATTGCAATTGAAGAGAGAATGAATCATTTCGGGCTTATGATAAACTCTATCGTTATTGAAAATGACGAGCAGGATACGAATGAGTTCGAGGCTGAGCCAAGAAACTTTAAGGATTTTACTCCTGCTGAGCTTGTTGATATTGTCCGTGAGGCAGGAATTGTTGGTATGGGCGGGGCGACATTCCCAACTCATATTAAGCTTTCTCCTCCTGAGGGAAAGACCATTGACACTGTTATCATAAATGGCGCAGAATGTGAGCCATGTCTTACATCTGACCATCGCGCTATGCTTGAAACTCCGAAAGAGGTTTTAACAGGCCTTAAAATTATGCTTAAAATTTTCGGTCTTAAAAAAGGCTATATCGGCATTGAAGAAAACAAAGCTGACGCAATTGAGCTTTTAACCAACTATGCCCATATGGAAAACGATTATGAAATTGAGATTGTTCCTCTTAAAGTCAAGTATCCTCAGGGAAGCGAAAAGCATCTTATAAATGCAATAACAGGACGAACTGTTCCCGTTGGCAAGCTTCCTTTGGATGTGGGATGCGTTGTAAACAACATTGATACCTGCGCCGCTATCGCAAGGGCCGTTGTTTACGGAATGCCTCTCATTTCAAGAATTGTTACGGTTACGGGGGACTGCATCAAAAACCCAACCAATGCAAGAGTTCGAATCGGAACTCCAATGGGAGATGTTATTGAATATTTGGGCGGCCTTAAAGCTCAGCCTAAAAAAGTTATTATGGGTGGACCTATGATGGGTATTGCCGTTCCTAATCTTGATGTTCCTGTTGTTAAGGGTTCATCTGGTATCGTTGCTCTTTCAAAGCGGAGCACTCTTCTTCGACACGAGGGAATCTGCGTTCGCTGCGGAAAATGTGTTTCCGCTTGTCCTATGGGCCTTTCTCCTCTCTTCTTAAAAGAGGCGATTGTGGCAGGGGACTTTGACAGAATGAAAGAGCTTGACATAAGCGCTTGTATTGAGTGCGGATCCTGTTCTTATGTTTGCCCCGGTGCGAACAATCCGTCACAGAGCATAAAAACAGCGAGACTTAGACTTCGCAATATGGGTTAAGGAGGAAAAAATATGAAAAATTACGAAAATGAACTTATTGTTTCACAAGCTCCTCATATGATTTCCCCTACTTCAATAAGCCATGTTATGGGATATGTCATTCTTGCGCTCATCCCATCCCTTATTGCAGGAACCATCGTCTTTGGAGCAAGAGCTCTTCTTCTTGCTTTTGTATGCTGTTTCTCATGCGTTTTGTTTGAGTATTTGTGGAATAAGATTTTAAAGAAGCCTCAGACTATTGCCGACCTCAGCGCAGTAGTTACAGGTCTTTTGCTTGCTCTTAATGTGCCGGTAACCCTTCCTTTCTATATGGCAATCATCGGTTCATTATTTGCAATTATAATTGTTAAGCAATTTTTCGGCGGAATCGGTCATAACTTTATGAACCCTGCTCTTGCTGCCCGTGCTTTTCTCCTCGCATCCTGGGGAGGAGCAATGACAACCTTTGTTGAGCCTGGTGAGGCGGTACATATTTTCGCTAACGCGGATGTGCTTACCTCTGCAACTCCTCTTGCCATTTTAAAAGAGGGCGGAAGCGATCTTCCTTCTCTCTGGCAGATGTTTTTGGGAAATATCGGTGGCTCAATGGGCGAAACCTCTGCCCTTGCCATTTTAATCGGCGGAGCATTTTTGGTTTATAAAAAGGTTATTTCTTTAAACACTCCCCTTTCTTTCCTTTTAACTCTTTTTGTTCTTGGAATTATAGGCGGAGATAACGGTCTTTTCCATATTTTATCGGGTGGCGTTATGCTTGGCGCTTTCTTTATGGCAACAGACTACACCACAACCCCAACCACAAAAAAGGGCCAGATTCTCTTTGGCGTTGGCTGTGGTTTAATAACTTTTGTTATCAGAAAATGGGGCGGTTACCCCGAAGGCGTGACCTATGCAATCCTTCTTATGAATGTTGCAACTCCTCTTATTGACAAATATATAAGACCAAATGTCTTTGGAAAAGTTAAGGAGGTAAAAGCAAATGAGTAAATTTACTGTTGCACTCAGATTGTTTATTATAACTTCCGTAACTGCTGTGTTTTTGGCTTTGGCTTATAAAGTTACAGCACCAATAACAGAGGCCAACAATCAAAAGACTTTTCAGGAATCTTTAAAAGAGGTTCTTCCGTTGGCAAAAGAATTCAAGCAGATTGACCCGGGAAGCTTTGAAGACGAAACCGTTACCATAAACTCTATCAATGTGGGCTATGCGGATGCAGAAGCCAAAAACCTTAAAGGATATGTTGTTACTGCAACTTCTTCAAAAGGTTATGGCGGGGATGTTTGCGTTATGGTCGGCATTGACCCCTCTTATAAGGTAAACAAGGTTATAATTTCAAGTCCTTTTTCTGAAACTCCCGGTCTTGGGGCAAATGCAAAAAAGCCTGCCTTTTTAGACCAGTTTATCGGAAAGAGCGACAATATAGAGGTGGTTAAAGGCGAAGCAAAAGGGGATAAGCAAATCTCCGCTATAAGCAGCGCCACCATCACTTCAAAGGCTGTTACAGCCTGCGTAAATGCGTCAATTGAAGTTATTAAAGCAACTTCCGAAAAAACCGCTGCGGCGGCAGAAGAAATCAAACAGGTTACTGAGGAAAAGGTTGACCAGAGCAACGCTGAGCTTGACGCGGCTTTGGAAAACCGCAAGGATGAGCCTACCCCTGTTATAAAGGAGGATGACGGAAATGAATAAAAAAGAAACCTTTTTAAACGGTCTTTTTAAAGAAAATCCAACCTTCGTTCTTCTTTTGGGAATGTGCCCGACACTAGCGGTTACAACAGGCGTTATTGACGCTATGGGTATGGGGCTTGCAACAACCTTTGTTCTTATCTGTTCCAACATTTTCATTTCTTTACTTAGAAAATTCATCCCTGAAACTGTTCGTATTGCAGGTTATATTGTTATTATCGCAGGGTTCGTTACAATTGTTGAAATGCTTATGAACGCATATTTCCCTGCCCTTGCTCAATCACTTGGAATGTATATTCCTCTTATAGTTGTTAACTGTATTATCCTTGGAAGAGCAGAGGCTTTCGCTTCTAAAAACGGCTTCCTCCCTTCTGTCCTTGACGGATGCGGAATGGGGCTTGGTTTCACGGGAGCTCTTATGATTATCGCAACTATCCGTGAACTTTTAGGTGCAGGTTCCCTCTTTGGTTTGCCTATCCTTGGCGGAAGCGGAATGAGCATTATGATTATGGCTCCGGGTGCATTCTTCACCTTAGGCATTATCCTTGCAGTTATAAATATTATTTCTGCAAAGAAAAAAGGAGGTCAGGAAGATGCTTTCTAATCTTTTAACCCTTTCAATCGGTGCTATCTTAATCGAAAATTTTGTTTTGGTACAGTTTATGGGCATTTGTCCTTTCCTCGGTGTTTCAAAAAAGGTTGAAACTGCAACAGGAATGGGCCTTGCGGTTGTCTTCGTTATGGCATGCGCGTCAGGGCTTACCTATTTTGTCAATCTTCTTTTAAATCTCCTTGGCATAGCTTATATGAGGACGATTGCTTTCATTCTGGTTATTGCTGTTTTGGTGCAGTTTGTTGAAATGTTCCTTAAAAATTCAATACCTGCCCTATATAATTCTTTGGGAATTTACCTCCCTCTTATAACTACTAACTGTGCCGTTTTGGGTGTTGCCCTTTTAAATGTAACCAAAAAGCTTGGTTTTATCGAGTCTTTGGTTTACGGGGCAACAGCAGGTCTTGGTTTTACTCTTGCTATTATTCTCTTAGCTGGTGTAAGAGAGAGACTTGAAAGCTCAAACATCCCTGATTTTCTTAAAGGAATGCCTATAACTCTCATAACTGCCGGACTTTTATCCGTTGCATTTATGGGCTTTTCGGGGCTTTCATTTTAAGTTTTATTCGCCCGAGGTAAGAAATTTCTTATAATCTGTTTGGGCAGAAAGGCTATGAAATTCTATGATGGATATACTTTTTCCGGTCATTCTTATCGGCGGAATGGGGCTGGTTTTCGGCGTACTTTTAGCTGTTGCCGCAAAGGCCTTTGCCGTTAAGGTTGACGAGAGAATTCCAAAAATAACAGAGGCTCTCCCTGGGGCAAACTGCGGTGGCTGTGGCTATGCAGGTTGCGCCGCTTATGCAGCTGCAATCGTTAAGGGAGAAGCCAAAACAAACTGCTGTCCCTCTGGTGGCTCAGCAGTTGCTGCTAAAATTGCAGAGATTATGGGGGTTGACGCCCTCGATGTTGTTCCTATGGTTGCCCGTGTTATGTGCAGCGGAACAACGGACTGCGCAAAAACCAAATATATTTACAGCGGAGAAATGGACTGTCACAGCGCAATGAAGCTTGGTGGTGGCCCAAAGCTTTGTTCTTACGGCTGTATTGGTCTTGGCTCTTGCATAAAGGCTTGCTCAAATGATGCAATCTCCATTCAGAACGGGGTTGCCGTTATTGATAAAGACAAGTGTGGTGCTTGCGGGCAGTGCGTAGTTGAGTGTCCTAAGCATATAATTGAGCTTGTTCGCGCTGATGTTTCCTATGCAGTTACTTGCAGTTCAAAGGATAAGGGCAAAAAGGTTCGTGCCGTTTGCTCTACCGGCTGTATCGGATGCGGAATTTGCGCTAAGAACTGTTTGGCGGAGGCAATCACTATTGAAAATAACCTCGCCAAAATCGACCCTGAAAAATGTGCTAATTGCGGCATGTGCGCTGAAAAGTGTCCGCAGAAAGTTATTTCTTTTATGACTGTTCCTTATGAGGAACCTCTTGACGAATTTGTCAGAGTTTAAAATTTCATATTTTTTCAGGTTTACATTAATCAAAAAGTATGCTATAATAAAGTTCGGCAGTACCGGCGGTACTCCTTAGTGATAAATCGGTTTTGGCTTGTTATTTTTCGCTGATAGTGCGCAAAAAAATACAGACATACGCCAGTATGCCTGCATTTTTTTGACTTCTCTGAGACAAAAAATCACTAACCCAAAACTGCTTTGCACCACAAAAATCTCGATTTCAAGTGCAGAACAAGGCGAAAATCCGAAGAATCCTTGACGGATTGTGAGGATTTTTAACACAGTTATGTGCCGAAATCGTGTTTTTTGGGCGATTCATCCCTAAGGAGTACCGCCGTAAGCCGGACTTTTTCTTTGAA
>JAZNKJ010000045.1:0-1819 GCA_045578465.1 Clostridia bacterium | reverse complement strand
AAGGGGCTAAAATTATGAATAATTTATTTTCATTAGAAGGTAAAACCATAATCTTTACAGGCGGAGCAGGAAACTTAGGTCGCACTATGGTTAAAGCATTACTTGAATATGGCGCAAATGTTGCCGTTCCTGATATTGCGGACCGCTTTGACGAAAGCTTTGATGAATATAAGAAAAACGGAAAACTC
This sequence comes from Clostridia bacterium, assembly GCA_045578465.1. Lineage (GTDB taxonomy): Bacteria > Bacillota > Clostridia > Monoglobales > Monoglobaceae > SIG454. Next base: position 1,631 of record JAZNKJ010000045.1, on the reverse strand, counting down.
TTCTTTGTTGAGACAGATTTATCCAAGACAGAGAGCATCAAGGAATGCTTTAAGATCGTTTTTGAAAAATACGGTGCAATCAATGTTTTAGTTAACTGTGCAGCTTACGGCGGCGGCGCAGGCGGAAAAGGGGCTGAACACAGAATAGAATATATTGAAGATAGCCTTTGGGAAGGCGGAATTGACGGAACTCTTAATGTATCTTTCCGTTGTATGCGCGAGGTTCTCCCTTACTTCTACAAAGTCGGAGGAGGAAACATCATAAACTTCGGTTCAATGTATGGTCTTTCTGCTCCCGACCTTACCATTTATGAAGGGAAAGGCGTCCCCAGTCCTCCTTTTTACGGGGCAGGGAAAGCAGGTCTCATTCAGCTTACAAGATACGCAGCGTCTGCACTTGCAAACCGAAATATAAGAGTAAACAGTTTATCTCCGGGACCATTCCCGAATATAACTCCTGCAACTGATATGGAATTTATAGAGCGTTTATCCAACAAGACAATGCTTAAAAGAACAGGAAAACCCGAAGAATTAAACGGAGCTATCGTTTTCCTTTGCTCTGACGCATCCTCTTATATGACTGGGGAAAACATTACCGTTGACGGCGGTATGACACACTTCGTATAACAAAAAAGGTTAGGCTCACGCCTGACCTTTTAATTTTTTAATCTCTTCCTCGTTTGGGGTTACATAGACCGTATTATAATTATCATAAATTACAAACCCAGGCTTTGCTCCTGAGGGCTTTTTAACATTCTTCACCGCCGTATAGTCAACGGGGACCTGAGAGCCTCCTCTTCCCTTACTGTAATACGCCGCAATTCTTGCCGCCTCTAAAATTGTTTGGTCGGGGACTTCGCCTTTTCCCTCGGTTCTTATAATAGTATGAGAGCCGGGGATATTTTTTGTGTGGAGCCAGATGTCCGTTGAGAATGCCGTCTTAATAGTCAGCATATCGTTTTGTCGATTGTTTTTACCAACTAAGATTTTATAGCCGTCCCCTGAAACAAATTCCATCGGGACTACTTTTTTATTGAACTTGCTCTTTTTATTATTCACTTTCGGGATATAGCCCTGAGCCGAAAGCTCTTCTTTAATTTCCGCTATATCTGCAGGACTTTCCGCTCTTAAAACAGACTCTAAAACAGTTTCGAGATAATTAAGCTCTTCTTTCGCCTCTTTTACCTGCTCTTTTGAATAGCTTTCCGTAGTCTTTGCCTTTGTATAAAGCTTATAATATCTCTGGGCATTTCCCGATGGAGAGATGTCCTCTTTAAGAGGGATTGTTATGGTCTTGGGCGGAGCTTCATAGTAATTCTCCACCGCAATTTCCTTTTCCCCGTAAGTCATTCTATACATATTGGCAGTAAGCAAATCTCCATAGATTTTATACTTATCCCTGCCCTCTGCTTTTCTTAAATTTTCCTTATGGATTGCGATTTTCTTTCTGCACCGCTCAATGTTATTATTTATCAGTTTAACAATATGGGCGCTCCTTTGGGATAAATGCTCCGACTCACCCCGAAGTGAATAAAAACTGTCAACAGTTTCGCTTATGCTGTCATATTCCCGAGTCTCGCTCCCCTCATATTGAGTAAGGTAAATCAAAGAAAATGCAACAGGTTTTTTAC
>JAZNKJ010000044.1:0-11191 GCA_045578465.1 Clostridia bacterium | reverse complement strand
ACTCCATATCCTCCGTTGACCGTCTCCGAGGAGCAAGTATCAAATACTGCTACGGTGATGAGATTGTTACCTGGAGTCCTGAGGTGTTTAATATGCTAAAATCCCGTCTTGACAAGGAATACAGCCTTTTTGACGGGACCTGCAACCCTGAATCCCCCAACCACTGGTTTAAAAAATTCATTGACAGCGATGCGGATATTTTTTATCAGGAATACACCATTGACGACAACCCATATCTTCCTCCATCCGTTAAAGAAAACATAAAGCGGGAATATCTCGGCTCGGTTTTTTACGACAGATATATTTTGGGGAAGTGGGCGGCGTCAGAGGGACTTGTCTACCCATTCTTTAACCCGAAAGAGCATCTTTTTGAGGAATGCCCTTCCTTTGGAGAATATTATATTTCCATTGACTACGGCACTTTAAACCCTTGTTCTATGGGGCTTTGGTGCGTTGACAATTCCAATAAAACCGCATATCGCATTAAGGAATTCTATCACAGCGGACGAGATGGAAAAATCTTAACCGATGAGGAATATTATAATGAGCTTCTAATCTTGTCGGAGGGTTATCCCATTTCGGCGGTTATTATTGACCCCTCCGCCGCTTCTTTTATTGCTTGCATCAAGAGGCACGGTTTTTTTTCGGTTAAGAAAGCTTCCAACTCCGTTTTGGACGGAATCCGCTATACTTCCTCTCTCCTTTTGGGCAATCATCTTAAATTTCACAAAAGCTGCCAGGGGATTATAAATGAATTTTTGTCCTATCGTTGGGACCCAACTCAAAACTCTGACTCCGTCATTAAAGAAAACGACCATGCTCTTGACGATTTGCGTTATTTCTCCTACTCAGTTTTAAGGCGACTTAACTGGTAGGACTCCTTCACTTTTCTTAGGAGGACATTATGAATTTTTTCAATAATTTTCTTAAAAAGGCTCCGCCTTTTAACACAAAAACAACTGTTTCCTCTGTGTTTAATCTTAATATTCCCTCCTCCGACTCTATGTCTGATGCGCTTTCTCTCTGGTCGGATATGTATCAGAACATTCCGCCCTGGCAAAGCGAGAAAGTCCACTGCCTTAACCTTCCGTCAGGAATTGTTTCTGAGCTTTCAAGGCTTGTTACTGTTGATATGGCATCCGCTGTTTCAGGAAGCGAAAGGGCAGACTTTTTAAACAATATTTATCAGAAGTTTTTAGTGGGTAAGCGTCAGTATGTTGAACTTGCCGCCGCTTTGGGCGGAATTATTTTTAAGCCTTGCTTTGTAGGGAATAAAATCGTGATTGATTTTATTCAGCCTCAGAGTTTCATACCTGTTTCCTTTGACGATTCGGGAAGGCTTATGTCGGCAGTTTTTATTGACAAAATTACCACAGACAGCACATATTTCACCCGTCTTGAATACCACCATTTTGAAGATGATTGCTACATAATCGAGAACAAAGCCTTCAAAAGCACAACCCTTTCCGATTTAGGCAAGGAAATCTCTTTAAGCGAGGTTTTGGAGTGGCGTGAAATTGAGGCTCTGACACGGGTTAAGGGACTTTCTTCTCCTCTTTTTGCTTATTTCAAAATGCCTTGCTCCAACACTGTTGACCCTTATTCTCCTTTGGGAGTTTCAATTTTTGCGGGGGTCTGCGAACTTATAAAAGATGCGGACGAGCAGTATTCCCGACTTCTCTGGGAGTTTGAAAGCGGAGAGAGAGCTCTTTATCTTGACCGCACGGCTTTTATAAGGGATAAAAACGGGAATATGATTATCCCTGACAAGAGACTTTACCGTGCATTATCTTCTGACGAGGACCTCTTCCACGATTGGTCGCCCACTATCCGCGACGCAAACATTATAAGAGGTTTTAACGCTATCCTTAAAAAGATTGAGTTTGGCTGTGGTCTCTCTTACGGAACACTTTCAGACGAAACTTTAAAGGACCGCACCGCCGAAGAAATCCGTGCTTCAAAGCATAGAAGTTATGCAACTGTCTGCGATATTCAGATTGCATTCCGTAACGCCTTAACAGAGCTTATGGAATGTCTTGACAGCTTTGTTTCTCTTTACAAGCTTGCCCCAGAGGGAGAATATTCCATTTCTTTTGATTTTGACGACAGCATTATCGCTGACAGAAAGACTGAATTTAACGAAAAGCTTGAGCTTCTGAATGCAAAAATTCTTCTTCCTCACGAATTCCGTATGTGGTATTTCGGCGAGGATGAGGAAACTGCAAAATCCACATTAAACTCTATGGAGGAGTCTGTATGAACATTGAATTTTTAACCAACTTAGGTCTTTCGGAAGAAACTGCCTCTGTCATTTTAGATGAGGTTAATGTTCTTTTGGAAATCGAATTTGCCCGTGGAGAAAAAGAGGGCCTTTCTCAGCTTGAAAGCTATAAGCGTTCCGAGTACATTGAGGATGAGCTTTCCAAGACCAAGGCTAAAAACCCTGAGCTTTTAAAGTCACTCCTTGACTTTGACGCTGTTTTATATGAAGACGGCGAATTTTCAGGGCTTATAGAACAGCTTGACCGTCTCCGCGAAGAAAATCCTTTTCTCTTTGAAGAGGAGGCTGCTATCCCGAAATTCTCACGAAAGGCAAAGTCTTGCGACCAGATTACAAAGAAAGATTTTGACGCTATGCCATACGCGCAGAGAGTCAGTCTTTTTTCAAAAAACCCTGCCTTATATAACGAACTTAAAGGCTAAATATTAAGAAAAGAGGTATATTTATGGCTATGACCACTATTTCAGATATTATCAATCCACAGGTTATGGCGGATATGATTTCTGCTAAAATCGAAAACAAGATTGTTGTTACTCCTTTCGCTAAGGTTGACGACTCATTAGTCGGTGTCCCGGGAGACACTATTACTGTTCCTCAGTATGCTTATATCGGCGATGCTGAATTTGTCGGCGAGGGCGAAACTGCCGAAACTTCTACTCTTACAGCTACTTCAACAACTGTTACAATCAAGAAGGCAATGAAAGCCGTTGAGCTTACAGACGAAGTTGTTTTAGCCGGTTACGGCAACCCTGTGGGCGAAGCAAACACTCAGATTGCAAAGGCTATTGCATCTAAGGTTGACGCTGACGCCATGGACGCTCTTCTTACAGGAACTCTTTCTTATGAAAGCGAAAACACAATCAACTATAACGACATTGTTGACGCTGTTGACATTTTTGAAGAAGAACTTAACTCAGAAAAGGTTATGTTTGTTCATCCAAAACAGATGACACAGCTCAGAAAAAGCGAGCTCTTCATTTCTGCTGACAAATATACAGGCGAAACTGTTTTATACGGCGAAGTTGGTATGATTGCAAACATCCGTATCGTTATGTCCAAGAAAGTTAAGCTAAACGAAGAAGGAACACACTACATCAACCCAATCATCAAGCTTCAGGAAAAGGGCGACGAGGACGACGCTCCTGCTCTTACAATTTATTTAAAGCGTGATACAAATGTTGAAACTCAGAGAAATACTCTCTCCCGCACAACAGCCGTTTCCGCTGATAAATTCTATACTGTTGCTTTATCCAATGCATCAAAGGTAGTTCTTGCTTCTTTCTTAAAAGAAGAAGCCTAAATTTTAGCTTATGAACTATGGCTTTTATAAATCAGCTTTCGGAGGACAAGAAATTCCTCCCGAAAAGTTTAACCGATATTTATCCGGCGCAAAGGCCTACCTTGCTTTATATTCAGGGGGGAGAGAAATCCCATCTGAATACTCCGATAAAGTGTCCTTTGCCCTTTGCGAAATTGCCGAGCTTTTGTTTCGTTTAAGCTCTCAAAGGGGAGTTAAAAGCGAAAACACAGACGGTTACAGCGCTACATATGACGCTGATTCCTTAAAGCTTGAAATTTCCGAAATTCTAAGCCTTTATTTAGGAGAAACAGACATTTTATTTAAGGGGGAAATCTAATGCTTACTAATTCATCTGCTACCCTTTATCACTATGACGAGGAAAAAGAAACCTGGATTCGTTCATACTTTCCCTGCGCTTTTATATACCGCAGTGTTTCCTCGTCTCAAAGCCCTACTGCCTTTTCTCCTGAAACACGGGCAGTAATCAGAATTCCAAACTATGCAAAAACAAAAATTGCCCTAGGGGATTATGTTTTAATCGGCAAGGGGGCGGAAGATATTCCTTCCTCTGCCCTTTGCCTTAAAGTTACTGCTTTTACAGAAAATAACTTTGGCACAAATCCACATCTTAAAATCATTTGTGCCTGACTTGGGAGGATTTTATGTTTCTTGATATTATTTCAGATTTTCTATCTTCTTGCCCCTTGTTTTCGGGGAAAACCATCATACAAAACTGTCTTTCTCCTTCCCTCTCATCTATCGGCATTTTCCAAGTTGCCGAAAACCCCATTTTAAAATCCTACACTGACGGCGGGGCTCTTTATCAGACCGTTTTCAAGCTTATTTTAAGAGAGCCTTTGAGCCGTGAAAACAACTTTTCTTTATTTTTTTCTTCCTTTTCTTCCTGGGTTGAGTCGGTAAACTTTCCTGCCACTCTTCCCTCTTTGGAGGATAAATTTTCCCCTGTTTCTTTATCCATTTTAAACAGCGGAAAGGTTTCTCTCACGACCTCCTTTGCGGAGGCGGAAATCCTTTGCCGTTTCACATATACCAGATAATCCGTATCAGTCCGTACATACGGTAAATTTAAAACTGCGGACAGAAAGGTTTTTTGTTATGAGTAAACTTAAAAGAAGTGAAAAACTTGCTTTCTTGGCTGTTACAATCGGCGAAGAAACAACTTATCACAGACTTAAAAACTTTACTGAATTTTCAGTAAGTAAAAACCCTGTTAACTACTCCCGTCAGTATATTGACGAGGACTTTAAACGCAACGATGTTGTCAGCTATGCTCCATCCGTTTCATACAGCTTTGACTATGATAACGAGAACGCATCCCATCAGATTATTGTTAATATTACTGACAATGAGCTAGTCGGAGACGGCGCTCTTGTAAACATTATTTTTGTTGACACAGCCAATAATTCCGGCAGTGAATGCCCGGCATCCCTTCGGCAGTGGTCTGTTGTTCCCGACAAAGAGGGAAGCGACTCTACCGCTTATGATTACAGCGGAACTTTCTATGCAAACGGCAAAAGAATGGTGGGCACTGCAACAACCGAAGATAACTGGGAAACTTGCTCCTTTGTGGCTTTATGATAGGGTTTCTTACCAAGCCACATCCTGACTTTCTTTTAATTTCAGGCAGGGAATATGAAATCAATACCGACTTTCGCGTATGGATGGAAATCTCGGAGATATTTTCAGAGGAAAATATCTCCCCTGCCGACAAAATCATAAAAATCTTTTCTCTTATCTTTACTTCTTCTGTCTTGCCGTCATCCGTTGATGAAGCTATTAAATCAATAGGAGAATTCTTATCCCCCTTTTCCTCACCATCTGAGGATAGGGGCAGTGGCGGCAACACAGCTTTTTCTTTCTCCCATGACGGCGGACTTATTTATGCCGCGTTTCTTTCCCAATACGGCATAGATTTGACCTCCGCCCGTCTTCATTGGTGGAGGTTTTTAGCTTTATTTTTCGCTCTTGATTCCTGCAAGTTTACGGAGATTGTTAAAATAAGGACTTTGGATTTATCCACAATCAAAGACACAAATGAAAAGCGTTTTATCCGTAAGCTAAAACGCCTTTACCGACTTCCTTCTGATGCACCCCGTATGTCAGAGGAAATCGGCAAAATTTTTTAAGGAGTTGATTTTATGCCATACAACACTGACGCCGAAAAGGCAAATACGGCAAAAGAGGAAATTGAAATTGAAAGACAAAAAAACGAGGAGCTTTTAAAACTTCAAAAAAACTATAATTTACGCTACATTGCTTCTCTTAAAAATCTTACAAAAGAAGAGAAGAAAATTATGACTGCTCTTAAAACCGAAATCAAGGATATTTACGCCTCTCTTTCTCAGGTGGCAGAAGAAAATATCGAAAAGGTTTTAAACAGTCAGGAAAAGCTTTTGAAAAAGCTTTCTGCTCACAAAAACTCCACCCACTCCCATTTTAATGTCTACGGCGGTGGGGAAAACGGCAGCACTTTAAGCTACGATATGCTAAACGATTACTCTGCGGCAAATCGTGAGCTTATGGAATATTATAAGGCCATTGTCAGCATTAAGGAAAGGCTTAATGAGGGCGGATTTGACTCATCCTTAATGAGTGGATTTTTGTCTACTCTTTCCGATATGTCAGTTACGGAAGGAAGCAAATTTGCATCCCTTTTGCTTAATGCCTCTGACGCAGATTTTGGGAAAGTTGTACAAGGATACTCAGAAAACCAAAATCTTACAAAGAGGATTTCCGCTGAACTTTTCTCCGAGGATTTCACCCAGGCAGTTGATAAAACTGCATCATATATGAAGACTGAGCTTGAGAAGCTAGGCTTTGAAATTCCCGAGAGCTTCACATTAAGCGGAACTATTTCTGCTGAAAATTTCGGCTATGCTTTTGTTAAAAACCTTGAAAAACAGCTTGAAAATGTCAGAAGTATGATTTCGTCTTTCAGCTCTTCTCTTGCTTCTCCGTCATATTCTTTCAGTCTTTCTGGAAACACCGCCAACCCTACTACAAATGTTACTTATAACCAGAGCTTTACGGTGGGTTCTTCCAAAGACTCGACTTTTGAACAAATAACTGCCTGGGAAAATGCAACCACTAAGGCCAGATTAAGGGGGCAATAAATATGTCATACATTGTTTATAAAAACGATTTAGGAGAGCTTACCTTCTCCGGCGGTCTCTCCGATTTTTCAATTCGCGAAATTGTGGGGCTTGGCACCCCTGAGAAAAAATATCAGACACGGGAATATCTTGATTTTGACGGGCAAAGGACTCTTTCTTCCCACTTTGCGCCAAGAACAATTTCTATGTCCTTTGATATTTCAGGGAAGGACACTTCTTCCCTTACAGCAAAGCTTTATAAAATCTTATCAGAAGAGGGGACTCTTTACACCTATTTTGATACCTCCTGCCGAAGGATTACGGTAAATCAGGTTAAGGTGGAGTCCTTTACCCAAAACAGTTCCCGCTCACGCTCTTTCGTGGCACAGTTTGTTTGCGACAATCCTTATTTTTTTGATACTCAGACTGTTTCCCTGCCTTGCTATGAAACTATAAAAAACATTAGATTTGATGAGGAAAGCGGGAAATGGAATCTGGACACGCCAACAATCTGGGGGGCAAAAAACAATGATCTCCTTCTTTTAAACACGGGAGATATCAAGGCATATCCTACCTTTAAAATACACTCCTTCGGAAACTCAGATAGCTCAAACGGAATCGAGCTTTTAAGGGTTAGTCCTAACTCCCCAAACGAGATAATTCAGCGATTTGCCCTTTCCTATGCTTTAACCGACGGAGAAACCCTTACTATCTCTTTTGACCCCCGCTCCGATTTAGACAGGCGATATTTAAAAAGTAGTCTTGGGGTTAATCTTCTTCCTTTTCGCGACGAAAATTCAAGTCTTTCTGACTTTTATTTAGAGCCGGGGGAAAACAGGATTATCCTTAACAATTTAAGCACGGGGAACATCCTATCTGCATCCCTTTCTTACGAAAATCAATACATAGAGGGGGTTTATTAAATGGAGCTTTTTCTTTACGATTTTGAAGGGAATGAGCTTGGGGTAACCGACAAAGTTATTTCTTCATATCGGAATTTATCTTTTAACGGCATAGGCTCCTCCGAGTTCCATATTGATACTCAGGACCCTCTCTCCTGTGTTATAGCGGAAAAAGATTATCTAATTTTAGAGCAGGACGGGATTTTCCAGGATATCGTTATCGGTCATAAAACCGAAGATGATTTTACCATCTATTGCCGCTCTTTATCCTGGCTTTTATCTAAAATGATTGTTCCCCCGCAATCTCTTTCAGGCTCTGCCAAAGCCTTAGCCCAGACACTTCTTAAAAGTTCCTACGGGTGCGATATTTCTTTGGGAAATGTGGCTGATTTATCCAATTCTTCTTCCTTTGAATCAAATAGAGTTACCCTTCTTTCCGACTCCCTTAAATCCACTCTTGACTTAGTAAACGGAGGGCACTCTGTTCGCTTTTCTCACGAAGATAATAAATTCTATCTTGATATTTTAAAGGGAGCAGACATGGATTTATATATTTGTGAAGACGAAGAAACTCTGGAAAGCTTTACAACAGAAAAAGATTTACTGGACCTTTCAAATTCCTTTTCTTACCAGATGCACTTCCCTGTTATCTCTACCTGGAATGTTTATAATAATTCTCCAAGTCTCTTAAATAACCGCTCTTCAAACTTCGGAAAGTGTTATCGCGTGACAAATGCAGGTGACGGTGTAACCCGATTCGATTATACCTGGGAGAATGGGGACTATATTTACTGCAAGAGTGAGGACGGAAAGTGGAAAAAGAGCCTTTCCGTTCCCGACCCCGTTTATGTTTATGTTCCCGACACCACGGTTTCAGATAAATACAAATGGTTCAGCATTTCATCAGGCTCTACCAAAGAGGAAGGTCTTGCCTCTCTCTCGGAGCTTATAACGAAACGGCAATTTTCCGTTTTCCCTAAGAACATACAATTTTCAAGGGATTATTCCCTGGGGGACTTTGTTACGGTACAATATAAATCCAACGGCAAAATCAAAACATCTCTTTGTCAGGTTACGGACATAGTCCTCAGCCGAGACAACTTAAAAACAGTAGAAAATCCCACTTTAAAGGAGGTAAAATAAATGGCTTATATCAGTAAATTCAAATCCGATACAGCATATTCAAACCTTGATATAAACGAGGTTTTATCCGCAATCACAGGGGCAGGAGTTGCCCCGTCCTCTCCTAACGACATCCTCGCAAATGTTGCAGAAAGCGGAGTTACCCTTTCAGATGAGCGTTGCGCGGTTTCCTGGGCAGATGAAGATAGAACTTCTGTTAAAATCGAAAGCGGAACAGTTATTATGCCTGACGGAAGCTATATTATTATTTCAGACGAGGTTCTTCCTGTTACAGGGGAAGAACTGCACTATGTTTATATATACAGCGATTTAATTCATCAGAATATTCCCCTCTGCGAAAAAACACTGCCTCAGGACGGCAGAGACTATGTTCTTCTTGCAACTGTTGAAAACAGTCAAATTTGCGACAAGCGAAATCTCGCCTTTTCAAAAATTGCAAACTATGGCTCCCGACCGATTATTGAAGTCAGTCCTTCTTTGGGAATACCCAAAAAAACCATTCCGGCAGGAACACCTCTTTTTACCTTAGACATTGGGGAGGGGTATTCAAAGGCAATTATCTTGTCTCAGGATAAGGGGCTTTTTGCCATCTATAACTTCGAAAAGGGCCTGTTCGATATATCTTTTCCTCTTGGAGGAAGCAGGCTTTATCAGAATCAGGAAAGTTTTTCTCTCCCGTCAGTAGGAAGTGTAAAGCTTGCCTATGTTAACGGAAATTTAATCCTGACTTCCAAAAAGGATTTATACACCCGTACAGAAGACGGATACACCGTATATTTAACTGTATTTTAAAATCAGAAAGGACATCTTATGGACAAACTACTTAGCAAAGCAAACTCTCTCTGGGGAATGGCTGTTGCTCTTTTATCTTCTCTTTTCGGGAGGTTCTGGTATCTCTTCGCCGCATTTTTAATCTTAAACCTCGTGGATTATATAACAGGTATTATTAAGGCAAAGCTCTCCCTAAAAGAAAGCTCTGCCAGAGGACTTATGGGGATTATTAAAAAAGTCGGGTATTGGGTTGTTATTTCCCTTTCCTTTTTCATATCCCTGTCTTTCGAAAATATGGGGAGCGCTATCGGCCTTGACCTATCCTTCACACGACTTTTAGGCTGGTTTACCCTTGCAACCTTTATTATAAACGAAATCCGCTCAATATTAGAGAACTTAATCGCTCTTGGAGTTGATGTTCCGTCTTTTTTAACAACGGGACTTGAAATAGCCTCAAAAGCAGTTGACGAGCAGAAAGGCGGGATAAAATAATGAACATAATCGAAAATGATTTTTCCTTCAAAGGAAGTCTTGAAAAGCGAACCGCCACCGACTATATAATTCTTCATCATCGTGCAGGCGAGGGGGATGTCAAAAGCATTCACTCAGGGCACCTTAAAAATGGTTGGAGCGGAATGGGTTATCATTTCTATATCCGAAAAGATGGAAGTGTTTATCGGGGTAGACCTCTTGACACAGTAGGCGCTCACACTCTCGGCAAAAACGCTGTTTCAATCGGTGTTTGCTTTGAGGGGAATTATCATTCCACAGATAAAAATATGCCTGAGGCGCAGCTTAAATCGGGAAAAGAGCTTATATATTATCTCAAAAGCGTTTTTCCCGATGCCAAAGTTAAAAAGCACTGCGACTTTCAGGCTACCGCTTGCCCCGGACAATATTTCCCTTTTGATGAAGTAACCGCCTCATCTGTCGTTCTTATTGAAACTCCCGAAGAGATAACAAAAGAGCTTGCAGAAAAGCACTTTAACATTGACGACCCAAAAGGGTTTATTCTTGCCTTAACTAAGGCAAAAAAAGAAAACTCCCCAATGTATTGGGGATATTATAAACTGGTTAACCCAACAAAAAACCTACTTGCTTAAAGCAAGTAGGTTTTTATTTCTTCTTCTGTTAATACTTCTATTCCGTTTTCCATAAAGAGCTTTGCGGTTATGCCATTACCCTCTTTTAGCTTTCCCGAAAAGGTTCCGTCATAGATTTTCCCTTTTCCGCAGGAGGGACTTTTCGCTTTTAAGATAGCTTTATTTACATCATTTTTTATAGCTACATCAAGGGCAATTTCCGCTCCCTTTTTATACTCTTTCGTATTATCGCTCCCGTCCTTTCCGATGACACGCTCCCCTATAATTTCAGAGGGGTGTCTTGGGGTTTCAAGTCCGCCCATAACCTCGGGGCAGACGGGAATGAGATTATACCTATCTTTAAGCTTGATAACCGCCTGGCAGGGCTTACTTTTCCCGTCATAACGGCAAGTCTCACCTAAAAGACAGGCGCTTACGATTATATTTTCTTTCATTTATTTAATCCCCGTTGAGCCAAATCCGCCCTGTCCTCTGACCGTTTCGGAAAGCTCATCTTTTTCAATATATTCCGCAGTATAATAAGGAGTTATTACCATCTGGGCAATTCTCTCCCCGTGCTCGATGATTCTTTCCTCCTT
>JAZNKJ010000043.1:0-2720 GCA_045578465.1 Clostridia bacterium | reverse complement strand
TTATGTCTCAAATGTCTTACCGGCACCGGAAATTGCCTGATATGTACAAGCGAGAACATTCTTAATGCCAAACTTCATAAGAGGATGAAGAGCAGGAACATAGCTTTGGAGTGAGCAGTTTGACTTAACCGCAACAAATCCGCGCTTTGTGCCGAGACGCTTTTTCTGAGCCTCAATAATTTCAGCGTGTTCAGGATTGATTTCAGGAACAATCATAGGAACATCGCAGGTATGTCTGTGAGCAGAGTTATTTGAAATAACAGGGCATTCAGCCTTAGCGTATGCCTCTTCAAGAGCTCTTATCTCATCTTTTTTCATATCAACAGCGCAGAAAACAAAGTCAACCTGAGCTGCAATTTTTTCAATATCTTCTGATGCGTTTAAAACCACCATATCCTTAACGAATTCAGGAATAGGAGTGGTCATTGACCATCTTCCGCCAAGAGCTTCTTCGTATGTTTTTCCTGCGCTTCTTGGGGATGCAGCCAAGCAACATAAATTGAACCAAGGATGGTTATCCATAAGAGTAATAAATCTCTGGCCAACCATACCGGTTGCGCCGATAATACCAACATTATATTTTTTCATAACTTAAATGTCCTCCTTAATTTAAGTCTGCCTTAAAAAAATGCAAAAATTTATCAATATTATTATATGTTAACAGAATAAAAATGTCAAACACTTTTTTGTGTTTTAAAAGGGTTTTGAGTATTTGTAACATAAATTTAATATTTTATATAAAGGAATTTGAGCATATTTTGTCGAAAACAAAAATATATGCAAAAAATTATGGAGGGGAATATGAAAAAATTTCTTAGCATTTTCCTTATTTTAATACTTATGATTTCGACTTGCTCTGTGGCTGTTTCCGCTTGGGAAATGGTTGACTTTATGCGCATTGGAATATATTACGGAACTAACGCAAGAGCTGAATATACCCTGACCTCAGATACAGGCTTCGACCTTGGTTATTATGACGGCAGAGAGTTTATCTCTGAGGCAGAAACTTTTGACAGTCAGCTCAAAGTTGTTAAAGGTGAAGGCAGTTATTTAAGCGTTTTAAATCTCGGGACAGGGGAAACTTTATATTCCTTTGATACAGTAAACTGTGGCTTGGGTGTTGTGCCTAAGGAGAAAGAAAACGGAGAGACAATGATGAAAATCACAGCCAAAGCCACAACAACTTATAGAGGCGGTTTTGATTTTAAATCAGTTTCAGGCGGAATAACTGCGGTTAATGTTGTAGAGCTTGATGATTATTTATATGGGGTTATTTCCAGGGAAATGTCTCCAAGCTGGCCAAAAGAAGCTTTAAAGGCTCAGGCGGTTTGTGCAAGAAACTTTGCTTTAAGTAAATTAGGCCGCCATAAAGACAGTGGTTTTGACCTTTGCAACACGGTCTGCTGTCAGGCGTATTCAGGAGTGGATTATGAAGCGGCAGGCTCTTATGCCCCTGTTGACGAAACCTCAAAAGAGGTCCTTTTGTATGAGGATGAGCTTGTTCAGGCGGTATATTCATCCTCTATGGGCGAGTGCACGGAGAATGTTAAAAATGTTTGGGGAAGCAATGTTCCTTATCTTGTAAGTGTAAGCAACGAATATGAGGATACCGCGAATGTAAATAACGGAATATGGGAAAATACTCTCTCAAAGGCGAGAGCCACAGAAATAATGAACAGTAAGGGCTATAATATTGGAACAGTTACGGATATAACTGCCCTTGAATATTCAGAGGCAGGGCGCGTTATCCGTCTTGAAGTCAAAGGGACAAAGGGTAGCGAAATATTCACAAAAGAAAGATGCAGAACGATTTTTGCAGAAGCAACTCTGAGCCAGATGTATACAATTTCAGGGGGCGGAAAAATGTCGTATCCTGTCGTTTATACATTGGGGGCAAAGGGCAAGCAAAGCGTTTCTCTTGACAAAGTCTATGTGTTAGGCGCAGAGGGAGAAGCTTCTTTCTATGCCGTAAGCGATAAAAACACCCAGAAGCTTGAAGGGGCTAGCCAGGGAGATGACTTTGTCTTCTCTGGTCAGGGCTGGGGCCATGGCGTTGGTATGAGCCAGTATGGTGCCAAAGGAATGGCGGAAGCAGGGTTTACATACGATGAAATTCTTACCCATTATTACGACGGAACGCATTTGGAAAGCTTCTACACCGAAGAGAAAGAAACGATAGATGAAATTGAAGAAATGACAGACGGTTTGGGAGACGAATAAGAATATGAACACAAAAGATTTCTATTATGATTTACCTCAGGAGCTTATTGCCCAGAAACCACTTGAAAACCGAACGGATTCAAAGCTTTTGGTTTTAGGCAAAGAGACAGGGGAAATCTGCCATAAACATTTTTATGATATAATTGATTATCTTAAAGAAGGGGACTGCCTTGTGATGAATAATACAAGGGTTATCCCTGCAAGACTTTATGGCTCAAAGGAAGGAACAGGCGGAAAAATTGAATTTCTCCTCCTTAAAAGAATTGATATAAATACCTGGGAGGTTATCTTAAAACCAGGCAGGAAAGCAAAAGTGGGAAGCCGTTTTGAGTTTGGCGGAGGACTTTTAAAGGCTGAGGTCTTGGAGGTAATCGAAGACGGAAACCGAATTGTCCGTTTTGAATATGAAGGAGTCTGGGAAGAACTTTTAGACAGGCTCGGGGAAATGCCCCTTCCCCCATATATCCATGAAAAATTGGAAGACCGAGAAAGATATCAGA
>JAZNKJ010000042.1:0-21737 GCA_045578465.1 Clostridia bacterium | reverse complement strand
TTTTCAATAACAGGTTATAGTGGCGGTGGGAAACAGATGATTGCGGGATATGAGGACGAAAACCGCTCTCCGCTCTTAGGTGCGCCGAGACAGTATGGTCTTGCCCAGTCTCATAAGCATCTTAAAGAGATGGCGAAGATTTCAGGGCTTGAAAGTCTCCCTTGCTTTTCTCCAATCGTTGCTGACTTTTACAGCGGAATGGAAGTTACAGTTCCGCTCTTTACAAAGAATTTAAAGGGCAACTTAGAAGATGTCCGAAGAATTTACAGAGAAACTTATAACAGCAAAATCGTGCATTTTGAAGAAGCTCCCGATGAAGAGGGATTCTTATCCGCTCTTGCCTTTTCAGGAAGAGACGATATGGAAATTTCCGCTTTCGGAAACGAAGACAGAATTATCCTAACTGCCCGATTTGACAACCTTGGAAAAGGTGCATCAGGCTCGGCAATTCAGAATATGAACATTCTCCTTGGAGTGCCCGAGGAAACAGGACTTAATGTATAGAGAGGAAATATAATATGAATATAATAAATGGCGGTGTTTGTGCCGCAAAAGGTTTTAAGGCAAACGGTATTCATTGCGGAATTCGTAAAAACCACACCAAAAAAGACCTTGCCTTAATATATAGCGAAACAAAAGCCAATGCGGCTGCGGTTTATACAACCAATCTCGTTAAGGGTGCGCCTCTTCTTGTGACGAAGGCGCATATCGAAGACGGACAAGCTCAGGCGGTTATCTGCAACAGCGGAAACGCCAACACCTGTAACGCTGACGGCATTGAAATTGCAGAGAAAATGAGCAAAATGACTGCCGATGCTCTTGGTATTAACCCAAGCGATATTGTTGTTGCATCAACAGGGGTAATCGGTCAGCCTCTTGATACAGCGCCAATCCAAAATGGAATGGCAGAGCTTTGCGGAGGACTTTCCGAAAATGGCGGAGCTGATGCGGCTGAAGCCATAATGACAACAGATACAATCCCGAAAGAGATTGCAGTTGAGTTTACTCTTGGCGGAAAGGTTTGCCGTATGGGCGGAATTGCCAAGGGAAGCGGAATGATTCATCCCAATATGGCGACAATGCTTGTTTTCATAACAACAGATGCAAACATTTCGTCTAAGATGCTTGGGAAGGCGCTTTCCGAGGATATTAAAAACACTTTCAATATGGTAAGCGTTGACGGAGATACCTCCACAAACGATATGGTAACTGTTCTTGCCAACGGTATGGCAGGAAACATTGAGATTACCGAAGACGGAGACGACTTTAAAGAGTTTATGAAAGCTCTTAACACCATAACAGTTCACCTTTGCAAAATGATTGCAGGGGACGGCGAGGGGGCAACAAAGCTTCTTGAATGTAAGGTTTGCGGCGGCAAAACCGAGGAAATTGCAAAGACTGTTGCAAAGAGCATTATCTGTTCAAGCCTCTTAAAAGCGGCGATGTTCGGTGCAGACGCCAACTGGGGCAGAGTTTTATGCGCAATCGGTTACAGCGGAGCAGATGTTGATGTTTCAAAAATTGATGTTTCCTTCCGCTCTCCAAAGGGCACAATTGATGTTTGTAAAGATGGCGCAGGCATCGCTTTCTCTGAGGAAATCGCAAAAGAAATTCTTTTAGAGAAAGAAATCGAAATTCTTGTATCTCTCGGCGAGGGAGAATATGGCGCAACAGCTTGGGGCTGTGACTTGACTTATGATTATGTAAAAATTAACGGGGATTACCGTACTTAAAACAGAGGTGTTTTAAATGAATAACGAATTTTCAAATGCGGAAAGGGCGGAAGTTCTGGCTCAGGCCCTTCCTTATATCCAGAAATATACCAATAAAGTCGTGGTTGTTAAGTATGGCGGAAACGCTATGGTTAACGAGCAGATTAAAGAACAGGTTATGGAGGACATTGTCCTTTTATGGCTTATCGGCGTTAAGATTGTTTTGGTCCACGGCGGCGGCCCTGAAATCAACGAACTTATGGAAAGATTAGGAAAAAAGGCAGAGTTTGTTGACGGACTTCGCGTAACTGACAAGGAAACTGTTGATATTGTTCAGATGGTCCTTGCGGGAAAGGTTAATAAAACTCTTGTAAATCTTCTTGAAGCAAAAGGCGGAAAGGCTATGGGAATTTCCGGTATGGACGGCCGTCTTATTGAGGCGAAGGTTAAGGACGAGCGCTTGGGCTTCGTCGGAGATATTACCAAAATCAACATTAAGCCCGTTGAAGACCTTTTGGAGAGAGGATATATACCTGTTATTTCAACAATCGGTTGCGACAGAGACGGAAATACATATAACATAAACGGCGACACAGCGGCGGCATATATTGCAGGTGCGCTTAACGCAAAAAGACTTATTATGATGACAGATGTTGCGGGAATTTTAAGGGACAAGGATGACGAATCCACTCTTATTCCTGAAATAACCTTAAAGGATGCGGAGAAACTCTTTGATGAGGGAATTATCTGCGGAGGAATGATTCCTAAGGTGAACTGCTGTATTGAGGCAATTCATAAAGGGGTTAAAAAGGTTATTATAATGGACGGCAGAGTTCCTCATTCAATTCTTATGGAAACCCTTACAAACGAGGGCGCAGGAACAATGGTTACAGGAGATAAAGATGAGTAAATTCATAGAAAAAGACAAGAGCTTCGTTGCAAACACTTACAAAAGATTTCCAATTGAAATTGCATACGGAAAAGGCTCTTTGGTTTACGACACAGACGGAAAAGAATATATAGATATGGGCTCAGGAATTGGGGTAACCTCTTTCGGTATCGGCGACGAGACTTGGAAAGAGGCGGTAAAAGCTCAGCTTGATAAAGTTCAGCATATGTCAAATCTTTATTATACCGAGCCTTGTGCAGAATTGGCGGAGCTTCTCTGCGAGAAAACGGGAATGAAAAAGGTTTTCTTCTCAAATTCAGGGGCAGAGGCCAATGAGTGCGCGATTAAAGTTGCGAGAAAGTATGCTCAGGACAAAAAGGGCGAGGAATACAGCACTATAATTACCCTTAAAAACAGCTTCCACGGAAGAACAATAACAACCCTTTCTGCAACAGGTCAGGACAAGTTCCACGAACTGTTCAACCCACTTACAAAAGGCTTTGTTCATGGGGATGCAGAGGACTTAGAGGGTATTAAAAAACTTGCATTAGAGAATAAAACCGCAGGAATAATGATTGAATGTGTTCAGGGCGAGGGCGGAGTTATTGCTTTAAGCCGTGAATTTATTGTGGGCCTTTATGAATTTGCAAAAGAGAATGATATTTTATTTATGGTTGACGAGGTCCAGACAGGAAACGGCAGATGCGGAGAGCTTTATGCTTATATGAATTATGGAATTCAGCCTGATATAGTTTCAACGGCGAAAGGTATCGGCGGAGGCCTTCCTCTTGGAGCAACTCTCTTTGGAGAAAAGACTGAATGCGTTTTAGGCTTTGGGGACCACGGCTCAACCTTTGGAGGAAACCCTGTTTGTTGCAGCGGTGCGCTCAGCATTATAAAGCGTCTTGACAGAGCATTTTTAGATGATGTTAAGAAAAAGAGCGAATATGTTTTTGATGCCTTAAATGGTGCAAAAGGAATAAAGTCCGTTAGCGGAATGGGACTTATGATAGGAATTGAAACTGAGAGAGATGCAGGCGAGGTAGTTTCCGAGTGCATCGAAAAAGGAGTTTTATGCCTTACTGCAAAAACTAAGGTAAGACTTCTCCCTGCTCTTAATATACCGATGGAAGTTCTTAAAAGAGCCATCGAAACAATAAAGGAAGTTTGCGGTAAATAGAGAGGATGAGGAAAATGAATCTTAAAGGAAAGAGCTTTTTAAAGCTTTTGGATTTTACTCCTGAGGAAATAGGAGGTCTTATTGAAAAAGCGGCAGAACTTAAAAGAGCAAAGAAACAGGGGATAGACCACAGACTTTGTCAGGGGAAGAATATCGCTTTGATATTTGAGAAAACCTCAACAAGAACACGCTGTGCCTTCGAGGTTGCAGGGGCGGACCTTGGGATGCATGTAACTTATCTTGACCCGTCAGGCTCACAGATTGGTAAAAAAGAAAGTATTGCCGACACCGCAAGAGTACTCGGCAGAATGTTTGACGGCATTGAATACCGTGGTTTTGGTCAGGAAATTGTTGAGGAGCTTTCTCGCTATGCAGGAGTTCCTGTATGGAACGGACTTACAAATGAGTTCCACCCTACACAGATTTTGGCTGACTTTTTGACAATTAAAGAGCACTTCGGCTCACTTGAAGGAAAAACTTTGGTTTATATGGGGGATGCAAGATATAATATGGGAAACTCCCTTATGGTTGGATGCGCTAAAATGGGAATGAACTTTATAGCTTGTGCTCCGAAAAAATATTTCCCTGATGAAAAGCTCGTCAAAGAATGTGAGGCTGTTGCCAAGGAAACAGGGGCAACGCTTAAATTCATAGAGGACCCGATGGAAGCTACAAAAAATGCCGATGTTATCTATACTGATGTATGGGTTTCAATGGGCGAACCGGCGGAAGTCTGGGAAGAGAGAATAAAGGATTTATCTCCTTATCAGGTTAATAAAAGAATTATGGATAACGCAGGAGAAAACTGTAAGTTTATGCACTGTCTCCCTGCTTTCCACGACCTTAAAACAACAGTTGGAAAAGAGATTCACGAAAAATTTGGAATTGATTGTATGGAGGTTACCGACGAAGTTTTTGAAAGCTCTCAGTCAATCGTTTTTGACGAGGCGGAAAACCGTATGCACACCATAAAAGCCGTTATGGCGGCAACACTTTGCGATGAAATTTAAAGCCACTTTACGCCCCATATCCGTTTTGGATATGGGGCGTTAAATTTTGCAAAAAAAGCTTGTAAATGGAAATTCGTTATGGTATTATTAAAATATAGGAAATTTAAAAAGAGGTGGCTTTTATGGCAAGAAAAAAAGATTTCGTTTCAACCGTTAAACCCATTGACTCCATTCGTCATATGATGCAGATGGCAGTTGATGAAGCAGGGGATAATATTGCGTATAAGTTTAAGGAAAAGGGCGAGGTAAGAGAAGTTACTTTTAAGGAATTCCGCGACACAACTTTTTATCTCGGCACAGCTCTTTATGATTTAGGGCTTACTAAAAAGCATATAGCAATGGTTGGCGAAAACAGCTATAACTGGATTTGCGTTTATTTAACTGTGCTCCAAGGGGACGGAGTTTATGTTCCTGTTGACAAGGAGCTTCCTCCTGAGCAGATGTCTTTCGTTTTAAACGAGAGCGATGCTGAGGTGCTCTTCTATACAAAAACATACGAGAACTTTATCAGAGAAAATAAAGATAAGTTCCCGAAAATTAAAACCTTCGTTGCAATAGACGGAGAAGATGATACTGACCTTTCTCTCTCCTTTAAGAAGCTTATTGCAAAGGGAAAAGAGCTTTATGAGGGCGGCGAAAAAGGCTTCCTTAATTTAGAAAAAGATGTAAAAGATATGCGTATGCTTGTTTTCACATCCGGAACAACAGGGGTTGCAAAGGGCGTTATGCTTTCAGAGTATAACCTTATAAGCAGTGTATATTATGGGTTACAGACCTCAACAATTTATGATACAGGTCTTAGCGTTCTTCCTTATAACCATACATATGAAGCAGTTCCGGGAATTCTGGTTGCAATCCATTTCCACGCAACTCTTTGCATTAACGAAAACTTAAAGACGGTTCTTAAAAACCTCAATCTTTATAAACCAAAATACATCTATGTTGTTCCTGCTTTTGCAGAGGTTTTCTATAAGAAAATCTGGTCTAATGCAAAAAGCTCAGGAAAAGAAACTATCCTTAAAGTTATGGTTAAGGTAAGTAATTTCCTTAGGATTTTCGGAATTGATTTAAGATATAAGCTCTTTAAGTCCGTTCACGACGCTTTCGGCGGAAACCTTCGCAAAATTGTTTGCGGTGGCGCACCACTCCGTCAGGAGCTTGGAGAATTCTTTAACTCTATCGGAATAAGCCTTACAAACGGCTACGGTATAACAGAGTGTTCTCCTCTCGTAAGTGTAAACCATGATACTTTCAATGACTGCTCAACAGTTGGAAAGCCACTCCCTTGCTGTGAGATTAGAATTGACCTTCCTGATGAGGACGGCATTGGCGAAATTTGTGTTCGCGGAGATGTTGTCATGCTTGGCTATTATAAACAGCCAGAGCTTACAATGGAAGTTTTAAGTGAGGACGGTTGGTTTAAAACAGGAGACTTCGGCTATGTTAATAAGGACGGCCAGCTTGTCATAACAGGCAGAAAGAAGAATATCATTCTTTTGGATAACGGAAAGAATATTTTCCCTGAAGAAATCGAAAACTATATTATGTCTGTTCCTTATATTGAGGAAGTTGTTGTATACGGAATCAAGAATAAGGACGGCGTTGACGAAAAGCTTTCCTGTCAGGTGTTCTTATCTGAGGAAAAAATTGCAGAGCTTGGCATTGAAAATCCAAAGGAACAGGTTAAGAGCGATATTGCTGAGGCGATTAGCTTCCTCCCTGTATACAAGAGAGTAAGCAATGTTATTGTCAGAGACGAAGCGTTTGAAAAGACAACAACAAAGAAAATAAAAAGAGCAGTAATAGATACAACAAAATAAAAAGGAGAAAAGATATGAGCCATATGGAAGACAATGAAAACTATTTGGTTGAACTTATAAACGAAGACGGCGAAAAAGAGATGTTTGAGCATCTTGACACAGTAACAGTTGACGGAAATTACTATGTTATCTGTGTTCCTTATCTTGAAGAAGAAACAGACGAGATTGAAGAGGTTGTTATACTTAAAATGGTGGAAGACCCTGAAAATCCTGACGGTTCACTCCTTCTTCCTGAGGAAGACGAGGATATTTTGGATAAGGCTTATGAGCTTTTCGTTGAAAGAAACGAAGACGAATTTGACTGGACAGACTAAGAATTTTTGACAGGGGATATTTCCCCTGTCAAAACATTTTGATAGAGAAAGGCGGTGGAAATATGTTCAAAAGACTTCAATGGAAAATGGTCGTTATGTTCGTTGCTCTTGTTTTTATAACAATGCTCCTTGCGGGAATATTTATGATGAGCAATATTATCGAAGTGTATCAGGAAGACTTTATTTCTCAGCAGGAAGCTGTCATTGAGGGCGATTTGATTGTTTCCATCCGCAACGCCTTAACATCAAAAGGAACAAATGAGGAGCGTCTTGCAAAGGCGTCCAACTCCATTTCTCTCTATGCAGGAAGAATGGGCCTTGGCGCTCAGCGAAACTGCTATATTTTAGACAGAGCCACAGGGGAGATTATAATCTCATACAGTGGTGCAAGCGAAGTTCTTGAAAAAACTCCTAACATAATTTCCGCTATGGCGGGGAAAACAGGGCAAAGGTTTGGCTTTGACTCAAATTATATGGACTATGCCACCTCTTTTTCAGCAGGCGGAGAGGACTATATTTTCTATGTTAAAGATAACAGAGATGCGGTAAACTCTCTGGTTCAGAATATGATGTGGATTATTATTCAGGCCCTTTTGATAAGCGCCCTGGCATCAGTTTTCCTTTGCTATTTCTTCGCAAAGACCATAACTAAGCCAATAACTGTTTTAACTGAAAAGGCAGAAGATTTTGCAGAAGGAAATTTTGAATCAAGACTTGAAACAACATCTTCGGACGAAATCGGAAGTCTTATGGAAACCTTCAATTATATGGGAAATGTTATGAGCAATGCCATTTCCGAGGTTGCAGGAGAAAAACATAAGGTTGAAGTAATTCTGGAAAATGTTAACAACGGCATCATTGCCTTTAACACCGACCAGGAGATTATCCATCAGAACAGTGCCGCTAAAAAACTTTTCGGTAAGCTTTTAAAGGATGACACAAAGTTTGACGATTTCTGGAAGAGCCTTGGAACAGAGCTTTCTATGGAGGAGTTTACATATCTTAATAAGCTTCGTCCTGAGGAAAGAGACATTGAATTTGGCAAAAGCAGAATTAAGGCGTATATTATTCCTTTCAAAATTGAAAAAGGGAAAATTGCAGGTATAGTATCGGTTTTTGAAGATGTTACCAAGCAATTTAACTTAGAAGAGTCTCGCCGTAAATTTGTGGCAGAGGTTTCTCACGAGCTTAAAACTCCTCTTACAACAATTGGAACATATACAGAAACTTTATTAGACGGATATTTAGACGACAAGGAAATGGCAACAAGCCTTCTTAAAACTGTCCACAGCGAGACAGACAAAATGACTGCTCTTGTTAAAAATCTTTTAACCCTTTCAAGATACGACGCCCAAAAGGAAGAACTTCAAAAAGAGCTTTTCAGCCTTGGCGAGCTTCTTCGCGAGGTTGTTAAAACTTTCAAAGTTGAGGCAGAGAAGAAGGGTTTAAAGCTTATATATAATCTTACGACAGAAAGCCCGACAATCTTAGGAGATAAGTTCCAGATTGAAAGAGCGGTTAAGAATATCGTTTCCAATGCTATTAAATATACAGATACAGGTGCAGTTAAAATTTTCTGCGGATATCTTTATAATGAGGCATATGTTAAGGTTGAGGATACAGGCAAGGGTATCCCTGAAAAAGACCTTCCTCATATCTTTGAGAGATTTTACAGAGTTGACAAGGCTCGTTCCCGCGAAATGGGTGGAACAGGGCTTGGCCTTGCCATAACAAAAGAAATAATCGAAAGCCATGGGGGAAGTGTGTCTGCTGAAAGCGAATTCGGAAGCTTCACAAGATTCACAATCAAGCTCCCCGTTGCCAAGGAAGAAGAAACCGCGTAATCTTTTGGTTATGCGGTTTTTGTGTGGTTTTCAACTGGTTTTTGTTGGGGAAAAGAGCGAAAATGTTAAAATTTTTGGAAAATTCTTTATTTTTCTTTGTTTTGTATTGACTTTTTGTGATTAGTGTTATATAATCAAGAATAGATAGGTATCAAATTTTATTTTAGATAAATGGAGGTTTAGGCATGAATAAGGTTTATACAGAATTTATTGAGAAAAGCCCTAGAATACCGCTCTTAGTTGATGCGTTATTCCAGAAAATGCCTGAAATTGAGGTAGAGAGAGCAGCGCTGCTTACAGAAAGCTATAAGCAGACAGAAGAACTCCCTATTATTTTGCGTCGTGCTATGGCGTTTAAGCATATCTTAGAGAACATTCCTGTTACTATAAGAGATAATGAGCTTATTGTGGGAAGCGCAACAAAAACACCAAGGGGTTGTCAGGTTTTCCCTGAGTTCTCCTTTAAGTGGCTTTTGGATGAGCTTGATACAATAGGAGAGCGCTCTGCTGACCCGTTCTATATTTCCGATGAGAACAAAAAGGTTTTAAGAGAAACCTTTAAATATTGGGAAGGCAAAACAACAAGCGAATTTGCTCAGGCAAATATGACTCCTGAAACTTTAAAGGCTATCGACCATAATATTTTCACAGTGGGCAACTATTTCTATAACGGAATCGGCCATGTTACTGTAAATTATGGCGAAGTTTTGGAAAAAGGTTTTGACGGAATTATTAAAAAGGCTAAGGCTGAACTTGATAAGTGCAAGGTTTCAGACCATAACTACATAACAAAAAGCGCTTTCTTAAAAGCGGTTATCATTTGCGGCGAAGCCGTTTGCGATTTTGCTCTTCGGTATTCTGCCCTTGCTAAGAAAATGGCAGACAGCGAAACAAACCCGACAAGAAAGCAGGAGCTTAACAAGATTTCAAAGATTTGTGCTAAGGTTCCAAGATACGGCGCTGAAAACTTCCATGAAGCTTGTCAGTCTTTCTGGTTTGTTCAGATGCTTATCCAGACCGAGTCAAACGGGCACTCCGTTTCCCCGGGACGATTTGATATGTATATGTATCCATATTATAAAATGGATATGGATAAAGGCACAATTTCAAGAGAAGCGGCTCAGGAGCTTTTAGACTGCGTATGGGTTAAGCTTAACGATTTGAATAAGGCTCGTGATAAGGCGTCAGCCGAAGGCTTCGCAGGATACAGCGTATTCCAGAACCTTATTGCAGGCGGACAGACAAAAGAGGGTCTTGATGCAACAAACGATTTATCTTATATGTGTATCAACGCAACTCTCCATGTTATGCTTCCTCAGCCATCATTCTCAGTTCGTGTATGGAACAAAACTCCTCACGAGTTTATGATAAGAGCGGCAGAGCTTACAAGAACAGGTATTGGTCTTCCTGCTTATTATAACGACGAAGTTATCATTCCTGCGCTTATCAATCGTGGACTTACCATTGAGGACGCAAGAGATTATAATATTATCGGTTGTGTTGAGCCTCAGAAATCAGGCAAGACAGACGGCTGGCATGACGCGGCATTCTTCAATATGTGCCGTCCTCTTGAACTCGTTTTCTCAAACGGTGTTGATAACGGTGTTCAGGTTGGTCTTGAAACAGGCGATGTTACAAAGATGACCGATTTTGAGCAGTTCTATGATGCTTATAAAGCTCAGACAGAGTATATGATAGAGCTTATGGTTAACGCAGATAACGCAGTTGACATTGCTCACGCTAAGCGTTGCCCGCTTCCGTTCTTATCTTCTATGATTGAAGATTGTATCGGCAGAGGAAAGTCTGCTCAGGAAGGCGGAGCGGTTTATAACTTCACAGGCCCTCAGGGCTTTGGCGTTGCCAATATGGCTGACTCCCTTTATGCTATCAAAAAGCTCGTTTTCGACGAGAAGAAAGTTACAATGGCTGAATTTAAAGAGGCTCTTGAAAATAACTATGGTTATGGAATTCCTGATGAGGAAGTTCAAAACATCGTTGTTGGTGTTGCAAAGAGCCTGGCTCAGAAGGGCGTTCAGCTTGACGAAGGTCAGATCAGCGAGCTTGTTGGAAAGGTTAAAGCAGGAAGCAACGGCAAGTATGACTATCTCTTAAAGCTTATAAACGAAATTCCTAAATTCGGTAACGACAACGAAGTTGTTGACAGCTTTGCAAGAGATGTTGCTTATACATACACAAGACCGCTTGAAAAATACAGAAATCCAAGAGGCGGAAGATATCAGGCAGGACTTTATCCTGTATCTGCCAATGTTCCTCTCGGTAAACAGACAGGGGCAACCCCTGACGGAAGACTTGCAACAACTCCTGTTGCAGACGGTGTTTCTCCGTCAGCAGGTAAGGATGTTTCCGGCCCGACTGCTGCGGCTAACTCAGTTTCAAAGCTTGACCACTATATTGCGTCAAACGGAACACTTTATAATATGAAGTTCCATCCGTCTGCTCTTAAAGGAAGAGCAGGGCTTGAAAGCTTTGTATCTTTAATCAGAGGATATTTTGACCAGAAGGGAAGCCATGTGCAGTTTAATGTTGTAAGCCGTGAAACTTTAAGAGACGCTCAGAAGAATCCTGAAAACTATAAGGGCCTGGTTGTCCGTGTTGCAGGATACAGCGCACTCTTTACAACCCTTTCAAAATCCCTTCAGGACGATATTATCAACAGAACTGAACAGGGAGGCTTCTAATGGAAGAATATTTGAAAGCGAAAGGGCGGATATTCAACATCCAGCGTTTTTCCGTTCATGACGGCCCGGGCATAAGAACAATCGTGTTCTTAAAGGGCTGCGCTCTTCGCTGTCGGTGGTGCTGTAACCCCGAATCTCAAAAAGGAATTATTGAGGAAATGGAGGTTGGCGGCGTCAAAAAAACCGTTGGCGAAGATGTCACGGCAGGCGAGATTGTGGAAAAAATCGAGCGCGACAGAGTTTATTACCGCCGATCAGGTGGAGGGGTTACTCTCTCGGGAGGAGAAATGCTTTGTCAGGCAGATTTCTCAGCCGCAATACTCAGAGGCTGTAAGGAAATCGGAATAAACACTGCTGTTGAATCCACAGGCTTTGCTCCCTTTGAAACCATCCAGAAAGTGCTTCCTTATATAGATACATATTTAATGGATATAAAGCACATAAACAGTGCAAAGCATAAAGAGTTTACAACTCAGCCAAATGAGCTTATTTTAGAAAATGCAAAGAAAATCGCAAAGGCAGTTAATAAGCTTATAATAAGAGTTCCCGTTGTTCCAACCTTTAATGACACAGAGGAGGAAATCGAGGAAATCGCAAAATTTGCTAAAACCCTTGAAGGGGTGGAGGAGGTTCATCTTCTTCCTTATCATAACTTCGGGGTGGATAAATATAAAGGTCTTGGAAGGCCTTACTTAATGGGAGATGTAAAAGCTCCCGATGACGAGAAAATGCAAAGGCTTATGCAAAGAGTTTTAAAGCATGGGCTTAAATGCCAGATAGGAGGGTAATTATGGATTTTGAAGATAAAATGCGAATAGTCCAGGAACTTGTTCCCGGCAAACAGATTACTTTGGCACACATAATTGCCAACCCTGACGATGTGCTTTATCAAAAGCTCGGTCTTGACCCTGCCCTTGATTATGCAAGGTCAGCAATCGGGATTATAACCGTAAGTCCATCTGAAACCGCAATTATTGCAGCGGATGTTGCTATGAAAGCCTCCGGCGCAGACATCGGCTTTGTGGACCGTTTCAGCGGAACTCTCATTATGACGGGAACTGTTGCTCAGGTTCAGGCGGCTGTTACAGCGGTTACAGAGTACTGTGAAGAAACCCTCGGCTTTACAGTTTGTAAGGTTACTAAAACATAATGAAAAAAATAATGTTTGTGGGCAGAAGTGAGGCAGGGAAAACAACCCTGACTCAGGCTCTTAAAAATCAGGAGATAAAATACGAGAAGACACAAGCCGTAAACTATACGGATGTTGTCATCGACACTCCGGGGGAATATATCCAGACAAGAGAGCTGGGCTCAGCCCTTGCACTTTACGCTTATGAAGCGGATGTTGTCGGCCTCTTAATCGACGCCACCGAACCCTTTTCGTTGTTTCCACCCTGCATAACAGGGATGTGCAACAGAGAGGTTATCGGAATCGTAACAAAAATCAATGACAAAAATGCCAATGTGGAAAGAGCTAAAAACTGGCTCCGCCTGGCAGGTTGTAAAACCATTTTTCCGGTTGATTCGGTTACGGGCGAAGGAATAGAAGAGCTGAAAAAACATCTTGCCCAAGAAAAAGTGATAAAAAACCACAAAAACACAGAAAAAACCACACAATAGTATTGACGAAAAGCGAAAAATGTGGTAAAATAAAGACAAAATCAAAGAAATAACAAAAATTTACCAAGTAAACAAACACAAATCAACATAGAAAAGGAGAAAAGACTATGGTTTCAGAATACGAAATCAAAAAACAAATTTGCGACATCGGCAAAAGAATCTACGACAGACGAATGGTTGCTGCAAATGACGGTAACATCTCCGTTAAGATTTCAGATAACGAGTTCCTTTGCACACCAACAGGTGTAAGTAAAGGTTTTATGACTCCTGATTATATCTGTAAGATTGACGGACAGGGAAACATCCTTCATGCAAACCCTGGTTTTAAGCCATCTTCTGAAATTAAGATGCACCTCAGAGTTTACCAGAAGAGACCGGATGTTAAAGCTGTTGTTCATGCTCATCCGATTTTCGCAACAGCATTTGCAATCGCAGGCATTCCGCTTACACAGCCGATTATGCCTGAGGCGGTTATCGCTCTCGGTTGCGTTCCGATTGCGGAATACGGCACACCATCTACTGAGGAAATCCCTGATAATGTTGAGAAGTACTTACAGTACTACGATGCTGTTCTTCTCGAAAGCCACGGAGCTCTTACATATTCAGATTCTCTTCTTGCGGCTTACCACAAGATGGAATCAGTAGAGTTCTATGCAGAGCTTTTATACAAGGCAAGACAGCTCGGCGGTCCTAAGGAATTCTCAAAGGATCAGGTTGAAAGACTTTATGAAATCAGAAGACAGTTCGGTATGACAGGTAAGCATCCTGCTAATGTTTGTGCAAACGCAAAGGATGGTAAGGCAAGCTGTCATAGTTGCGGCGGAAACTGCACCTGCGGCAAAGACGAAGGCAAGAAGGATTCTGATTTAGTTGCATCCATTACTAAGAAGGTTTTGGAACAGTTAAAATAATCAGCTAAATGAGGTGAAGCTATTGGATAACAGAGAGATAGACAAAATTACAGCCATTGTCAAAAAGGAAATCTTAGAGGCAACAAGCTGTAAAATGACTCTTTCCTTAGCAAAAGAACTTACCCAAAAGGTTGAAGAGAAGGCAAAAGAAATGGGTGTTAACGCCGTTGTTGCAGTGAGCAACGAGGCGGGCAACATAATATCCGTTGAGTGTATGGATGATTCCTACATAGCAAGTTATGATGTTGCGGTTAACAAAGCATTTACGGTTGTGGCTCTTAAAATGTCAACTATGACACTTAAACCACTTTCCCAGCCGGGCCAGTCTCTTTACGGAATTCAGTTTACAAATAATGGCAGAATTGTTATTTTCGGCGGCGGCGATCCACTCGTGTGCGGCGATAAGATTATCGGCGGACTTGGGGTAAGCGGCGGAACGGAAGAACAAGATGCTGCTCTTTCTGCATTCGGTGCAGAGATATTTAAGAAAATTTTAAAAAGGAGAGAAATGCTATGAATTCAGAACAAATAGAACAGATTGTTAAGCAGGTTCTCGCCGGTATGGACGGAGCAACGGTTGGAAGCTCAGCTCCAGCTAGAAGCGGAGAAATTCCAAAAACAAGCCGTGTTGCAATGCTCACAGGCCTTGAAAAATTCGAAATCAAGGAATATCCAATCCCTGAAATCGGGGATGACGAAATCTTGGTTAAGGTTGAAGGCTGCGGTATTTGCGGAACAGATGCTCACGAATATAAGCGCGACCCATTCGGCTTAATTCCTCTCGTTTTAGGACATGAAGGAACAGGTGAGATTGTTAAAATCGGTAAGAATGTTAAAAAAGACAGCGCAGGCAAGCCTCTCGGCATTGGCGACAAGGTTGTAACCTGTATGATCTTTAAAGACAATCCTGATATAACAATGTATGACCTCAATAAGCAGAATGTTGGCGGCGGCGATATTTACGGTCTTATCCCGGATGACGACACTCACTTAAATGGTTGGTTCGGAGATTATATCGTAATAAGAAAAGGCTCAACAGTATTTAATGTAAGCGATTTAGACCTCGATATGAGAATCTTAATCGAGCCTTGCGCGGTTTTAATCCACGCAGTTGAAAGAGCTAAGACAACAGGTATATTAAGATTTAACAGCAGAGTGGCTGTTCAGGGTTGCGGCCCTATCGGTCTTATCTGTATTGCAGTGCTCAGAACAATGGGTATTGAAAACATCGTTGCAATTGACGGTGAAGAAAAGCGTCTTGAATTCGCTAAGGAAATGGGCGCAACAAAAACAGTTAACTTCAAAAACCATAAGGGAATTGAAGAACTCGCTGGTGCGGTTAAGGAAGCTTTCGGCGGATATCTCGCTGACTTTGCATTCCAGTGCACAGGCTCACCGGTTGCTCACAGCAACATCTATAAGTTTATAAGAGACGGCGGCGGCCTTTGCGAGCTTGGTTTCTTCATAAACGGCGGCGATGCAACAATCAACCCACACTTTGACCTTTGTTCAAAGGAAATCACACTTGTTGGCTCTTGGGTTTACACATTAAGAGACTATGCAACAACCTTTGATTTCTTAAAGAGAGCAAAAGGAATCGGACTTCCGCTTGAAAAACTTATTACACATAAGTACAAGCTTGAGGATATAGACGAAGCTTATAAAACAAATCTTGCTATGACAGGATTAAAAATTGCAATTATTAATTAATTATTTTTAAGGAGGATATAAAAAATGGCACAAGAAGCATTAGGTATGATCGAAACAAGAGGTTTAGTTGCAGCAATCGAGGCTGCAGACGCAATGGTTAAAGCAGCAGAGGTTGCTTTAATCGGAACTGAGAAAATCGGTTCTGGACTCGTAAGCGTTATGGTAAGAGGCGATGTTGGCGCAGTTAAAGCAGCTGTTGAAGTTGGCGCTACATCTGCAACAAAGCTCGGCGAATTAGTAGCTTCTCATGTAATCCCAAGACCACACAGCGATGTTGAGAAGATTTTGCCTAAATTTTAGTAGGTGATCTAAATGGCTGAGAAAAAAACAGAAACAACTTATGCTCCAAAGGTTAAGCCTGCGGTAGAAGCAGAAGTTGTGGTTAAAGAAGAAATTAATGAAATTAAAAAAGAAACTAAGAAGGAGGAAATCAAGATGACTCAGAAGGAAGCTTTAGGAATGATTGAAACAAGAGGCTTAGTTGCAGCTATCGAAGCAGCAGATGCTATGCTTAAAGCAGCAAATGTTGAATTAGTTGGAACAGAGAAGATTGGTTCAGGTCTCGTAAGCGTTATGGTTAGAGGCGATGTTGGTGCTGTTAAGGCAGCTGTTGAAGCTGGCGGCGCATCTGCTACAAGACTCGGTGAGATTATAGCTACACATGTAATCCCAAGACCACATAGCGATGTTGAGAAGATTCTTCCTGCAATAAAATAAGAATAACAGTATTGGATTAATTCCGCTGTTGATGGCTGAAATGCCATAACGGCATTTCAGCCAAACTTATGAAAGGAATGAGTGTAATGATAGTAGGTAAGGTTACCGGTAGTATCGTATCCACAAGAAAAGTTGAAGAACTTGTTGGAAACAAATTTTTAATCGTTGAGCCTCTCGATAAAGAGATAAAGCCAATGATTGCTGTTGACCATGTTGGCGCAGGTATCGGAGAAAAGGTGCTTGTTGCATTTGGCAGCGCAGCTCGTATAAATCAGGGTCAGATGGAGATGGCTCCTATTGACGCTGCAATAGTAGGTATTGTTGACGAAGAAAATTAATAGTAGACTTTAAGTATTGAAGACATTTATAGAGGGTTATATTTTATGGAAATTACAGCACTAGCCGAAATTCTAAAAAAACACGGTGTTGTTGGCGCAGGTGGGGCAGGTTTTCCGTCCTATGCCAAGCTTAATGAAAAAGCAGACATCGTCATACTGAACTGTGCTGAGTGTGAGCCTCTTTTCAGGGTTCACAGACAGACACTTGCAAGCTATGCGGCAGAGATTCTTTATGCCTTAAACGAGGCAAAGAAGGCTGTTGGTGCCAAGGAAGCAATTATTGCCGTTAAGGATTCCTATAAGGATGCAGTTATGGCAGTAGAGGGCTGTATCTCTGAGTTTGAGGGGATGAGCATAAAGAAGCTTCCTGAAACATATCCCGCAGGAGACGAGGTTGTTTTAATTTATGAAGCAACAGGCAGAGTTACTCCACCGGGGCAGATTCCGATTTCCGTTGGCGTTATTGTTTATAATGTTGAAACAATGCTTAACGCATACTATGCTATAAAGAAGAATGAAAGCGTAACAACAAAGCTTGTTACAATCTCAGGCGAGGTTAAAAAGCCTCAGACATTCAAAGCTCCTCTCGGGATGACTCTTAAAGAGCTTGTCGCCCTTGCAGGAGGAGAGACGGTTAAGGACAGCGTTTACATAAACGGCGGTGTTATGACCGGCAAAATTGCAAGTCCTTATGATGTGGTAACAAAAACCACAAACGCCGTATTGGTCTTCCCGAAAGACCATCCGGTTGTGCTTAAAAAGACGGCAAAGACAAGAGTTGCATTAAAAAGAGTGCAAAGTGCTTGTTGCCAGTGCAGAATGTGCACGGATTTGTGTCCGAGAAATCTTTTGGGACATCCAATCGAGCCACACGCAATTATGAATGCGGCATCAAACGGAGATACAAGAGATATAAGGATTTTCACAGGTGCACTATATTGCTCGGATTGCGGACTGTGTGAAATGTATTCCTGCGGTCAGATGCTATCTCCGAGAACGATTATCAACGAATTTAAAACAGAGCTTAAAGGTAAGCCTGATTTAAAGGATATGCCAAAGCAAGGAAAGGTAAGTCCGGCTAGGAATTACAGGCGAGTTCCTATGGATAGGCTTATAACAAGACTTGGCATTAAGAAATATGATGTTTCATCTCCTATAAACGATATGGAGATAGACGCTAAAAAAGTGAAAATTATGCTTAGCCAGCATATCGGCGCTCCCGCAAAGCCAGTGGTTAAAGAGGGAGACAGCGTGGTTAAAGGTCAGCTTATTGCATCAACAGGCGATAAGCTTGGGGCAGACATCCACGCATCAATAGACGGAAAAGTTGGCGAGATTACAAAAACATATATTAAAATTGAAAGGACGAACTGATTATGGGCAAGGCACTTGGAATGATTGAATATACAACAGTTTCAGCCGGTGTTAGGGCTGCCGATACTGTGGCAAAGACCGCTCAGGTAGAGATTATTGAGGCACAGGTAGTTTGTCCCGGTAAATATATTGCACTTTTTTCAGGAGAATTAAGCGCGGTTAAGTCGGCTATTGAAGCTGCAAAAACTCAGAACGGCGAAAAGCTTATTGACAGCTTTGTTCTGGGAAATCCACACGAATCTTTGTTCCCTGCCATCTACGGCACGGCGGAGATAGATAATAAACGGGCTCTTGGAATTGCGGAAACCTATTCAGCGGCATCAATTATCGTTGCGGCCGATGCGGCGGCAAAGACGGCACTTGTTGACCTTATAGAGCTTCGA
Source organism: Clostridia bacterium (assembly GCA_045578465.1). Classification (GTDB taxonomy): domain Bacteria; phylum Bacillota; class Clostridia; order Monoglobales; family Monoglobaceae; genus SIG454. The sequence goes on along the minus strand of JAZNKJ010000042.1, from coordinate 3,216 downwards.
ATTGCGAGGGGTATGTGCGGTAAATCGTATATGTTCCTTAGCGGCGAGGTTGCGGCGGTTGAAGCGGCAATCCGCTCAGCGGAAAAAGCATTAGGGGATGGCGGAATGTTCTTAGACAGCTCTGTTATTGCAAACCCCGACGAAAAATTATGGAAGACTATTGTGTGAGGTGAATCAAAATGATAGATGAAAAATACATAAGTGATATAGTTGAAAATGTAATAAAGAGCATTAAGCCAAACATTCCGGCGACTCACCAGAAAGGCGTTTTCCCGACAATGACAGAAGCGCTTGAAGCGGTTTCAAAGGCTTATGTTGAGTTTAAGAAATACTCTGTTGCTCAGCGCGAGAAAATGATTCAGAAGATAAGAGAATATACTCTTGCCGAAGCTGCTGTTATGGCGGAAATGGGCGTTGAGGAAACAGGAATGGGACGAGTTTCCGATAAGATTATCAAGCACCAGTTAGTTGCTAACAAAACTCCTGGTACAGAGGATTTAAAGCCTGCTGTTATGACAGGGGATGCCGGAATGACATTAGTTGAAATGGCACCGTTTGGGGTTATCGGAAGTATAACACCATCTACAAACCCAAGTGAAACTGTTATCTGTAACTCAATGGGTATGATCGCAGGGGGAAATGCAGTTGTATTTAACCCTCATCCAAACGCAAAGAGAGTTGCAAACTATGCAGTTGACCTTGTTAACCGCGCAATCTTAGAGGCAGGCGGACCTGAAAATCTTGTTGTTTCAGTTTATAACCCAACAATGGAAACCTCTAATGAAATGGTAACATCTCCGATTGTTCGTATGCTTGTTGCAACAGGCGGACCTGGGGTTGTTAAGATGCTTTTATCCTCAGGAAAGAAAGCAATCGGCGCAGGCGCAGGAAACCCACCGGTTATCGTTGACGACACAGCAGACATTGAAAAAGCAGGTAAGGATATCGTTGCTGGCGCAAGCTTTGACAATAACCTTCCGTGTATTGCAGAAAAAGAATGCTTTGTAATTGACAGTGTTGCAGACAGACTTATTAAGAGTATGACAGAAAACGGCGCATATTTATTAAAGGGCGCAGATGTTGACAGATTAAGAGATTTGGCTCTTAATAACAAGGATGGCAAATACTCAATCAAGAAGGAATGGGTTGGTAAGGACGCAAGACTTTTCCTTGAAAAGCTCGGCATCAACGCAGACCCAAGACTTATTATCTGTGAAGTTCCAAAGGATCATCCTTTCATATCAGTTGAAATGATGATGCCAATTTTAGGCATCGTAAGAGTTAAGGATATTGATGAGGCGATTGAGCTTGCGGTTAAAGCTGAACACGGCAACCGCCACAGCGCTCATATCCACTCAAAGAATGTTGATCATTTAACACGCTTTGCAAAGGCTGTTGAAACAACAATCTTTGTAAAGAATGCACCGTCTTATGCAGGTATCGGTGCAGGTGGCGAAGGTTACACAACCTTTACTATCGCAGGCCCGACAGGTGAGGGCTTAACAGCGGCTCATTCATTTACAAGACAGCGCCGTTGTGTTTTAGTTGACGGATTACACATTGTATAATAAAGAGGTGTTAAAGTGAAAGCACTTGGAATGATAGAGGTATATAGCTTTACAACAGCAGTATGCGCCGCAGATATAATGGCAAAGACAGCTGATGTTAAGGTTATCGCCTTTGACAGAAACAGACCTATAAGAGAAGATGTTCCCGCACCTCTCGTTATGATTGTTAAGGTTGAGGGGTCCGTGTCAGCGGTTAAGTCTGCCGTTGAAGCAGGGGAAGCTTATGCAAGAGCAGAGGGGAAATTTATCGTTTCTCATATTATTGCAAACCCTGATAATGGCACAGAAAAGATGGCATATCTTCTTGATGTTAACAGAGATAAATATAATAAGAGTCTTCCAAAGACAATGAAGGACTATCCTGAAGAAAAGATTAAGGATGTGGATGAAGCTTTCGGTCTTTTGGAAATCTCAGGATGCGTTGCATCTGTTGAGGCTCTTGACAGTATGACAAAGGCAGCAGATGTCAGAATTATTCATACTGAAAAACGCTTAGGCGGAAGACTTGTAACCTTGGTTGTAATGGGCCAGGTGTCAGCGGTTAAGGCGGCTGTTGAAGCAGGCGCAAAGAATGCGGCTCACCTTGGAAAGATTTACGGCACAGCAGTTATTCCTCGTCCTCACAGGGAAGTTGGAAAATATTTTGAATTTTAAAGGCAGGGGTAAAAAATGATTTATGATGAAAAAATGATTGAAGCCGCTGTCAGAAAAGCGATTGCTGATACAAATCAGGCAGTTGCCGATGCAAACGGCGAGATTAAAATCGGTGTTTCCCAAAGACATATTCATTTATCTCAGGAAGACCTTGAAACCCTTTTTGGTAAGGGCTACAAGCTTACCGTTAAGAAGGTTTTAATGGGCAGAGAATTTGCGTCAAACGAGGTTGTAACCTTGGTTGGCCCGTCCCTTAAATCTATTGAAAATGTCAGGGTTTTGGGACCTGTTCGTAAAAACACTCAGGTGGAAATTTCAAAAACCGATACATTTGTTTTAAAGGTTAGCCCCCCTGTAAGACCATCAGGGAATGTTGAAGGCTCTGAAAGATTGGTAGTTGTTGGCCCTAAGGGAAGTGTTTACTTAAAAGAGGGCGTTATAATTGCCAACAGACACATACATTTAACTCCTGCTTATGCAGAGAAACACGGCATAAAGGATAATGATTATGTTGATGTTTTGGTTGAGGGCATTAAGCCAACCAAGTTTTATGATGTTCAGGTAAGAGTAAGAGACGACTTTAATGTTGAGATGCATATCGACACAGACGATGCAAACTCAACAGGACTTAAAAACGGCGACCTTGTTAAAATTATAAAAGATTAACTTAGGGAAAAGTTAAAGTTTGTTATGGTGGAGGTATAGGATGTTTGCACTTGAAAGACAAATGCGAATAACTGAATTGCTTAAAGCCGAGGGCGCTGTGGGAGTTAGTAAACTTTCCGCGGAGCTTGGAGTTACGGAAGAGACCGTAAGACGAGACCTTGAAAAGCTTGAGGCTCAGGGGGTTCTTCGGAGAACTCACGGAGGAGCGTTACCGATTGAAGAAAATAACTACGAGCTTTCCTTAGAGGAAAGAAAAAACAAGAATGTTGAGGAGAAGAAAAGACTTGCCAAGATTGCGGCAGGTTATATAACTCCGGGCAACACCATT
>JAZNKJ010000041.1:0-2206 GCA_045578465.1 Clostridia bacterium | reverse complement strand
ATAATTGCCAACAGACACATACATTTAACCCCTCAGTATGCGGAGAAACACGGAATAAAAGATAATGACTATGTTGATGTTTTGGTTGAGGGAATTAAGCCAACAAAGTTTTTTGATGTTCAAGTCCGTGTAAGAGACGATTTTAATGTTGAAATGCATATCGACACAGACGATGCTAACTCAACAGGACTTAAAAACGGGGACCTTGTTAAAATTATAAAAGACTAATATAGGGAAAAGTTTGTTATGGTGGAGGTATAGGATGTTTGCACTTGAAAGACAAATGCGAATAGCTGAATTGCTCAAAGCCGAGGGCGCTGTTGGGGTAAGTAAACTCTCAGCGGAGCTTGGAGTTACGGAAGAGACCGTCCGACGAGACCTTGAAAAGCTTGAAGCTCAGGGAGTCCTTAGAAGAACTCACGGCGGAGCGTTACCGATTGAAGAGAATAACTACGAGCTTTCCTTAGAGGAAAGAAAAAACAAAAATGTTGAGGAGAAGAAAAGACTTGCCAAGATTGCGGCAGGTTATATAACTCCTGGCAACACCATTTTTCTTGATGCGTCCACGACCACATTTTATATGGCCAGGGAAATCAAGAATATGAACAATGTAACAGTAATAACTAATTCGCTCCGTGTAATATCGGAGCTTATTGGCGTTGAAGGAATAAAATTAATCGCTGTGGGTGGCCTTGTGAGCCAGAACCAGTCCTTTGTAGGAAGCTTTGCGGAAAATGTTATAAAAGAGAACTATTTTGCCAGCAAGGTTTTCTTTTCAAGCAAGGGTGTTGTGGAAAGTGCAGGGATTATGGAAAGCAACGAGCAGGAGTTCGGCATCAAGAGAAAGATGATTGAAAACTCCTCCAAGAAGTTCTATATTTGCGACCAGTCAAAAATCGGGAATATAGGCTTTGAAAAGCTTGCAGATTTTTCTGAGATTGATTATTTCGTTACAGACGGCGAGATAAGCGACGAACTGCAAGAAAAATTTGACGAATTAGGCATTGAAATAATTAGATAAAGGCGGTAAAGACAATGAAAGTTCTGGCTTTCGATTTAGGCGCGTCAAGCGGACGAGGCATTATAGCTGAGCTTAAAGACGGCAAAATCACACTTAACGAAATTCATAGATTTGCAAACAACGGTGTTAATGTTCGCGGAACACTCTATTGGGATATTTTATATCTTTATGACCAGATTAAGCAGGGCATAGTTAATGCAAAGCTTGCAGGCGGATTTGACTCAATCGGTATTGACACATGGGGCGTTGACTTTGGTCTTATTGACGAAAACGGCGATCTTATAGGAAACCCTGTTCACTACCGCGATATAAGAACAGAGAATATTCCCGATGAGCTTTATAAGGTTGTTAATAAAGAGAGCCTTTATAATAAAACAGGAATTCAGATAATGAATTTCAATACTATTTTCCAGCTCTTTTATCTTGCGAAATATAAGAGCGATATGCTCAAAAAAGCGGATAAGTTTTTGTTTATCCCTGATTTACTTAACTATTTCTTAACAGGGGTTAAAAAGAGCGAATATACAATCGCATCAACCTCCCAGATGCTCAACCCTTATGAAAGGGACTGGGATAAGGAGCTTTTAGAGGAGTTAGGAATTCCAACCGACCTCCTTTGCGACATCTTGGAAACAGGAAGCATTTTAGGAAAGGTTTCAAACGAGGTTTGCGAGGAGCTTGGAATTGACAGCGTTCCTGTTGTTGCAGTTGGCTCCCACGATACAGCGTCCGCGGTAATCTCCGTTCCTACAACGGAAAAAGATTTTGTTTATATAAGCTGTGGAACCTGGTCGCTCTTTGGAACAGAGCTTGACGCACCTGTTATAAAAGAGGAAGGCCTTAAATCCTCTTATACCAACGAGGGTGGCTATGGCGGAACAATAAGATACTTAACAAACATTATGGGACTCTGGCTTATTCAGGAATCCCGCCGTGCCTGGAAGAAGCAGGGACAGGATTTAAGCTTTAACGACCTTGAAAAAGCGGCTCTTGGTAGCGAGCCCTTTAAGTGCTACATAGACCCTGACTATGTTGATTTTTCAAGACCGGGAAATCTTCCAAAACGCATTCAGGAGTTCTGCGAAAGAACAAATCAGTATGTTCCCCAGACCGTTGGCGAAATCGTTAGATGTATTTACCAGAGCCTTGCTCTTAAATACCGCCACGCATTCTTAAATCTTAAGA
>JAZNKJ010000040.1:0-1673 GCA_045578465.1 Clostridia bacterium | reverse complement strand
AAAGGAAAGCATTTTTGCCTTTGCACCGAAGAAGGTTTTATATTTCTTGTTATCAATCTTTGCATCTCCTGCGGTGACAATTAAAATAGGGGAGTCGTTTACAGAAAATGAAAGAGTTTTTGCAATTCTGCAACCCTCTGTATTGAGAGCCTGTGCTGCAAGCTCAACAGTTGCGCTTGAAACGGAAAATTCTAAAATTTTATCTTCCATTGAGTATTGTCTGAAATATTCTTTAACTTTTTCAATAGCCATAATTGCCTCCAATAAAATACTGTTAAGTATAATAAAGCTGTAATGTTCAGTTGTTGTTTTCCCATTCCTTGTGCAGTAAATGCCATTTTTCACTATGAGCACCCAATGCGCCTATTTGTCTCGGATGAGCAAGGGGTAAAACCTTAATAGCTTTTCCGTTGATAGTAACATCTGTTTTGTTACCGTAGCCGTACAAATCGACATATTCACCAAGAGTAGAGTAGGGGATATCTGTTGCTTTTTTCAAATATTGTGCAATTGGAATATCACCAAGTAAAACTAATAAGTCTGCTTGTGATTCCATGAGCTCTTCTGTGATTTCAATGCTTCTTGCCTTGTTGCAGAAAGCAGTTGGACGGTTTGGAATAGTAACCGGGTTTAAGTTGTATTCTTCAATAAGAGGATTGTATTTTTCACGGATAACCTTTTCCTGACCTGCGTTGATTCGTGTTTCAGGAAGACAGTCGCAAAGCCATGCATCCTTTCTTGTGAACCCAAGGGGTGCCAGGATGTTTTCATCAAGCACTTTTGCAGAAGGTCCGTTAAGATGTGCACCTGCAGGCTCTAAAAATCCGAGTTCAGATGGTATGTTGATTTGAGTGATTATTTCCTTTGCTTCATCAATGTTGCCATCCCAAAAAATTCTGGGCTCACTTGCTACTGCAAGAGCAGGGCAGATGACAGCCCCGTCTTTTTTCCATCGAGCGTGTACTGCACTTGCATATACACCAAGAACAAAAACTTTCTTTGGAGATTTATCTTCTTGAACTAAAGGTTTTAATTCCTGACCAAATGGGAAATAATACGGCATAAAATTCACCTATCTGTAAATAATTTATTTAATAATATCACATATTGGTGGTTGTTTCAATTATAAAATTGCATATGCCTTCGAGATGCTATACATACGGTATTTATATAGCATCGCTACCGCTTGCGGCACGCACACGGGCACCCAAACAGTCCACCGGACTGTTTTTATTGCTGCGCAATTGCCCTTTTCGACTCCGTGCATCATAGACATAAACAAAAAACCCACCCTATGAGGGTGGGTCTCTTGTTTGGTGGAGATGGCGAGAGTCGAACTCGCGTCCGAAAATCTATTCCCGAAACTTTCTACGAGCGTAGTTTATCTTTTAAGATTCCCTTGAAGAAACGCCGATAAACAGGCTTTTCTTCTCGGTAGCCCTTTAGACCGTGATAAAGTACAAGGCTCTCCTTTATTCACGTGCACCACTAAATGACGCTCTTATCCAAGCCGTGGTACTCTCGGTAAGAACGGCAGCTGACTTAAGCAGCTGCTAAAACTGTTTTATTATTGTCAGTTATTTTTAAGTTTGTGGTTTTTGAAGCGGTACCACGCCTCTGCTCGCTTATAACGGTTCAAAATCCCCGTCGAAATCCTTTCATCCCCGAATATT
>JAZNKJ010000039.1:0-141804 GCA_045578465.1 Clostridia bacterium | reverse complement strand
TATATCTTGACGGTTTTTGAACTTTTTTCAGAAGTTTTTCGTATTTTGCATCGTATATACTCATAAATTTCTCCTAACTTCTTTTGCTATATTTAACTATACAACAAATTGCCCTTTTTTTCAAGCATAAATATACTTTTTTGAAAATATATTTATATAAAAAAGGAGGACATAAGATGGAAGAAAACAAGGCACCAATTTCCAATACACAAGAGATCACCAAGGTAAAGCCTGACAGACGAAAAAGCAGAAAACCAAGAAGGCAGGAAGGCTTCTGGGGCGGACTTTTTTCTCTTATGACAAAGCAGTGCATTTTCTCCGCAATCCTTTTTGCCCTTCTTTATGGGATTAAGATCTCCGAAATGCCCTTTTCGAAAAATATCTGCGGTTTTGTAAAAGGTGCAGTTGGTTATGAAATGACCGTGGAGACCATAAAAAACTTCACTATGGGACTGTTTATCTAATATGAAAAAGCTCCCTACTCTTGACATTTTCAATATTTCCATTGACCTTTTGTTTTTCCCCACGGTTATCTGTGCATTTTTATTCGGCTATTCCTCTATGTTCCTACTCTCCTTTTTGTCCGTCTTAATCCATGAGAGCGCCCACATTATCTGCGCCCATTTTTTAGGGGTCAAAATCTCCAAAATAGAAATCCGACCTTTTGGTGTCTGCGGAATTTTAAAAGATGGATACATAAACAACTCCGAAAAGGAGTTTTTAATCGCTTTTACGGGGCCTTTTATAAGCCTTTTTTTAGTCGCCCTCTCCCTCATTATCCCCTTTCCTATGAGGGACTATTTTTTCTGCGTCAATCTATGTATCTGCGCAATAAACCTTCTTCCCGCCCTTCCTCTTGACGGGGGGCGAATGGTAAAATCCATGCTTACTTATAAAATGGGAATTCTCAGGGCCTATAACATTTCCTTAAAATTCGGGAAAATTTTAATCGCCCTCCTTATTCCTTTTTCTTTTCTCATTTTGTACCTGACACGATTTAATTTTTCCTATGTTCTAATAACCGCTTTTCTTTTGGGGAATATTTACAGTGAGCAAAAGTGCATAACCCTCATAACCCTTAAAGAAATTCTTAAAAATCCCCATAAGGCAGACCACCTTAAAAGAACGAAAACCTATACTGTTTCGGAAAATGAATATGCGCGGAAAATTCTCCGCCATATTTCCTATGATTATTACACCACCGTAAACATAACAAAGGACGGCAAAATTATTGCCGCCCTGAGCGAAGAGCAGATTTTATCCGCTCTTTTAGACTATGGAATAACAGCCCGCTACTCTGATATTTTAAAACCTTATGCTCACTTCGCCTGAGTTTAAGGTTTCTTTTTTGCCGTCTCTTTCTATAATAAGCCCGCCGAGGCTATCTAAATCCACGGCTTTTGCTATGTATGTTTCGTTCCCTCTTATAACCTTTATTTCTTTCCCCAAAACGCAGGATAGCTCTTTGCTTTCCTCTAAAAATTCGCCGTTATCATAAGTTTTATAAAGCTCGTCAAGCTCTTTTAAGATTTCTCTTAAAAGGGCTTTTTTGTCCTGTTTTTTAAGAGTTTCCTTTTCAATTGAGGTTGCAATATCTTTTATGTCCTCAGGGAACTCCGCCCCGTTTACATTTATGCCAATCCCTAAAATTATATATTCTGCTTTTCCCTCCGACATAAGGCTTTCCGTTAAAATTCCGCAGACCTTTTTGCCATTCAAATATACATCGTTAACCCATTTAATCTTTGGAGCAACACCGCATAATTTTTGAGTGGCGCGACAAACGGCAACTGATGCAAAAGAGGTTATGAGGAGACTGTTCTTTTCGGCAACGGGCCTTAAAATTACGGACATATAAAGGCCTGCGCCCTGGGGAGAGAAAAAGCTTCTTCCAAGTCTGCCCTTTCCTTTTGTCTGATGCTCAGCAACAACAACCGTTCCCTCTTTCTCGCCGTTTTTCGCGTATTCTTTGGCAAGGTCGTTGGTGGACGATGTTTCTTCAATTTCTATTATTTTATTTCCGATTATATTCATTCTACCACCCTTACAGTGTTAATTTTACCACACTAAGCCCTTGGTGTCAAACTATATATACCTTTTGGTATTTTGCACAAATTTGGATTTTATTATTGATTTTCAGAAAGATTTGTTGTATTATAGGTTATGATGGATTAAAATCGGATAAAATAAGAAATATAAGGAGGAAGTTATGGACTTTTTCTCAATTCTCTCTCTTGTAGGCGGACTCGCCCTCTTCCTTTACGGAATGGATGTTATGGGGGACAGCCTCAAAAAGATTTCAGGCGGAAAGCTTGAATCAATCTTAGAGCGACTTACATCAAACCGCTTTAACGGCCTTATGCTTGGTCTTTTTGTTACTGCAATTATTCAGAGTTCATCTGCAACAACCGTTATGCTTGTTGGTTTTGTTAATTCAGGTATTATGCGCCTGGCTCAGACAATCCCAACCATTATGGGTGCTAACATCGGAACAACTGTTACCTCTTGGATTATCAGTTTATCTGATATAAGTCCGGAAGCAGGTTTTGTTCTCAAACTGTTTAAGCCTACTTCCTTTACTCCTATCTTAGCCCTTATCGGTGTTATTATGACAATGTTCGGTAAGGAACGCAAAAAAGATGTTGGAACTCTTCTTTTGGGTTTTGCCGTTTTAATGTTCGGTATGGATACTATGAGTGATTCTATGTCAGGCCTTGGGGAAAGTGAAGCCTTCAAGCAAATTCTCATTATGTTTGAGAATCCGATTTTGGGTATCCTCTGCGGAACAATTCTTACTGCGGTTATCCAGAGTTCTTCTGCTTCTGTCGGTATTTTGCAGGCTCTCTCTGCAACAGGCATTATCCCGCACGCAACCGCAGTTCCGATTATTTTAGGTCAGAACATAGGAACAACCATAACTCCTATTTTATCTTCAATCAATGGTAACAGAGATTCAAAAAGAGTGGCTTTTGCTTGTCTCTTTATAAAAATTATCGGCGTTGTAGTCGTATATGGAGCTTTCTTTATTCTTAATAAGTTCTTCTCCTTTGGCTTTATGGAAACCAATGCAAGCTTTACAAGTATTGCTGTTATTCACACAGTCTTCAATATTATTTCAACAGTAATTCTCATTCCGTTTACAAACCATATTGAGAAAATGGTTTGCAGTATTATCAAAGGCAAGGAAGACGAAAACGCTCCAAGCGCTCTTGATACTCTTGATGACAGATTTGTTGAATATCCATCCTACGCACTTGAACTTAGCCGTAACTTAGTTGTTGATATGGCAAACACTGCGAAAGAGTCCTTTATTAAAGCAACAAAGCTTGTTAAGAACTTTAACGAAGATGTTGTTAAAGAAATTCACGATGGCGAAAAGAAAATTGACACTTATGAAGATAAAATCAGCTCATATCTGGTTAAAATTGCAGGGCAAAACCTTTCCCATGATAACAGCGAAACCACAACAAAGCTTCTTCATATAATCGGCGATGTTGAGAGAATTGGCGACCACGCTGAAAATGTTGTTAAGGTTGCCACAGAAATCTACGAAAAGAAAATCAAGTTTTCCGATGAGGCAACAACGGAAATTAAGGTTATTACCGCTGCTGTTTGCGAGATTATTGATATTACGATGACTGCTCTTGAAAAGAACGATATTGAGCTTGCAAGACATATTGAGCCACTTGAACAGACAATTGACTCTCTTAAACACAAGCTTAAAAATCGTCACTTCGCAAGACTTCAAAACGGAAAATGCACCATTGAACTTGGTTTCGTATTCTCCGACCTTTTATCAAACTATGAAAGAGTTGCTGACCACTGTTCTAACATCGGTGTTGCTCTTCTTCAAATTGCAGACGACTCAATTGATGCTCACGAGTATTTCCGCAGCTTAAAGAGAAACGGCGACAACGAATTCGTTTCCCAGTATGACCATTATAAAGCAAAATATAAATTATAAAATTAAAGCCACCCAGTCGGGTGGCTTTTTTTATTTGAAATTATCAATTATATTAAGCATTTCGTCAGGCTTTTCAATTATAAATTCCGCTCCGTTTTCCATAAGCTCGGCTCTTTCGCGGAAGCCCCATAAAACTCCGACGGTGTGGCATCCACCGCCATTTCCTGTTTTCATATCCGTTGAAGTATCCCCTATGTAAAGGCACTCATCGCCCGTAACCTTAAAGGTATCAAGAATTTCAAAAAGGCCTGTGGGGTCCGGTTTTTTCGGTCTGTCCTCTGAGTTTCCAATTATAAGGTCAACTCTGTCGCCTAAAAGAATGTCAATAACTTTAAGAGCCGTCATTTCAGGCTTATTGGTAAATACGGCAACCTTTATTCCTCTCTTTATAAGCTCGTCTATAAGCTCGGTTACACCCTCATAAACCTCAGTCAGATACATAAAGTCATCGTCATAGTCCTTTATATATTTATTATAGACCTTATTAAATGTTTCCTTATCGGTGCATCCTACCTCACTGAGCATTCTTTCAATTAAAGTAACGGCGCCGTCGCCCACTAAAATTTTATATCTTTCCTTTTCAATGGAAGGAAGTCCATACTCATTCAAGGCATTATTCGCATAATACGAAATAGTTGTTATTGTATCGGCTATTGTTCCGTCTAAATCAAATACGCAAAGCTTTATCATTGTTGTTTCTCCTTCTGAAAATCTATATTGTCGCCTCTTGAAAAATCAACTTTAAGTCCCAAAGCTGACACTTTTTCTTCTATTTTCTTAATGCTCTCCGCCGCCTCGTCCCCCATATATGCTTTATCGTTATAAAGAGCATAGTCCTTGCGGAAATCAAGGGGAGAAAGGTTTGGCATAATAACATTTGCCCCTGCCAGAAGCCCCATTTCCCTTCCGTCTTTTGAGATTGTTCCAAGAGCGGTTGTGGCTGGGATTAAGCTTTTGGGAAGAAGTATTCTTGTCAGGGCAAGCATTGTTATTGTAAGGTTAAGCGAACCTGCCTCATAATCCTTAAAAGGCGTGTCGCAGTGAGGAATAAACGGGCCGATGCCCACCATTTCGGGAGAAAGCTCCTTTAAAAATAGCAAATCCTCTGCTAAATTCTCCTCAGTCTGAAAGGGAGAGCCAACCATAAAGCCTGCCCCCACCTGAAAGCCTAAATCCTTTAAATCATAGAGGCATCTTTTTCTGTTTTTTAAGGAAAGATTGCTTGGATGGAGCTTTTTATAATGCTCCTCTGTTGCACTCTCGTGGCGGAGAAGATATCTGTCCGCCCCTGCGTCTTTATATTTCTTATAAGTTTCCTTTGTCTTTTCCCCAAGGGAAAGAGTTATTGCACAATCAGGATAGTTTTCTTTGATTTCTCCGATAATTTTGCACATGGTTTCGTCATCAAAGAAGTCATCCTCGCCACCTTGCAGAACGAAAGTATGAAAACCAAGTTCATATCCTCTTTTGCAACAGGACATAATCTCATCTTCGCTCAGGCGGTAGCGGTTAACCTTTTGGTTGGCGCAACGAATTCCGCAATAAAAACAATCGTTTTTGCAAAAGTTTGAAACCTCAATTAAGCCTCTTAAATAGACTTTATCCCCATAATATTTCTTTCTAAGGGAAAAAGCCTGGTCAATTAAGGCTTTATCGGTTTTTTCTTTATTAAGTTTAATGAGCTCAGTAAGCTCCCTTTTGTTCATCGCAGAAATATCCACTTTCCGCCTCCGCTATAAAATAATATCTATGGCTCTTTCTAAAACCTTTATTCCCATATTCTTCGTTTCTCCGCCAAACTCCCCGTCAAAGGTCCATTTTATCTTTTCCTTACTTTCAAAAGACATTTCCCTGGCAGAAAATTTAAGGAAATACTCCTCACTTAGCTTACTTGACATCATTTCAGCTGTCATTATTGAAAACTGAGCCATATTTTTCGGCTTTCTTACAAGGATAACCTCAAAGAGACCATCGTTTATCTGAGAGTTTTCGTTATACTTTGTCTTCATTCCTGCAACATGGTCAACATTGGTTACAAGGCCTAAGATAAACTCGCCTTTTTCTTCCCTGCCGTCCCATTTAACAGTCATTTTATAGGGCTTTATATTTGCAAGACTCTTCATACCTGCGAAGAAATATGCCGCTTTTCCAAGAGCATTTTTGGCATTCTGAGGAGTTTCATATGAAACCTCGGTAAAAAGTCCAAAAGCTGCAACATAAGAAAAATATTTGTCATTTCCCTTGCCTATATCAATTGCAGTTGCCTCTCCGTCCGTAATCTTCTTAACGGCTTTTTTAACAGTTTTGGGAATTCCAAGAGCTGTTGCAAAATCGTTAACCGTTCCTGATGGGATATAACCGAAGGAAGGTCTTTTTTCTTTTTCAATTTCCATAAGGCCGTCAATTGCTTCCATCAAAGTTCCGTCTCCTCCGGAAACAACAACCATATCGTATTTCTTGCCGTAGTTTTTAATCTGTTCATAGGCGTCTTTTTGCGCTTGTGTCGGATGAACTCGGACATTCCACCCCTCACTTACAAAACTGTTAACAATGCTAAAAAGCTGAGTTTTAATTCGCGCCTTACCTGATATCGGGTTAAATATAAACATCATCCGCTTCACATTTCTCACCGCCTTTAAAGATATTTTACTATATTTCTCTTAAAAATACAATAGATTTTTAAAAAAAGGTTCTGCCGAGGGCAGAACCTTTTCTTAGTCAATTATTTGTGCACTCTTAATTACGATAGGCTCAGTCGGGCTTGCCATTTCTCCCATTGAGTTTGGCATTCTCGGGATGTCCAAAAATGCGTCAACAGTTTCCATTCCCTCTATAACTTTGCCGAATGCCGCATAGTTTCCGTCAAGGAATGATGCGTCATCATAACAGATAAAGAACTGAGAGCTTGCGCTGTTTGGGTCCATTGACCTTGCCATTGAGATTACTCCTCTTTCGTGGGAGAGTGTATTATCAAAAAATCCGTTTGCGGCAAATTCGCCCTTGATTTTTCTCTCACTTCCGCCCATTCCTGTTCCTGTGGGGTCGCCACCCTGAGCCATAAAGCCTTCAACAACTCTGTGGAATGGAGTTCCGTCATAAAATTCGTTCTCAACCAAATCAATAAAGTTTTCAACTGTTTCGGGTGCAAATTCAGGGTAAAGCTCAATTACGAACTCTCCGCCGTTTTCCATTGTTACTTTAACTTTTGTATTTTCCATTTTCGTCTCTCCTTATTTTATAACCGCTTTTTTAATAACAATCGGAGTTTTAGGCACTGCCATTTCTCCCATTTCATTATAGCCTCTTTCAACCTTTAAGAAGTTGTCAACGGTTTGCATCCCTTCAACAACTTTTCCGAATGCCGCATAATTTCCGTCAAGGAAAGATGCGTCGCCATAACAGATAAAAAACTGTGAGCTTGCGCTGTCAGGAGCGCTTGACCTTGCCATTGAGATTACGCCTCTCTGGTGGGAAAGGGTGTTCTTTGTAAAGCCGTTAGATGCAAATTCGCCCTTTATTGTCTGCGCGCTTCCGCCCATTCCTGTTCCCTGGGGGTCGCCGCCCTGGGCCATAAAGCCCTCGACAACTCTGTGGAAAGTCAGGCCGTCATAAAAGCCTTCTTTGACGAGCTTAACAAAGTTTGCAACTGTCTGAGGCGCATACTGCGGATAAAGCTCAATCGTAAACTTTTCCCCGTTTAACATTGTAAACTCTGCCATTGTTTCCTTTTCAGGTGTTTCGCTTACTTCATTTTCTATTGGCTCTTCTTCCAAAACCTCAGGTGTTTCTTCTCCTGTCTGAGAGGTAAACTCGCTATCCGTTGGTTCTGCCGCAGTTTCAGGCTTTGTTCCCAAGAAAACGCCAACCCCGATTGCAACTGTTAAAACAACTGCAACAAGAGCCCAAATCCAAAGGCCTTGGTCTTTCTCCTTACCTTTGCCTTTTCTTAATTCCTGTCTTTTTTGTTGTCTTGTTTTAGCCATAATTCCCTCCAAAAATAATACCTTTTTATATTGTAATTTACCCTCAACTTTTTGTCAATACTATTACTATGAATTTTTTGTGAAATTACCTTAAAGGACTTGTATTTTTTAGAATAATATGGTAATATAAAGTTTAAGACAATTTTAATCTTTACGGAGGGATTCAATTGAAGAAACATTTTAAAGGTTTTGGATTTTATATAATATTACTTATTGTAATCATTATGATATATTCAATGGTTTCAACAGGGGATAATGCGGTTACTTATAAGTTTTCCGACCTTGTTGGTGCAATTAAAAGCGAAAATGTCAAGGAGCTTGAAGTTGTTGAAAACACAGCTCTTGCAACCCTTAAAAACGGAACAAAAATCGAGGTTGACATTCCAAGCTATAACGCTCTCTTTGAGGCCTGTGGCGAGGAAATGACCGCTCAGATTGAAAGTAAAACTCTTTCTGTAAGCACTCCTAAACCTGCTGAAATTCCGTGGTGGGTTAGTATGCTTCCTTCCCTCGGGATGATTATTATTATCTTCGTATTCTGGTTTGTTTTTATGAACCAATCCCAAGGCGGTGGCGGTGGCAGAGGGGTTATGTCCTTTGGCAAGACCAAGGCAAAAATGTCTGACAACCATCCTAAAAATACCTTTGAGGATGTTGCAGGAGCAGACGAAGAAAAGGCAGAGCTTCAAGAGATTGTTGAGTTCCTTAAAAACCCCGGAAAGTTCCAGAAGCTTGGAGCGAGAATTCCCAAAGGCGTCCTTTTGGTAGGCCCTCCGGGAACGGGTAAAACCCTTCTTGCAAAGGCTGTTGCAGGAGAGGCTCATGTTCCTTTCTTCTCTATCTCAGGTTCAGACTTTGTTGAAATGTTCGTTGGTGTTGGTGCTTCCCGTGTTCGTGACCTTTTTGAACAGGCGAAGAAAAGTGCACCTTGCATAGTTTTCATTGACGAAATTGACGCCGTTGGTCGTCAGAGAGGCGCAGGTCTTGGTGGCGGACACGACGAAAGAGAACAGACCTTAAACCAGCTGCTTGTTGAAATGGACGGTTTCGGCGTTAACGAAGGAGTTATTATCATCGCCGCAACAAACCGCCCTGATATATTAGACCGAGCCCTTCTCCGTCCGGGCAGATTTGACAGACAGGTGCTTGTTGACACCCCTGATGTTAAAGGCAGAGAAGCAATCCTTAAAGTTCACACAAAGAAAAAGCCTCTTGATGACAATGTTAAGCTTGATGTTCTTGCAAAGACAACGGTCGGCTTTACGGGGGCAGACCTTGAAAACCTTACAAACGAGGCGGCTCTTAAAGCTGCAAAGGAAAACAAAGAAAAGATTTCTATGCAGGACCTTGAAGAATCCATTATGAAGGTTATTGCAGGCCCTGAAAAGAAAACAAGAATGGTTACGGAAAAGGAAAAACGCTTAACCGCAGTTCACGAGGCAGGCCATGCAATCGTTTCCAAGTTCCTTCCAACTCAGGACAGAGTTCATCAGGTTTCAATTATCCCTCGCGGAAGAGCCGGCGGATACACCCTTTCTCTTCCAAAGGACGATGCTTCCTATACCTCTAAGACTGAAATGATTGAAGAAATCATTGTTCTCCTTGGCGGACGAATTGCAGAGAGCCTTATGCTTGGGGATATAAGCACAGGGGCATCCAATGATATTGAAAGAGCAACTGTTATCGCAAGAAATATGGTTGTTAAATACGGTATGAGTGAAAAATTGGGAACAAGAGTTTTCGGCGATACAAACGACGAAGTGTTCATCGGCAGAGATTTTGGTCATACAAAGGATTACAGCGAAAGCGTTGCCGCCGAAATCGATGCAGAAATCAAGGTTATTATTGATGGTTGTTACAGCCGATGCGAAAATATCCTTAAAGACAATATGAACAAGCTTAATCAGTTATCTCAGCTCTTAATTGAGAAAGAGAAAATTGACGCTGAGGAATTTGAGGCACTTTTCGTTGAGCCAAAAGAGGAGACTTCTTCAGAAAGCGAAGAATAATTATGAAAAGTATTAGTTTAGATGCTCATGCAAAAATCAATTTAAGCCTTGATATTTTAGGAAAGCTTTCAAACGGATATCACAGCGTTAAAATGATTATGCAGACAATTCCCCTTTGCGATACTGTTAAAATTGAGGTTTCCTCAGGATGCGGAATTGAGATTTTCTGCGACACAGAAGGCGTCCCCACAGACCACAGAAACAGCGCTTATAAAGGGGCAGAACTGTTTTTAGAAAAGACAAATATTTCTTCAAAGGTTTTGATTACCCTCAATAAAAAAATACCTGCTGCGGCAGGTATGGCAGGGGGAAGCACTGATGCGGCGGCAGTTTTAAAAGGCTTAAACCAGCTTTTTGACTATCCCTTATCAAACGAAGAAATTTTAGAACTTTGCCTTAAAATCGGGGCAGATGTTCCATTTTGCTATATGGGCGGATGTGCAATTTCAGAAGGAATTGGCGAAATTTTAACACCAATAACTCCTCTTAAAAATGCACATATCGTTATTGCCAAACCTCAGTTTGAGGTTTCAACCGCCTGGGTTTACCAGAACTTCAAAATGGAAAATGTCATCTCCCGACCTGACACGGAAGCGGTTATTTCTGCAATAGCAAAGGGCGACCTTAAAGAGCTTGCAGAAAATACGGCAAATGTTTTGGAATCCGTTACGGAGAAAGAATACCCGATAATTACGGAATATAAAAACATTCTCAAAAATATGGGGGCAAAGCTTTCTATGATGAGCGGAAGTGGACCTACGGTTTTCGGCATTTTTGATGATTTAAAATCGGCAGAAAGCGCCTATAAAGAAATGCAAAATTTAACCAAAGATTCATTTTTATTAAAAATTTAACAGGGAGAGGCTATCCTCTCCCTGTTTTTCTTTTAAACACTTTTCCTTAGAACCAGCGAGAATACTGGATTTTCTCGCATCCGATAGTATATGTAAATATCAAAATCGGCAAACTAATCTTTTAAATTGTATGGACTTGACACGAACCTATTCAAATTTATTTTCAATAGGTTTGCTATATTTTCTTTCTATGATTCTTAACTTAAATCTTTCGTAAACCTCTTCTTTTTCCATAGAAATTGATTTTATAACAGTTTTACCATCCTTTATTTCTGTGTAACCTAAATACCTTTCATCGTGCATCATTCGTTCATAATCTTCTCTATCATTCCCATATCGGTGATCATTCATATAATATTCGGGCAATCCTGCAGTTGTTGATATTTCATATGACATTTCACCGTCATCAACTTTCAACAAAACTATCCCCTTATTTCCACTTTTTAGATGCGATTTCCATTTTCGTTCTTTGCTTCCGCTATTAGTCCATTCAATTCCATCGTATTCACATATAATAGCATCTTCAATTGTTTTTATTTCACCATCAACCTCATATGTTATAACAAATGGAAACTCACCATATTTAATTTCAGGATCTGGCGGATTAGGTGCAAAATATGTAAGCATTAAAAATGCACCTGAAATAACAAACAGATAAAACAAAGCTATCAAAACGCATATTACTATTCCTATGATGAGCAATTTTTTCTTCATATTTTCACACCTTTCTGCATCATTCTACACTATTCGACACAATTCGACTTTTGTCAAGTCAGGAACAAAAATTATTGCAAAGATATAATTTTTATCCAATTTTCAAATCGTGGACACTTCTTTCGATTTGTTCTTCGTTTTCAATATAGCTTAAAACTTCTTCTTCGCTCTTACTGTAAAAATATAAATCACGGCAGTTTTCCTTGACAAATTTCTCGTCATAGGTAATTTCCATAAACTCGCCGAGCTTTGCATAATAGTCCCGAACATCGTAAATAGCAATTGCTTTTTTGTGTCTGCCAAGCTGTTTTAAAGTAAGGACTTCAAAGAATTCTTCAAAAGTTCCTATCCCGCCGGGAACAATGATGAAGGCATCGGCAATATCTTCCATTTTTGCCTTTCGCTCTGCCATTGTGTCCGTAAAAATAAGCTCGGTGCATTTATCAAAAATTTCCTCAATGTTTTCCTCTTTGAAGAATTTCGGAATAACTCCGTAAATCTTTCCGCCGCCCTTATGGACACCTCTTGCGGCAGCGCCCATAAGACCGTTACCACCCGCGCCAAACACAAGGTCGTGGCCTCTTTTCGCCATCATTTCTCCAAGAGCTTCAACCTTTTCTATATATTCTTTATCAATTTCGTAACTGGCTGCGCCAAACACACATATTTTCATTTTTATTTCCTCCTATTTCTCCCATTTGTCACAGATTGAATTTATCTGCGACATAAGCTTTGCCATATCCTTATTTGCTCCGCCTCGATAGCTTTCAATAATTCCAAGAAGTCTTTTCCCTGAGGAAACAAGCTGTTTAAAGGCTGCCGACTCTTTTCTTCTTTCCCCATAATGTTTTTCAATTTTCTTTAAGTTCCCTCTCTCTAAACAAACCCCTGAAATCAAATCATACTCCGCACCATTATAGGGAGCAGTTGCATATATTCCCAGCTCCTTTTCAATATGGGCGGCAAACTCATCACAAACTGAATCTGCGCCATGGTTTACAAAAATTGTTTTTGGCTTTTTAGTAAAGGCATTTAACCACTCTGTAAGCATATCCCTGTCAGCGTGAGAGCTTATTCCCTCAATGGTTCTTATTTGTGCCTGAACCAAAATCGGCTCGCCGAAAAGTTTGATTTCACGGCTTCCCTCCAGAATAATTCTGCCAAGTGTTCCCTCTGCCTGATAGCCTACAAATAAAACCGTGCACTCCTTTCTCCAAAGATTGTGCTTTAAATGATGTCTTATTCTTCCCGCTTCGCACATTCCGCTTGCAGAAATAATAATTTTTGGTTTTTTATCCGTGTTTATTGCCATTGATTCTTCGCTTGTTACAGAAAGCATAAGCCCGTCAAATTTAATAGGGTTTATACCTTTTTCAAGAAGAGCTAGGGCCTCATCATCAAAATAATCCGTTAAATTTCCGCTGTAAATTTCCGTTGCCTCAACCGCCAAAGGACTATCCACATAAACCGGAAAGTTGTCGTGTCCCTTAATTAATCCTTGCTCCTTAATTTTTCTTATAAGATATAAAAGCTCTTGTGTTCTTCCAACTGCAAAGGAAGGAATTACAAGATTTCCACCTCTGTCAAAAGTATCTTGAATAATTTCTGCAAGCTGATTTATATAATCAACTCTCTCCCCATGGAGTCTTGTTCCATAGGTAGACTCAATAACAACATAATCCGCCTCTTTTGGATTTTGAGGGTCACGAATAAGAGGCCTTGTGTGATTTCCCAAATCCCCTGAAAAGACAATTGTCTGAGTACTTCCGTTTTCCGTTACACTAAGGCTTATACTTGCCGAGCCGAGAAGATGACCGGCATCAGTAAAGCGGATTTTTATTCCCTCACAAAGCTCATATTCCTTTTCGTAATCACAGTTAACAAACTGCTCTAAAGAATATGTGGCGTCCTCTACTGTATAAAGAGGCAAATACTCACTTTCCCCCGCTCTTTTTGCCTTTTTGTTTCGCCATTTTGCCTCGCTCTCTTGAATATATGCCGAGTCAAGAAGCATAATTTTGCAAAGATGCCCTGTGGCAAGTGTCGAATAAATATGTCCTCTGAAACCCCCTGCAGAAAGTGCAGGGATTTTCCCTGAATGGTCTATATGAGCGTGAGTTAATAAAAGATAATCTATCTGTGACGGAAGGATCGGCAATTCACAGTTTTCATAAATATCCGGGCCTTGCTCCATTCCGCAATCAATCATTATTGTCTTTCCATTTGCATAAACCACCGTGCATGAGCCTGTTACCTCGTGGGCCGCACCGTAAAAAGCTATCTTCATAACAGCACCTCGCTTCCGTTATCATTATTTTAACACTATATCTGATTTTTTTCAACCCTAATATTCTTTACCCGACAAGCAAATATATTCAAAAAGAGCAACGCTACGGCGGTGCTCTTTAAATTATATGTATTATAATTTCTGATATGAATACGGCGAGGCAGGCAAAGGATGCAACGGTTACAAGGCTCTTTTTGAAAAAGGCAAAAATCATCGCCACCAGAAAGCCGAAAAATGCGGAAATCTTATTATCCACCGCATAGAAAATCGCAGGGATTGTCATAACGCTGAGCACCGCATATGGAATATAGTATAAAAAAGAACAGATAAATTTATTCTTAATCTTTTTCTTTACCAGAACAAGAGGTATCATTCTCACAAGATAGGTAACCAACGCCATAACCAAAAGGTATATCCAGACATTATTCATGGTCTGCCACCTCCTCCGAAACAGGTGCAAAATACGCAAAAACTGCGCTGGAAGCCACCGAGCAGATTATAATGACAAATCCGCTTGGGATTCCTTTTAAGAATGGCATATAATAGAAAATACAGCTAAAAGCTATTGCCAGCATAACGCAAAGGGCAGTGGACTTTTCTTCTTTTATAACAGGAACAACAATTGCTATAAACATTCCGTAAATCGCCACCCCAAGAGAAGAAATAACTATCTGGGGAAGTATATTTCCTGCCGCCGCACCAATAAGGGTTCCAAGGCTCCAACCGAGGAAAGGAGTTATCATAAGCCCGTAAAGATAGCGCTTACCAACAGTCCCTTTTTTACCCGATGCCACAGCAAAAATTTCGTCCGTGTTTTCAAAGGCTATTATAAATCTGTCTAAAAGTCTGACGCTTTTCCCAAGCTTCTGGGAAAGAGAGACGGACATCAGCGAATATCTTAAATTGATAATAAGCTGGGTCAGGGCAAGCTCAATAAGACCTCCGCCCGTGGCAATTATAGGCACAGCCGCAAGCTGACCTGCCGAGGTCATATTTGTCATTGACATTACCACCGCCTCCAAAACCGTCAGACCTTGTCCCGTGGCAAAAATGCCAAAGGCAAAGGCAACGGACAGATAGCCAAAGCAAATAGGCAAGCCGTCAATTATTCCTTTTAAAAAGCTGTTGTTTTCTTTCATCTTATAAATCCTTATTTTGTAAGTTCTTCTGCCTTTAAAAGTGCAGAATCTATATCCTTTGTAAAGCTGTCTTTTCCTACCATATCATAAAAGCCTGCTTTTTTCATAACAGACATTGGCTGTTTGTTGACATGGGAGAATAAAACCTTAATTCCACGGTTTTTGCAAAGCTCATAAACTGTTGCAATCTCACGAAGAGCAGTCGCATCAAGAGAAGTCAAATTCCTCATTCTAAGAATTATAACCTCTGCCCCATCCTTAATCGGAATTGAAGAAACCGCATCGGAATTTGCAAAAAACAGCGGTCCGCTTATTTCAAAAACCTCTGTCTTTGGTGGAATCTTTTTAAGATTTCCGCCGTCGGTTTCTGTTTCCTCGTCCTCTTTTGTCCATGGGCGGATATGGGTTACCTCAACCATTCTCTTGATAAAGAGGCACGCCGCCGCAATAAGCCCGAATTCGATTGCCACAACCAAGTCAAAAACAACTGTTAAAACAAAGGTTATAACTAAAACAGCAATATCGCTTTTGGGGGCAGTTTTGCAGATTTTGACAAACTGACGCCATTCGCTCATATTATATGCAACCATAAATAGTATTGCCGCAATAATTGGCATTGGAATAAGAGCCGCATAAGGCATTAAAATAACCAAAATAAGAAGCAAAATTACAGCATGGACCATTCCCGAAACGGGGGTTCTTCCTCCGTTTTTAACATTTGCCGCAGTTCTTGCAATGGCTCCCGTTGCAGGGATACCGCCGAATAACCCTGAGAAAATATTCCCTGTTCCAAGGGCAATAAGCTCTGTGTTTGAGTTATGCTTGTCCTTTATCATATTATCCGAAACGACGCAGGATAAAAGGGACTCAATGGCCGCCAAAACCGCAATGGTAAAGGCGCTTGGAAGAAGCTGTCTTATCATATCAAAGTTAACCTGAGGCAGCGCAAATTTCGGTGCTTCATTTGAAATCTCATATAAATCTCCAATAGTATTCACAGGGATTTTAAACAATTTAACAATAGCAATTCCAACGATAACCGCAATGAGTGAGCCTGGGATTTTCTTACTTATTTTCGGCCATACGATTAAAATAAGAAGACCGATTCCGCCCACTAACAGTGCCCAGTAATTAAATGTATCAAGTGACTTTAAAAGTGCGCTGAGCTTATCAATTGTCTCAACTGTATGAGCCCCTTTTGGATAGGACATTCCGAAAAAGTCCTTAATCTGACCAATTAAGATTGTTACGGCAATTCCCGCCGTAAAGCCCGTTGTTATGGTATGGGGTATGTATTTTATAAGTGAACCGAATTTGAAAATGCCCATTAAAATGAGGAGTATTCCCGCCATAATTGTTGCAACAATAAGGCCGCTTGTCCCAAATGTTGCCACAATCCCTGCAACAATAGTTGCAAAGGCAGCGGTTGGCCCTGATATGTTAACATTACTTCCTCCTAATAAAGCAATAACAAACCCTGCAACAATTGCCGTATAGAGTCCCTTTTCAGGAGAAACCCCAGATGCAATTGCAAGGGCAATTGAAAGGGGAAGAGCAATAATTGCAACAATAAGCCCTGCCACAATATCGGGAAGCAGCTGTTTTGCCGTATATCCTTTTTTAAGTTCTAAAATTTTTGGTTGAAATATTTTCATTTTGTTTCCCTTTCTAAAAGATTTTTATAGTAAAACCTGTTCATGGCCCCGTGGACAACTCCTTTGGGGCGCTTAATTTCTTTATATCCGCTTTTTTCATATGTATGAATGGCAACTTTGAGGTTGCTATGGGTTTCGAGATATGAGGCTTTATAGCCTTTTTCTATCATTTTTTCTTCAAGAAAGCTTATCATTTTATATCCCCAGCCCTTACCTTTGGCAGAGTCAGAAAGATAGAGCTTTTGAAGCTCGGCACAGTTTTCAAATAAGGAAATCTCCGCAAGGCCGATTCCGCCCACAACAGTTCCCTCTTGGTCTGTCAGGACATAATAGCCTCTTTTTTCGCTTTCTGAATAAAAATCATAGAGATTGTCTATCCCCTCGTCAAAATAAACCGTCCCGGGAATATCAAGCCCATGCTTTTTTAGATTGTATCTGATAAGCTCTGCAATAGCAAGATTATCCTCGGGAACCATTTCCCTTATTTTATAGCTCATTTTCATCTTCCTCGTAAAATTTCGTTCGACATTTATTTTACCATAAATGCCCATAAAGGTCAACAGAAAAAGACTGCCGAGGCAGTCTTTTTTATCCTAAATAAAAGTCTACGAAAAGCATAAGGCAGAACCCTGCAAGGAGGGCATAGGTTGCACCTCTTTCATTACCGTGGGAATGGGTTTCGGGAATCATCTCGTCACTTATGATATACAGCATTGTTCCACCTGCAAAAGCGAGAGCAATGGGCAAAATTGCAGTTGATAAATTAACTGCAAAATAGCCAACGAAAGTTCCAACAACTTCAACCAGCCCTGTTGCAAGAGCAATAAGGAAAGTCTTTGTCTTTCCCATTCCTGCCAAAAGCATAGGTCCGATTATAATCATACCCTCAGGGATATTCTGGAGCGCAATACCTCCTGCAACCGTAAGAGCTTTTCCGATTTCGCCTGTTCCAAAGCCTACGCCTGCCGCAATTCCTTCGGGAAAATTATGAATGGCAATAGCAAGAACGAAAAGCATAACCTTATCGCTTTTTCGTTTTTCTGTGGCTTTATTTCCTAAATCCTGCCCCACGCTCTGATGACTGTGAGGAATAAAAGCATCCATAAGATTGAGAAAAACAGCGCCCAAAAATATACCGACAACTGTTTTTAAAATCCCACCATTTTCAAGGGCTGGAATAATGAGTCCCATAAGGGCAGCCGCAAGCATAACCCCTGCCGCAAAGCCTGTTATTATGTCTTCAAATTTATGAGAAAACTTTTTGAATATAAATCCTAAAACGGCTCCGAAAGCGGTAGCTCCTCCAACGCCCAGAGCTGTTAATAATACAAGCTTCATATTTTTCTCCTCCTTACATAAATTTTACTTTTTTCTCATTGTTTTGTCAATATTTTTTGATTTTATTTTTGCTAATCAAAGCTTACATTTTCCACTTGATTTTTTGCCGTTTTTCATTAAAAAGACTTCTTCTTGCCTTTTTTCGCAACCTATGGTTGCCAAAAATTCAAACAATAGTTTATAGACTTTCTGCATATACTCTTATATAATTGTTAATATAGCAACCTCTGTTGCATTTTATGAAAGGAATTGAATTTACTATGACCATAGGTGAAAAAATCGCGCATTTAAGAAGTCAGGCTGGGCTTTCTCAGGAACAGCTTGCTGACAAAATCGATGTTTCAAGACAATCTGTTTCCAAATGGGAGATGGACCAGGCTCTTCCGCAGATTGACAAGGTTTTGCTTCTTTGCGACCTTTTTAATGTTTCAGCAGATGAGCTTTTAAAAGACAAAATTGTTTTAAGTAAAGCTGCTGACGGCGAAAACACACCAAACAAATACTTTGGAACAGACGGTTTCCGCGGAGAGGCCAACACAACTCTTACATCTATTCAGGCGTACAAAGTCGGAAGATTTTTGGGATGGTATTACTCCTCTTCTCTCTCAGGAAATACCAAGGCGAACTATCGCCCGAAAATCGTTGTAGGAAAAGACACGCGCCGTTCAAGCTATATGCTCGAATATTCTCTTGTGGCCGGAATAACCGCATCAGGAGCAGATGCTTATATGCTCCATGTTACCACGACACCGAGCGTTTCTTATGTAACCCGTCAGGATGAGTTTGACTGCGGCATTATGATAACCGCATCCCATAACCCTTATTATGACAACGGAATAAAGGTTATAAACCGCTTTGGAGAAAAGCTTGATGATAAAACAACCTCCCTCATTGAGAGATATATAGACGGAGACTTAAAGTCTCTTGGCATCATGGGGGAGGACCTTCCTTTTGCCCGTCGGGAAAAAATCGGATGTATTGTTGACTACGTTTCAGGAAGAAACAGATACCTTGGCTACCTCATTTCCATTGCATCCCATTCCTATAAAAATTTAAAGATTGGTCTTGACTGTGCAAACGGAGCCTCCTGGATGCTTGCAAGCTCTCTTTTCGGCGCATTAGGCGCACAGACCTATGTTGTGGGCGCAAGTCCTGACGGTCTTAATGTGAACGAAAATTGCGGATCAACTCATATCGAAAACCTATGCCGTCTTGTTAAGGAAAAACATCTTGATATGGGCTTTGCCTTTGACGGAGACGCAGACAGATGTATAGCTGTTGACGAAAAGGGGAATGTTGTTGATGGAGACGCAATGCT
Organism: Clostridia bacterium; assembly: GCA_045578465.1. GTDB lineage: Bacteria > Bacillota > Clostridia > Monoglobales > Monoglobaceae > SIG454. Next base: position 122,543 of record JAZNKJ010000039.1, on the reverse strand, counting down.
CTACATTTTAGGCCAGCGTCTTAAAGACCGTGGAATGCTTAACGGAAACACTGTTGTTGCAACGGTTATGTCAAACAGCGGATTTGTTAAGAGCCTTGAAAAAATCGGTATAAAATGTGCTCAGACCAAGGTGGGCGACCGCTTTGTTTATGAGTGCATGCAGGAGAACGATTTCACCTTAGGCGGAGAGCAGTCAGGTCATATTATTCTTAAAAAGTATGCCACAACAGGAGACGGTCTTCTTACAGCAATAATGCTTACAGAAGAGGCTTGCGACAAAAAGTCAACTCTCTCCAAGCTTTGCGAGAATGTTACTCTTTATCCTCAGTTTACCAAGAATTTGAGGGTTAAAGACAAGGAAGCTGTTCTTTCCGACAAGGAAGTTTTAAAAGAAAAAGAAGAAATCGAAAAGCTTATCGGTGGAAACGGCAGAGTTCTTCTCCGTCAGAGCGGAACTGAGCCTGTTATCCGTGTTATGATTGAAAGCGAAAGCTATGAAAAATGCGTGGAATACGCCGACAGAATTATAAATAAAGCAATTGAAAGGGGACACAAGGGTGAATAAAAAAGTTAAGACAAAAGAGCTTTTTGACTGCACTGTTCCATACCTTAAAAAACTTTTTGACGAAAGCGAATATCCTTGGGAGATGCTCCCTAAAATCAAGGAGCATATTAAATCTTTAATCTCAGAAGGTCTTGATGGTTTTACTGAAATCAAAGAGGGCGTTTTCGTTGGAGAAAATGTTAAAATTGCCCCCACAGCTACTATTATCGCTCCTGCCATAATAGGCGAGGGGACCGAAATTCGCCCCGGGGCATATTTAAGGGGAAATGTTATAACAGGAAGGAACTGCGTCTTAGGAAATTCCACTGAGCTTAAAAACTGCATTTTGCTTGACAAAGCACAGGTTCCGCATTATAATTATGTAGGAGATTCGGTTCTCGGAAACCTTGCTCATATGGGGGCAGGTTCAATCTGTTCAAACCTTAAAACTGACGGTAAAGCCGTTGTTATTCACGGCGACGAAGAATACGAAACAGGTCTTAGAAAAATCGGCGGTATTTTAGGGGACGGGGCAGACATTGGTTGCGGATGCATCTTAAATCCCGGAACTGTAATCGGAAAAACCACCTCTGTTTATCCTCTTAACTCTCTTCGCGGAGTTTTTCCTGGCGGATGCATTGTTAAGAGCATGGATAACATCGTGGTCAGAGAAAACTAATTTTTCGGAGGTATTCTTATGAAATTCATTAAAGCTAACAGTTACGACGAGCTCAGCCGTCTTGCAGCAGACATTATTGCAGAGCAGGTTAAAAATAAGCCCGACAGCATTTTAGGTCTTGCAACAGGCTCTTCCCCTCTCGGAACTTATGCAAATCTTGCAAAGGATTACGAAGAGGGTAAGCTTGATTTTTCTTCTGTTACAACAGTTAACCTTGACGAATATGTTGGACTTACAGGGGATAACGACCAGAGCTATCGTTATTTTATGAATACAAATCTTTTCTCAAAGATAAATGTTCCTATGGAGAAAACAAATGTTCCAAACGGATGCGCCGAAGACCTTGAAAAAGAGGGAAAGCGCTATGACGAGCTTATTGACAGCCTCGGCGGAATTGATATTCAGCTCCTCGGAATCGGTCTTGACGGCCATATCGGTTTTAACGAGCCTGAGGATGTTTTCACAGGCCCAACCCACGCAGTTACACTAGATCAGTCAACAATTGATGCAAACGCAAGATTTTTTGAATCAATTGATGATGTTCCGCGAAAGGCTATAACAATGGGAATGAAAGCTATTATGCAGGCAAAAAAAGTTCTCTTAATCGCCAACGGCAAAAACAAAAAGGAAATTCTTGAAAAGTCCTTATACGGACCGATTACTCCATTTGTTCCTGCTTCAATTCTTCAGCTTCATCCTGATGTTACAGTAATATATAGCGAAAATTAATACTAAAAGGGACTTGCAAAATGCAAGTCCCTTATTTTTATCTCGTTCCGCTTTTAACGGTATAAACTGTTAAGATATTTGTTTCTTCATTGGCTCCTGCGGTTATTACAACTGTATCTCCGTCTTTAACGAGACCGTATCTTTTGGCACAGGCAACGCTGTGGTCAAAAAGCACATTTGCATCTGGCTGGTAAATTGCCTTAACGGGATAAACGCCCCAGCTCAGCGCCAGTTGATGGAAAGTCTTTTCATCAGGAGTTGTTGCAACAATGGTCTGGCTTGGTCTGAATTTTGAAACTCTTCTCGCTGTATAGCCTGATTTTGTTACGGCAATAATAGCTGTTGCCTTTATATCATTTGCCGTCGTGCAGGCCGCATCGCAGATTGCATTGGTTGTATCTTCGCTGTCATTTACATATTGCATATCCTTATAAATATCCATATCAAAGGCATCGCTCTCTGCCTGCTCCGCAATCTTCGCCATAGTCCGGACAACATGGGCAGGATGCTCGCCGATTGCAGTTTCCCCTGAGAGCATAATTCCTGATGTTCCGTCAAAAACAGCGTTGGCAACATCTGTTATTTCCGCTCTTGTGGGGGTTAAATTATGCACCATTGATTCAAGCATCTGAGTTGCGGTTATAATCATTTTACCCTGACTGTAACACTTTTTAATGAATTTCTTCTGCAAACCCGGGAGCTTTTCAAATTCAATTTCAACACCCATATCCCCTCGGGCAACCATTATTCCATCGGAATATTTGAGTATATCATCAAAGTTGTTAACGCCCTCGATATTTTCAATTTTCGCAATGATTTTTATGTTATATCCGCCGTGGTAATCAAGGAAATTTCTTATGGCAATAACATCTTCTTTTGAGCGGACAAAGGACGCCGCAACAAAGTCAACATCCATCTCTACACCGAATTTTAAATCCTCCTCATCCTTTTTGCTTATATAAGGATAATCAAGGTGGATATTAGGGACATTAACACCCTTTCGGTTGGAAATCTCTCCCCCGTTTTTAACGACGCATTCAATTTCATCCTCAGTAACTTTGACAATTTCAAGACCTATTCTTCCGTCGTCAATTAAAATCTTATTGCCACAAGCGACCTGTGTGGGAAGCTCTTTATAGGTAATGGAAACAATATTTTCATCTCCCACAATTTCCTTTGTTGTGAGAGTGAATTTCGCTCCGTCTGAAAGGTTGATTTTCCCGTCTTTAAAGGTTCCTATTCTTATTTCAGGGCCTTTTGTGTCAAGCATAACAGCGGCAGGAACACCCAATCTGTCTCTTACTTTCCTGAAAGTATCAATGGTCTTTTTATGTTCCTCGTGGGTGCCGTGAGAAAAGTTTATTCTCCCAACGCTCATTCCGCTTTTAAGCATTTCCTCTATGACTTGCTCACTTTTAGAAGCAGGGCCGAGGGTGCATACAATTTTAGTTTTTCTCATTTTCTTTTGTCCTTTCTTAAAACTGATTTATCTGTTAAAAGTCTTTTGTAAACTAAACTTAACATTTTCCGCATATATTATATCACATTCCTGATTTTTTGCAATACTAATATTATTCTCTTATATCTTCTCTATTATTGACATAAACTTTTAAATATGGTAAAATTCTATTTTAAAGTCAGGTGATTTATAGTGAAGAAGCTTTTATCAAATAAAAAACTCATTCTTGCAGGGCGAATAATTATGGTTGCGCTTCTGTTTGTTATTGCATTTTATATTTTCAAGGATATGAGAAACCACGCCCTCCAGGATGCTCTGTCAAGAAGCGCGTTTACGCCAATAGTTTCGGCAATTTTCGTTCTTCTTCTTTATGCCATAAAAAGCGTAACGATTTTTATCCCCATTGTTGCTTTGGAACTTTTTACAGGTTCTCTTTTTGAGCCTCTTCCCGCCCTTTTAATCAACCTTTTAGGGATAATCGTCGCCTTTACCATTCCATACTTTGTTGGAAAAAAAGTAGGAGACAAGGAGGACAGCAAGCTTTTTGCAAAGTTCCCCAGACTTGAAAAATTCATGAGCCGTAAAGAGAGAGGGGTTTTTGTTCCTTCCCTTATTTTAAGGCTTATCGGCTTCCTTCCCAATGACCTTGTAAGCGTTTATTTAGGAACTCTTTCAGGCTCATATTTTAAATATGTTCTGGGAAGTGTTTTAGGCTCGGTTATAAGGATTATTGCCGTAACGAACATCGGTTCAAACCTTGACAATATCCGCTCCCCTCAGTTTATTGCATCCGTAGTTGTTATCGCTTTGCTCTCATTTTTGTCCCTTATCGGATATGTTTTTTACCAGAAGAAAACCGAGGAATAGTCTTAGGGCGGAAATTTTTTCTTATATTCCTTGCATTTTTTGTTAAAATATAGTATAATAAGTTAATATTATAAAGAGAGGACTTGAAGCTATGAACGAATGTTTAACAGGTCAATATATAAGCATCGTTGCCGAAGAAGACGGGGTTATGATTATCGGTCTTACAAGAGGCAGGGATACTAAATTTCATCATACAGAAAAGCTTGATAAGGGCGAAGCTTATATCGCTCAGTTTACAGAGATTACCTCTGCCATAAAGGTCAGGGGCAAGGCTAAAATCTACACCGACCACGGCGTTATTCAAACAGACTAATTTTTTAGGAGGCATATTTTATGATTCCAAATATTATAACGACTTTCAGACTTTTCTTAGTCCCTGTTTTTGCATATCTTATGCTTATTGCGGACAACCTTTGGGGAGCTTGCACAGTGCTTGTTATCTCAGCACTTTCCGATATTATTGACGGGATTATTGCGAGAAAATTCAATATGATTACCGATACGGGAAAAGTTTATGACCCTCTCGTTGATAAGCTTATGCAGATAACTGCTCTCTTTGCTTTATCCGTTCGTGGTTTTGTTCCCGTTTGGTGTATCTCAATCATTATTGCAAAAGAGCTTATAATGATTTTGGTGGGCCTTATCCTATATCTTAAAAAGATTATTGTTCAGGCAAGCTGGTATGGAAAAATGACAACGGTTATCTTTTATATCGTTATGCTTCTCCTGGTTATCTTTAAGGATATGCCATACTTTGTCAATATGCTTCTTCTTCTCGTTTTAGTAGCTTCCGTGCTGTTTTCCGCTTTTGCTTACGGTAGCCAGCTTATTTCTTTCAAAAAGGAAGTGGATCAAATTGGAGAAATCAATTAAAATTACAGGAATGCGTTGCGCCGGTTGCAGCAGCAATGTTGAGCGCACCGTTTCCTCAATCGATGGCGTAACATCTGTTTCAGTAAATCTTGCCACAGGGACTGCCCATGTGGTATATGAGGGTGCAGTTACAGATGTTTTTATTATGGAAAAAATCAAATCTCTCGGCTTTGACGCTGTGCCACTGGAAGAAGTTAATTTGGAAAATGAAAAGGAAAAAGAAAGACGGGCAGGAAAGCGCCGTCTTATTTCCCTTATAGTTTCCGCAATTCTTACTTTCCCTCTCATTATGGGAATGATTTTTCACTGGGCTAATATTCATAATTTTGCATTTTTGCACAATCAATATTTCCAGCTTGTTCTGGCAACTCCCGTTCAGTTTGTTATTGCCATTCCGTTCTACAAGGGGGCATTTAAATCTCTTAAAGGAAAAAGTCCTAATATGGATGTTTTAGTTTCCTTAGGCACTCTTACTGCTTATTTTTACAGCCTATATAATGTTTTGAGCGGAAATGTCAGCGGGATGGACGGCCTTTATTTTGAGTCATCAATGACCATTATAACCCTCATTCTTTTAGGCAAATATCTGGAAGAAAAAGCAAAGGCGAAAACCTCATCCGCAATTGATAAACTCCTTAGCCTTAAAGCAAAGGAAGCCCATTTATATAAAGACGGAGAAATCATAGAGGTTTTAGTAGACGCCGTTAAAGTGGGCGACATTCTTCTCGTCAAGCCGGGAGAAAAAATCCCTCTTGACGGGAAAATTATTTTCGGCGAAACGGACATTGACGAGTCAATGCTCACAGGAGAAAGTCTCCCCGTTTTCAAGGGAGTTGGAGACAAGGTTTACGGCGGAACCCAAAATGTTTCAGGAGCGTTCAGAATTGAAGTTATTGCAACGGGAGAGGACACAGCTCTTTCTCATATTATAAAGCTTGTCAGGGATGCTCAGGGAAACAAGGCTCCCATCCAGCGCCTTGCAGATAAAATTTCAGCAGTTTTCGTTCCCGCAATTCTTATTATCGCACTACTCACTTTAATCCTCTGGCTTATCTTTTCGGGAGATATTTCCCGTTCAATTATAAACGCAGTTTCCGTTCTGGTTATTGCCTGCCCTTGTTCATTGGGTCTTGCAACTCCGACTGCCATAATGGTCGGAACAGGACTTGGGGCTGAAAACGGAATCTTAATCAAAGGCGGGGAAGAGCTTGAAAGGGCAAGCCATATAGACACTATCGTTTTTGATAAGACAGGGACAATTACAAAGGGGAAACCCTCCGTCCGAGCAGTTCTTTGTTTTTCAGGAAATGAAGACGATTTGATAACCCTTTCTGCATCAGCAGAAAAGCTTTCCGAACATCCTTTGGGCGAGGCAATAGTAGCTTTTGCCCAATCAAAAGGTCTTTCTCTTTCCGAGGCTGAAAACTTTACCGCCCATCAGGGAAAAGGTATTTCCGCTTCCGTTTCGGGAAAAAACCTTATAATCGGAAATTCTCGTCTTATGGAGGAAAACTCCGTTGACCTTTCCTCTTATTCTCAGAAAGAGGGAGTTACAACAATTTATGTTTCCGAAAACGGAGCTTTAATCGGTCTTTTCGAGATTGCCGATGCTGTCAAAGAGACCTCAAAGGAAGCCGTTAAAAAGCTTAATGATATGGGGATTGAAACCATAATGATAACAGGGGATAACCACCTTGTTGCAAAAGCCATCGCAGACGAGGTTGGCATTAAGACTGTTATCGCAGAGGTCCTCCCTGGCGGAAAGGCAGAAGAAATCAAAAAGTTAAAGGCTCAGAATAAATTTATCGCTATGGTTGGAGACGGAATTAACGACGCTCCCGCTCTTGCCGAGGCTAACATAGGAATCGCTATGGGCGGTGGCGCAGACATTGCAATTGAGGCATCAAACATAACTGTCCCAGGCGGCGATTTACTCTTAATCCCTGCAACAATCCGTCTTTCAAAGCTTACTATGAGAAAGATAAAACAGAATCTTTTCTGGGCGTTCATTTATAACTCTATCGGCATCCCCTTTGCCGCTTTGGGATTTTTAAACCCCATTATAGCAGGAGGTGCGATGGCACTCAGCTCGGTTTCTGTTGTAAGCAACTCTCTTCTCCTTAAAAGGAATAACATAAAACGGACATAAAAGACAAGAATATGTCCTTTCCAAACCTTGTTTTAAGAGCCTCTTTTGGTATAATTAAGTTAGATTATACCGAAAGGGGCTAAAATTATGAATAATTTATTTTCATTAGAAGGTAAAACCATAATCTTTACAGGCGGAGCCGGAAACTTAGGCAGAACAATGGTTAAAGCGCTACTTGAATATGGCGCAAATGTTGCTGTTCCTGATATTGCGGACCGCTTTACCGAAAGCTTTGATGAATATAAGAAAAACGGAAAACTTTTCTTTATCGAAACCGATTTATCCAAAACAGAGAGCATAAAAGAATGCTTTAAAACCGTTTACGAAAAATACGGTGCAATCAATGTTTTGGTTAACTGTGCTGCCTACGGCGGTGGTGCAGGCGGAAAGGGCGCTGAACACAGAATAGACTTTATTGAAGATAGCCTTTGGGAAGGCGGAATTGACGGAACACTTAATGTTTCCTTCCGCTGTATGCGCGAGGTTCTCCCTTACTTTGACAAAGCCGGCGGCGGAAACATTATAAACTTCGGTTCTATGTATGGTCTTTCCGCTCCTGACCTTACCATCTACGAAGGAAAAGGTGTCCCAAGTCCTCCGTTCTATGGTGCAGGTAAAGCCGGTCTTATCCAGCTTACAAGATATGCAGCTTCAGCTCTTGCAGACAGAAACATCAGGGTTAACAGCTTATCTCCTGGGCCGTTTCCGAATATTACTCCTGCTACGGATATGGAATTTATAGAGCGTTTATCCAACAAGACAATGCTTAAAAGAACAGGAAATCCCGAAGAATTAAACGGAGCTATCGTTTTCCTTTGCTCCGACGCATCCTCTTATATGACAGGGGAAAATATTACCGTTGACGGTGGTATGACACACTTTGTATAACAAAAAAGGTCAGGATTTAATCCTGACCTTTTAATTTTTTAATCTCTTCCTCGTTTGGGGTCACATAAACCGTATTGTAATTGTCATAAATTACAAAGCCCGGTTTTGCACCTGACGGCTTTTTAACATTCTTAACCGCCGTGTAGTCAACGGGAACCTGAGAGCCATCTCTTCCCTTGCTGTAATATGCCGCAATCCTTGCCGCCTCTAAAATAGTCTGGTCGGGAACTTCGCTTTTCCCCTCGGTTCTTATAATGGTATGAGAGCCTGGGATATTTTTCGTATGAAGCCATATATCCGTCGAAAATGCCGTCTTAATTGTCAGAGTATCGTTCTGATGATTGTTCTTTCCCACTAAAATTTTATATCCGTCACTTGATACAAACTCCATAGGAGCAGTTTTTTTATTAAACTTACTCTTTTTATTGTTCACTTTGGGGATATATCCCTGGCTTCCAAGTTCTTCTTTAATCTCCGCAATATCAGCAGGACTTTCCGCCCTTAGAACTGACTCCAAAACAGTTTCAAGATAATTAAGCTCCTCTTTTGCCTCTTTTATCTGCTCAGTTGAATAGCTTTCAGTGGTTTTCGCCTTTGTATAAAGCTTATAATATCTCTGGGCATTTCCTGAGGGAGAAAGTTCCTCTTTAAGAGGGATTGTCACGGTCTGAGGGGGATTTTCATAATAATTCTCCACCTGAATTTCCTTTGCACCGCTTTTCATCTGATACATATTCGCCGTGAGCAAATCTCCGTAAATTTTATATTTGTCTCTGTTCTTTGCCTTTCTTAAATTATCCTCATGGATAACAATTTTCTTTCGGCACCGCTCAATGTTATTATTGATAATCTTAACAATATGGGCGCTTCTCTGACTTAAATGCTCTGACTCTCCCCGAAGGGCATAGAAATTGTCAACCGCCTCGCTTACGCTTTCATATTTTAAAGTCTCGCTCCCCTCATACTGAGTTAAGCTGACAAGGGAAAAGGCAACTGGTTTCTTCCCCGAAATGTCAAAGGCAACTGTCGGGTTTTCTTCCCCGTTTTTAACACTGCGGAAGAAATCATAAACCGCATCGGCATATGCCGAAACATCAACCTGAGAGAGCATTGCGGTTGTGCTTTTTGAAAAACGATATAAAATCTCTCTTGAAACCAGAGGACTTACCCCGAAGAAAATATCAACCAATGCTTTGTCTGCCGAAAAATCTTTGGGGAGGCTTAAAAGTCTTTCTAAGATTTCTTCCTTTTCGGCATTAAGAGGGTTTATTTTATTCTGGACAGGGGGTTTTTCATAGAAAAAGCCCGGGAGCACCTGACGAACCTGAGAAACAGTCAGGTCAATATGCTTGATACTGTCGATAATTTTGCCGTCGCTTCCAACCAAAATTATGTTACTGTGCCTGCTCATAATTTCGATTATGAGAGTTTTAACTGTTAAATCCCCAAGCTCGGTATAGCTTTCAACCCCGATTTTGATTATGCGGTCAAAGCCCTCCTGAGAAATAGAAACAATCTTCCCCCCAACCAGATGCTTTCGCATTATCATACAGAAAAGAGGCGCAGTTATAGGGTTTTCCTTTTTACTCTTCGTAAAATGCACTCTCGCATTTGAGGCGCTGGCAGATAAAAGGACCTTAAAATTATCCTCAAAAGTCCTTATTTGCAGGATGATTTCGTCCCTCTCAGGCTGATAAACCTGATTTATTTTTCCGCCCAATATTTTGTTTTCAAATTCGCCTACAACGCCATAGGTTAAAAGCCCGTCAAATGACATATTTATATCTCCAAAATCCTTTATTTTTAAGCTATAATTAGAGTATACAATATTTTCATTAAAATTTCAAATATTATTTGCATTTTCCGAAAATTTGTGATATAATTTATGTTGAATAATTACGAGGGTTAACCACCCTTTATGAAGAGAAAGGTTTTGAGTTAGAATGCTTAAAAGTATGACAGGTTTCGGAAGAGCGGAAATGGTCATTGAAGGCTTTACGGTTTCCGTCCAAATTCGCTCCGTTAACCACAGATATATGGATATTGCACTCCGAATCCCTAGATTTTATAATTTCTTGGAGGACAAAATCCGCCAGAAGACCGCCGAGTATATCTCCCGCGGGAAAATTGAAGTTTCTGTTTCTTTAAAGGAGCAGGAAGGGGACGACAGAGTTATAACCTTAAACCGTCCCTTAGCGGAAAACTATATTGAGGTTTTAAAAGAGCTTGCTTCTCTTGGGGTTGAGGACGACATCAAGGTTTCAACTGTTGCAAGATATAACGATATTTTCAGCGTTGAATATAAAGAGATTGACGAGGACAAGATGTTTGAGATTATAAACACAGCTTTATCCTCTGCTTTTTCTGAATTTAACAATATGCGTAGTGAAGAGGGCGAAAGACTCCAGAAAGACATCCTATTCCATCTTGACAATATCGCAAACGAGCTTACAAAGATTGAGGCTCAGTCTCCCCAGACAGTTAAGCTTTACAGAGAAAATCTTGAAAACAAGATGAGAGAGCTTTTAGGGGATGCCAAGGTTGATGAAACCCGTCTTATTACAGAGACCGCTATCTTCGCGGACAAGGTTGCAATTGACGAAGAAACTGTTCGTTTAAGAAGCCACATCAAAGCTTTCAAGAGCGCGCTTAACACAGATAAGCCTATCGGCAAAAAGCTTGATTTTATCATTCAGGAAATGAACCGCGAAACAAACACAATCGGCTCTAAGGCAAACAACATTGAAATTGCTTCAATGGTTGTTGAGATTAAATCAGAGATCGAAAAAATCAGAGAGCAAATTCAAAACATTGAATAATCTGTTAAAAGGAAGGTTAAGTTTATGAATCTTATTAATATCGGATTTGGTAACATTGTTTCAGGAAACCGTGTTGTTGCAATCGTAAGCCCTGAATCCGCTCCTATTAAGCGTATTATTCAGGAAGCAAGGGACAAGGGACTTTTAATTGATGCAAGTTGCGGACGACGCACCCGTGCGGTTTTGATTACTGACAGCGACCATGTTATTCTTTCTGCTATTCAGACTGAAACTATTGCAGGAAGAGCAAGCCGTGACGAAGATATTATAGCAGTTGAAGAAAACGATACTGAAAAGGACGAGGACTATGACAACAAGTAAAAAAGGTCTCCTTTATGTCATCTCCGGTCCATCCGGTGTTGGCAAGGGAACAATCTGTAAAGAAATTATTAAGAGAAATCCAGCTATCTCCATTTCGGTTTCCGCAACCACAAGGAAAATGCGGGATGAAGACATCGAAGGAGTTACATATTATTTCAAAACCATAGCTGAGTTTGAGGAAATGATTAAAAATAACTCTCTTTTGGAATGGACAAACTATAACGGGAATTATTATGGAACTCCCGTTGCCCCCGTTAAAGAAGCTTTAAACGAGGGGAAGGATTTCATCCTTGAAATTGAGGTTGAAGGGGCTCTTAATGTCAAAAAGATTTTTCCTGATGCGGTTTTAATTTTTGTTGATGCCCCATCTTTTGCTGACCTTGAAAAAAGGCTTAAAGGTCGGGGAAGCGAAACTGATGAGACTTTAAAGGCTCGCATAAACCGTGCAAAAGAAGAGCTTTTGCTTAAAGATAAATATGATTATGTTGTTGTAAATAATACTCTTGAAACAGCAGTTTCAGAGATTGAAAATATTATAAAAGGAGAATAAACTATTATGATGATTTATCCACCCGTTACAGAACTTATTAAAAAGGCAGGGAGCAGATATACTCTCGTTATTGAAACAGCAAGAAGAGCAAGACAGCTCTCCCAAGGGGCACTTCCTCTTACAGACGCTAAAAGCACAAAGGATGTTACAATAGCAGCAAACGAAATCTATGAGGGCAAGATTGCCTGTGATAAAGGAAACTACACCGTATAATAATCGGACTGCCCTCTTTTAAGTGGGGCAGTCCGCTTCGGTTTAAGAAAGGATATGATTTTATGCCTCTTACAGGTAAAAATGTTCTTATTGGCGTTACAGGCGGGATCTCAATTTATAAAACCCTTGATGTTATTTCCGCACTTAATAAGCTTGGGGCAAATGTTAAGGTTATGATGACCGAGTCAGCGGCAGAATTTGTTTCGCCAATGACCTTTGAGGCAATGTCCAAAAACCCTGTTTATACCTCGCTCTTTGATAAGAAAAATGCTTGGAGAATTCCGCATATTTCTCTTTCCAAAGAGGCAGACCTTATCGCAATCATTCCTGCAACCGCCAATATCATCGGCAAAATTGCAGGCGGAATAGCGGACGACATTGTCTCAACAACAGTTGTTGCCGCAACCTCTCCTGTTATGATTGCACCTGCTATGAATACCAATATGTATCATAATCCTGTAACCCAGAGAAACATTGAAACCCTTAAAAGCCTTGGCTATTTATTCATAACCCCAACCTCAGGCGTTCTTGCCTGCGGAGACATCGGCGACGGAAAACTTGCACCAGTCGAAACCATTGTTGAAGCTATAAAGGGCCAGCTTCTCTATCCCGAAAAGGACCTTTTGGGGAAAAAGATTTTGGTTACAGCAGGGCCAACACAGGAAGCAATTGACCCTGTCCGCTATATAACAAACCATTCCAGCGGAAAAATGGGTTATGCCATCGCAAAGGCAGCTCTTTTAAGAGGGGCAGAGGTTACCCTTATTTCAGGGCCTGTAAATCTTACGCCACCTGCTGAGGCAGAGGTTATAAACATAACTTCTGCAAAAGAGATGTTTGATGCAGTTATGGAGAATGCAGAAAACGCCGACATTATCATAAAGGCGGCGGCAGTTGCGGACTATCGCCCTGAAAAGACTGCCGAAAATAAAATCAAAAAGGGCGGGGATTTAAATATTCCTCTTTCCCAGAACCCTGACATCTTAAAAAGTCTTGGAGAAAAGTTCGGCGGAGAAAAAACCCTTATTGGTTTCTGCATGGAAACTGAAAACCTTATGGAAAACGCAAGTAAAAAGCTTAAATCCAAAAACCTTGATTTCATTGTTGCAAACAGCTTAAATGAGGAAGGTGCAGGATTTAAAGGCGACACAAATATTGTTACGATTATAGATAAATCGGGAAATAAAACCGATATTCCTCTCTCTCAGAAAGAGGATATCGCAAATAAAATTTTAGACAGGATTAAATAATAAAATGATTGCCAAAGTTATTTTAAACAACCGTCAGCATAATATCGACCAATGCTTTGACTATGAAATTCCTTCCGATATGGAAGTTTCTGTTGGGTCAAGAGTTGAGGTCCCATTCGGCCGTGGAAACTTTTTCGCACGGGGTATTGTTGTGGAAATAACAAAGAGCAGTCAGTTTGAAAACCTTAAAAAAATCAGAAAAGTTCTTGATAAAGAGCCTTTTGTTTCGGAAAGCATTTTAAAACTATGCCTTTGGGTAAAGGAAAAATATTTCTGTTCATTTTATCAGGCTCTTCGTCTCTTTCTTCCTCCGGGACTTGAAAGCGGAGCCCGCGAAAAAACCGCCAGATATGCCGAGCTTAAAATAAGTGAAGATGAAGCTTTATCATTAGCCGAAGATATGCTTTCAAAGAGGGCGAAGGTTCAGGGGCAGATGCTTAAAGCTTTATGCGAAATTCATCCCATAAAGGTAACCGAGCTTTATACCCTTTCAGGGGGAAATTCCAATGCCCTTTCTGCTCTTTCTAAAAAGGGCTTGGTTGAAATTTTCAGCGAGAGGGTTTACCGAGAGACCTATAACAAAAACAAATATAAACCAAGCGAGAACTATGTTCCGACCCCTGAGCAAAGACAGGTTATTGACCATTTAAAGAATAATATTTCCGCCTCCAAAAACGAAACAATTCTTCTTCGCGGGGTTACGGGAAGCGGAAAAACCGAGGTCTTTCTTCAAGCCATTGACCACTGCATAAAGATAGGCAAAACGGCAATTATGCTTGTTCCTGAAATTTCGTTAACCCCACAGACCGTTAACCGATTTGTAAGCCGTTTTGGAGATAGTGTTGCAGTTATCCACAGCCGTCTTTCCCAAGGGGAGCGGTTTGATGAGTGGAATAAAATCAAAAACGGTGAGGTCAGTGTTGTCGTTGGGGCGAGGTCAGCGATTTTTGCGCCTTTTGAAAATATCGGCATAATAATCCTCGACGAGGAACACGAAACAAGCTATAAATCCGACACAACCCCGAAATATCACGCAAAGGATATTGCTGAAAAAAGAGCAAAGGAGAGCGGAGCAACTGTGCTTTTAGCCTCTGCAACTCCATCACTCCATAGTTTTTATAAAGCGCAAAACGGGGAATACACCCTTTTTGAAATGACTCACAGATATAACGAAATGGAGCTTCCTGAGGTTAAGATTGTTGATATGCGTGGAGAACTTTTTAACTATAAGAATTTCTCTCCCCTCTCTCTCACTCTTCAAAGGGAGATTGCGAAAAATCTTGAAAACAAAACCAAGACAATCCTTTTCTTAAACAGGCGAGGCTATTCAACCTTTACCTCTTGTCGTGAATGCGGATATGTTTTGGAATGCACAGATTGCAGCGTTTCAATGACCTATCATAAACATAAAAACACTATGGTTTGTCATTACTGCGGTAAGGAAATGCCCGTTCCCGAGGTTTGCCCTGAATGTGGCTCAAAGCACATTAAGTTTTTCGGAACGGGAACACAGAAAATTGAAGAGGCACTTTTGGATAAATTCCCAACAGCGAGAGTTCTCAGAATGGATACGGACACCACCTCTCATAAAGGAGGCCACGAGGAAATTCTCTCTGCTTTCGGGCGGGGGGAGGCAGACATCTTAATTGGGACCCAGATGGTTACGAAAGGGCTTGACTTCCCTGATGTTACCTTAGTCGGTGTTCTTGCGGCGGATACCTCTCTTTGTATGGACGATTTTCGTGCAAGCGAGAAAAGTTTTTCCCTTTTAACTCAGGTTTGCGGACGAGCAGGCCGTGGAGAAATAAAAGGCAGGGCAATTATCCAGACCTATCAGCCTCAGAATTCAACCGTTGTCTTTGCCAAAGACCACGATTATCTGAGTTTTTATGAATCAGAAATTGCAAGTCGCAGACGGCTTAAATATCCGCCATTTTGCGACATAATATCCATTATGGCAAGCGGAGAAAGTGAAGAAAATACGGCGAAATTTATGGAGAAAATAAATCTTTTGGTTAAGGATTATATGAAAACCAACGATTTTATAAGCTCGGTTATCGGGCCCTCCTCCGCTCCCCTATCCAAAATTAAAAATCAATACAGATACAGAATGCTTTTAAAGGCAGACAGCGAAAAAATTCATCCTCTTTTAAAATCCTTATCCGATATTAAAGAGGACTCTAAAAAAGTTTTTTTGAGCATTGATATAAATCCAACAAATATGTTATAAAAGGAGATAAAAATGGCTATACGAAATATTGTTAAAGTCGGCGACGATGTTCTTACAAAGAAATGCAGAGTTGTTGACGAAATAAACGAAAGAATTATAACTCTTCTTGATGATATGCGGGAAACTCTTGTCGCATCAAACGGGGTTGGCCTTGCCGCTCCTCAGGTTGGAGTTCTTAAACGAATTGCGCTTGTTGACACAGGGGAAGAGATTTTAGAACTTATTAACCCTGAAATAACTCACGCCGAAGGGGAGCAGACCGACTTTGAAGGTTGCCTCAGTAACCCAGGGAAATTCGGCGAAGTTACACGCCCGAATATCGTTTCAATAAAGTTCCAAAACCGCAGAGGCGAATGGAAAACCTATACAGGCGAGGGACTTACTGCAAGGGCTTTTTGCCACGAGCTTGACCATCTTGACGGCCATATGTTTATGGAAAAGGTTTCAAGATGGGCAGACGAGGGCGAGCTTGAACTTGACTAAGAAAAACTGCGCAGAAAGGCGTTGACTTAAATTATGAAAATTCTTTTTATGGGAACTCCCGATTTTGCGGTGCCATCCCTCATGGCTCTTATAGAAAATAAATATGAAATTTGCGGAGTTGTTACTCAGCCGGATAAACCAAAGGGCAGAGGGCATCATCTTACTCCTCCGCCGGTTAAAGAATGTGCAATCGCAAATAATATTCCTGTTTTCCAGCCTGAAACTTTAAAGAACGAGGCATTTGTGGAGGAATTGAAAGCCCTTAATCCGGACATAATAATCGTTGTTGCATACGGCAAGATTTTGCCACCTTATATTATCGAATATCCGAAATTCGGATGCGTTAATGTTCACGGCTCTCTTCTTCCCAAATACCGTGGCGCAGCTCCAATTCAGTGGGCGGTTATAAACGGCGAAGAGGAAACGGGAATTACCACCATGCAGATGGATAACGGCCTTGACACAGGGGATATGCTTTTAACCCTTAAAACAAAAATCGGCGAAAACGAAACCGCAGGGGAGCTTTTTGACCGTCTTTCTTACTTAGGGGCAGAGGCGCTTACTAAAACCCTTGAAAAAATCAAGGACGGTAGCATAGAAAGAACTCCCCAAAATGATGAGGAGTCAAGCTATGCCAAGATGCTTGACAAAAACACAGGGAAAATCGACTGGACAAAGAGCGCAAAAGAGATATTTTCTTTAATAAAAGGGACAAATCCATACCCAACCGCTCATACACTTTATAAAGGTGAAGTTTTAAAAATTTTCACTGCATCCCTTGGAAGTAAAACCGACAAAAAGCCAGGGGAGATTATCGGACTTCCTGATAAGAAAATCGAAGTTGCCTGCGGAGACGGCACCTCTCTTCTTCTTTGCGAGGTTCAGCCATTTGGCAAAAAGAGAATGGACACTCAAAGCTTTTTAAACGGAAATACAGTCGAAATCGGCGAAATTTTATTATAAAGGAGCGTAACAACTTATGTTCTACGGAATTGATTACACATACATCATCTTTGTTTTGCCCGCTTTAATTATTGCGATGTGGGCAAGCGCAAATGTTAATTCCACCTTTAACAAATACAAAAAAGTCAGCAACAGCCGTGGCTGGACAGCTCACGATGTTGCCAGAAAAATTCTTGATATGAACGGACTTTCCCATGTTAAAATTGAACGGGTGGCAGGTCATTTAAGCGACCATTTTGACCCGAGAACAAACATTGTCCGCCTTAGCGACTCAACCTATTCAAGCACATCTGTTGCAGCGCTTGGGGTTGCGGCACACGAGGTCGGCCATGCAATTCAGCACGCAACGGCTTATATGCCAATCAAATTGAGAAACGCCATCGTTCCCGTTGTTCAAATTTCATCCTACGCGGCGTTCCCTCTTGCAATCTTAGGCATCATCTTTGCAAACGACCTTATGATTGTTACGGGTATTGTCCTCTTTATTGCAGTTGTTTTATTCCAGATTATAACTCTTCCTGTTGAATTTAACGCAAGCAGAAGAGCAATCAAAACTCTCGGCGGCGAAGCCATTTTAGACGGCGAAGAGCTCTCAGGAGCTAAAAAAGTTTTAACAGCGGCGGCTCTTACCTATGTTGCATCTGTTGCCGTTGCAATCGCCAACCTACTCAGGCTTTTAGTTCTAGCAGGAGGCAGAAACAGAGATTAAGCTATGAATTCAAGAGAAATTATTCTTAAAGCCATTTATAATATTGAGGAAAAGGGCGAGTATTTTAACGCCTCTCTTTCGGATGCTATTTCTCTTGCATCCCCTGTTGACCGCGCCCTTGTTACAGAGGTTATTTACGGGATTGTTAAAAATAAGCTCTCTCTTGACCATATTATAGGTCAGTTTTCTTCCGTTAAGATAAAGAAAATGAGCCCGTGGGTTAAGAACCTTTTGAGGTTAGGAGTTTACCAGATGTATTATATGGACAAAATTCCTCACAGCGCCGCTTGCAACGAAAGTGTTAAGCTTGCCTCAAAGTATGCAAACAAATCCCGAGGCTTTATAAACGCGGTTTTAAGAAATGTTTCAAGAAATATAGACAGCATTTCCTTTCCCGAAAAGGAAAACGAGACAGAGTATCTTTCCCTTAAATACTCCTTCCCTCTCTGGCTTACCAAGAAGCTTTTAAAGCAGTATTCATTCGAAAAGTGCGAAAGCTTTATGGCAGAGAGCAACCGCTCACACAGGGTTAACATAAGAGTTAATCCCCTGCTTATAACTCCTGAGAAACTCATTGAAGTTTTAGGTGGCGAAGGCGTTACGGCAGAGGTTTCTCCTCTTTTTGACGGATGTTTAAGTGTTTTAGGGCAGATTAATATCGACGCTCTCCCCTCATACAAAAAAGGCTATTTTTCTTTGCAAAATATAAGCTCATATAAGGCAGTACAGGTTCTATCCCCTCAGAAAAATGAGCGGATTATGGATATCTGCGCCGCCCCCGGAGGAAAAAGCTGTGCTATTGCCGAAATGATGGGAGATATGGGCGAGGTTTTGTCCTTTGATGTTTACGAGCATAAGACAGAGCTTATTAAAAAGAGTGCAAATCGCCTTAACATACATATTTTCAAAACAGAGGTCCATGACGGCAGAGAGGAAATCCCGTCCCTCATAGGAAGCGCCGACAGAGTGCTTTTAGACGCTCCTTGCTCAGGAATCGGGGTTATCCATAAAAAGCCTGACATCAAATGGACCCGCGAAGAAAAGGATATAGCGGAGCTTTCCAAAATCCAAAGGGAGCTTTTGGAGGTTTCAAGCCGTTATGTCAAAGATAATGGTGTCCTTTTATACAGCACCTGCACAGTCTTAAAAGAGGAAAACAATGACATTACTTCTTCTTTCCTCAAAAAACATCCTGAATTTAT
The DNA here is from genome assembly GCA_045578465.1 of Clostridia bacterium. Taxonomy (GTDB): domain Bacteria; phylum Bacillota; class Clostridia; order Monoglobales; family Monoglobaceae; genus SIG454. Next base: position 103,615 of record JAZNKJ010000039.1, on the reverse strand, counting down.
TAAAACTTACGAAGAACAAATTTTAACCGGCGAAAACGGCGAAAGTGGTTTTTATATATGCAAAATGGAAAAGAAAGGATAAACCTTCGGGATTTATCCTACCAAGAAATTGAAAAGTTAATAAAAGCTATGGGCGAGCCGTCCTTTCGCGCCAAGCAGATTTTCAAGTGGCTTTATACGGATATTTCGTCCATCGATGAGATGAGCAATCTTTCGAAAAATCTTCGGGAGAAGCTTTCTGAAATTGCTACAATTTTCCTCCCCACCATTGAGGAAAAATTCGTGTCAAAGCTTGACGAAACAAGGAAGTATCTGCTAAAATTAAGTGATGGAAACTATATTGAATCCGTCCTTATGAAATATAAGCACGGCTACACGATTTGCATCTCTTCTCAGGTTGGTTGCCGTATGGGTTGCGCCTTTTGCGCCTCCACCATCGGCGGCAGAGTGAGAAACCTTACTCCCTCTGAGATAATCGGTCAGGTTATGGTGGTTCAAAAAGACCTGGGAGAGAGAATTTCCAATATCGTTATGATGGGTATTGGAGAGCCTTTTGACAACTTTGAAAATGTTATTACATTTTTAAATAATGTCTCCCATCCTGACGGCCTTAACATCGGTCACAGGCACATAACTCTCTCCACCTGCGGAATTGCGGATAAAATCAGGGAACTAAGTAAGGTTGCTCCGCAGATTACTCTTTCTGTTTCCCTTCACGCAACAAATGACGAGATGAGAAATAAGATTATGCCTGTCAACAAAATGTATAACATCAAAACTCTTATGGAGGCTTGTAGGGACTACATAAAAGAGACAAACAGGCGAATTTCCTTTGAATATACCCTCATTCGTGGAGTAAACGATAACATAGAAACGGCAAACGAGCTTATTTCCCTTCTATCGGGGATGCTCTGCCATGTTAACCTTATTCCTGTTAATCCCGTTGAGGAAACAGGCTTTAAGAAAACAGATTCCAAAGGTGTTGAGGCTTTCCGCCTCCATCTTGAAAAACATAAAATCCCTGCAACAATAAGACGGGAAATGGGAAGCGATATATCCGCCGCCTGCGGACAGCTTAGGAAAAACCGTCTTGGGGAAAACTTGACTTAGAAAGGTGTGATAAAAATGAAAGCTTTTGCAATGGGAAAGTCCGACACAGGACTTATAAGAGAGCTTAACGAAGACAGCTTTTTAATAAGCGGTTTTGAAAACGGCTCCCCTCACGGCTTCTGCATTCTGGCCGACGGAATGGGCGGTCATAACGCAGGAGAGGTTGCCAGCGCTATGGCAACAGAAATTGTTTCAAACGAGCTTCTTCACTCCGATATGCAAGGGGACGAAGAGAAAATCGTTGCCCAGATTATGGCGTCTCTTGATTATGCAAACAACGAAATTTATCATAAATCCGTTACAAATTCTCAAAACGCAGGAATGGGAACAACAGCCGTTGTTTTCTATCTTGACGGAGGAACTGCTTACATCGCAAACATAGGCGACAGCAGGGCATACTTAATTGAGAAAAACGGAATAACCCAGCTTACCTCTGACCACTCAATTGTTCAAAAGCTTCTGGAAAGCGGAGCAATAACCCCTGAGGAAGCGAGAAATCATCCTGAAAGAAATATTATAACAAAGGCTCTTGGAACTGAGCCCACCGAAGAATATGACATATATGAATTCGAAGTCAGAGTGGGAGACCGCATCCTCCTTTGCAGTGACGGTCTTACGGATATGCTCTACGACGAGGATATTAAAAACATTGTTTTAAGCCAGCCAGACCCCGAAGAAGCGCTTACAGCATTAGTTGAAAAAGCCAAAGAAAACGGGGGTAAGGACAACATCACAGTTGTTCTTATCGGTATCAAGGAGGATTAGTTATGAATTTAGTTGGACAGCTTTTAGCAGGAAGATATGAAATAGTTGAAGAAATCGGAAGCGGCGGAATGGCCGTTGTTTATAAAGCTAAATGCCGCATACTGAACCGCTATGTCGCTATCAAGGTGCTTCGCACCGACCTTAAAGATGATGCGGAATTCTTGCGTCGCTTTAATATTGAGGCGCAGTCCGCGGCAAGTCTTACTCACCCGAACATTGTTTCTATTTATGATGTTGGAACAGAAGGGGACCTTCACTACATAGTTATGGAATTCGTTGAGGGGATTACCTTAAAAGAATACATTGATAAGAATGTTCTTCTTAACTGGAAAGAGGCCTTGGCCTATGCAATCCAGATTGCAAGCGGTCTTGAACAGGCCCACAAAAATTCTATTGTTCACAGAGATATAAAACCCCATAATATTATTATGACCTCTGAGGGAGTTCTTAAAATTACGGATTTCGGTATTGCAAGAGCAAGTATGCAGTCCACCGTTACAGCAGAGGACACCGCAATCGGCTCTGTTCACTATGTTTCTCCTGAGCAGGCCCGTGGGGGATATGTTGACGAGAGGAGCGACATTTATTCTCTGGGCATTGTTCTTTATGAGATGCTTACAGGCAAGGTGCCTTTTGATAATGAAAGCCCTGTGTCTATCGCTATTATGCATCTCCAAACCCCGCCGACACCACCCAGGGACTTTAATATAAGCATTCCTAAGGCGGTTGAGGACATAGTTTTAAAAGCAATCCGCAAAGAAGTTGCAGAAAGATATGCAACTATCAGCGAATTCAAAGAGGCTCTTGTGTCAGCTTCAAAAGGCGCTCCCGTAGCTAGCCCTGAGCCTGAAACAGCTCCTAAAAATCTTGGAGAGACAACAGTCTTTACCGCAATTAAGGATATTCCGAAAACTAATTTAAATAAGGAGGAAAAGTTTACTCCTCCTGAAAAAATCAATACTTACGAAAACGCTCCCGATATTGAGCTTACAGAAAATGATGAGGAGGAATTTGATATGCCGAAAAAAAAGCCAGCTGATAAACAAAATGTTTTAGTTATCGTTGCGGCTCTCGCCGCGTCCCTTGCTATAATCATTTTTATCCTCAGCCTTTTCTGGGATTATATTTCCCTTCTCTTCGGCGGCGGCGGAAAGACAGTTAAGATTCCGCAGTTTGTCAATATGACCTACGAAGAGGTTATGGATAAATATGAAGACAGCGAATATTTCCGCTTCTTAATCCCTGAATATGACGAGGATGAAAAAGAAGAGGACGGCCTTGTTTTAGCGCAAAGCCCGTCCCCTGATTCCGAGGTTAAGTATAACCAAGACAGAAAAATCGAAATAACCCTTACTGTAAACCGCCTTGAAAAAGAAAAGCCTTCCAAGGAAACATTGGAAGACTATGTTGGAATGGATTACAAAAAGGTTAAGAAAGAGCTTTCCGACCTTGACATAACCGTTAAGGTTAAATATGAATTCCACGACGACTATGAAGAAGATTTCATTATCTCTCAGAGCAAAAAAGAAGGCACTCTTATAAGCGACATTGATGTTCTTACTCTTACAATAAGCAAGGGTCAGGAAAAGACAGAGAGTGAGGATAAGCCTTCTGAAAATGACGAGCCTTCTGAAAACGACAAGCCAAATAACAACGACGAGCCTCAGGCAACTAACCGTAAGCGTTTCACTGTTTACGGCCCAACGGATAAAGCCAGCGCCGAGGTCAGCATTAAGGTAAACGGAAAAGAAATCAAGAAGCTTACTCTCGCTAAGGGCGCAAGTGAGGTTGTTACAATTCAAAGCTCTCAGCCATCCGTTAATGTTGAGGTTTTCCACGACGGAATTCTGGTTGTAAAGCAGACAGTTAATATGGAATAATTTATGGAATTTATTAAAGGAACTATCATTAAAGGAATCGGCGGTTTTTACTATGTTAAGACCGACGATGAGATAATCGAGTGCAAAGCGCGGGGAATTTTCCGCAAAGAGAACATAACTCCTCTTGTGGGGGATATGGTTATGGTTTCTACCGAAGATAAAAAGACGGGGGTTATTGACGAAATTCTTCCCAGAACCTCCTCTCTTATCCGTCCCCCTGTCGCCAATGTTTCTCAGGTTGCCGTTGTTTTCGCAACAGAGAACCCAAGGCCAAACCTTTTAATCATTGATAAATTTATTGCCGCTTGTGAAGAGAGCGGACTTGAAATTCTTATTTGTATCAACAAAACCGATTTAAACTCAGGTAAAGAATACGAGGAGATTTATCAAAGGGCAGGCTTTGAGGTTATCCCTTTAAGCGCAACAGAAAAAATAAATATTGAAACTCTTAAAGATAAACTTAAAGATAAGATAACTGTCTTTGCAGGGAACTCGGGCGTTGGAAAATCAAGTCTTTTAAACTCGGTTTTCGGCGAGGAATTTTTCCAGACGGGCGAGGTCAGTGAAAAGGTTGAGCGTGGCAGACATACCACCCGTCACAGCGAGCTTCTTCCTCTCCCCTTTGGCGGATATATAATCGACACCCCCGGTTTTTCCTCCTTTGATATTGCCAAAATTCCCCCTGAGGATTTACACCTTTATTTCAGGGACTTTGCTCTCTTTGATACAGAATGTAAATTCCCCGATTGCAGCCACACCGTCGAAAAGGGATGCTCTGTTTTAGAGGCTCTCCAAAGGGGCGAAATAGAAAAAACAAGGCACGAGAATTATACTTATTTATATAACGAACTGAAAAATATAAAGAAATGGTGAGATTTTTATGAGAGAAATAATTATTGCGCCGTCAATTCTTGCGGCTGACATTGCAAACCTGGGCAGAGATGTTAAGCTTTCCGAAGAAGCAGGGGCGAAATACCTCCACATTGACATTATGGACGGTCATTTTGTTCCCAATATAAGCTATGGTCCTGATGTTGTAAAAGCTCTTCGCCCTCTTTCTAATCAGGTTTTCGATGTTCATCTTATGATAAGCGACCCTCTCTTTTATGCAGAGCGTTTTGCGAAGGCAGGGGCGGATATTATAACCGTTCACTGCGAAACTGTTTCGGATTATAAAGCAACAGCCGATGCCCTTCACGCGCTCGGTGTTAAAGCAGGAATAAGCGTTAAGCCAAAAACTCCTGCCTCTGAAATAATTGATGCGGTTAAATATTTTGATTTAATCCTCGTTATGACAGTTGAGCCAGGCTTTGGCGGGCAAAGCTACATAGAAGAAATGAAGGAAAAAATCGCCCTTTTAAGAGAGGCGATTGATAAAACAGGAAAAGATATTGACCTTGAAGTTGACGGCGGAATCGGGCCGAAAAATATCCATATGCCCCTTAAAGCAGGAGCAAATGTTATCGTTGCAGGCTCTGCGGTTTTCAAGGCGGAAAACCCGGCTCAGGTTATTGCCGAAATGAAGGAAACCAAGATTTAAAAGTATAGCTTATAAATATAAAAATTCAATACCACAAAAAGAGGAATTAAAATTTGAAATTTCCTCTTTTTTGTTTTGTGGCGGAAAATGGTCATTCCTAAAAATGCGCCAACCCCGCCCATAAAAAAGGCACAGGAAAGCAAAGCTTTCTCGCTTATCCTCCATTCGTTTTTTATGCTTCTTCTCTTGTCAATCCCGTAAAGGGAAAAGACAATTAAATTCCAGACTAAAAGTAAAATATCCATCTTTCTCCTAAAATAAGGGACTGCTTTTGCAGTCCCTTGTTTCTTATAAAATACCTAATTTTTCTTTGCAGTTTAAAATCCTTATAACGCTTTCGTTTATGCGCTCTTCGGAAATCCTTCCGCTCTTAACCGCCGTGAAAAGCGCCTCGTGAGCAATTTCCAAGCTGTTTGGCATATAGAGCATATCAACCCCTGCCAGAACTGCTTCAACCGCTGCATCTGCTGAGGTGTGGGAGTTTAACACCGCACCCTCGTTAAGAGGACTTGTTATAATAACTCCGCCATAACCCATTTCCTCTCTCAAAAGGTCTGTTACAATGGCTTCGGAGAAGGTTGCAGGATTATCTGCATCAAGCTCAGGAACTCTTATGTGGCCAATCATAACGAAATCTGCGCCACCGTCAATCCCTGCTTTAAAAGGAGCTAAATCAATGCTCTTTATTTCGCTGAGTGAACGGCTTACCAAAGGATAGTCCATATTTGTATCGCCCTCGGTTGAGCCCATGCCAGGGAAGTGCTTTAAGGTTACGGCAACTCCGCCTTTTTTAAGGCCTTTGATTATCCACTCAACCTTTCTTGAAACCTCGTCCTTGTCATAACCAAAGGAGCGGTCCCCAATCATATTGAATTTACCCTCTGCCATAACATCCGCAACAGGGGCGAAGTTCATATTAAGGCCAAGTTCTTTTAAAGCTTCGCCGATTTTCTCGCCGATTGCATAAGCGCTGTCCGCATCACTAACCTGACCCATAGGCTCAATCTCGCCAAGGCTCATTTGAGAATTTCGGCTTATAGAAAACTTTTGTCCTCCTTCTTCCGTTGTTCCGAGGAACATCGGAATCTTGGCAAACTCCTGTGTATTTTTAAGAAGCTCTTTGGCTTGGGTTCTGTCTTGAAGATTTCTCTCTGCATAGACAATTCCGCCAACATTCTTCTCATCAATTGCCTTCTTGGTTGTCTCCCCTGCAAAGATAACATCTTCTGTTTCTGTGAGCTGTTCAGGAGTTACATAGAACATCTGATAGAGCTTTTCTTCCAAGGTCATATCCTCTAAAATGCCCTTAATCTTGTCGGATGCTTCGACTGATACCTTTTCAGGTTTTTTCACCGGCTGAGCCGTTTCGGCAGGGTCAAAAATTGAGCATCTGCTGAAAAGATATACAAGGCAAAGAAGCACTAAAATCCCAATAACTATGTATTTCGGTAAATGTTTCATTTTTTCATTCCTTTATAAAATTTTATGCTTACTCATTAATTTTACACTAAAATAAGGCCCTTGTCAACAAAAATAAAAGGGATGTAAAGAATTACACCCCTTTGTTTTTTTAAAGATTATTCGCAACAGTCACAGTCGCCGTCGCAGTCCCCATCGCAAACGAACTCGATTTCAATAGGCTCGTCGCAATATGGGCAAGCAAGGTCTTCGCACTGGAAATCTTCATAGGTCAAGAAGACATCTTTTCCGCACTTTTCGCAAGTAATTACGAATTCGTCGTCCTCGTCTTCTTCGTCATAATCATAGATTTCGTCTTCGAAAACTTCTTCGCATAAAATATCGATAGCCTCATCAACTTCGTCAATTTTATCTGCAAGGAAGCCCTGCTCATCGTCAATCATTTCCATTTCGGCTGTAATATCGCCAAGGAGGGCGATAATCTCGTTTAAAAGCTTTGACTCGTCAGAATTCTTGTCCATTTTCATCCCGTCAGCAAGACCTTTAAGATAAGCCGCTCTGTTTGTTAAATCAGACATAATATGATCTCCTTTATAATTAAACTCTTGACATATATTCTGCGTTTCTTGTGTCAATTTTAATCATATCGCCTTCGTTAATAAACATAGGAACTGTGATGATTGCACCAGTTTCAACCTTAGCTGGCTTTGTAACATTTGAAGCTGTGTTACCCTTGATACCAGGTTCAGTTTCAACAACTAAAAGCTCAACAAAGTTCGGTGGTTCAACATTGAATACATTGCCTTTATAGGAAAGGATAGTAACCACCATATTTTCCTTAACAAATTTAAGAGCGTCGCCAAGCTGGTCTTCGCTGAGTGGAAGCTGGTCATAAGTTTCCTGATCCATGAAATAGTAAAGACCGCCGTCTTCATATAAATATTCCATGTCCTTTCTTTCTATATGAGCCTTTGCAACCTTTTCTGTTGGGTTGAAGCTTCTTTCTGTAACACCGCCTGTTATAACATTCTTCATCTTTGTTCTGACGAAAGCCGCACCTTTACCAGGTTTTACATGCTGAAACTCAACAACCTGATAAACATTGCCTTCAAATTCAAATGTTATACCGTTTCTGAAATCACCCGCTGAAATCATTGGGGATACCTCCTTTAATTTTCTTGTTATATTACTAACACTATTTTATACTAAAATCATCCAAATTGCAAGAGCTTTTTCAAGTTTTGTCTAAATTTCCAGTAAATTCTTATCACTTTTAGAAAGCACAGTGCAACCGTCCTTATTTACGACCACCAAATCCTCGATTCTGACGCCCCCGAAATCAGGAATATAAATCCCAGGTTCACAGCTTACAACCATATTCTCCTCTAAAACATCCAAAGAATTCGGGGATAAAGTTGGAGCCTCGTGAATTAAAAGTCCTACGCCGTGGCCTAAGGAATGGCCGAAATATTCGCCGTAGCCTGCCTTTTCGATAATCTCTCTTGCTCCTCTGTCAGCCTCGGCGCACCTTACTCCGCTTTTTATCATAGCGAGGCCTTTTTGCTGGGCCGAGAGGACAATATTATATATTTCCTTTTGCTTTTCGCTTGCCTTTCCAAGAACAACCGTCCTCGTCATATCAGAGCAATAACCCTCATATACACATCCAAAGTCAAGGGTTATAAAGTCCCCGTTTTCGATTTTTTTATCCGAGGGAGTGCCGTGGGGCATACTTGTTTTCTTTCCGCTTATTGAAATGGTGTCAAAAGAGGTTTTCTCTGCCCCCTGTTTTTTCATAAAATATTCAAGCTCTGCGGCAATATCTTTTTCAGCTATTCCCTCTTTTATAAACTTTAAAATATGAGAAAAAGCTCTGTCTCCGATTTCCTCTGCCTTTTTGATTTTCTCAACCTCAAAAGGTGTTTTTATTATTCTTTTTCTGTCAATTTCTCTACCCTTGCCAATATAAGCACAAGTTGTTTTGCTTTTTAAATTTTCAAGGGATGAAACCGTCATAAAATTATCTTCTATGGCGATTTCCTTAAAGCCTTTGTCGTTTATATAGTCGGTTAAATCAGAGGCCTTTTTCTTTTCAATAACCTCAAAGTCTTTCGCCTCAAATTCAGCCATTTCCGTATATCTTGAATCGGTAAACAAAACCCTTTCGTTTTTGGAAATCAAAAGGGCGCCCTCTCCCCCTGAGAATGAGGAAAAATAGCGCATATTATATGGCGAGGTTATTAAAACCGCCTCAGTTTCTTGTAATATATCATTAAGCTTTTTATACATATATCTCCCTCTTTTCAAGGTAGATTTTTTTAAGTTCCATTGCATCCTCTGTCTGAGTTCCTCTTGACTCGCAGATAACAGTTGGGGTCAAGTTTCGCTTTGCCATTATCTCTGCAATGGGCCAGAATTCAGGGCCATATTCCGTCTCAGAGTAGCATCTGTGCTTTTTCTCCCCGGCAGAAGTAAACTCGATTCGGCTGTAATGGATATGGAAGTTTTGCACTCTTTCTTTCCCCAGCTTATTTTCGATTATATCAAAAATTCGCTCAAAGTCTTCCATTTCTCTAAGGCCGCCGCGGGTCTGGGAATTTATATGGCCGAAATCAACGGTTGGGAGAAGTCTTTCGTCAAACGAGCAAAGCTCGCAGACCTCCTCTATTGTTCCAAGCTGGTTTACCTTTCCCATTGTTTCAGGGCAGATATGAATATGCCCAAGCCCTAGATTATCCGCCTCATAAACCGCCTTTTTTATGGTTTGGGCGGCAAGCTCAACCGCCTTTTTTCTTGTAATCTTTGAGCAGGAGCCGGAGTGCACAACAATTCGCCCTGCCCCCATAACATTGGCGACAGAGAGGGTGTCTAAAATATATTTAACGCTGTTTGCCCTTTTCTCCTCTTCGGTTGAAGAAAGGCTTATAAAATAAGGGGCATGAACCGATAAGGTTATCCCCTTTTCCTTTGCTCTATCCCCAAGTTCTTTCGCTGAGTCGGGAGAAATCTTTATTCCTTTCCCGCACTCATATTCATAGGCCTCTAAACCTTTTTTGCTGAGCCAATCAGGAATATTGAGCGAGGTTTTGTTTCCCTCTTCATAAAATTTTTCACAGTTACCGCCAGGTCCGAATTTCGCTAACATATAATTCCTTTCACTCTCTTCTTATGAGGAAGAATAAGTCTTTCAAAAATTCTTTTGAACTTTATGAATTTTCCCTCCACGGGAGAAATCTGTTCAATTAAAACAGTGAACATTCCTGCCATATTTCCGCCTAACATATCCGTAAAAAGCTGGTCCCCGACCATTGCGGTTTCCTTTGGAGAAATCCCCATATCAGAGCAGATTTTTTTAAGGTTTTTGGTTAAAGGTTTTTTCGCCTTAGGCAAAAATCCGATGCCAAGCTCGGCTGCAAAATGTTCAACCCTGCCCTTGTTATTATTGGACGCTATGTATGAAACAAAACCCATTTTCTCGAGTTTTTTAAACCAATCTTTAATTTTCTTATCAGGCTTTGGAGTGTCATAGGGGACAATTGTGTTGTCAACATCAAAAATAAACCCTTTTATGCCTCTTTCTTTTAAAGCGTCAAGGTCAATATCAAATATAGAAAGTTCATATAAAGATGGTTTGAACAGTCGCATCTATTTTCTCCTTATATAAATTTTTCGTTGTTATACTTTGTGGGCAGTCCCTCGCGATATAAATGAGAGTCATTGGAAAGCATAAGCATTTTAGGGATGCATATTCCCTGGCTGTCTTCCTTAAACTCAACAACTGTCATTCCCGAATGACTTATATCCATCCTTGTCCACACAGTCGGAAGAGGGATATTAAGCAAAATTCCAAGCCAGGACAGACCAAATCCGCCGTGGCAAAATGCCGCAACTCTTAAATCGTTAGGAGCTACTGCCTTATACCAGCCATTCTCTCTGTCGTGGGCATACCCAAGCTCACTTAAAAATCTGTCCGACTCATTTAAAATTCTTTCATATCCGCTTTTACATTTTGGGGTATTAAACATCTGGTGATTATACCATTTATCGCCTAAATCCAAGATTTTTTTGGATTGCATTTCCCGTCTGTATTTTTCAATCAGGAACATCCATTTATCTTCGCCGTTTTCGTCTTTAACGCAAAAGCTTTCCCCTGCTTTTTCCTCGCACATAAATTCTTCAATTCCGATTTCCTTATTAAGCAGTTTCGCCGTTGGCTCGGCAGTCATTCTCGCTCTTTTTAAAGGCGAGGCGTATATCTTATCAATTCCGTGAAGGGACAGTCTTTTAGCGATAGCCTCTGCCTGCTCCTGCCCCATCTGTGTTAAGCCGTTAGGGTTATAAACGGGCTCTCCGTGACGAATTATATATAAAAGCATAATTTTTCACTCCTTATTCCTTAAATTATACCATTAAAAAACTAAATAGTCAAATAAAAAAGGGGTCCCTTTTGCAAGGGACCCTAAGTTTTATATTAGTTAAAGTATTTAACTGTCTTATAAAGTGCTTCAAGGTCGCGGTTTAATTCTTCCGCATCATAATAGTTTGTTTTAAGAAGCATAAGTCTTGGCTGGAGAGATTCTGCAACAGGGCAAAGACCTTCCATCGGGAACTTCATATCTTTCATAAGAGGCATATATTTTTCTCTTCCCATAAGGTTCATCTGCTGGAGGAATGGTTCCTGATAAGAAAGCTTCCAAGCAGCATAGAAACCAGGACCGCCGTTTTCAACGAACTTATTATAAACATCTTCCCACTTAATTGAATCGTCAATAAGCTTACCTGCATAGCCCCAGTATGAGTTTACGCAGTCGTCAGGAGTATGCTGTTCTTTAAACCATTTTGCATCCTTTAAAACTTCTCTTGTTTTCATAGCGGACTCAATACGATTTTCAACAAGCTCTTCGATTCTCTCTGTCTGAGCAAGAGCAACAGCGGCACAAACATCAGAAATTCTGTAATTCCAGCCTGATGATGCGTGTCTGAAATAGTTAGGATTCTGGATATCGCTCTTTAAAATTCGGCCTTTCTTAGCACCGATTGAGCCATAACCAAGACCTGAATATCTTCTTAACTTTTCAGCATATTCTTCGTTATCTGTGATAACCATACCGCCTTCGCCTGCGGATAAGTGCTTGGACGCCTGGAAGCTGAAGCTTGCCATATCTCCAAGGGTTCCAACGAGCTTACCTTTATATTTTCCTAAGAAACATTCTGCATCATCTTCAATAACAACCAGGTTATGTTTCTTTGCGATAGCATTGATTGCATCAAAATCAGGGCACATACCTAAAAGAGCAACAGGCATAATAGCCTTTGTTCTTGGGGTTATAACCTTTTCAATAGCCTTGGCGCTAATCTGATATGTATCAGGATCAACATCGGCATAAACAGGGGTTGCCCCTGCGTGAAGAACAGCAAGAGTTGTGCTTGACATTGTAAGGGGCGGAACGATAACCTCATCCCCTGCGCCAACGCCGGCAGCTTCAAGAGCAATATGAAGAGTTGCTGTTCCGTTACAGAAGCTGATTGCAAACTTTGTTCCGAACTTTTCAGCAAAAGCGGCTTCAAGTCTTTTGTTCATTGAACCGTTATAGGAAGTTCTGAAACCCTGGTCCAAAACCTCTTTAACATACTCGTATTCTTTGTTACTAATTCTCGGATGCATAATATTTCTCCTCTCGTTTAAGTAATCTTTCAAGAAAATTATATCATCCGGAAATTTTCATTTCAATTGCAGTTTAGGACATCTTCACTGCCCTTTCGTCCCTTTTATGCTGTTCTTAACCGTTTCGCCGAAAAATCTTTTATATGCCCTCTGAAAAGCAGAAACGGATTCATAGCCAACCTTTTCCACTATCTTCTCAATGGACACCTTATTCTCCTCAATCATGGCACGAGCCATATTCATTCTCATTGTTAAAAGAACCTCGGAAAAACTGCTGTTATACTGCTTTTCAATTATTCTTGTGAGCTGTCTTTCGCAAACTCCCAAAAGCTGAGCAAGTTCCTTTTTACTGCAAGAAGGACTTGCAAAGTTATATGTAAAATAATCCTCTAATATGCAAAGTCTCTTCTCGTCAAGAGTCTGAAAATTCTTCATTGCACTCTTTGAGGTTTTTCCAATTGCACGGCAAAGAAGAACTATCAAAAGCTGAAACTCCGCTGTAAGCTGTTCCATAAACCCGAAAGAGTTATCCTCAGACAGCTTTTGTATTGATTTTATTCTGTTAAGTCCGCCGAAAGTATCCTCTATTCTTATTGCTTCGTTCAAATTTTTAAGGACATTATAAATTGCAACAGAGCTTTCCTTTCCTTTAAAAGAAAGGAGAAAGGAATTAACGGAAATGATTTCCTCTTTCCGTCCGTCAATTGCCAGATGCTCTGTGTTTGGGGGAATCAAAATGAAATATTTTTCGTCCCTTTTATTTACATATATAATTTCATAGCAGGGATGCTTATGAAGAACAGGGATTTCTTCCTGCTTATCCATCATAAATTTCTGCACAACAGAAACCTGAATTCCTGGAAGATTTACCTGAATAAACTCTCGTATTGCTTTATTCTCCATTTTGCATCACCTCTTTTCCTGTCGGGTAAATTTTATGCTAAATCGTCATACATCTCCATAGCGTTTGCGATATCCTCGAAGCTGTTGCAATGTCCGTTTTTAACATATAAATAAGATGTTGTCATTCCGCTTACCAGACAGCTCTTTATATCAAGGTCGCCTAAAAGACCTGCGCAGAAACCGCTGTTAAAGTTATCTCCGCCGCCTGTTGTCTTTTTAGGGTTTTCGCATAGGATGCCACTAACCTCAACTTCGCCGCCGTCATAAACAGCAGCAGAGCTGTCAACAGGGTGGATAACAACTGTTCCGATACCTGAAAACTCTTTAATCTTTCTTGCAATCAGGAGAGAGCCTTCATATTCCCCTTCTCCTAAAATTGAGTGCATAACCATAGCCTCACTCTTGTTAAGACCAAGATATGTTGGAGCATATTCGCTATACTTTCCGAACATTTTAAGAGCCGCCTTAATTTCCTCAGGGCGTCTTTTAGCACAGTCAGCAATATCAATATAAATCTTTCTGTCCCTTTTAGAAAGTCTTGGCATAACCAGTTCTAAGAACTTTTCATAAATCTCGTGGAAATGCACCAGATAACTCCAGTTAACCAAGGTTATAATATCTGCATCGTCAAAAATTTCAACCATTTCGTCAATGCTTATTCTTTCTATCAAATCATCCCAACGGAGACGGCTGATTTTTTCAATATCGCTCATTATTATCTTTCCGTCGCCAAACTCAAAAACATAGGAATATCCAGGCTCGCTTATGCTTATGGTTTTGCAGTTTTCGTTAAGGGCGAAAACCGGGCTCTTTTCAGGATAACCAAGGGCACCAACGCAGGTGCAATTAACCCCCATATTTGCAAGACCGTTTGCATAGTGTGGCCCACAACCGCCAAAGTCGGTATTGCTTATGATAAGCTCGATATTACCGCTCCGACCTGCAAGAGATGTAATCTTTTCGCCGAACTGATCAATTGTTGGAAAATATGTACAGTTATTCTCATCCTCTCTTGTTTTAACAGGACGGATAACATAGTCAATAAACCCGTCAAAGCCGATGCTTACTTTTTTGCTTCTGATTAAATCTTTTCTTTCGTTAAACTGTTTTGAATATTTCATTCCCTTTCCCTCCAATTAAAGATTTTCTGCCCAATACACTGCATTTTCAACCCATTTTGCAATGGCAGGATTGCACCACTTTTCATTTCCGCACTTTGTTACTTCGTTTCCAAGGGCAACTCCGTGAGGTGCGTCCGGATAGATATGCATTTCAAACTTTATCTTCTTATCTGCCAAAGCGTCTGCCAAGGCAAGAGAATTCTTTACATCAACAACCTCGTCGTTGGAAGTATGCATAATAAATGCAGGAGAAGAATTTTCTTTTATGCAGTTTTCAATGCTGACCATAGAGAGCTTTTCTTCCGTAACTTCTTCGCCCTTAAATAATCCCTTAAAGGAAAAGCCGTGATGCTTTGCCGAGAGAACAGGATAAATAAGCATCATTCCCTTTGGCTTGTTATAGCCAAGAGGCATTGAAACCGCATCATAGATTTCTTTTCTGTCCCACATCGTTCCTAAGGAAGCCGCAAGATGACCGCCTGCTGAAAAGCCCACAACAAAGACTTTGTCCGGGTCAATTCTGTATTCTTCTGCATTATCGCGGATATGCTTAACCGCCATAGAAGCTTCAATCAAATGAGCAGGGAAAGCCTTATGCCCTGCGGAATAGTTAAGCACGAAAGCGTTAAAGCCATGAGATAGAAACGCCATAGCAATAGGCTCTCCTTCTCTTCCGTCGCAACGGCCATAGCCACCGCCCGGCATTATAAGGATTGCGCTTCTTTTAAAATCCTCAATTTCTTGCGCAGCATATACATCAAGATATGCATTCTCATTTCCTTCTTCAAGCATAACCCTTTTATTAATCATTTCCCTTTTTCTCCTTTAAACTATTGTTTTTGCAACCTCTCGGATAACATCTGCCACCTGTCGGGCGCATACCTGGGCGCCTTCTTCGGTTAAATGGATATTATCGTCTTTGCGGATATATTTATCAATATCTTTTTTTACTAAACTATGCAAATCGTTTATGATAACCCCTTTTTCTTTAAGCAGGGGAACTATTATCTCATTATATCTTTCGATTGCATCATTTTTATCATATGGATTCTGCTCGGTTACGGGAGTTGTTGTTGCGAAAATTACTTTATCATATTTCTTGAGTAAAAGGTCCGCAATTCTTAACATATTGTCAATATATACCTTTTCGGGAGTAAAGCATCCGTCTCCGAAGAGATTGCATATATCCCACAATCCGTTATTCCAATGGACGATTCGACTTCCTTCCATTTCCGCCCGCCACTCAAAGAGGCCTCTTAGAGTATAGGCAGAAAATCTGCAATTGTCCTGAGGCTGATATACAGTAAAGTCGTCCCCTAAAATGCGGGGAACTTCTTTCCCGTATGCACCTCTTATGGAATCTCCAAGCAATGTTATTTTCATAAGATTTCTCCTATTCGCTATATTCAATCTCGATATTCGTCGGATACTCGGCAAAAACTTTTCTGAACATTCCTTCAAATTTCGCTTTGCTCAGCGCTCCGTCATATAAATTTATGCCGTGAAGCTTGGCAAGACCATCGGTATAATCTTTAAGCTTATAAACAACAAAATTTCTTGAATTGTAATCATATTGGGTCACAATTGGGGTAAACTTTGCCCTGACCGTCTTTTCTTCCCCTTTTACACTAAATTCAAGTCCTGCCATTCCGCCTAAAAGATTTTTGGTTTCTTTTTGTCTTGAAACAAAATTGCCCAAGGAATAAAAAACAACACATTCATTTCCGTTTTCGCTCTTTATCCACTCACAAGGCTCTATAACATGAGGATGAGAGCCGATAATTGCGTCCGCTCCCCACTCACACATTTTAAGGGCGAGAGCCTTCTGTTGTTCCGATGGGTTAAGCCAATATTCATTCCCCCAATGAGGGAAAACAACAACAAAGTCAACCTCTTCTCTGACTGACTTTATGTCTTCTTCAATCTTCTTCTCATCAAGAAGATTTACCATATATTCCTTTCCGGCAGGAAGAGGAATTCCGTTTGTTCCATATGTATAATTGAAAAGGGCAAATTTAATGCCGTTCTTTTCAACTATATCAGGGCTGATTTTCATTTCCTCGCTTTTGTTTATGCCAAGATAGGTTATATCGTCATAGCCTTCCCAGAAGTCAATTGAGGCTTCAATTCCTTTAACCCCTCTGTCCATAATATGATTTGAGGCGTGGAGAATAACATCAAAACCCTCCTTAGCAAGAGTTTCGCCCACTCCTTTTGGGGAGTTAAACATAGGATACCCCGAAAGGCCCATTTCCTCTCCCCCTAAAACTGTTTCCTGACCGATTACGGCTAAGTCCGCATTAACGATGTCCTCACGGAGACGAGAAAAAATCCTGCTGTAATCATAGCTTCCATCTTCCTGCTTGCCGTCAACAATAACAGGCATATGCATAAGATTATCCCCTAAAACCACCATAGAGGCAGTCCGAATCGGCTCTTCATATATTTCCTCCTCGACGCTTGTTGGGGTGGCTACGCAAGAGGTAAGAAAACAAACTGCTAAAACCAGCCATAAAAATCCTAACTTAAATCTTTTCATAATTTATGATAATTTTGCTTTAACGATTTCGTTAATCATTTTTCCGTCTGCTCTGCCCTTGGTTTTTGGCATAACAGCGCCCATAATTTTGCCCATATCTTTCATTGAAGTTGCGCCAACTTCGGCAATTGCTTCGGCGACAATCACTTCAAGTTCTTCTTTTGTGAGCTGTTTTGGAAGATAAGCTAAAAGAATCTCAATTTCGCGGTTAATGTCCGCAATCAAGTCATCTCTTCCGCTCTTTTCATATTCAGGAAGAACATCGCGGCGGCGCTTTAATTCCTTTGCGATAACTTCAATAACGCCTTCATCTGAAAGCTCAGTTTTATTATCCTTTTCAAACTGCAAAACGGCACTGCGAACCATCTGCACAGTGTTTTTTCTTATAACATCCTTTTCTTTCATTGCAATTTTAAGGTCATCCATTAAAGTTTCTTTTAAACTCATATTTCTCTCCTCCTAAATTTAAAACAAAAACCGCCTTTAAATCCCAAGGCGGCTATTATTGTTTATTTAATTATTTGAACTTGCGTTTTCTTGCAGCCTCTGATTTCTTTTTGCGTCTTACACTAGGCTTTTCATAATGTTCTCTTTTTCTAACTTCAGAAAGAACTCCGGCCTTAGCACATGAACGCTTAAATCGACGAAGCGCGCTATCTAACGATTCATTATCTTTAACTCTGATTTCAGCCATTATCGATTCCCTCCCTCCAAATTAACATTGGGATAGTGGATTTGTTTTATGTCAAAACCTTGACTGTCAAAAATTCTACTCATACATTATAACTGGTTTTTGGATTTATGTCAAGTCATAACGCAAAAAATTTTTGGTTTTGTCAGTTTTTGGATTTTGCTATCATTTCATAGAGGGTTTCAATGGCTTCCGACAGGCCGCCGACTTTGTCAATAACTCCATGCTTTACCGCTTCCTCGCCGAATAAAACTGTTCCAACATCGTTGGCAATTTCGTCGGTTTCAAGAAGGAGCGTTGAGAATTCTTCCTTGCTTATTTCAGAGTGAGAGACCACGAAATTTATAATTCTGTCCTGAATTTTATAAAGATAATCAAACATCTGCGGAACACCGATAACCGTTCCGCTCATACGGACGGGATGAATGGTCATTGTGGCTGAGGGAACAATAAAAGAACAATCCGCCGATACTGCAAGAGGAACTCCTATGCTGTGGCCTCCCCCTAAAACCAGAGAGACAGTCGGCTTTTTCATGGAGGCAATAACCTCCGCTATGGCAAGGCCTGCTTCAATGTCGCCCCCTACCGTATTTAAAATCACTAAAAGTCCGTCAATGTTTTCGTCCTCTTCAACGGAGACAAGCTTAGGAAGTATATGCTCATATTTGGTGGTTTTGGTCTGGGGCGGAAGAACGCTGTGCCCCTCAATCTGTCCTACGATACTTATGCAAAAGAATTTCCCCCGACTGCCGCCTACCTCAACTCCGCCCATGTCTTTTATCGTTTCATATTCCTCATTTATAGTTTCGTTTTTACCGTTATTTTCGTTTTCCGACATTTTTCTTCCCCTTTTCTGATATTTCTCTTTATATTATGAAATTTAAATAAGAAAAATATTCTTGATAAATTTATATAAATATGCTATACTGAAATGTAGACTATGTTAGGAGGGATGAATTATGCCAATTAAAGTTTCAGACAATTTACCGGCTATTGAAGTTTTAAATCAGGAAAACATTTTTGTTATGACGGAAACTAAGGCTATGACACAGGACATCCGTCCCCTTGAAATAATAATTTTAAATCTTATGCCGACAAAAATAACAACGGAGACTCAGCTTCTCCGCGCTCTTGGAAATACACCGCTCCAGATAAATGTTTCTTTTATGCACACGAAGACACATCTTTCAAAAAACACCTCAAAGAGCCATATCGAAACATTCTATTGCACCTTTGATGAGGTTAAAGACAAGAAATTTGACGGTCTTATTATAACAGGTGCTCCTGTTGAAACTATGGACTTTGAAGAGGTTGACTATTGGGATGAGCTTTGCGAGATTATGGACTGGTCAAAAACTAATGTTACTTCTACCTTCCATATCTGCTGGGGTGCTCAGGCGGCGCTGTATCATCACTACGGCATAAAGAAATATCCCCTCGATAAAAAGATCTTCGGGGTATTTCCACACAGCGTATGCCCTGATAAAAAACATAAAATGCTTCTTCGCGGATTTGATGACGAGTTTTTCGCTCCTCATTCAAGACATACTGAAATCAAAAGAGAGGACATCCTCGCTGTTCCTCAGCTTGAAATCCTCGCTGAATCTCCTCAGGCAGGAGTTTATATCGTTTGCGCAAAAGGCGACAGACAGTTTTTCATAACAGGCCACTCAGAATATGACACAGAAACTCTTAAAACAGAATATTTAAGAGATATAGAAAAAGGGCTTCCTATCGATGTTCCCTTTAACTATTTCCCGGACGACAACCCTGAGAAAGAGCCTCTTAACATCTGGCGCGCCCATGCGAATTTGCTTTATTCAAACTGGCTTAACTATTTCGTTTACCAGACAACGCCATACGATATCAAGACTATTAAATAGGAGATTTATATGGAAAAATCAACTCTTGTCAGTGTTACTTGCCCTGCCTGCGACAAAGAGGGCGAGCTTTTAAAACACGAAATTATTGATATAACAAAAAACCCTTCTCTTCGGGCAGAGATTATAAACAGACAGATTTTTACATACACCTGTCCACACTGCGGAGAAAAAATCGCGGTTTCTTATGACTGCATCTATATTGATACAGAGAATAAGCATTGTATCGCTCTAATCACAACCGACGACTTTTCTTTTGTTGATAAAATAAGCGCAAAGGATTATGATGTCCGAGTTGTTCCGTCCATCAATGATTTTATTGAAAAGATTGCTCTTTTTGAGGACGGGATTGACGACAGAGTTTGTGAATTATGTAAGCTTTTCTTAGGAGAAAGCTATGAAGAGCAAAATAATGCGGAGCTACTCGCGGCCTATTACAGCGGAAGGGATATGGAAAATGACAACCTGCATTTTTATCTTATCGGGGACGATGCAGGGAACTGCGAAACAACCCTTTCCATGCAGTCTTACCGAAATATTTTAGAGGTCTTTTCCGTCTCTCCTTTTAACAATAAAGAGGAAACAAGAATTGATGCCGAATGGGCGCTTCTCGCTCTTCGGGACGGAATTTTTGATGTAGAAACGGATGTATAAAAAAGAACTCCATATGGAGTTCTTTTTTATATAAGAAGTGGTTGAATCTGGTTTCCCAAGAGGGCCTCTTTTAAGGTTTCCTCTATTTTCTCCATATCTGCAACCAATGATTTTTTCTTTTCTACGCAGTCATCCTGACCAAAGGGCACGAGATAAATATTTTTCATATTCATAAGAAGACCGATGTTTTTGGCGTTGCCTCCAAGTCCGTCGTTTGTGGAAACCGCAATAATAACAGGCCTGCTGTTTCGAAGATGGGATTTTACCGCAAGGGTAACTGATGAATCCGCTATTCCATTGGCGATTTTTGCGATTGTGTTTCCCGTGCAGGGGGCAACAATTAAAGCCGAAAGCATTTTTTTAGGGCCGATTGGCTCAACCTCGTTTATGCTTTTTAAAACCTCTCTCCCAGTTATCTCGGAGAGTCTTTTTTTATGGTCCTCGCATTTGCCGAAACGGGTGTCGGTTGTTGCGCTTTTTTCTGACATTATGGGAACAATTTCATATTCTTTGGAAAGTTTTTCTATCTCGGGAAAAACTTTGGCAAAAGTACAAAAAGACCCTGTCAGGGCAAAGCCGATTTTCTCTTTCTCCATTTTCATACTGCCCCCATTTCTTCCATAATATTAATAAGGGTTTCCGAAATGAAATCCCCAGCGGTCTCGGGGGCAACTTCCCCGGGAAGAGATAATGCCCATATAACCCTTTTCCCCATTTGCTCGGCAGTTTCAAAATCCACCCCGCCAGGTTTTGAGGCCAGGTCGATTATAAGGCTTTCCTTCCTGACTTTCTGCAAAAGCCGATAGCCTATAACAAGGGCAGGGGCAGTGTTGAAGATGACATCGTATTCCCCTATTCTATCCCCTAATTCACTGAAAAATATACTGTCAATCCCAAGGGATTTGCAATAGGCTTTGTCTTTATATTTCCGCACGCAAACGGTTACTTTCGCCCCAAGACCACACAGCATTTTAGAGAGGACTTTACCGATTTTCCCGTTTCCCAGAACTAAGCAACGGCTCAGGCTTAAAGCATAGGGTGTCTCCCTCATAGCAATTTCTATTGCCCCCTCCGCCGTTGGAATTGCGTTTAAAATCGCAAGTTCTTCTCTTTCAAGATAGTCAATGCTTTTAATTTTGCAAAGCTTGGCGATGGCGTTTATTCCCTCATCCGCCTTTCCCAAAAGCAAAAGCTGGCCCTCGTTCATATTCCGCAGAACATCCCCTGTATGAATTTCTTCCGTCGAAAAGGGAGCATTTATCATTTCCCGTCCCTTGGTATATGGAAGAGGCAGAATAACCGCCTCCGCATTTTCCGTGGCATCACTGACACAGTCGCAAAGAGTTACATTTTCAGGAAATTCTTCCTCCGCCTTGTCAAAACCATATATCTTTATATGAGGGCAAATCTTTGCCATATTATTTATAACCCGTATCTGGCGCTTATCTCCGCCGATAAAACAAAGCTCTCGCATAATCATCACCTTTCCTATATATTCTCTTTTATATAATATGTCTGCCATAAATTTTGGTGTAAAATATTGAAGTTTTTAAAAGGCTATGATATAATTTAATCAACATAAAAAGGAGGGATAACTCATGAAAAAACTATTTGCTTTAATACTCGCTTTAACCTTTGTTTTTGCGTCTTTGGGAGTCTATGCCGAAAAAGATGTAAAATATCTTAAATCGGATGAACGATACGACTACGGATGGGACAGCGTTTATGTTGCCAAAGATAAGGCCACAGGCGAATTTATTCCTCTCTCAATAGGACCTCACGACGGCTATTCCTATGTATATACAGAGGGCGACTTTATTATGGAAAAAATTCCTTATATTCCAAAATACACCGACGGAGCAGATGAAAACAGCCACTATTCTATGGCCATTCGCGAAATGAGCGCAAGAGGGGTTTTAAAGGGCTTCCCTGACGGAACCTTTAAACCTGAAAAAGAGCTTAGCCGTGCTGAAATGGCGGCAGTTTTCAGAAGACTTTTCTCCATTGACACAGAAAATGCACCATCTTCCATTTTCCCTGATATAGCAGATAGCATCTGGTGTCGTGAGGACATTATGGCTCTTGTGGAAGAAGGAGTTTTCGCAAAGGGCGAATATTTTTACCCTGATATGATTATAAATCGTGAACAGCTTATAACTATGGCATACAGAATGATAAACCGTCTGGGCGGTATCAATGAGGACGCAGTGGCTTCCCATATGTATCTTGACGATTTTAACAGCATTTCCGATTTCGCAAAGCCTGCCTATGAGGCACTTTTATCAAACGGATATCAGATTCTTTATGAAATGGTTGACCACGATTTTATGGATACCTCAGATGACGAATATTTTGCAAACCCCAGAAAAGCAGTAACCAGAGGGGAATGTGCAGATTTCCTCTACTTCTTAACAAGGAACTTTTTGAATGATAATGCTCCTGCAATTAAACACGAGGAGCTTTCCAATATTGAAATTCCAATCCTTGACGGCTCAACCTCAACCTATGACATAACAAGAAATATTTACAGCGCTTTTTATCAGAATCACGAAAATCTGGAAAGTTTTCCAAGGGCTCATTCAAAGACAACAAATTCCTATAAGCGCTTAATAAACGGCGAGGTTGAAATGATTTTCGTTCCTGACCCGGGCGAAGAGGTTTTAAATTACGCAAAGGAAAAGGGCGTAAACCTCAGATTTGTTCCAATCGCAAACGAGGCTTTAATCTTCTTTACGGATAAAGACAATAAAGCGGATAATATAACAACAGAGGCGCTCCACGAAATATATGTTAATAACGGCATTAAGAGTTGGAAGGAAATCGGTGGCGAGGATAAAGAGCTTGTTGCTTACTGCCGTAACAACGACAGCGGAAGCCATGCCCAGATGGAAAACTTTATCTTAGACGGGAAACCCATAAATGAAAAAATTGCTCAGGAAAGAATTTCTCTTATAATGGCGAGCATCTTAACCGATGTTGACGATTTCAACGCACAAAATCCTGACAAAATCGCTATGGGTTACAGCCTTTACTATTATTTCAATAATGTGCAATCGGTTATTGGCCCTAACAACTTAAAGCTTATGAGCATTGACGGCATTGCTCCGACAGACGAAACAATCGGAAACGGAGCTTATCCTTACACCACAAATTATTACGCC
This sequence comes from Clostridia bacterium, assembly GCA_045578465.1. Classification (GTDB taxonomy): domain Bacteria; phylum Bacillota; class Clostridia; order Monoglobales; family Monoglobaceae; genus SIG454. Next base: position 80,287 of record JAZNKJ010000039.1, on the reverse strand, counting down.
GTTGTCCGTGAAGAGAAAAACGAAAAGGTTGACAAATTTCTTGAACTTATGCAAGGAGAGTTTGGTCAGCAGGTTATCCTCCAAAGCGGTCTTGGAGTTATAAAATAAAATTTAAAGGCCCGAGGTTGTCCTCCTTGACAATTTCGGGCTTTAATGTTAAAATTTCATTATTGTTTCAAGGATTGGAGGGTTTATACTTTGAAGAAGATTATTGCTTTATTTCTTTGCGTTTTTCTTATGATTTTTACCCTCTCTTCCTGCAACGAAAAAGAGACCGAAGGCCACAGCATTGTTGCTCTTAACTTCCCCGCCTATGACTTTGCAAAAAATATCGTTGGAGAAAAGGGAGAAGTTTCCATTCTTCTTCCTCCCGGAGGAGAAAGCCACACCTTTGAGCCTACCGCAAAGGATATTATAAAGATTTCCCAGTGTGATATTTTTATTTACACAGGCGGAGAAAGCGACTTTTGGGTAGAAGAAATTCTTTCCTCCCTTGATAAAAAACCAAGAACGATTAAAATGATGGATTTTGTCGAAATTTGTCAGGAAGACCATCATTTTACAGAGCATAGTGCTCACAGCCATAGTCTGCATGAAGTTGACGAACATATCTGGACTTCCCTTAGATTTTCAGAGGATATAGTTTCAGGTATTTCCCGGGAAATATGCGACCTTGACCACAAAAACTCTATCTTTTATAAGGCTAATGCAAAAAGATATATAAGCGAGCTTAGAAAACTTGATGAAGACTTTACAGAATTATTTGAAAACCCGAGCGGAAAAACTATTGTTGTTGCGGACCGTTTTCCTTTTTCTCATTTTGCAGAGGACTATGACCTCACTTACCATTCGGCATATCACTCCTGCACGGAAGATAGTGAGCCTACTCCAAAGATAATTGCAGAGCTTATCGGGACAGTTAAAAAAGAAAACATAAAAACAGTTTTCCATCTTGAATTTTCAAATAAGACGGTTGCAACTGCCGTTTGCGAGGATACGGGAGCTACTATGAAAGAGCTTCATTCCTGCCACAATGTAACAAAGGATGAGCTATCTTCGGGGGTTACCTATGTTGACCTTATGAGAAAAAATTATGAAACCATAAAGGAGGCGTTTAGTTTATGAATATAATTATTTGCGAAAACCTTAGCGTCGCCTTTTCCAAAGCTCCTGTTTTAAAAGACCTTTCCTTTACTGTTGACGAGGGAGATTACCTCTGCATCGTAGGGGAAAACGGCTCAGGAAAAAGCACCCTTATAAAATGCCTTTTAGGGCTTATCGCGCCTGACACAGGGCATATCGTTACGGAGAAAAGTCTTTTTAACCATATCGGCTACCTCCCTCAACAGACGACCATTCAAAAAGACTTCCCTGCGACGGTTTTTGAGGTTGTTCTTTCAGGATTTTTAAACGACTTAAATGGACGGCTTTTCTATTCAAAGGCCCATAAGGAAAAGGCAAAGGAAATGCTTTCCCTTTTCGGAATTTCGGATATAAAAAATAATAGCTACCGCACCTTATCAGGTGGGCAACAGCAGAGAGTTCTTCTCGCCCGTGCTATGTGCAGCACAAAGCGTCTTCTTCTTTTAGATGAGCCGGAGGCTGGGCTTGACCCTCTTGCTGTCCGTGATTTATACGGCATTTTGCGAGAGCTTAACCGTAAGCACGGCATAACAATTATAATGGTTTCCCATAGTCTTAACGAAGCTACAAAAGAGGCAAACAAGGTTCTCCACTTAGGAGAGGATTGCTCTTTCTTCTTTGGCACTTCCAAAGAATATGAAAATAGCGAATTCGGGAAGCGGTTTTTAGGAGGGAAGAAAAATGGCTGATATTTTAAATGCGTTTTTATCCTACTCCTTTTTAAGAAATGCTCTTATTGTGGGAGCTTTGGTTTCCCTTTGCTGTGCTCTTTTGGGAGTAAGCCTTGTTCTTAAAAGATACTCAATGATCGGGGACGGCCTTTCCCATGTTGGCTTTGGAGCAATGTCTGTTGCTCTCGCCTTAAACCTTGCCCCTTTATATGTTGCAATTCCTGCCACGGTTATTTCGGCATTTCTGCTTCTTAAAGTTAACGAAAAGAGCAGACTGTTCGGAGATAGCGCAATCGCTCTTATTTCTACTTCTTCCGTTGCAATCGGGGTTATGATTGTTTCAATGACAAAGGGAATGACAACGGATATTTCCAATTATATGTTCGGAAGCATCTTAGTTATGACAAAGACGGATGTGGCTTTAAGCATCGCTTTATCCCTTCTTGTTTTAGTTCTTTTCGTTTTATTCTATAACAGAATTTTTGCAATAACCTTTGATGAGTCTTTTGCAAAGGCAACAGGAACAAACACAAACCTTTTTAACTCCTTTATTGCGATTTTAACGGCAATAACCATTGTTTTGGGAATGAGAATGATGGGAGCTATGCTTATTTCAAGCCTCATCATCTTCCCTGCTCTCTCTTCCCTTAAAGTTTGCAAAAGCTTTGGCGCGGTCATTATTCTTTCGGCAATAATTTCTGTGGTGGCGTTTATTTTGGGGCTCTTTTCATCCTTTCTGTTGGACTCTCCAACTGGGGCAACGGTTGTTATCGCAAATCTTATAATTTATTTAATTTTCTATTTAATATCGAAAATAAGAAAACAGTAAATACGGTGCTTGGCACCGTATTTTTTTTGCCATAATGTGCAAACTAAGATAAATCTATGTGTCAGGAGGGATTTATTTGAGTTACACAAAAAAAGAATATATGGACTATGTCAGCAGGAAATCAAAGAAAAGTCCCATAGTCAGAGATACCGTTCTTGCCTTTATAATAGGCGGACTTATATGCGTTGTGGGTCAGGCCTTTTCGGAGCTTTACAGTAAGGTTTTTAATCTTGATAAAGAGCTTGTTAAAATCGCCGTTCCCATAACCATGATTTTTTTAGGGGCTCTTTTTACTGCCCTCAACCTTTACCCGAAGCTTGCAAAATATGCAGGAGCAGGAACAATCGTTCCCATAACAGGTTTTGCAAACGCCATCACCTCTCCTGCTATGGAGTTTCGCCGTGAAGGACTTGTCTTAGGTCTTGCGGCAAAGATGTTCATTGTGGCAGGCCCTGTTTTGGTCTACGGAATAGCCTCCTCTGTTGTGGTTGGACTTATTTATTATTTAATCAACCTATTTTAAGGAGGGCTTATGAATAAAAAAATCGGAAAACAGACAGTTAAACTTGAAAATCCTATTTCAATTATCTCCTCTGCCAATGTTGTGGGCCAAAAAGAGGGACATGGGCCCTTGGGGGACTACTTTGATATTGTTATGGAAGACGCCGAATGGGGAGAGGACACCTGGGAGAAAACCGAGAGCAAAATGCAGCACGATACCGTAACCAGAGCAATCTCAAACGCTTCTCTTTCCCCTTCCGACATTGACTATATTTTAGCAGGGGATCTCCTCAACCAGTGTATAAGTTCAAGCTTTGGTCTTCGGGATTTAAACATTCCCTTTTTCGGGGTATACGGTGCCTGTTCAACTATGGCAGAGACCATTTCCTTAGGCTCAATGCTCATAGACGGTGGCTTTGCGAAAAATATTGCCTGTGTAACTTCAAGTCATTTCTGCACAGCCGAAAGGCAGTATCGCCTTCCCCTTGAATATGGCGGTCAAAGACCGCCCACAGCACAATGGACAGTAACAGGCTCAGGCTCTGTGGTCTTATCAAGAAGCGAAAAAGGGCCTTTTATAACCCACATAACAACGGGGAAAATTCTTGATATGGGAATAAAAGACGCCAATAATATGGGCGCCGCTATGGCTCCTGTAAGTGTTAAACTAACACCATAAGGCGATGTGCTAAATCTCTACAATTAACGCAAATTTACGCCAAATTCGTGAATTCTGTGAGGTGATAGTTTAACACTTTTTATATTTCAACAAAGTAAAACCAGTGCTTAACAAAAAGTTAGGCACTGGTTTTACTTTTTAAATATCTCGTTCCGCCAAAACACCCGCTATGAAACTTCTATCAAAATCGCAGTCATTTTTCAAAAAAGCGTGATGGAAATCCATCACGCTTTTTCATATTACTTCTCTACATTTTTAAGATTTTCTATGCACCATTCATTATAAGGGGCCCATTCTGTCGGGTCGATAAAAGCATCTTTTTCGCCATTTTTTACCCGTTCGGCTTTCCCTAAGGTGTCATTATGTTGCATATGGTTTCCTAAAAATATATCCACATGTTCCTCATTAAGTCTTTTCATTGAATTACGAAAATCGTCCCGTAGTGAAAATGGCAGATTGTATCTGCTAAGGAATTCATCCGTCAGAGTGTTTATGCCCATTCCACCGTGTAGACCAGCCCGCATAACTCTTTCCCCGTCATACACATCAAAGAAAAACGACATTGCCCCCGGAGTATGTCCCGGAGTTGCAACAGCTGTTACCTCGGTATTTCCAAGAGTTATCTTATCTCCATCTTCTATCAAAATATCGGGCTCAAAGGTTTCGTTAAACTCCATCCCAAGCTCTTTTGCAAAACTCAAATCCTTCTCTCCGTTGGCATATTCTCTGTCAGCTCTACCCAGAACAATTTTAGCCCCCGTTAGCTCCTTAATACACCTTGCACCGCCCATATGGTCAATATGCCCGTGAGTCAACATTATATATTTTATATTTTCTGGTTTTAACCCCAATAAATGCATATTATGAATTACAAGATAAAGCGACTGCTGATATCCCGTATCAAGCATTATCAGTCCTTCTCCTGTATCGATAATATGAACAGATGCCGGTTCTGTCCCCACAAAATAAAGATTTCCCCACATTTTAAAAGGCTCAACATAGCCTTTCCACGGTTGTTTCATTTAGATCCTCTCCTCATATAGATTTGCGAAATTTTTCTAATTTCTACACTATCAAATGTCCAATAAACCCATCTTAACAAAGCAATAATCATCAGACCATTTTCCGCTACCCCAGTCTTCCCATATGCAGTCCAATTTGTAAAATGAGCCGGGTGTAACTTCAAAGCTTTCACCAAGCTTCATATGATGTGGGCCAAGCATGTTGCGAAGAGTGTTTATAAGAGTAATCTCCACCTTATGACTACCTTTTTTAATATCAATCCTCACTTGGTCATTGGTTAAAACAGTCTTTTCAACTTCGCCTATCTTGATTTTAATACAATTTATACCCGTCCTATGCAGACAAAGAATAGGATTGTCGGTATTGCATGAAATTTTACCGGATAGTGTAATTTTACCTGTAAAGAACGGAAACCCCTGTTTTTGAATATCTTTTAAAGAAATCCTCTTAACAGGCTCATCTATTTCAAAGTTGCCCGTATATCGCAGAGCATTTCTGTCTAAATCCTCCCAATCACCGGTTGTCTTTACTGAAAAATCACCAACAAGATATATTGCCTCAATCTCCATATCGTATGCAAACTTACTTTTCTCACAGGCAAAAGCATACGCCTTTGAAAGGTTGTCATAAAAGCTGTCTGACTGAGCAAAATCACAATCAAAGGAAATGATGTTTTCGCCCAACTTTACATACTTTGATATATCAATCTTCTTAAAGCTTTTGTCCGCAAAATATCCTTTAACTTCTTTTGAGATAGTCTCCCCATTAACCTTAATCGCAAAAGCCTCGGGGGTTTCGCAAACAAGATACAGCTCTCTTGGAATATAATTTATTTTTACCTTATAATCCTGATGTATCGCAATTTCCTTTCTAAACGTGCTTGCCCTTTCGCCAATGTCCAATACATATCCGTTTTTCTCCTGCAATATGCCGTCAAAATAATAGTCGCAGTAATCCAAAGTCAAACAGTTATCTGTTGAGTTTAAAATTTCAAACTCTCCGTCAAGCTTTATGTATTCAGCATCTTCTTCCGCAACACAAGGGGCAGCTTTATCCTCAATCACCAAAAGGCTTCCCCATGGTTCAAAGCTATAATCAGGATTAAACGGGCAAAGCTCTCCCGTATAAATATCTACTGCGAAACCTTTTGCATTTATTCGGGCGGTTTTTCTGTCGGGCGATGTATTTACAAAATAGTGTAGAGTAAAGTCATCATAATATCTGACAGTATATGTTATATCCTCTCGGTCAACAATATTATTTGTTTCTGTTTCATCCACAGAAACTATTTTACCGCCAGCCCTTTTAAATTCACAAATAAGCTTTTCAGTATGTGGCAGCAAAACATCACAACACTCTGTTATAACTCTGCTGTATGTTCTGTTTCCAATCACAAACTTGCCATTTTCAACTTTACCATGACGCCGAATTAAAGTTTCGTCTCCAAGATGAAATACAATGTGTTTTCTCTCAAGCTTGGCAATTGCGCTTAAAAGTCTTTTGTCAAGCTCTTTTAAGCCTTTATTTTTACCGTTATCAAAAAGGCTCCATGCCGTAGATTGAGGATGAACCAAAAGCACATCCGCACATTCTTCCCCGTCACTCAAAGCTTTCCCAATTCGCGACATTGCCGTATTAAATTTTTCATACTCCTCCCACCATGGTTGCTGATAATACATAGCAGGGGGATAGTCCCTTTTTCTTATACCTCTTAACGAATAACCTTCAAGGTGTTGGCATAGAAGATTTACTCCCCTTACCATTTGCCATTCGTATATACCTTTAAGTTCGGCAAAGCTCACATTATGTCCGCACAAAGCAAAAGTTTCCGACAACACAGTTTTCTTCCCCATTTGCTGAGCAACCGACCCAAGCTGTTTAGGGGTTAAACAATCAAATATCCTTCGTCCAAGCCAATCCATTCCCGGAATATGAAAATACTCATAGTGGGGCATAACCGCGCCGTTAGTTATCAATTGGGATTCCAGAGATTCTTCTTCAAGCAAATGCCCTGTAAACTTTAATCCTCTTTCATCGCACCACTGAAAAATCTGTTTTGTATAACTCTCGCAAAACAGCTCTGTAACCATTTCCCAGAATTTAATACGAGTGCTCTTATAAGCATTCTTTTCCAAAAACAATTCTGGCAGGTGCTCATATAAATTGTCATTATATCTTGTTCTGTATTCTTTTTCAAACACAAAGCTCCAAGGGATACCATTTCTTGAAATCTGAGGCTCATCTGTAAAAAAGCCTTGGAATAAGTTGCCATACTTTTTATAGTATGGTTCATACGCAATCTCAATAAACTTTTTTATAACATTTTTATCCAGAACATCAATGTAAAAAGGGTTTATTTCATAGTAAAAATAATGCTCCCCCGATTGACAAATGTCGCAACCGTTATTCTTGGGCTTGTCTGACATTCTCAAATATTTCTGCTGGTATTGAACTCCCAACCCATTTACCTTACCATTGCCAAACCCGCTCGGCCAACCATTTTCATCATATGCAAAGGGAAACATTCCTCTTTTTAGGGCAGAGTTTATAGCAGTTGTGACATTATCAAACCACTCATTACCCATATATTCTGTTTTAAGTCCTCCGCGGGCATGCATAAAAAAGCCACCGATACCCGCTTGGTCCATTAAATCAATCTGCCACATGGTTTCTTTTATATCAAGTTTATCATTCCAACTCCAAAACGGAATCGGACGATATTTTTTCGGCACTTGTTTAAAGATATCCTTGTCCATATTGTCCTCTTTTATCAGGCTCACTATACATCAAGAACTGCAACGGGATTTACACTTAGCATTTTCTGAAATTCACTTTCACTTCCGCCGGCTTCACAAAAGCCTTGATACACATCATTAAATAAATGCCCATATCTTTTTACCTGTTCACCAACAGACAACTGGAATCCCGTATTCTTTCTTGTTCCAAAATCCGTATATATACATAAATCATTTGAAAGCAAAATCTTATCCTCGTAACCATCTCTTATCAGTTTCACAAGGGTTTTGCCTATCTCTTCCATGCTGTATCCTGCGCAATGGCACTGGTCCATGGCAATATAACATCCTCTATCAAGGATTCTTTCAAGATACTCTGCATCTGGTCTGTTGGCCGCATGACCAATTATTATCTTTTCCGGATTACTTATAGTTTCAAGGAGTATTCCAAGCTGTTCATCAACCAACTTTCCTTTATGGTTGCTATGCACATATAGAGGTAAACCCGTTTCCTCCTGTGCAATAGCAAGAGCTTTCAGTCGTTTAGCATTGTCTTTTGTAATTCCCGCGACATCTGATGCCCCTTTGAGTATGCCGGGCTTTACAGTTGAACCTTCCATACCAAACCTATACTCATCAATAAACCATGAGGCAATTTCCTGTTCGCTATGTTCTGCCGTATAACAGGATGAAAAATGATAAAGGCCGGTGGAGGCGACAATGAAAACCCCCGAGTTTTCTGACACTTCTCTAAGCAAAGCATAATCTCGTCCCAAATCAATAGGTGTTCCATCTACCCAAAGTCCTAGGCCATATTTGATTCTCATTTCACAGAGAATTTTTGATGCAAATTCTTTCAAATATTGTTCATCGTGCCACTTTTCCCCAAAAGTATGTAGCAAATCATTTGAGGCGCATCTTATATGTTCATGTATCAATATTGTGCCAAAATTTCTTATTTTAATTTTTCCTGTTACAGTATTTATCATCTTTCTCCTTCTAAATTAAGCCAATTTACTTCATTGTCAGTGAGTTCTATTTCCATTGCTTTTATATTGGCGCTGAGCTGTTCTTTTGTTACTGGACTTGACAGTGCATACACATCAAATTTCTGATTGTATATCCATGCAAGTGCCACCTGTGCAACGGAAACTCCTTTCTCCTCTGCAAGAATTTCACATCTCCTGAGGCGTTCTATGTTGTTTTCAGAATAATATCCAATAATTCCCGGCTCATCCATTATTTCCTTTGCCTTTTCAGGCTCACTGCTTTTAAACGCACCAGAAAACAGACCTCTGGCAAGACTCGAATATGCAAAAACAGGCATATTTTTCTCTGCATACCACTCTCTTGCATCTGCATTTTCAGGCCCGGAAATAGTAACACAGCCGTTGCCAAAATGTGCATCACAAAGCCAAGGGTCTGCAATTTGCTCTGCAAGACCGAAGTTAGGACTTGAAGCAGAAAAAGCAGACAGATTGTGCTTTTGTGCATATTCGTTTGCTTCTTCAATTCTTTGATGTGTCCAGTTTGATGCTCCGAAAATCTTTATCTTCCCCTCATCCTGAAGGCGATTCATTACATCTATAATCTGGCCAACCGGTACTTCTTCATTATCACGGTGAAGCATATAAATATCTATGCAGTCAGTTTTTAATTTTTTTAGTGAATCGTGGGCATCTGAAAGTATGTCAAAGTCCGTAACGCGATGGCGATATTCATTGGGATGTGCGCACTTTGTTATTATCACACAATTATCCCTTATACCTCTCGCTTCCAGCCATTCGCCCATTATTTTTTCGCCATAGTGTGCTGCACAGTCAAATGCATTTACACCTGCCGCATATGTATCATCTAAAAGTTCAAAAGCGGTCTTCTTTTCTGATTCCCCCGCATCTTTTGCAACCGCTGCAAAGAGCTTAGGTGTTGCAGTACCAAATACGAGCTTTGATATATTCTTGTCAAGACCGTTTATTTTAGAGTATTTCATATTTTATTTCACTCCGTTTACTATATTTGTAGGATTACCGTCAAGATATGCTTTTAGATTGTCAAGTGAGTAATCAATAAGTCTTTGTCTGCACTCAACAGCAGCCCAGCTTATATGAGGCGTTATATAGCAATTCTTTGCTGAAAGCAATGGATTATCCATAGCAATAGGCTCGTTACGAACTGCGTCAAGACCTGCCGCATATACCTTTCCGCTATTAAGCGCATCTGCTAAATCCTCTTCCACAATCAATGCTCCACGGCTGTTATTTACGATTATAACTCCATCCTTCATTTTCGCAATAGTATCTTTGTTTATCAAGTTCTCTGTTTCAGGGAACAACGGACAGTGCAAAGATATCACATCGGAATTTGCAAGAAGAGTGTCAAGATCTACATATTTGCAATTTTCATTTTCCAGCGCTTCATTCTTATATGAATCAAAAGCTAAAACCTTCATTCCAAAGGCAAGTGCCGCGCGCATCATTATCTGACCAATTCGGCCAAGACCGATTATACCTATTGTTTTGTTTTCAAGTTCTATGCAGGAATAATCCCAGAAGCACCAGTCATTTGCATCATTTCTTCTGCCTTTTCTTACCTCTCCGTCATGATAACCTACATGGTTTGTAAGCTCTAAAAGCAGTGCAACTGCGTGCTGACCTATTGCCTCTGTTCCGTAAGATGGTACATTCGCAACAGGGATACCAAGTTCTTTCGCGCCGTTTACATCTACTGTGTTATAGCCTGTTGCTATTACTGAAACAAATTTTACATTTGGGCATTTCTCCAAATCTTCTTTTGTTACAACAGTTTTATTAAGGAACACAACATCTGCATCATCAATACGCTCAACAACCTGTTCCGGGAGAGTTCTTGAATATCTTGTAACCTCCCCGTATTTATCAAATTCACTCCAGTTTATTTCACCCGGATTTTCTCTTGGATAGTCAAGTACTACTATTTTCATTCTATTCACCTACTTTATGTTTTTCAATACATCCATTTCTGTGTTATAACCTCTCATATAGAAGTCCTTATCGCTTGCTGTCCACAGAACATTACAGCCCATATCACGATATTTCTGTGCAAGAACTTCATTATCACAGAATATTCCGCAAGACTTACCATATGAATTACTGATGTCAAAAATCTTCTGAATTGACTCAATCATAATATCGCTCTTGATATCTTTCGGTGTTCCAACCATTACAGAAAGGTCATATGGTCCTACCATAACGGCACTTATGTACTCACCGTATTCTTCAAGCATTTTCGGAAGCATTTCTATGCCCTTAGGAGATTCAATCTGTGGAAGCAAAAATCTTGTCTTTCCAAAATCACCAAACGCTTCACCCGGTCTGAACTGTGCATGACCGCCACAACCTTTTCTTCCTTCCGGATGGAAAAGTAACGCGTCAACTGCAACCTTTAACTGTTCAAGACTTTCTGTTCGGGGAATCATAATACCGTCTGCCCCCATATCTATCGCCTTCGCAATGAGATGGTATTCGCTGTCCTGCGCTCTCACAAATGCCGGAAGTCCCATAAGACGACACACCTGCAAAAGTTCAACGGTGTTCTGTGTATCAAATACGCCGTGTTCTGCATCAAAAAGCACATAATCAAGTTCGTCGCAATTCATTGCTTCTAGAATTATAGGACTTTTGAAAATAATCATTGTTGTTCCGATTATTTTTTCCTTGTTTTTAAACTTTTCGGCAAGTCTTTCGTATTTGTTCACTCCTGCGCCTTCTTTCTGATTTGTTAAATTGCTGTACATTTAAAATCCCCCTCTGCCATAGCTTCTTTTTCTAAATTTATTGAATCGTACACAATATTTTCTGTTATTATCTCGCCCTCATTACTCCACTTCTTTATAAGCGGCGATTTTTCAATACCCGTAACTTCCACATTTTTCAAATAGACCTTCTTATAATAACAAAGGTTCATAAATGAGCCATCAGCATCCTTAAAGGAAACGCTTGAATCATAAAGATTAAAAGATAAAGGCTCTTCCGCTCCGCCGTAAAGGGTAAGCGGATTCTTAATCCCAACCGCTTTGATATTCTTAAATGTAATATCTTTAAGCGGTTTATTTTTCTGCCAGGGTTCGTTGCCCGAGAAATTATAGTGAATAAATCTGTCTGTATTTTCTATACTGCAGTTTTCAATCACAATATCGCCCGGAGCATTCTTTATTTCTCTTGAAAAATCTGCGTAATATGTATATGCACTAAGCATATTGTAACGATGACTTCCGTCGGGGCTTTTCCCCTCTCGCTTTTCTTCGTCGGAAAGGCTGCCCCTGAAAAGATATTTCGCCGGCCCAAACATTCGGCAATTGCTAATATATACTCTTGTTCCGCCAAACCTGAACGCACTGCAAGCTGTATTCATCACGCAATTTTGAACCTTTACATCCGTGTTATCAATCCCGGCTATACAATCGTCTCCTGTATAAAATTCCGAGTTGTCAACCGATATATTTTTGCAGGAGGTAATATGAATCCCGTCATGCCCCGCTATAACCGTTATGTTATCAAATTCAATATTTTCGCAATCAAATAAAGCGTGGGCCCAGTTTGCGCTGTTTCTTATTTCATAGCCTGAAAACTTAATATTTTTACATCTGTGAAAATTTATTGCATGAGGACCGCGGTATCTTTCTTCTCCAATCTCATCAAAGCAATCACTGCCGTCTATATACGAGCCCTTTTCACCGGTTACCGAAATGTTCTCCGCATCGACTGCGCGGATTATTGCATTGTTCCAACGGCTTCCCGCCTTATTCATATGATGAAAATTCTTCCTCACATCAACAGGCAACCACAAAACATCTGTCAAATCATTTTCCGATAAAGGCTGAACAGTATCCGACAAAATATTCATATAATCCTCAGGATTTCGGCTTCCTATAAGATGTGCCCCTTTTTCAAGATGAATACCGACATTTGAACGAAGGCGCACACCCCCCATAAGAAAATCTCCATGAGGCACAACCACCACGCCACCGCCTTTTTTAAAACAGTAGTCTATGGCGCTTTGAATCTTATCAGTCTGTAAGCCACCGTCACTCTCCGCTCCGAAGTCTCTGATATTTACCGTCAGCATCTTATACCCTCCTGTATTTTATCAGAGTTGAAGAATACTTTTTATCAAGTTCAATTTCAAAACCTTGCTTTGAAAGGTCTCTCCCTGATACACGGCGTGTTTCACAGCTGTCACAGCAAAGGAACTCATAGTCAGCACCAATATCTACGCCTTTAATGTCAATAACCGTAGTTTTCATCGGAGACTTACAGCGTCTGAATGCCATAATTATGCCTTCTTTGCCATCGTCATCATACTGCCATACTGTCCAGGACGACTGGTCCATAGTTGTTGCCCCATGATTATAAAAATCACAGCTGAAATATTTTCTCACAGACTTATACTCTTCCAATATATCCTTTGCCCATTTAAAATCAGCATCGTCCATAGTCTGGAAAACAGTATTGTAAAACGCTCCGCCCCAGCTTGAAGCATAGGTACTTCTTGCTGCATAAGTGTCGGATTTAACCTTTGTTGTACAACCTGTATACGGCAAATATCTTGAAATATTCGTGCCGTGGGTCTGTGTAACATCCGGCTCCGGATTAAATTCACACTGGTAATCGCTGCGAAAGAACGGAATTGCTCTTTTGAGAGTCTCAATATCTATTCGTCTTCCCCCTGATGCACAGTTATCTATCATAAGGTCGGGATACTTCTCAAGAAGGTCATCCCAGAACTTATAAAGACCCATAACATGTTTTATCTCGCGGATACCGCGACGGCCTTCTTCTTCATTAGCATCCCAGTAGATTTCAGGCTCAAAATTGAAGTCCTGTCTCAGGCACTCCATATTAAGCTTGTCTGCAAATGAACAGATTGTGTCAAATACATATTTGCGTGCATCATCATTACCCAGATCCATGAGACAGTGGGGGGAATATCCCCCCGCTTTCTCATCTTTTACCCGAATTACATACTCAGGATGAGCTTTAACGCTTTCTGTCCCTTCAATAACTCTCTCTGGCTCTATCCAGAACATCATCCTCATTCCTGCATCCTCGCAAGCTTCTTTAACATCGGTCATACCGTTTTTATGAACCCTTGGATTCATATACCAATCACCTGTAAAAGAAGCCCAGTCTCCCTCAAAAGCATCATCGCATTTTTTGGAGCTTCCATACCAACCTGCATCAATCCATTCCTGGTCGAATACTATGCCGTATTTCTTATACTCTCCTATACGCTTAATCATTTCTTCAGAAGTAAGTCCACCCCATAATTCATTAGCTATAAGGTAATTCTTCTTTCTGTTTCTGCGGGTTGTGCAGGAGAAATGGTCTTTGATAAGGCGTCTGAATTTATTTGATGCATCGTCACTGCCGTTATCGTATTCCATAACGAGAACCGAAGTAGTTCTGATACATTCACCCGCATTCAGGTAAAATTCAGCCCTTTTCATTCCTGTTTTTACTGCAATACCATCTTTATACTTTGTAAATTGTGCCTTCCAGCCTCCGGACCAACCAATTGCAACTATTGCGCCTTTATTGCCTTGATTTATCTCAAAGAATGGCATCATTCCATTACTGGGCACTCCGCCTGTATTGGTATATTCAAGACTCTGATTTTCATTCCAGATATAATCCTCGTGGAATGAAAATTCTGTTGAAGACTCCCAATCGTCGCATCGATACTTTAATCCCGGAACGCATCCTTTCATTTTTATAATTTTCGGCGCCCCATCTGTCAGTCTGTCTCCCTTGAATTTATGAACATATTCAGGAAGACTTACCAAAACATCACAGTCATCTATTTGCGAAAGGATTTTGGATTTTCCCTCTCCGCTATAACTCCAATATATAACCCATTCCGTTGCGTCATACTCTTTATAGTATTTCTTTCTCAGCTCAGCGATCAATCCGTCCTCTAAGCTATATATGATTTTCTCTTCTGTCTCGGTTATCTTCTTGGAAAGCTCCGAAAATGGCACTCCGTCGTAAGTAAACGAAAATTTTGGTTGTATCACAGTGTATCACCTCTTAGTTTGTAAAGTCATTCTGAATCTCTTCTCTGTATGTACCTGTATCAACCTGATATCCGCCCTCTTCATTGCCGATGAATAAGAAATCCTTATACAATGAAGGTGATTTCTTGGTACAAGTACCCATGGTGTATTCTATAAACCTTTCTCTTTCTACCATATCTCCATCGTTTATACCGAAGTTAAATCCAACTTTCGAATTAATTTCAAGCTTTGTTGGTTCAATTTCACTGAGCGGAAGTCTGATATAGTATCTTGTTATGTTATATCTGTTGTCGCGTATAACCTTCATATAATCAGGGCTTAATGCCTTCTGAACATTTTCACGGTTATAATATTCCCAGATATCATTTCCGGCTGATGCATAAGAGAAACCAATTTCATAATCGTCTGCCTGATATGCTGTCGCCTTATCACAAAGTGAGTCAATTGATATCTGAACATTATCTCCGTTCCAGTTACCGGAGCCTACAAACATATTACTATGGTAATCATCATACACGTCCACAAGGATATAAAGATATGACGAATTCCATTTCATAAATGCACGGGTTGCAATATTGCTCTTCTCCCATGATTCTGCCTTTTGAGGCTCTGATGGAGTTCCAATATGTACAGGATATGCATTTTCCCAGTCTTTAAGGCTGCCGTCATAATCTGCCGGAGCGACATCTTTGTCTGCTTTAACAATAAGATTAAAGTCAATAGGCAACTTCTTTTCAACCAAAATTTCGCCATCAGGTTTCTTTACCTTGATACCAATAACATATTCATTGAATTTCGCTTTTGCCTTTTCCTCTATTTCAAGATTAACGACCTTTTGACCCTTACTGTCAAATTTAAGATCAATAACGCTGTTTTTAAATTTCCATCCTTCTGGAGGAGTGATTTCAAAAATTCCGCTAGCTTCACCATCATAAAGACAGTCAATAACCATTTCCACGCTTTCAAGTTCATCAAAACTTGCGTTGGTGGAATTAAGAGTCACATCAAATAGCGGTTTAACAGCAACAGGGAAAATCAGGTACGAAATTTCCTCATCATTTCCCATAAAACTTATTCTGTAAGTATAGTCTCCCGCAGGTTTGTCAGCGGGGATGCTGAAAGAAAGTTCCTGCGTCATACGATTTCCGCTTGCTACTTCCATTGCGTAATGTTCGGAAACCTCTTGGCCTTTTTCGTCAGTTATAACTGCATAACCGCTAAGAGCCTTTTTGCCTTCATTCATAACCGTATATTTCACAGTTTCCGTCTCTGCCTGGAATGAATTTACATATGAAGGGTATGAATGTGTAACAATTTTAGCATAATTGTGTACAGTTTCTTTTTCCGCAAACTTTTCGGCCCACGCACAAAGCTTAACCGATAGCAAATCGTATCCCTTTATTATAGCATTTGACCCGTCAAAGCTATCTGCTACCCGGAAATTATATTTCTTTCCCTGTCCGTATATCTTATCTGCAATTCTTAAAGTGGCCTCTTCATCTCTCTTTATTTTCTCAATAAAATCACCTGCGCGTTTAACTGCTGCATGTGATTTTGGCTCAAAGGATGAATCCTCCATTGCCAAAACAATATAACGGTTTATCTTGAACAATTTATCAAGCATAGTGCCAAGCTGTTCAATGCTATATGTTGTTCCGTCATACTCTGCAATAAGCTTGTCACCAAAAGCAAAAAGCTTATTTGCAAGCTCCTCAGGAGTTGCAATGTTTTTATTAACCGCTTCTGCATCTGAAAGTGTTTTGATGTCGGATACATCCGTAACAGTTCCCCATTGTTCAACAAAAGCCGCCAATTTTGTGCTTACGGTTTTTGACAAAGTATTTTTGAAAACAGAGTCATCTGCCTGATGAATATAGATTGGAGATTTGCCTAACTCAAAAGACTTTTCTTTGATTTCATTTCCGTTCACATCTTCTATATACCAATTTTCATTAGCAGTAAATGCTACCGGTTCAGCTGGTGCCCAGGCAATAATCATAGGTTTGCCTTCACGCAAATATACATAGGCATTAATGTTTGCCCCCAATTCTGTCTCGCCAACATAATGGGCAGCGTTCAGCATCTTTGTAGCCTGAGCCATTGCCACATATCCTGCCTTAGGGCTCCAGTCATAATCAATAATACCAAAATTGGATTCTCTGTCCGTCTCATCGGCACCATTATCTTTAAATGAATAAAAATATGTGCCATCAATTTCGTGTTTATCATTATACACAAGCGCCTTAACTATGTTTTCCGCCTGAACCTCTTCGCTTACGCCCTGCGTACTCTTTGGTGTAGGATATCCGGTTTCTGTAATATAACATTCCATCCAGCCGCCATATTCATCTTCAAGATCAAGGAACTTGCTGATTAACGGTTCATAGCTTGTGTCAATATCTCTCGGGAAGCTATACGGATGAAATGAATACCCATCAATATAAGGATAAACATCTGTATTAAACATCTTTTGTATGTATTCAATTGCATCTGTTCCGTTAGCTATATCAAGCGCAATAACCGGCATATCCGGATAACGCTCCTTAGATTCAAGAGCAATCAGCCTCTGCATTACCGAATACTCATATGCGCTAGGAATTTGAGGCCAATAGTTTTGCAGATTGGGCTCATTCCAAACAGAAAATATAGTTTGGTGAGAATTTTCAACCGGATAACGATCGAATTTTTCCCGGATGAAATTTAAGAGAGCATCAAGCTGTTCTACTGTTCTCGGCCCCGTTTCTCCGTTTGGGTCTTTGTATAAATCGATACCACGGCTACCACCAACAAACTGGATATTATTCATATTCTCAAAATAATCACGATAAATATTCGTTCCTACAAAATTATATACGCCAGGTATTTTTTCAACAGATACCCATGTGCCGGCACTGGAATATCGGATATTGAAAAGCCCACACTTTTTCAGCAAATCAGCCTGATTTGATGCAAGGTCGCGGATTTCATATCCACCTGTCTGAGTCATTCCGGCTGTTATACCTATTCTAGAATAGATATCAAGGGCCCTTGGCGCATAAAACTCTACAATGCCCATTCCAAGGGTCTTCTCTGCGGCAACTCTGTCGCCATCCATAACTTTTACGCTCATATCATAAGCGCCCTTAGGAAGCGCAGCAAGACTGATTTTCTTTTTAATATATCGTCCGGCTTTAATGCTGATTGAATCCTTATATGTTGTGCTAAAACCATCGGTTGAATAACATATATCATATACGCGGTCAGCTCCGCCAAGGATTCTGATTTCAACAGTAAAGTATGCATCACTTTGGTCCTGTATATAAGAAGGTGCCCCCGGAAATTCTATGCTTATTTCCTCAAGAGCAGGTGCTTCTGCGGCAAATACACTTGCCGCACAGCACAATATAGTAATCATCAGCATAAGAAAGCCGAAAACTTTACCGAATTTTCTCATATTCCTTCACCTCACTCATATACCACTATCATTTTAGGTGCTGTGCTCTGGAAGAATACAAACACCATGTGAGACTCGTCATTAAAATGAATATAGTCCTTAATGTCCCCAACCTTTATAAGGGAGGTTACCACACTGCCTCTGACTTTTTCTACCTTGTAAATCGTAGAGATTGACGCTGTAAAGGATTCAACCTCATCCTTTCCGAGATTATCTTCAAGAGCATCGGATATGGTTATAACATTTCCTTCCTTTGCGTAGGCATTACCAAATCTCACTCTGAATGTTGCATCATAACTCCTGTCAGGGCTGGTAAGATTTGTTACATCTGTATCTGTTCGAAGCACGCTGTTTCTACTATCTGCCTTATTGTAATCGACAATTACATTTATTGCTGTTATACGGTTTTTCCCGTCCAGCTCGTATGCAATAATATCGCCTTCTTCAACGCCCTTCACAGTCGCCAAATCAGGGATTTTGCAATCATAATAGGCTTCTCCGACAGAGTTTAACAAACCTATTCGGTCAACCACTTCTTCCTCACTGCTAAGTGTCTTCTCGATAGATGTTACAAGAGCTGCATTTGCACTTGCACTTACTACCGGGGCTCCTACATTTGCCAAAACCATTACTTGTGGCACATAAGAATTTTCCTTTGCGTTAAACAATTGCATTGTCTTCTTCCCTGCGGTCAGTTCAGCTCTCGTCTTTACTTCAAAATCCTTTTCCTCCGTAATGCCTTCGGATGCTTCAGGAACTGAGAAAATCACGATATTGTCAGGAATAACTATGCCACCCTCGCAAACACCTCGACTCCAATATGTTTTGTTTGCCATTTCACCAAAATTCTCAAGGGCATTAAAATCACTTCCGCTTACCCCTGCGGCAATGGTGTCGATATGACTTATTTCCATTTTTGCGTTCATTTTAATGCGTATTACCTGTTGTGTATTAAGAGTAGCTGGCACATTTCCATCTTCGCATTTATGGCCGTCTACATAATACACTTTTTTTGCACTAACCGTAACAAAGTTTCCGTTGCTCAATAAAAGCTTGAACATGGCCCGTTTGTCAAAAATTTCATCATTGTCTCCGGCACCAATTAAATAAGCAAATTCACTCGAACGCACATCTTCCTTATATCCTACTACCTCTCCGTTTACATTGAGATAGAAAGCATACTGGCGCCCTGTCTTTATCTTATTAAGTGCAGTGGCATTTGCAGTTTTTGAAACTTTATATTCTACATCATCAACAAAAATCTGCTTGTCATCATCTTTAACTTTGAGGCTGTTAACATAGCCACTTACCTGGTCATTTGACAAATAGCATTTTACATACATGCCATCCTTGCTTACCGCAACAGTCAAAACAGAGTTTTCAACAATATCCTCATAGCTAAGTTCAACGCCGCTCTTATTTAATATCGTTATCTCGGCACCATCACTTGGGTCAAGCGCTACGGTTTTTTCAGGGTCGTATGCATCAATAACAACAAAGCTGTCGTTGGAAGCAGACAACACAAAGTAATCTGTGTAGCTGTCAATCTTAACTACATCATATTCACGGTCTCTATTATTGTCTATAAGACAAATGCTTCCGTTTTTAATATCAAAATCCGCATCTGTGTATATGCCGACAACCATATTATTATAGATAACCGGTGCACTTCCCGGAATATCAGCTTCTCGTATTGAGCCTGATGCTGTTTCATATTCTAAAACGCCATTGGCAAAATCAATATATTCTTCATCAGAAACTGCAAGCGTGTTGTTTCCAAATTCATACGCATAAAGAAGAGCATCCGTGTTTTCCTTATTATCTTTTATGTATGCATATACATTATATCCTAAAAGGTCACGCATTCCTGCAAAATTATTACGATATACAACATCCCCTATTACTGCGTAGTCTTTTCCGTATGTATCAGTAGAGGTAAGACCGGATAAGCCATTGTTTTTAACAATGCCAGTTGTCCTATAAATGCCCTTTGTTGTATATAAAAGAGTTGCTCCACCTTCGCTAACATAAAGAGGGTCTACTTCCCCGTTTGCTTTTTTGTAATAAAATACCTCAGAAACACGCGCATTCAATGCATCCAGTAAAATTTTCGCACATTCTGATTTAGTCATTGTGTCAATGCCCTGGCCGCCTCTTATTCCAAGGGAACTCGCCTGAGCAATATATCCTCCCGGATATCCGCCTTTTGCCTGGGCCTGAACATCATATCCCAAAATATGAACTAAAATTTTAGCTACTTCCGCATAGCCAATACTGTCATTCGGTCTGAAACTCTGTCCGTTACCACTTACAATTCCA
Organism: Clostridia bacterium; assembly: GCA_045578465.1. Taxonomy (GTDB): domain Bacteria; phylum Bacillota; class Clostridia; order Monoglobales; family Monoglobaceae; genus SIG454. The sequence continues at coordinate 59,903 of JAZNKJ010000039.1, read as the reverse complement.
TAAGAATGTGCCGCAACTATCTCATTACGGTATTTTGTGTTTTCATCAACATCCGGAAACGGAGATTTATAGGTTTTGTAATTCTCTGCATCTTCACCCAGAACAATATCCATTACTATCTTTACGAATTCTGCTCTTGTTATGGTTCCGTCCTCTGTCCAATCTGCTATTTCAAGATTTTTAAGTATTGCAAAGTTTTGTTGCATTTCCAAATCGCTTTTTGATGTCTCTGTTGCAAAAACATTTACTCCAGAAACAACTATTATAAACGAAAGTATTAAAGGTAAAATTCTTTTCATTTTTACTCTCCTTTGCTAATCTTATATATAACCGTTGCTGCTTCACATCTTGTTGAATTGTTTGTCGGGCGGAATGTGTTATCTACAAATCCGGTAATTATTCCCGCTTCTTTTAACGCTTTAACCCCATCCCTTGCATATTCAGAAATCTTTTCCTCATCAGCGAACGGTTCTGAGCTGCCACCGGTCAATTTCAACGCTCTTGCAACAATTACCGCCATATCCTGACGCGTAATTTTATCATCAGGGTTGAACATATTCATTTCATTTCCTGTTATAATTCCTGCGTTGTATGCTGCCGCAATGTAAGAATATGACCATCTGCTCTTGGTAACATCAGTAAAATTGCATTCTGCATTTGTATCAAGTTTAAGATACTTTGCAAGAATAGTTATAAACTCTTCTCTTGTAATATCGTTATTCGGTTTGAATGTGTTATCCAGATATCCGCTGATAACGCCTTTTTCAACAAGACTATTTATAGTTTCATAAGCCCAGAAACTTTTATCAACATCTTTAAAGCCCTGCTTCTCTTCGGGAGTTGTTTCAATCATTTCTCCCTGGCCTAAATCTGTAATTCCCCAGAAGCCTCCACCTGTGCTGTCAGAATCGTCCAAATCATCAGAATCGTCGGAGCTACTACCGCCTCCGCCGCCACCAGGATTCCCTATTTCATTAATTGCATTTTCTAATTCAACCATGCTCATATAGCTCTTGCCGTAAAGAGCATTACCTCGGGTTACAACATCAAGGCTGTTAAATTTGGTTAAAGTAAATGTTACTGCATCCTTATAATATCTGGTTTCTACATCGTCACCGCTTCCAACTTCATAAGAGCCTGCAAACAAGCTGTTTATATCACTGTAACTTGAACATAAATAAATCTCCTGGAGAAAAACAGCTGCATTAAAATTCTTAATTACATCCGCCTGTTCTGTAACCGGTTCTCCTGCCATACGCACAACAGCCTCATTTTTATTTGCTGCTGAATAGCTCTGATAAATACCATCCATAAGAGCGCCTGTCGTATCATAATACGCATTGTATTCGTTCCATACAGCAACAACATTCTCTTCTGTTGCCTCATTTAATGCATAGATAGCAACATTGTTATAAAACAACTCCTTCAAATTTCTCAGTTCAGCATAGTTTCTTCCGTTGAAGAGGTCCACATAAATTTTATCCTTTGCTGTTTGAGACAAAGTAAGGCTTGTTGGCCAGGATATACCTATTTCCTGCATAACATTTGCATCGTTCTCTGTAAGATACAATTTGAGAGCAGCAGCATCAACTATGTTATTGTTTATGTGATACAGAATAGCATCTTTTCTGGCAGACGCAACATAATACTCATCAAAAGAGTCGTCATACGGCGCCTGTCCTTCGCGACCATATGCAGATGCATAAGCCGTGTAATTCCCTGACGGAACAGATGAATCCATCTTAAACGAATATGTGAAAGAACCATTTTCGTCAGTTTTCACCTCTGCCGCGTGGGCAATGTACCCATCGTCAGAAACAACCTTAATGGACACCTTACCACTTCTTACAGCTTCCTCAATTGTTCCCGATACGGTAAACACCTCGGAAATATTGTCCATTTCAATCATTATTCCTCCGGCACTTACCCACAATGTTGTACTTAAAGCAATCAATAATGCTAAGCAAACACTCACAATACATTGTTTTTTCATAACCTTCTCCTCCTCAGAATTGTATTCTCTAATCAACAGATGTCTTTATAAAACAAAAGTCATCATTCCACTTAATGTCATCGCAGCTAAAAAGCCACTTCTTTTTAAAATAACATCCGGGTCTTACCTTATAACATTCCCCTTCATCCACATGATGAGGTCCCATAAGGTTCCTTAAATTATTATAAATTGTAATTTTTATTTTATTTTTTCCTGTTTTTAAGAATTCGCTTATATCAACTGTATAAGGATTCCACGCGAGAGTATTTACATAGCTGTCGTTAACAAAAACATCAATTGCATTAATGCCGGTTTTTTCAACCTCAAACCGATAATTGGTATGGCTTATATCCATCTCACGGCTCAAAGTTATTTCTCCTGCAAAAAATGGGTATCCATTTTTATTTATGTTATGTAGCGAAATCTTCTCTCTTTGTTTGCAAATAGTGAATTCTCCGCTGTAACGCACTGCATTTCTGTCAAGTTCTTCATATTTATCAGGCTCAGTTGACACCTCAAAATCACCAGCTATATAAATCGGCGCAAGCTCTGAATCAAGGCTGAGCTTATTTCTCTCACTTTCAAAAAATGCCGATTTTCTGATGTTTTCATAAGTTTTATCACTCTGTGCAAACAGCACCTTTAACTTAACAGTATTGGTGCCCTCCCTTACCATCCCACCTATGTTTATCTTTCCAAAGGCCGGGTCGATAAAGAAATCATCCTCAAAGTGCAACACCTGTGTATCGTTTACATATATATCTGCATCCCGATTTTCGGTAACCAGATAAATTTTATCAGGTATATCCTTAACCTCAAAACTGAATACGAGGTCCATATCAACCGGTTTTTCCATTTCAAGGGCGTCTGTCTGAGCATCAAGGATGTAACTCCCCTTACCCTTTAACTCTCCATTGATATAATAATCGCATTTATCAACAACAAGGGTATTAAGACTTATATCTTCTATCTTCCACTCCCCGTCAACGGAAAGTTTCTTTTCGGGAAGCTTCTCAGGTTCCTGAGATTCAACCTTGTCATCGATTTCTTCAATTACAACCAGACTGTCAAAAGGTGCAAACTCAAATGCTCCGTTGAAGTTTTTAAGGCACTTATTTCTGAAATCAATGTATCTTCCTTTTACTTTTGTCTCAGCACATTGGGTTTCGTCTGTGCTGTTAACAAAATAATGCATTATAAAATCGTCAAAAAGCCTTCTGGTATATGTAATTTCTTTATTATCGGTAATATTGTCAGGAGCAACTTCCTCCGCTGTAAGAATTTCTCCGCCCATTGCGGCGAACTTATCAAGAAGTTCTTTCGTTCCTGCAAGCATATCGGTATATGGTGGCAGGATTACACGACTATACGCCTGATTTCCTATGAGAATTTTCCCGTTTTGAACCGTTGCGTGCCGTTCCATAATAATCTCATCGCCCAGGTCAAATAGAATATTCTTTTCTTCAAGAATGTCAATTACACGAGAAAATTTATCACTAAGCGATTTTACTTCTTCGTCATTTTGCGTGTTATACATTGCCCAGGCGGAAACCTGAGGGTGCAAAAGCAGCGTATCAAAATCGGTTCTGCCTTCCGCAAGAAGCATCCCTATTGAAGAAACCATATCAGTAAACAGGTTATACTTCTTCCACCAGGGTTGCTGGTAATACATAGCCGGAGGTCTGTCAAACTTTCTCATTCCTCTTAATGAATAACCTTCAAGATGAGGACACAAGACATTTGCGCCACGCACCATCTGATATTCATAAAGGTATCGTAATTCTTCAAAGCTTATTCCATCTCCGCACAGTGCAAAGCTCTCAGATAGGACCTGCTTTTTCCCTAACTGGTGAGCAACCGATGCTACCTGCAAAACAGACATTTTGCTGATAGGCTCCCGAAAGAGAGCATCCACGCCCGGTATATCAAAATATTCATAGCAAGGCATTACGGCACCGTTTGTAGTTAGCTGAGAAAGAAGATCATCCTCTAAAACGAGGTGTCCCGTTAATTTCATATTATATTTATCAAGATAATCGGATATCTGCTTTACATAAGAAGTTGAAAATAAAATTGTTACAAGGCGCCAGAATTTTATTCTGGTTTCGCGGTAATTTCCAATTTCAAAAAACAACTGAGGCAGTAAAGGCAATATATCCTCGTTATATTCTTCTTTATATGCGTTGGGTATAACATTACTCCAGGGTATACCCTTCCTGGATAGCTGCGGTTCATCTGTAAAAAATCCGCAAATTTTATTCTCTTTATCTTCTGTATAGGGCTGATATGCAACCCTTATAAACTCTTTTACAACCTCTTTATCAAGATTATCTGTATAGAACTCGTTAACTTCATAATAAAAGTGGTAATTATCCACATTTATAATTGTTCTCGGCGTGTGCTTTTCACCGATTTCGTATCTTAAATACTTTTGCTGGTATCTTTCACCCAATCCATTTACTTTTCCGTCACCAAAGCCACTGGGCCACCCGTTCTCATCGTATGCCCAGGGAGACATATTCCGCTTTGCTCCCTCGCAAACGCCGGTTTTTATGTTTTCAAACCATTCCTTGCCCATATATTCAGTAAGAAGTCCACCGCGAGCATGCATAAAATAGCCGCCAATTCCTGCTTCATCCATTATCCCGATCTGGCGGGCAGTTTCAGCAGAATCTAATCGGTCATTCCATGACCAGAACGGCATAGGTCTGTATTTATTAGGCGGATCAAATAAGTTCTCCAATATGTTCACAGTTGTTCTCCTTACCCCTGCATTATCCTATCCGAACCGCGCCAAAAGACGCGGTTCGGATAAAAAACATTATTAATAAAGTGGTATCATTTCTGTAAGGCTATTCCATACAAACCCACGCACTGTGGTATCTGCATCCGGTGTAAAGTCTTCAAGTAAAGCAGAATAGTTATCTGTTCCATTTACTACGGACACTTCCTGCGGATTTACTTTTATCATAACATTGTCTGCACCTTTATAAGCCGCAATGATAATATATACCGGAGTTGTTTCTCCTGTATTTGAAATTGTGAATGTTACCTGATAGTCATCCCCAACCTGAGCATATACCGGATTGGTTACAGTTATAGGTTTTACAACGCCAATCAATCCGAGATGATTACTCATTACAGGGGTTCCTGGGTTGTCGGAGCTATCAAGAGGTGTAACCTTAGCCTTGATGTATTTGCCTGCATATGCAGAATCAATCACATATTTTTTTGATGTTGCACCAGGAATGTTTGTATAACCATCATCAGGTGTATTTGAATACATCCACTGGATACTAACATTTACATCAGCATCAGGGTTGCTGCTTGTGTAATCAAAGTTTACTTCAAGCTCGCTTCCTACTGTAGGAATACCGCTTAATAAAACATCGTCAACGCTTACGCTTTCAAAACCAATTTCTGCGAGTTCCTCATCAGTATAGATTTCAGCAAGTTCAGCCTTTGTGTATGTTTCTCTGAGCATTTCTTTTACGCCATCGCCCATTTTTGTAACATCAAGCTTAACTTCCTTAAATACATCCTCTGAGAGCCAGAATACAGGTCTGATTAATGCACCGGTGCCTGCGGTTGCAGCATTCGCAACAATACCGCCACCTACTGCACTGCCGCCGTTATCGTTTGTTCTCCAAAGTAATCTTACACTAACAGAATTCTGTCTTGGTGTTCTCAACATATTGAAATCAGCAGTGCCGCTTTCCCATGAAAGACCTTCAGCCCAACCGAATCTGTCACGATACTGTTTAAGCTCTGTAACAGATAAAATTGCCGCAGGAGACTCTACAATATAGTCATCTGTACAAGGACCTGCAGTACAACCACCTTCTGTCAACCATTCGTGGTCTGTATCAAGGTATGGAATAAACGCAGGTGCAAGTTTATTTTCATTAACTATGCTAGCAATAGGCGCTGATGTTGTTGCGCTACCTGTCGCATAAGTGTTTTTCAGCCAGTACGCGATACCACCCTCAACATCAGGGTCAAATTTGTTATTTGTTGTAGAATCTGTAAACTGAACACCTTGTGTCGCATCTGTCGCCAGTCTTGCAACTGCTGCTGACTCGATAAGAAGGAATTTTGAATCGCCACTTCCTGTGTCATCAAGAAGGAAATATGAACGAGCTGTTTCATTCATTCCTTCCATTCCCTCTACTGTTTCAGGAATGGTAAGTCTGTAAGTTAAATTGAGTGCCTGCTGCCCGCCGTTGTTACTAGCGTCCGCTGCACCAGGTGTAAGCGCGGCGTCAATTCTTTCTGCATCACTGTATGTATCAGGGCCTATGGTTGTTCCCTCATCCTTTGTGAGTTTCACCATAACTCTTACATATTTTCCGCCCTGCGCATTTTTAAGTGTGTATGTATCCTCTGTTGCGCCTGCGATATCAGCAAATGGACCGGCTGCTGCATCTGCCTGCTGCCACTGATAAGTTACTTCTGCGCCGTCAGGTAATGTGCCGTGACTTGCAGCAAGTGTATAACCAGGCTTTGTTGTTCCAACTATGCTTGAATCAACCTTTAAATTCTCATCTTCTGTAACAAAGATGCCGTTAAGCTCTTCTTCTGTGTAGCCAAGACCGGCTAAGTCAGATTTTGTATAGTTATCTCTGATAGCATCGATAACTGCACTACCTGTATTTTCAAGGTCAAGCTTTACATTTGCGAAAAATTCATCGCTTAACCAGAAACATGGACGGAAACGGTATGTGCTGGTAATAGTTGCCGCACCGCGGTTACCTGTAGTATTAGAAATATACAAACCGCTTGTTGCCGCTGCCGTCTGCGGAGATCTTAACAGCCAGTTCTGGTTTGAATGATTTGCCGCAGTGTCGCCCACATATCCAATCTTTTCCTTATGAACCTCATGCTCATCTCTTGAAAGGGATGTTACGCCACAAGTAATTGTTGTTTTTTCTGCGGTGGTAAGGCTGTCATAACCGGGCATTGGCCACTCATGGTTTACATCAATATACTCTTTTATTTCGGGAATTAATGTATAAATTGCGGCGCCTGAACCACTTCCTGTCGGCTTATCCGTTGTTGTTTCCCCAGTGGCATTCCACCATACGCCGTTTAAGTATCCTGAAAGAGTATCCGGGTCAGTTGGATCCCATGAAAAGGAGTTGTCGCCTTCTTTGTGTATAGGACCTGCCCCATAGTTTGCCGAACCGATTACAAAAAATCTTGAACTGTCGCTCTCTGAATCAGTCTCCAAAAGAACAAACTTGTACCTGAACGGGTTGGTTGTTGCAGTGTTTTCAATTGTAAAAACATATGCTTCTGCGTTACTTGCAACATTGGCATAAGACACAATGGTCATTGATGCGAGGCAAGAAACAACTATTGCAAATGCTACAATTGCTGAAATTAATTTTTTCATTATTTTTCCTCCTGAAAAATTTATATTCGGTGCCGCTTTTACACGGCACATTCTTTACATATCCTCAAGGCATAAAACCTTTATTCTGACAACGGTTCCTTCTCCTGCTTTGCTGACAAAATCCACACCACATTCCTTGCCATATTCATAAACAACTCTGTTAAGTGTGTTCTTTATGCCAACGCCCTTATAGCTGTCAGAACCAAGAATTGATGTATCAAAACCACGACCGTTATCCTCTATCTCAAACACTATAAACTTGTCATCACGGAAGGCTCTGATTTTGATAACACCAGTTTCTGTTTTACCCTCAAATGCGTATTTTATCGCATTTTCTACAAATGGTTGAAGAATTGTTTTTATAATCTCACAGCCAAGTATTTCTTCTTCAACATCAAACTCCACGCTGAACCGGCCCGGCCAACGAATTTCCTGAATTTTAATGTAGCTTTTTACATGCTCAATTTCCTCTTCAATACTTATATATCTGTCCCCGTTATGAAGACTTATTTTGAAGAAGCTGCTGAGTGCATATACAAGTTCTTCTATTTCAGGCTGTCCCTCAATTTTTGCAATACTGCTTATGCTATCCAAAGTATTATATATAAAATGAGGATTTATCTGTGCCTGCAACACTTCGAACTCGCTTTTGTGCTTGGCTTCAAGAATTTCGGTGTTATTGCGCATAAGATTGCGAATCTGAATAAACATTGCTTCTATCATATTTTTCAGTTCGCCCACTTCATCGTCATATGTTATGGGCAATTTCACATTCATTACGCCTTTACCGAACAGTTTTACGCTCTGTTCAATTCTTCTTAAAGGTTTTACCAGAGCATAAGAAAGTATAGTACCGATAATAGCAAACAGAATAATCATCAATAGGAAAATTATACTTGATGTGTAGAAAAATCTGTTTACCGAATTATAGTAAACGCTTTTTGGAAGCAACAGGTTAAGAACAATATCATTAGGCATATTCTTGCTGGAAAAAGTGAGCTTTTCCGATGCATAAATATATCGTTCGTCACCAAATGTCAGTTCCTTGCGTATGTCGTTGCCATATTCAAAACAATAATTAAAAATGTTCTCCGAGTTAATAAGTTCTTTATTGTTTGAAAAAATAATCCTGTTCTGACCGTCAGATATAAAACAACCGGAATTGCCGTCGTTTACCATACTTTCATAATAGCTGTCAAGTATATCAAGCTTTATAAAAATAAGGACCTTTTTGTCATCGGAATGGAAATCGTAGCTGTTAAGACTTTGCCCTATAACCAGATATGCTACATCATTTCTGTCATAAACAATGTCTCCGAAAACGACATCTCCTCCGCCCTCTATTCTTTCAATAAATTCGGACGAATAATTTATATCTTCTAATTCGTCGGGGAAAATACGAAATGTTTCACCATTTTCTGTCAATATGTGAATTCTGTATTCTCCATCTGTGTCAACACCCTGACTCTGAACAGCCTTATAAAGTTCAGCCTGTCTGACACTTTGCGGAACACTGCTGTCATCAATCAATTCTGTCAGTGATGAGTTTGAAAACAGCTTAATACACTGTACTGCATTTTTGTAAACCGCATTTTCCAGCTTATTTTCTATCAAGCTTTTATATGTCTGGGTGTAATTTTCCAGATTTTGCTCATTTATTCCGTCAACCTTATTGACTGTGTTATAAAAGAGCAATCCGCACGGCAATACCGAAAATATAAACAGAACAACAAATATTCTGACGCTTATTCTAAGCTTTCTTAAAAACATAACCATAACAAATACCCGCTTATTCCAAAATATTTTCTTCAATGTAACTCTTCACTTCTTTAATCGGCTCCGAAATACTCTTTCCGAGACTGACTGCCCCAAGAACACAAAGAACCAAAATTACGATAGAAATGAAAATATTCTGATATACAAGTCTGTAAAGCTGTTTTAAAACATAGGTTGGAGTTATTAAGGTAAGAATACTCATATCCAGTTTTTCAACTTTCGCCTCGTAAATCTCGTATTGGCCAAATTTGTTTGACCCCTTAACTTCCAGCTCGCCTTTTTCTTCGGAATATTCTCCGTCAAACAACTTTCCCGACTCTGCTGATACTATATTTTTTTCAGAATCAATTATGTAGATATTTTTGTTGTTTACAAAATTGCTTGCGCTTTCAAATGTTTCCACAATCTGAGCACAGTCAACATAGACAAGCATATAGCCCACACAGTTATCATTTTGAGAAATAGTTCTGCATACAGACAATTTATACTCATCTTCTCCACTTTTCATAAACAAAGTTTTATACTTTTTTTCAGTGGAGTCCATGTCATTAAAAATCTTGTTTATGTCGCTCTGCAAAATGCCGGTCGGATTATCATTTACCCGGTAAAAAATTTTTAAATCTTTGTTGTATATTTCAACATTCTCTATATATCTATCCATTGCTGCCAGATTTTGAATCAACAGAAGTACATTTCCGTCATACTTTCCACTTTCAAGACTACTGCAAAGGATTTCGCTCTCTGCAACCAATCCCAGGTTTACAGAGAACTCATCCATATACTCCCCTAATTTTTCATTAGTTTTTTCCATAATAATACCGCTTCTGCTAAAAAAGTCCTCTTCAAGTATCTTTTTTGCAGACGCATAGCAGATTATATTATAGATGAATAATGTTATCGCAGTAACAATTATAACCACAGCTCTTATCCGAGAGCTGAATCGTTTTAATCTGACAGGCTTTTTCATTATCCTTTAACCCCCGCGCTGTTATCATTATGTACAATCTGCTTCTGGAACAGAATGAATATAATCATTGGCGGAATTATAGAGAAGAATGCCGCCATTACCTGTTTATCCACCGCAAATGTCGTTTTCATATAATACAACATAACACTTACTGTGTATTTTTCCGGTGTTTTAAGGATAAGGTATGGCCAAAGGAACATATCCCAGTTTGCAATAGCCACTCTTAATGCAATAACTGCAATAATCGGACGGCTGAGCGGCAGGATAATCTTTGTAAAAATCGATATATCCGATGCCCCGTCAATACGAGCTGCTTCAACATATGATGAAGGGATGGTGTCAAAAAAGTTCTTAAACATCAAAATATTCATACAGTTTGCAACTGAAATAATCCACATAGGCCAATTAGTATCTGTAAGATTAAAATGGAATATCGTAAAATTCAAAAAGTTTTTAAATAACGGAACTAAATTAAGGGTCTGTGGCATCATCATTGTCCACATTATCAATGTAAACAGTATGGAAGACCCCAGCGGTTTAAGTCTTGACAGTGCAAAGCCAGCAAGTCCGTTTAAAAATATAGTTCCAATTAAACTGCCCAGTATAATAATTCCGGTATTGATGAAGTATCTACCAAACTCAAGGTCTTTCCATACTTCAAGAATTTTTTCCGGATGCATCTCCTTAGGCCAGAAAGTTGGCGGAACCGCCAAAAATTCATTTACATCTTTAAGACACGATACAAAAAGCCAGATAACCGGAACGATACATATAAGACATATACAGATAACAAAAGCCAGAATTACATAATACAACGCTTTGACCTTGGGCTGCTTGAAATCCAAAGCCGTAATAATACCATAGTTTTTATTGTAAAACTTACTGTTCTTTTTACTCATAGCATTAATCCTCCAGCTTCTTCTGTAACTTGAAATAAAAGACGGTCATAACCAAAAGGATTACAAAAGATACAATTCCTATAGCCAGTGAACTGTCCGCACGCATATATCTGAAAGCCTCATAATAAGACTGGAGGCTCAGCGTCAAAGACGCATTGTTAGGGCCACCGTCTGTCATAATCATAGGTTGGTTCATTGTTTGGAACACACTTATAATTTGAGAAACAAGCATCAATAGTGCCGTTGGCATAATCTGAGGAATCGTAATATGCATTGTCTTTTTAATTACGCTTGCTCCGTCAATAGTTGAAGCCTCATATAAATCCTGACTTATACCCTGCAAACTTGCCAGATAAATAACAACCGTACTTCCAAAGCTTTTCCATGTCATCGAAATCACTATGAGTATTATTGTTAAGTCCTGATTTTGAAGCCACTGCTCGGGCGGAAGACCGATTTTTGCAAGAAACATATTAAGTACTCCACTTTCACCCGGCAGAAACATAAAATACCAAAGAAGGCTGGCCGCAACCATCGGAACAAGTACAGGGATATACACTACTGTTCTGAAAAGACTTTTAAAATGAACTATTTCATTTAACGCAATTGCCACAAAGAGAGGCAAAAAGAATCCGATAATGATAGACCAGAATACATATTTCAATGTGTTAACCAAGGTTTGCAAAAATATTGGATCCTTCAAAACATTAATATAGTTCTGTATACCCACAAACTCAACCAAGTCATAGCCACTTGTTTTAAAAAGAGACATATATGCACCTGTTACAACCGGTTTCCACATTACAATATATAGTGCATAAAAGCTTGGAATCAGCAACAGCCACGCCGCCCAGTTTTTCCTCAATACCCCAAGGAATCTCTGTGGCAGAGATTTTTTTAGGCTTGGGTTTGTATTAGTTCTGTTTGTATGTATCAAAATTTCTCTTCCTTTACTGTTTATCTAAATACTTAGTCTGAAATTCTGCAGCTTCCTTTTTGAGGATTCCCTTAATATCTGCATCTTTGTTTGTTAAAATCTGCTGAAGAACACGGTCAAATACTGAATAAAGTTCCTGAGCACAAACCGGAGGTTCAGGGTTAACAGTTACTCCTTCTAACGCCTGATAATCCTCAAACATTTTTGGGTTTACCTTTATATATGGCTTTTCTGCTTCTTCCTTTGCCTTTGTAAGGCTTTCGTCTGCAAAAATATTTATTGTGCCATAGCCCACAAGTCTTCCTTCTTCTGACTGTGTCTTTGCTGTTTCAGCCCATGCATTTTTGGTTTCCTCACTATTTGTTGGGATACCGCCTGTAAGTTCGAGCCACTTGAATGCTGCTTCAACTTCCTCAGATGTTGCTTTGTTGCTGAACATATATACTCCGCCACCAAGAAGAGCCGCACGATTTTCCGGTCCTGCAGGAATTCTTGCAACTGCAACATTGTCTCTGCTCATGTTATACTGCTTGATTGCACTGTTTATTGTAGAAGGAGCCTGGATACCCATTGCAACCTGATCTGTTGCAAACATTCTTATAAATGTGTTTGAAGCATCTCCTAAAATATCGTCCTGGATAACATTGTGCTTCCATTTGAGGTCGCTTATGTATTTAAGTGCTTCGTAACATTCTTCACTATCAAATGTTGCAACCCACTTTCCGTCTACCATCTTTTCAAACTCTGTGCCAAACGCCCAGGCAATATTACAGAATATCCAACCACCCTGATTGTTTGTTGTTGGAATAAAGAAACCAGGCTTACCTGTCTTCTCTTTGATTGTTTTAGCTGTTTCAACAAGCTCATCCAAAGTCTTAGGGAAAATCGGAACACCGTCTTTGTCCACAAGGCCTGCATCCTCAAACATCTTTACATTACAAAGAAGACCCATTACATATCCGTTTTTAACAAGACCGTAATACTTGCCATCTTTTTTAAGCAAATCCATGTATACATCGTTATATAGAGTATCGTAGCCAGCTTCTTTTACTTCCTTGGTAATATCACGAGCGTAACCTGCATCAATTATCTTCTGTGATTCAGTAAAATATGTCTGGAATACTGTTGGTAACTGACCGCTTGCAGCCTTTGGCAAGAATGAATTCACATCATACTGCCAAGTATCAGGAGTTACTGTAATTTCAGGATATTTTTCGTTCATCTTCTGAAGATATCCGTCATAAAGTTCTGCATTTGTCTTGTCGTTTGATGTTGGCCAGTTGCTTACTGAAATACTTACATTTCCGTCCTCAGCTCCACCGCCTCCGTTAGCTGCACAACCCGCTAACATAGCGCAAGAAAGGACAACCAATACCATTTTTGTTAAAAATTTTTTCATAAATACCCTCCTTAAAAATAGTCATAAAAATTGACCTTAAATTGACCTTAATTCTTTCTATAATAATTCTACAAAAACACATAATTTATTTCAAGGTGGTAATCCTATTTTTTAGATGTGTATTTTTACTTTTTCCCCTAAAATTCGTTGACTTTAATATTCATTTTTGGTAATCTTAAACTAAGTTAGAGTGATTGCTTTCAAATCACAAAAAGGAGTTGTGTGTATGTATAAACTACTTCTGGTTGACGATGAACCGTTACTTAGAAAAAGTTTGGTTTCTACCATTGATTATAATAAAATAGGCTTCTCTGTTGTAGGAGAAGCCGCCAACGGACTTAAAGGCATTGAGGCTTATAAAAAGTACAAACCCGATGTCATTATTACCGATGTCCGTATGGATGTTTGCGATGGTCTTAAAATGATAGAAGAAATCCGCAAGATAGATAATGGTTCATGTCAGTTTATTGTGCTTTCAGGATATAACGATTTTGAATACCTTAAATCCTCAATCAGTTTAGGCGTATTTGATTATCTCCTCAAGCCCATAAAGAACGATGAGCTTATCTCAATTCTTACAAAAATGAAGCTTAAGCTCGACAAAAACACTGCAACAAAAGAAGCGTTTTCCAAAATAAACGATAAGCTTAAAATACTGAAAAATGAGTTTGTCAGAAAGATTTTTCTTGGAAACATCTCAGCAGCCGAAGCAACAAAGCAGTTTGAGATATTTGACCTTCCGTCATCTTTCAGTTCGTTTTACAGTATTTATGCAGAATTCAGCTCCACTTCCCCCAGTCTCCCGACACCGGAAAGTTTCAGCTATATCTACTGTAATATAGAAAACGGCATATACGGATTTGTTGTTTTTAATGATGTTAATTATAACTTTGCCTTAGATTTGTCTGAACAGAACATCAAGTCAAAAATAGGGATAAGCGCTATGTCTGACGATATTTCTCAGATTACGATTTCTGCCGGCAATGCCTACCAGGCATATAAAAACTGCAAGGCAGATATCAATATTTCCTTTGGCCTTCACGATGATGACATCAAAATGAGCTCTTTTGTATCTCAGGCAAAGCAATTTGTGAAAGAAAACTATTCAAAAGGTATCAACACGAAGCATGTTGCTGAAAACTTTGGTTTCAGCGAATCGCACTTTATGTTACTTTTCAAAAAAGCAACCGGAACTTCCTTTTCATCATATCTCCTTTCATACCGTATGGAAGTTGCCATTGCTCTTATAAAAACCCAAAGATATCGTATTTACGAAATATGCAACAATGTTGGATACCGAGATATTAAAAGCTTTCGAAATGCATTTAAGAAATATACCGGCTTGTCTCCGGTTGATTACAAAAAGAAAATTGAAGAAAGTAGTGATTAAAACAATGAAAAATATGTTTAAGAGAATTATCGGTGTGCTGTTAACAGTTCCGATTCTGGCTTCCCATGCTATGGCAGTTAATTACACCCCTGAATTTTCAGATGAACTTTCAAGGGTTGGAATTAATGCTGAGCCGGATGATGCCATGGGATTGGAAATATTGTCCCAGACAGGAGTTAACACCATCCGTTACGCCTTAAACTGGCATAAATTTGAGCCGGAAAAAGGATTATGGGATACAGATTACATAGACTCAAGAATTACACTTTTAGAAAACTACAACTTCAATTCAATGATTGGGGTCGGTGTCAACAACCTGTTATACTCAGGAAATCAGGATATACGCTACGGTGTTGAAACAAGAGAAAACCTTGAAGCTTTTTCCGACTATTGTCTTAAATTAGGTGAATATCTTGCAGAAAACCACCCTCAAATCACGACATTTCTAATTTGGAACGAACCAAACTCTGCATCATTCTGGAAAGACTCCCCCAACCCTTCATCCTATTACAATCTTGTTAAAACTGCTTCTATTGCTTTTAAGAAAGTTATCCCGGACTGCACAATTATTGCCGGTGTAGCCGCGAACCCTTCATTGAGTTTTTTAAATCAGCTATATTCTCTTGGCATTTATAAATATGCTGATATGATATCCGCCCAGCCATATGTTGCTCCGTCCAATGCTGATGAGGGGACATTGGAATATCGTCTCAGTCAGTATGACGAGTTAAGCAATCAATATGGTGGCTGGAAAGAAAACTACATTTCTGAAATAGGATGGCATACCTATTCCGATGATAACACAATCGGTGTTTCCGAAGAAATACAGGCAGAGAATTTAATTAAAACTCTCGCTCTTGCAGATGACTATGATATGAGCGGTGTGAATTTTTATGAGTTTGTAGATGGAACAGGCAATACCACAGCATCAGAAAACCATTACGGTATTTTAGAATCAGATTATACCTCGAAAAAAGGTTTAGATGCTCTTGTTTACTTCCAGGACATAATCGGCGGCGCAGACTATGCAGGTAAACTTACCAACAGTGACGGCACTTCTGCCGCTTATTTATACCACAAAAACGGCAAAATAATAGCAATAGCCTGGACTCAAAAAAGCTTTGCTTTGCTTTCCTCTCTGAATATAACCAGATATAACTCTGTTACAGATATATACGGCACGAAAGTTAGTTTCCCAATACTGTCTAACAGCCCTATTTATCTTGAACTTTCTGATAGTTCATTACTTTATTCAGCAGTAAAAGCAAGTATGAATGAATATTACGAGGAGATTCCTGATGAGTGCTTAACTGATGGAATAATTTCGCTCCAAAACGCAGATATTCTTTCAATGGACGCAAGTGAAATACGCGAACATTTTGAACAGCATTATATCGAAGCTTTCAACCTAATTGACCTGTACTCCGAGAGTGATGAATCCATAGATTTAAGTCTGTTTTTAGTCGCCTCATACAAGCTTCACAACGCGGCTGAAAAGCTTGGCATTTTATGTAACTACCTTTCCCAAGGTCAATCTGCTTTAAGCCAACTTACATCTGATGCAATCATTTCTTCTATCAGAAATCAGGCTGAAGAACAGGCTGAGAGACTGGTTGAAAGCCAGGTTGAAAACCCGAGTGAGACAAACTCTTTCGACATAACCTTCAGCGGAATAGAATTGGGAGATACCGTTACTCTGGCAATAACTGACGCCACAGGTTTTCCCGTATATGTAACCCAAAAAACCATTGGTTCAGGTGTTGAGCCAATGCTTACCTGTGCACTTGACGCTCTCGACCCGGGACAATATAACGGTCGCATTTCTTCGCGTATTTCTGATCCGATTATAACCTCTCTTACATCTTCAAGCTCTTATTTACATACATCCTTTGAAGATGAATTATTTACCATAACCATAGGAGATTCTCCAAGTCCAGAAGAAACCGAGTTTGCTCACGAATATCCCTATGCACAGGCTATTTTACATCAGGCTGAACGCTACAATAAACGAGCTCACATTCTTAATGAATCAATATATGAAAGCAATCATAAAACATCATATATTGAAATTGCCGACTATATTGCAACACAGCTTGCAGAACTTTCTGTAAAAGTAGCAGCTGTTGAAGAAGCAGACTTTGATAAAGGCTTTTTGATTGTTACAACTCCTTCCATCATAAGCAGTGGCGGGACAGTAGAAATTTCCGCAGAAATAACAAATAAAAACGCTCTCGCTTTTGATGGTCAGGTAGAAATCTTCGATAACAAGGACAATCTGCTCGGTGTTATCGATATGGTAATACCCGGCAACTCAACCGAAACCGTTGATTTCACTGTGGAGATTCCCGAAAGATCCGATGTTGGGCAGTATTTCTATTACATCAACCTTATGGCAGATGGAACCCGCCTTTCTTCAAAAGCTATATACATAAATACGCAGATAGGGCCTTATCCATCTGCGGAAATAATAGACGAAAATCAAGTCGCTTCAACACCTTCCGAAAACAAATTCAAAATAGGTGATAAAGAATACATTCTTCTTGACACAACCACTGATAATGAATCAAAGTTTTTCGTCATGGAAGAATCAGTATCCGATGCGAAATATTTCGATTCTGAGCGATACGATATAGGCTTTGACCCATCTGACTACGATAACATTGCATACTATCTTAACAATAACTACGCTGTTGATTCCGTTGTCAGAGAATATATCAACGAAAATCATTCATGGCTGACTGAGGCGGGATATGGCGACTCAGTCCGTCCTACAGATTACTCCGTTGAATGCGGTATAAATCTGATGTCCGTTCAGGAATGGTACGCTTACGCAGGAAAGTTCGGATATGTACCATCTAATACTACTTCCGACACCTGGTGGTTGCGTACTCCAGGAGCAAATATCGACACCATAAGGTATGTATCAACGCTATCCGGTAAATCTTTACATACTTATGCCAACCAGGAACAACGCGGTATACGCCCCGTATATTACTTGAGCAGCGACTTCTTCAAAAAAGTAAAACCCACCTCGATTGGCGCTAATGTTCTTAATGCGATTAAGCAAACTTATTCGATCGATGAGCTTCTATCCAGTGGTGCCTATACAAAAGAAGATTTGATTACTTTGGGTATCTATTCAAAAGGAAATGCTGTTGTTTCTGAGGTGAAACTCACAAACGCCGAAGGCAGTTCTCTCGTTTCACCTGAAAATCAGCAAAATTTCAATGTTGCAATCACCAGCAGCAGTGATAGCCCATTTACTGCCTACTTTGCAATTTATAATAGCAAAAACGAACTCTTATCCTGCACTCCCGCAAAAGTAGAAACAACCGCAACAATCAATGTTTCCTTGCCGGAAAATGCACCCGAAGGTTCTTATGCAAAGCTCTTCACATGGAAGCTCGATACAATGATTCCTTTGGATATTCCTATAATATTTCAGTCAACCGATAATTAAAGAACATTTCGAAACTCCTTTATAAAACAGGTGCAGAAATCTGCATCAAATAAAAAAGCGTGATGGAAATCCATCACGCTTTTTTATTTTTCTCTCTGTAATTTTCAGGGGTAATACCTATTGTCTTTTTAAAGGCGAGGTAGAAGCCGTTGTAAGACTGACAGCCCCTCTTCCGCTATTTCCCTGATTTCTTTTTCTGTGTCGGCAAGCAGTTAACAGGATAAGCGATTTGTTCTGTCACTATCCTTTCATTTTTAAATTAAAAACATATTCTAAAATAATGACCCTCTACATATTTAACATAAGCAGCTTTTTCGATAATAGAATAGCAAGGAGGGCTTTCTTTGGTTCAACTCCTTATCATAATTTATATATAAAAAAGCAGACCATAATAAATAAAGATCTTAATTGTTTTTACACAGAATGTGTGCTTAAAGCGAGCGTATAGCGAACGATTGAACGTAGGTCAACTCGAAAAAATACAAACGAAGTGTAAATTTTTTCGAGGATTTTAGGGGTTATAGGGGATACCCCCTGAAGCGCCGACCGTACTTTTGTACGGTTAGAGGCAATGCTTGCTAAGAAGAAAAATATGTATAGAATTTTTTGAAAAAAAGATAGTCTTTGAGTTTATTCTCAAAGACTATCTTTTTATTACCAAATGTTTTTTCTAATATTCTGTGCGGCTGAAATCAAGTCGTCAACGGAACTATAGCTCATTTTTTCTTCAAGTATGTTTTCTTCTGGTAATTCCTTATAGATGTAATCTATAGGTATTCCCGATACTATATTAGCCGCTCCGTCATCAGATATGGTATATCCGATAATCCACAGTGAACCTTTATATGCACATGAAATCGGGCTCCGGCCAATAAAACCACCTTGTGCATAAAATCTCAGTTTTATTTTTTTATCATCCATTGTATTAAACAACAAAAATTTTGCTGAAGTAACTGTTCCCCGTTCTGATGTGCGATACTTGCCATTAACTATTTCCTCCAGTCTCGCCAAGCAACAGCCCGATGTCTCGGGATATGAGTAGGAATGAAAAAGTTTATTGCCATACTCTTCTTTTATGTATTGTGGTTTGATTTGTTCCGCACGGACATTCCCTAAAAATTTAACTAAAAGATTGATTGAACTTTCTAAAGTTTTTATTTTTTCTTTGTGCTTTTTTAATGCTCGATTCATCTTTGCGCTGTCCTGTCTTCTTTGCTGCTCGAGTAGTTCTTTATAATTACGTGCTTTCTGTTTCAGAATGCAAATTTCATCTGCAATGCTTGTTTTCATGGCGTCATCTTTTCCTAACAGTAAAAGTTTTAATGTATCATTTTGAGAAAGGCCGAAATTTCGGCTGACAGCTCGAAATGACTCTGCAACATTTTCCCTTACTCTTATATTTAATTGAGTAAAAGGATGTTGTTCGGTCTGAATGTCTTCTGTTTCTTCGGCTACATTAAGTGGCAAAACTTTTCTTTCCAATACTTCTTTGACAGAATACGGTAAACAGATTTCATTATAAATTTTTTCCGTTCTTTCCTTAGGAAATTCAAGCATATGCGCAGCCTTATCTTTGACAAGAACATCATAACCATTATCCTCAAAGAAACGATACCAAGACAGAATATGTCTAAAAGCATCCTCTTTTGAAACGTATACGCTTTCCAATAATACAAATTTACAATTTTCAGAAAATTCTCCATCAATAGAACTTATTCCCCCGTTTATAATATATTTGCGTTTGCTATACGGATTATTTATGGTTGTTTTTCCTACATAAACAGCATCTGTATCCGGTTCAATTATCGCATAAATATTATACAAAAGCATTTCTTTATATTTTTTACCCATGTGTTTTTTCACCTCCTTTCATATGTATTATACCGCTTTGTTCAAAAAAAGAAACAAAACATAATAAAGACTTTTTACGCTTAAAAAATTTTCTCGTAGTTTTGTTGTTTCTGGAATTTTTCTGGGTATAATGTATTCAGAATAGAATTATAAGCTTTTGGAAATAAATAGATATATCGAAAGGAGCTTTCTATGATAAATACTTTTAATATTGAAGATTTTGCAGACTTAAAAGCTCTAGCGATAGATAAAACAAAATCACAACCAGAGCGGTTAAAACAATTTATTACGGATGTGAAAAATCCGTATATGGTAAGAGTTGGCGATACACTGGTACGAATCGAATTTACCGGTGAAAGAAACTTTTCAGACGCTCTAACTGCAGCTTTCGGTGCATAAGTGGAAATTTCACAATATTTCCTCTTGAAGTTTAGGCAGCGGTATGATATAATTTTAATCGTAGAGATTAGCATATCGCCGTCAAAATAAAGACGGAGGTACGCAATATGATGAATACAAAATATGCGATGTACTTAGAGCAGCCTCCTGTATTTAAAATACAGTGGAGAGCTGCTCTTTATATAAGACTTTCAAAAGAAGATGGTGATAAAGGAGAAAGTAACTCTGTAACATCGCAGAGAGAAATATTAAAAGAATTCTTAAAGCTTCACCCTGACATTGAACTGTATGACATCTATGTAGATGATGGTTGGTCGGGTACAAACTTTGACAGACCTGATTTCTCGCGTATGATGGAAGATATTTATTCCGGCAATGTAAACTGTGTTATAGTAAAGGACTTATCAAGATTCGGAAGAAACTATACCGATAGCGGCAATTACCTTGACAACGTGTTTGTAAGGCTCAGAGTTCGTTTTATAGCACTTAACAACGGCGTTGATACCGCATCAAACAATATGAACGCCGCAACACAGTGTATTTCTGTGGGTGTTACTAATGTTATCAACGAAAGCGTTGCCGCAACAACTTCGGTAAATGTCAGAGGAACGCTGAATGTAAATCGTGCACAAGGCAAATTTATAGGTTCTTTTCCAACATACGGATATCTAAAAGATCCTAATGACCATCATAAGCTTATTGTTGATGAAGAAGTTGCCCCTGTTATCCGTTCAATATTCGAGCGATTTGTTGCAGGGAAAAGTATAATCGGCATTGCAAAGGAACTAAATGAAGAAGGAATTCCTAACCCTTCAATGTATAAAAAACTTAAAGGTTTCAATTACAGACATCCTGTTGGCAAAAGCAATGATGGATTGTGGCCGGACAGTTCTGTAAGAAGAATACTCCGAAACGAAATGTATATCGGCAATATGGTGCAAGGTAAAAACACAACAATGAGTTACAAGATTAAACAATGCCGACCGATTCCTAAGGAGGATTGGATTGTTGTTGAAAATACCCACGAGGCTATTGTGAGCAAAGAGATTTTTGAAAAAGCACAATCTCTTTTTAACAAAAACATACGAGTAGCACCGCAAAAAAAAGAGGTGGATTTATTTTCCGGTTTTGTTCGTTGCGCTGATTGTCATAGAACGATGAACAAGAAAACAAATGTCCATTCATATGCAACATATCATTATTATCGTTGTTCTACTGCAAGAAAGATGAAGAAAAGCGCTTGCGGTAATCATACAATAAGGATTGATAAGCTGGAAGAAGCGGTGTTAGTTGTTATTCAGAACATGGTTGATGTGTCAATTGAAATGGATGATATTCTGAAAAGAATAAATTCAAGTGGTGAAAGAAAAAAGGAATCTAAGCATCTTAAAAAGGCAATTGAAACACAAACTGCCGAAAGAGAAAAGTGTAAACGAATGATGGTTGATTTATATCCTGACTGGAAAAATGGCATCATTACTCAAGAAGAATATTTAGTGTTAAAACAAGGTATTTCAGAAAAAATAGAAACTCTTGATAAAATGATAGAACATCTCACCGAAACAGCAAGGAGTTATGAAGAAGGGGTAAATGATGAGAATGAGTTTATCGCTCATTTTAAGACTCATGGCAAAATAAAAGCTTTAACCCGAAATCTACTGCTTGAGTTAGTTGATGAGATTTTAATACACGAAGGCGGCAACATTACTGTAAAATTCAAGTTTAACGATGCCTATAAAGAAGCTATAGAATACATTGAAATGAATAAGGGAATTATTAAGACCGCATAAACAGAAGGCTCCTGCAGGTATAATAAAATGCAGGAGTCTTACTTTGTGATTTTTCACCTGAAAATGTGTTTGAATTTATAGAAAATAAACAAAATTAAAAAATTTTATGGTGCACCCTTGACATTTTCCCCTGCTGCAGCGGAAACCCTAAAAGCGCATTTTGAGGATACAGGGAAAAAGCCCTCAGATTATGACCTTATTTTAACGGGAGATTTAGGTCTTTTGGGGAAAGAGATTATGATAGATTTAATGACGCACAGCGGTTTTGATATAAAAGATAACTATAACGACTGCGGATGTCTTATTTTTAACGGCAACCGTCAGGATACCCACGCAGGGGGAAGCGGTTGCGGCTGCGGAGCCGTTACTCTTACGGGATTTATCCTGACCTTAATGAAAGAAGAAAAACTTAACAATGTTTTGTTTATGGCAACGGGGGCGCTTCTTAGTCCCACCTCAACTCTGCAAGGGGAGAGCATTCCTGCAATTGCCCATGCCATTTCAATAAGCAACCACAGATAAAGGAGGAAATATGGCATACCTAGGCGCTTTTTTAGTGGGCGGAACTCTTTGCGCAATCGCTCAGATTTTAATTGACAAAACCAGGCTTACTCCTGCACGAATTCTGGTTATTTATGTTGTTGCAGGAGCAATCTTAGGGGGACTTGGCATATATCAATATATAGAAAAAGTCGGCGGAGCAGGGGCAACAGTCCCCATTATCGGGTTTGGAAACAGTCTTGCAAAAGGGGTTATAAAAGAAGTCCAAAAAAACGGATTTTTAGGAATTTTCACAGGGGGAATAACCGCCACCGCAGGAGGAATCTCTGCCGCCGCAACTTTCGGTCTTATAATGGCCCTTATATTTAAACCAAAAGGGAAATAAAATAAAGCCTTGAAACAAAAGCGTTTCAGGGCTTTTCTTTTTTGAACCCTTATGCAAAATTTGTCATATAATAACAACAGAAAGTATGTTTTAAGGAGTTAAATATTATGACAGATATCATTCCAATTTCATCTCTTCGCATTGGAGAAAGCGGGGTTATAAAATCACTTTGTGCAGAAGAGAACATAAAAAGGCGACTTTTAGACATAGGCTTAATTGAAGGGACAAAGATTTCCTGTGTCTTAAAAAGTCCTTCGGGAGACCCTCTTGCCTATTTAATCAGGGGTGCAGTCATTGCCCTTAGGAAAGAGGACACCGCAAAAATTCTTGTTAATACCAAGGAGGGCTTATGGGACTGACAATGGCATCTACGGGACTTCATACGCTCTCGGGAGAGCTGGAAATTTTAAAATCCTCTCCCTCTGATAAAATAATCGCATTGGCAGGGAACCCGAATGTGGGCAAAAGCACGGTTTTTAATGCCCTGACAGGACTTCATCAGCACACGGGAAACTGGGCAGGAAAAACCGTTGAAACCGCCCAGGGCACCTATCTTTATAAAGAAACAAATTACATTTTAGTTGACATCCCCGGGACATATTCCCTTAAAGCACGCTCAAAAGAAGAAGAAATTGCCCGCGACTTTATAAAAAGCAATTCCTTCGACGCAATAGTTGTGGTCTGTGACGGTACCTGCCTTGAAAGAAATCTTAATTTAGTTATTCAGACCTTGGAAATAACCGACAGGGTTGTCCTTTGTGTCAATTTGATGGATGAGGCAAAGCGCAAGGGAATTTCCATAAACCTGGGTAGAATTTCCAAAAGGCTGGGCATCCCCGTCGTTGGAGTTTGCGCCAAAAACAAAAAAGGTTTTTCCTCTTTAATGAACGCCGTTTCAAAGGTTTCCAGAAGTGGCAACCCCTCCCCTTATAAAATGACCTATCCCGAAAAAATCGAATCTGCTCTTTCGTTTTTTGAAAAAGACAATATTCCCCGTTCCTTAGCTCTTTCTCTTTTAGAGGGGGATTCTTTTCCTCAGGATGAAAATGAAGAAAATGCGTTAAATAATGCCCTTTCTTATCTGGGAAAAGAGAATATTGACAAGTCAAAAATCTCTGATATTCTGGCATCTTCCATCGTTCTTCGCTCGGAAGAAATATGTCTTGATTCGGTTTCATTTGAAAATCCTGACTATCGGGGGGTTGACCGAAAAATTGACAAAATCCTTACCAATAAGTTTTTGGGATACCCCATTATGCTCCTTCTTCTTGCCTTTATTTTCTGGCTCACTGTAACGGGGGCCAACTACCCCTCTTCTCTCCTTTCTTCCTTTCTTCTGGGTTTTGAGGATGACCTTATAAAGCTTCTAAACCTCATAAACACCCCGAAAATAATTTCTGATATGCTTGTTTTAGGGGTTTATCGTTGCTTAGCTTGGGTTGTGTCGGTTATGCTTCCTCCGATGGCAATCTTCTTCCCTCTTTTTACCCTCTTGGAAGACCTTGGTTTTCTCCCGAGGGTTGCCTTTAACCTTGACCACATATTTAAAAAATGCAAAACCTGCGGAAAGCAGGCCCTGACTATGTGTATGGGTCTTGGGTGTAATGCGGCAGGGGTTGTGGGGTGCAGAATTATCGACTCTCCAAGAGAGAGGCTTATCGCAATTTTAACCAACGCCCTCATTCCTTGCAACGGGCGGTTCCCAACAATAATTACGGTTATGACCATATTTTTTGCAGGAAGTTTCTTCAGTGGCTTTTCCTCGGTTTTCTCTGCTCTTACCTTAACTGCGGTCATTGCTCTTGGAATTGCCCTTACTTTCTTCTTATCCTGGCTTTTGTCAAAGACTTTACTCAGGGGAACTCCCTCGGTTTTCTGTATGGAGCTTCCACCCTACCGAAAGCCTCTTATAATGAAAACCTTAATCCGCTCCCTCTTTGACCGAACTCTTTTCGTTTTAGGCCGTGCCGCCGCCGTTGCAGCGCCTGCGGGACTTTTAATCTTCCTTATGGCAAACTTTGAAATCGGAGGAGAGACACTTCTTTTCCACTTCTCCTCATTTTTAGACCCCTTAGGGCGTCTTATGGGCCTTGACGGATGTTTGCTTCTCGCCTTTATCTTAGGCTTTCCTGCCAATGAGATTGTTATGCCAATCGCCATTATGGCGTATATGTCGGGAGGAGTTCTAACGGAGATAACCGACCTTGTTTTCTTAAAGGATTTGCTCATCTCAAACGGCTGGACACCCATTACGGCAATTTGCACAGTAGTTTTCTCTCTGGCACACTTCCCTTGTTCAACCACCTGTCTTACCATATATAAAGAAACGAAAAGTCTAAAATGGACGGCTCTCGCCATTTTCCTCCCCACTATTTTGGGAATGGCTTTATGTATTTTAATAAATTTAATAGGAAATCTCTTTATATAAATAAAAAACCGCAAAAAGTTGCGGTTTTTTTATTAAAAACTATTGACTTCATCGCTTTACTATGCTAAAATGATAAAGTATTTTCTTAAAAAAGGAGATTATTTTTATGACAAAGCTTAAAAATCCGGCCACGGACAAATTCTTTGAGGCAATTCTCAGCCTTAAAAATATAGATGAATGTTACAGCTTTTTTGAAGATGTCTGCACCATCAAAGAGCTTATGGATGTTTCCCAGCGTCTTGAAGTTGCCATTATGCTTAATGACAAGAAGAGCTATCAGGAGATTTCCAAAGCGACAGGGGCAAGCACAGCCACAATAAGCCGTGTTAATAAATGCTTAAATTACGGACCGGGCGGATATAAAACCGTCCTTGACAATCTTACGGGGGAGGGAAAATAAATGAATACAGATGCTTTGATTTTGAAAAACGACGAGAAAGCGATTTTCACTCTGCGCTCTCTTTATGAGAAATACGGATACTCCCAGTTCAAGATGAGCAAGTTTGAGGAGTATGACCTTTATGTCCGCAACAAAGACTTTTTAGTTTCGGATAACATAATAACATTTACAGACACAACAGGAAAGCTTATGGCACTCAAACCTGATGTAACTCTTTCCATTATCAAAAACGGGGATGACTCTTCCTCTCTTCAAAAGGTTTATTACAACGAAAATGTTTACAGAGTTTCAAAAGGCTCTTATTCCTTTAAAGAAATTATGCAGGTTGGCCTTGAATGTATCGGCGAGGTTGACAGCTATTGTATTTTAGAGGTTTTATCCCTTGCGGCAAAGAGCCTTGAATGTATCTCCCCTGATTTTGCGCTGGACATTTCCCACCTTGGAATAATCTCTGCCGTTATGGACGACCTTGACATTTCTTCTTCCGAAAGAAGTGCTCTTTTAAAGTGCATCGGAGAGAAAAACGCATCAGGAATTACCGAAATCTGCGGAGATGCAGGGGAAAACCTTAAAAAGCTCGTTTTAACTTACGGAAGCCTTGATAAAGTCACCAAAGTTCTTGATGAAATTTTCGGGAGCGAAAAGCCTGAGGCAGCCACCGAACTTATTTCGGTTGTTTCCGCACTTTCCGAAAAGGGCTTTAAGGATAAAATCAGAATTGATTTTTCAGTTTTAAACGATATGAACTATTATAACGGTTTCGTTTTCAAAGGCTTTATAAACGGAATTCCAAGCGGAATACTCTCAGGGGGTCAGTATGACTTCCTTATGAAGAAAATGAAGAGAAACAAAAAGGCAATCGGTTTTGCGGTGTACCTTGATATGCTGGAAAGATTTAACGAAAACAGCAAGGATTTCGATATTGACGCCATTCTCTTATATGAAGAGGGTATTTCCTTATCTGTTCTTGATAAGGCGGTTGATGCTCTTACCAAAGAGGGAAAAAGCGTTATGGCGCAAAAAGTTTTACCGAAAAACCTTAAATATAAAGAGATTATAAGAATTAACGAAAAGGGGGAAATGACAGTTGAAAACAATGCTTAATATTGCCCTTCCCAAAGGCAGGCTTGGGGAAAAGGTTTATGATATGTTTGAAAAAGCAGGTTTCCCCTGCCCCTCTATAAAGGAAAATAACAGAAAGCTTATTTTTGAAAATGAGGAGCTCTCTCTTCGCTATTTCTGGGTTAAACCCTCGGATGTTGCAATTTATGTAGAGCGTGGCGCTGCTGACATCGGGGTTGCAGGAAAAGATATCCTTCTTGAATATGAGCCTGACATTTATGAACTCCTCGATTTAAACCTCGGAAAATGCCGTATGGCAGTTGCAGGAAAGGCGGACTTTCGCGACAACCCTCAAAGAACTCTCCGTGTTGCAACAAAGTTTACAAATATTGCGAAAAACTATTACGCATCTCTTGGACGCGACATTGATATTATCCACCTTAACGGCTCAATTGAGATTGCTCCAATCCTTGGACTTTCCGATGTTATAGTGGATATTGTTGAAACAGGAACAACCCTTAAAGAAAACAATCTTACCGTTCGGGAAACCATTGTTCCAATCAGCGCAAGACTTATTTCAAACAAGGCAAGCTTTAAATTCAAAAATGAGCAGATTGAAGAAATTGCAAAAAAGCTATCAGTTTTAGTGGAGGCAAAAAATGATTAAGATACTTAAATACGGCGAAGTTAAAAACGAAGAAATTTTCGCAAGAGTTGAGCCAAAAACCGATGTCTCGGGGATTGTGGCTGACATTATTTATGATGTTCAGAAAAACGGGGACAGCGCTCTTTATAAATACTGCGAGAAGTTTGACGGAGCAAAGCTTTCCTCTCTTCTCGTTTCAAAAGAGGAAATCGAAGAGGCCCTCTCTCTTGTTGAGCCAAAATTCTTAGAGATACTCAAAAAAGCTGAGGCGAACATTCGTAAATTTCACGAGAAGCAAAAGCGAGACGGCTTTATAATAAAAGAAGAAAACGGCGTTATAATGGGACAGAAAATCACTCCCGTTGACCGTGCAGGTCTTTATGTTCCGGGGGGAACAGCTGCATATCCTTCCACTGTTTTAATGGACAGCGTTCCTGCAAAAATCGCAGGGGTTGGGGAAATCGTTATGGTTACCCCTCCGAACAAGGATGGAAAGGTTAACCCCGTTATCTTAGCTGCGGCTTATATCGGCGGAGTTGACAAAATCTTTAAAGTGGGCGGTGCGCAGGCTGTTGCGGCTCTTGCATACGGAACAGAGTCAATCCCAAAGGTTGACAAAATCGTCGGACCTGGAAACGCCTTTGTTGCTGAGGCGAAAAAACAGGTTTTCGGAGCTGTTTCAATTGATATGATCGCAGGGCCAAGCGAGATTTTAATCGTATCTGACGGAAAGTCAAACCCAGCCCACATAGCAGCGGACCTTTTATCTCAGGCGGAACACGATAAGCTTGCAAGCGCTGTTTTGGTTACAGACTCAATGGGCCTTGCAAAAGCAGTTTCAGAGGAAATTGAAAAGCAAATTCCTCTTCTTTTAAGAGCGGAAATCGCAAGAGAATCCATTGACGAAAACGGCAAAATAATCGTTGCAGATGACATTATGACAGTTATTGATATTTCAAACGAAATCGCTCCTGAACACTTAGAGCTTTGCCTTGACAATCCTTTTGACTACCTTGACAAAATCCGTCACGCAGGCTCAATCTTTATGGGAAGAAATTGCCCTGAGGCTCTCGGCGACTATATGGCAGGGCCAAACCACACTCTTCCAACCAGCGGAACGGCGAAATTTTCTTCTCCTCTTTCCGTTGACGATTTTGTTAAGAAAACCCAGTATACCTACTACACAAAAGAGGCGCTTTCAGGTATTGCAAGAGATGTTGAGTTCTTTGCAAACAAAGAGGGGCTTACGGCTCACGCAAAAAGCGCCGTTATACGAATTGAGGAATAAAAATGAGCAGATTTTTCAGTAATAAATATAAAAACTTAACTCCCTATACCCCTGGGGAACAGCCAAAGGATTTTAAATATATTAAGCTTAACACAAACGAGTCCCCTTATCCTCCCTCGAAAAAAGCGATAAAGGGAGCAAGCAAAGCATCAAAGCTTTTAAATCTTTACCCCGACCCCACTTGTTCTGCCTTAAATCTTAAAATGGCGGAAATCTTGGGAGTTTCCCCTGAGGAAATTCTTATGACAAACGGCTCGGACGAGATTTTAAACTTTGCTTTTATGGCATTTTGCGATGAGAAAACCCCTGCGGTTTTCCCCGACATAACCTATGGTTTCTACTCAGTTTTCGCAGAGCTTAATAATGTCCCTTATGAAGAAATTCCGCTTAAAGAGGATTTCACTATTGACACAGAGGCATTTATGGGGCAAAATAAAACTATCTTTATTGCAAACCCCAATGCTCCGACGGGAATTTGCCTTCCTCGTTCGGAGATTGAGAAGATTTTAAAAAGCAACCCTGATAATATCGTAGTTATTGACGAGGCGTACATAGATTTCGGCGGAGAGAGCGCAGTTTCTCTTGTTCCCAAATACGATAACCTTTTGGTTACTCAGACCTTTTCAAAGTCCCGCTCAATGGCAGGGGCAAGACTTGGCTTTGGTGTAGCGCAAAAAGAGCTTATAAATGACCTTAACACCATTAAATATTCCACTAATCCCTATAACATCAACAAGATGACAATGGCGGCGGGGATTGGAATTTTAGAGGACAATGACCGCACAATTAAAAACTGTCAGGAAATTATAAAAACAAGAGAATTTACAAAAGAGGCTCTTATAAACCTTGGCTTTACTCTTACTCCGTCCAGTGCAAATTTCATCTTTGCAAAGCATAAAGATATGGACGGCGAGGAAATTTATAAAAAGCTTAAAGAGGCAGGAATTTTAGTCAGACATTTTTCTGCGGAGAAAATCAAGGACTATAACCGCATAACAATCGGCACGAAAAAGCAGATGAAAGCTTTAATCTCTGCTTTAAAAACAATATTGGAGGAAAATTAAATGAGAAACGCAAGTCTAA
Organism: Clostridia bacterium; assembly: GCA_045578465.1. GTDB lineage: Bacteria > Bacillota > Clostridia > Monoglobales > Monoglobaceae > SIG454. Next base: position 29,854 of record JAZNKJ010000039.1, on the reverse strand, counting down.
CAAGGAAAACAAACGAAACTGATATTTCCCTTATGCTCAATCTCGATGGAAAGGGCGAAGCAAAAATTGATTCTGGATGCGGTTTTTTAGACCACATGCTTACTCTTTTTGCAAAGCACGGCAAATTCGACCTTACTGTTTCCTGCAAAGGAGATACTTTTGTTGATTATCACCACACAGTTGAGGATATCGGCATCTGCTTAGGTCAGGCTTTTGAAAAAGCGTTGGGGGACAAAAAGGGAATTACCCGCTACGGAAGCACCATTCTTCCTATGGATGAGGCCTTAATCCTTTCTGCTGTTGATTTATCAGGCAGAGGCTACCTCTCCTATAACCTTGATATTCCATCTCCTAAGGTTGGGGATTTTGACACAGAGCTTTGCGAGGAGTTTTTCCTGGCATTCACAAGATGCGCAAATCTTACTCTCCACATAAAACAGCTTGACGGCAAAAACTCTCACCACATTATCGAGGGGGCATTTAAGTCTGTTGCAAGAAGCCTTAAAGATGCTGTCGCAATCGATTCTGGCTTTGCAGACGAAATTCCATCCACCAAAGGAGTGCTTTAAATGATAGCGATTATTGACTACGGGGTAGGCAACTTATTCTCCCTTAAAAGCTCTTTTGACAAAATCGGTCAGGAGACAATGGTAACGGGAGACATCGAGGAAATCAAAAAAGCAGACAAAATCATTCTCCCGGGCGTTGGTGCATTTGAAGACGCCGCAAGAAAACTTCGGGAAAGCGGTCTTTTTGATTTGGTTATTGAGGAAGCAACGGGCGGCAAGCCCCTCCTTGGCATCTGTCTTGGAATGCAACTCCTTTTTGACAAGAGCTTTGAATATGGCGAGCACAAGGGTTTAGGCCTTATCCCAGGGGAAATCCGTTCAATCGGAGAGGTTATCCCAAGCGACTATAAAATTCCCCATATCGGCTGGAACGCCCTTAATATAAAGAAAGATTGCCCGCTTTTTAAATACATAAAAGACGGAGACTTCGTATATTTTGTTCATTCTTTCTATGGAGCAAACTGCGAGGAAAATACAGTTGCAACCTCCGAATACGGCGCACCTCTTACCGCCGCAGTTGCAAAAGGGAACATATACGGCTGTCAGTTCCACCCCGAAAAGAGCGGGGAAGTTGGACTTAATATTCTTCGGGCATTTTGCGAAAGTGAGGACTAAACTATGAATATTTTTCCTGCCATTGACCTATTTGACCATAAGGCAGTAAGGCTTTTTAAAGGCGACTATAACCAGATGACAATATATAGCGACACACCTTGGGAAATCGCTCTTGATTTTAAAAATCAGGGGGCAAGCTATATTCACATTGTTGACCTTGAAGGGGCAAAAAGCGGAGAGACCCCAAACCTTAGTGCAGTTAAAAAAATCATTGACGAGTCAGGTCTCTTTGCCGAAATCGGCGGAGGTATCCGCTCTATGGAAGTTATCGATAAATACATTTCTATCGGTGCAGGGCGTGTTATTTTAGGCACTGCCGCAGTTTCCGATGAAGAATTTTTAAAAGAAGCCGTTAAAAAATACGGCGATAAAATCGCAGTTGGAATTGATATTAAAGACGGCTATGTTGCCATCAAAGGCTGGACAGAGAAGTCAGCCTATGACTGTTTCTCTTTCTGCGAGAAAATGCAAAATATAGGGGTTAAGACCATAATCTGCACCGACATTTCAAAGGACGGCGCGATGCAGGGGACTAACCACCAACTATATAAGGAATTATCAGAAAAATTTGATATGGATATTATCGCATCAGGGGGAGTTTCCTCTCTTGATGACATCATAAAACTTAACGGACTTGGGATTTACGGCGCAATTATTGGTAAGGCTTATTACACAGGCGCAATAAAGATTAAAGATGCAATTGAGGTGACAAAATGATTACAAAGAGAATTATCCCCTGCCTTGATGTTAAAGACGGCAGAGTTGTTAAAGGAGTAAACTTTCTGGGTTTATCCGATGTGTCCTCTCCCGTTGAGCTTGCAAAATTTTACAGCGACAATGGGGCAGACGAACTTGTTTTCTATGACATAACAGCCTCAGCAGAAGGAAGAAAATTATTTACCGACATCTTAACCGAAGTTGCGAAAACTATTTTTATCCCCTTAACCGTTGGGGGCGGAATTAACACCGTTTCCGATTTTGACAGAGTTTTAAAGTGCGGAGCGGATAAAGTCAGCGTAAATTCAGGGGCAATTAAAAACCCGAATTTAATCTCCGAGGCGGCAAAGCTTTATGGAGACCAATGCGTTGTTATTTCGGCGGATGTAAAGCGTGTTGACGGGGTTTTCAGGGTCTTTTCCAAAGGCGGACGGGAAAATACAGGAATGGAAGCAATAAGCTGGATTAAACACTGCGTTGACCTTGGGGCAGGAGAGGTTGTTTTAAACTCAATCGACACAGACGGCGTAAAGGGTGGCTTTGACCTTGAAATGCTTGAAGCAGTTTCCGATGCAGTTAATGTTCCTGTTATTGCATCAGGGGGAGCTGGGTGCATAGAGGATTTCACAACCCTTTTCAAAACTCTTCCAAAGGTTGATGCAGGACTTGCTGCGTCAATTTTCCACTTCGGCGAGGTTAAAATTCCTGACCTTAAAGAAGCTCTTAAAAAAGAAAATATCCCAGTAAGAATTTAAAGGAGAATTATTATGATAAACATAGATAATCTTAAATTTGACGATAAGGGACTTATTCCTGCAATCGTTGTTGACAGCATTTCAAAAAAGGTTTTGACTCTTGCATATATGAACCGCGAAAGCCTTGAAATCTCTATGAAAGAGGGAAAAACCTGTTTCTGGAGCCGTTCAAGAAATGAGCTTTGGCGTAAGGGCGAAACAAGCGGAAATTATCAGCATATTGTTTCAATAACCGCTGATTGTGATAATGACGCCCTCGTTGTTATGGTAGAGAAAGACGGCCCTGCTTGTCATAAGGGAACAGATTCCTGCTTTACCTCTCCCCTCTGGGAGAGCGAGGAGCTTTCCGAATTTTCTCTCGAAAGCTTAATGACGCTTATAGAGGGCAGAAAGACCGACAAAAAAGAGGGGTCATACACCACCTACCTTTTCGAAAAGGGCATTGACAAAATCCTCAAAAAAGTCGGGGAAGAGTCAACAGAGGTTATTATTGCCGCAAAGGATAATGATAAGAAAGAAACCATTTATGAAATCGCCGACCTTTGCTATCACATTATGGTTTTGATGATTGAAATGGGCATTTCTCTTGAAGACATCCACCGCGAGCTTGCATCCCGCCATGTTATTGATAAAAAAATCAAGCAGGAGAAGATGACGAAATGATAAGAGCGGATTTTCACACTCACACTCTCTATTGTGACGGAAAAAACACTCCCGAGGAAATGGTTCTCTCCGCAATAGATAAGGGCCTGTTGGTTTTAGGCTTTTCAGCCCACTCCTATATGCCCACCGAAGAGGACTACTGCATAGAAAAGGAGAAAGTTTCAGATTATATAAATGAAATTTTAGCTCTTAGGGAAAAATATAAGAATAAAATCAATATTCTTTGCGGGGTGGAAATGGACTATTTTTCCAAGATGCCAACTGACGAGTTTGACTATCTCATAGGCTCTGTCCATTATGTTTTAAAAGACGGCGAGTATATCCCCGTTGATGCAAAACCTCATATTTTAGAGGATGCAAGAGACCGCCTTTTCGGGGGAGATATTTACGCCCTTTGCGAAGAGTATTATAAGAATGTTGCCGATGTTATAAACAAAACCAAGGCAGACATTATCGGGCATTTTGACCTTATTGCAAAATTCAACGAAAACGGGGAGCTTTTTGACGAAAACCATCCCCGATATATAAAGGCTTATAAAAGCGCAGTGGACGCTCTCATAAAACACAATGTTCCCTTTGAGGTTAACACAGGGGCAATTTCAAGAGGCTATCGCACTGCCCCTTACCCTTCGGCGAAAATCCTTGAATATATCAAGAAAAAAGGCGGACGGGTAATACTGAACAGTGACAGCCACAATAAAGACACTCTGGCTTACGAATTTTCTAAATGGGAAGAATATATAAAGGATATGGGCTTTGATATTTAAAAGCCCTCTTTTATATGTATTTGTCTTGACAAAAAGGAAATAATTGTTTATAATAGATTGGATATAATTTACCCAAAAAGAAAGGGACGAATGATATGTTTTTCGAGAATAAATACAGAACTCATACCTGCGGAAATGTCAGCGAAAACGACATCGGCAAGGAAATCCGTGTTGCAGGCTGGGTTGAAAATATAAGAGACCACGGCGGGGTTATGTTTGTTGACCTTCGCGACCAGTATGGCATAGTTCAGATTGTCGCTTATGATGACAGTCTTCTTTTGGGTGTAACCAAGGAATCAACTATAACTGTTACAGGAACTGTTGTTAAAAGAAGCGAAGACACAATTAACGACAAAATCGCAACAGGAACTGTTGAGGTTGACGCAAAGACAATTGAGATTTTGGGAAAGGCACAGCCTCTTCCTTTCGAGCCTCAGTCCTCTCTTGAAACCAAAGAGGATGTCCGTCTTAAATACCGCTATCTTGATTTAAGAAATAAAAAGGTCCACAACAATATCGTTTTAAGAAGCGAGATTATCGCTTTCCTTCGTAAAAAGATGACAGAGATGGGATTTTTGGAAATCCAGACTCCTATTCTCTCTGCATCATCTCCTGAGGGCGCAAGAGACTATCTTATCCCAAGCCGTAAGCATCCAGGCAAGTTCTACGCTCTTCCTCAGGCACCGCAGATTTTCAAACAGCTTTTAATGGTTTCAGGCTTTGATAAATATTTCCAGATTGCTCCTTGTTTCCGTGACGAGGATGCAAGAGCTGACCGTTCTCCTGGCGAATTTTATCAGCTCGACTTTGAAATGTCCTTTGCTGAGCAGGAGGATGTTTTAAAGGTTGCAGAAGAAGTTTTATCCGAAACTTTTGCGAAGTTCTCTGATAAAAAGGTTATAACTCCTTTCCCGAGAATTTCTTATAAAGAAGCAATGCTTAAATACGGCAGCGATAAGCCTGACCTTAGAAACCCGCTTGAAATTATCGATGTAAGCGATATTTTTGAAAATTCTGACTTTGCTCCGTTCAGGGGCAAGACAGTTCGTGCAATCAATGTTCCTGACTGTGCTTCAAAGTCAAAAGGCTTCTTTGAAAAGATGCTTGACTATGCTACCTCAATCGGTATGAAGGGTCTTGGATATTTCAAAGTTGACGAAGATATGAACCTTTTAGGACCTATTGCAAAATTCGTTCCTGAGGATAAAAAAGCAGAACTTTTAGCCCGCAGTGAAGTTAAACCCGGAAGCGTTTTATACTTTATCGCAGACAACGAAAAGGTTGCTCCAAAGCTTGCAGGTCAAATCAGAGAAGAGCTTGGCAGACGCCTTGAACTTATTGACGACAGCGTTTTCCGTATGTGCTTTATTGTTGATTTCCCAATGTATGAGCGCGACGAAAAGACAAATGAAATTATCTTTACTCACAACCCATTCTCAATGCCACAGGGCGGTCTTGAAGCACTCAATACAATGAACCCTCTCGACATTTTGGCATATCAGTATGACATTGTTTGTGATGGTGTTGAGCTTTCCTCAGGTGCAGTTCGTAACCACCACTTAGGCACTATGATTCGTGCCTTTGAGATTGCAGGTTATGACGAAGAAACAATCAAGGATAAATTCACTTCTCTCTACACCGCATTTAAGTACGGCGCTCCGCCACACGCAGGTATGGCACCGGGTGTTGACAGAATGATTATGCTCTTAACAGGCGAAGAAAATATCCGTGAGGTTATTGCTTTCCCAATGAACAGCAACGCTCAGGATGTTATGCTCGGCGCACCAAATGAAGTTACAGAGCTTCAGCTTCGTGAAGTTCATATCAAGCTTCGCAAAAAAGTGAACGAAGAATAAAAATAAGGCACGGTTTTCCGTGCCTTTTTGATAAGGAGAAAGTTATGAAATTAGTTTCTTGGAATGTTAACGGTCTCAGAGCGTGTTTAGGAAAAGGCTTTGAGGAAATTTTAAACAGTAGCGATGCTGACATTTTCGCTTTGCAGGAAACAAAGATGCAGGAGGGTCAGGCAGAGGTTAACGCTCCTCTCTATACTTCTTTCTGGAACTATGCTGAGAAGAAAGGTTATTCGGGAACTGCGGTTTTCACGAAAAACAAGCCCCTTTCTGTCACTTTGGGCATCGGTATTGATACTCACGATCAGGAGGGCAGGGTTATAACCTTAGAATACGAAAACTTTTATTTTGTAACCTGCTATACCCCCAATTCTCAGGATGGGCTTAAACGCCTTGACTATCGTATGGAATGGGAAAAGGATTTTCAGGACTATATTATAAGTCTTGATAAGAAAAAGCCCGTTATCCTTTGCGGAGACCTTAATGTTGCCCATCGAGAAATCGACCTTAAAAACCCGAAAACCAACCGAAAAAATGCAGGTTTTACGGACGAAGAGAGAGAAAAAATGACGGAGTTTTTAGAGAGCGGGTTTACGGACTCTTTCCGCTACCTCTATCCCGAAAAAGAGGGGGCATATTCCTGGTGGAGCTATCGTTTCAGCGCAAGGGAAAAGAACGCAGGATGGCGCATTGACTATTTCCTCGTTTCAAACCGCATAGCAGACAAAATTAAAGAGGCAACCATCCGCTCCGACATTTTTGGCTCAGACCATTGCCCTGTTGAACTTGAAATAGAAATATAAATTTATCCCCAAGAGGTTTCCTCTTGGGGATTTTTTATCTCTCTAAAACTTTTTTGATATACTGACCTGTATAGGACTTTTTGTTTTTTGCAACCTCTTCTGGAGTTCCCGTTGCAACGACCTCACCGCCTCGGTCTCCGCCCTCAGGGCCCATATCAATAATATAATCCGCGGTTTTGATGACATCTAAGTTGTGCTCGATAACAACAACAGTATTCCCTGCATCAACAAGCTTTGTAAGGACCTCGATAAGCTTTTCAACATCCGCCATATGAAGACCTGTCGTTGGCTCATCTAAGATATATATAGTCTTCCCTGTGCTTCTCTTAGAAAGCTCAGTTGCAAGCTTAACTCTTTGGGCCTCGCCGCCTGAAATAGTTGTTGACGGCTGACCGATTTTGATATAGCCAAGACCAACATCATAAAGAGTTTGGAGCTTTCTTGCAATTTTCGGGATATTCTCAAAGAATTTAAGTCCCTCTTCAACTGTCATCTCCAAAACTTCGTATATATTCTTGCCCTTATACCTAACCTCTAAGGTTTCACGGTTATATCTCTTTCCTCCGCATACCTCACAAGGCACATAAACATCAGGGAGGAAATGCATTTCAATCTTGATTATGCCGTCTCCCGTGCAGGCCTCGCATCGTCCGCCCTTAACATTAAAGCTGAAACGCCCAGGGCCATATCCTCGGCTTTTAGCATCCGCCGTTGAGGCAAAAAGCTCTCTTATATCCATAAAAAGTCCCGTATAGGTAGCTGGATTTGACCTTGGAGTTCTTCCGATTGGAGACTGGTCAATATCAATTACCTTATCTAAATTTTCAAAGCCTTTTATTTCCTTGTATTTCCCAGGATGCTGTTTGGCGTGGTTAAGCTCATTGGCAAGGTTCTTATAAAGAATTTCATTAACAAAGGAACTCTTTCCGCTGCCTGAAACACCAGTTACACAGGTAAAAGTCCCAAGAGGGATTTTCACATTGACATTTTTAAGGTTGTTCTCCGCCATTCCCTTGATTTCAAGGAAGTTGCCATTCCCCTTTCGTCTTTCCTTAGGAACTTTAATGTTTCGTTTTCCGCTGAGATACTGACCCGTGACGGATTCCTCGCAGTTCATAATTTCTTCCGCCGTTCCCTCTGCAACAACCTCGCCGCCGTGTACTCCTGCCCCCGGGCCGATGTCAATTATATGGTCGGCGGCAAGCATTGTATCCTCATCGTGTTCAACCACAATGAGAGTGTTCCCTAAATCACGAAGTCTTTTAAGCATATCAATAAGCTTTTGGTTGTCCCTCTGATGAAGGCCTATGCTTGGCTCGTCAAGAATATATAAAACTCCCATAAGGCTTGAACCAATCTGGGTTGCAAGTCTTATTCTCTGCGCCTCGCCCCCTGAAAGTGTCCCTGCCGAGCGGGATAAAGAAAGATATTCAAGTCCTACTGACACCAAAAAGTTAAGTCTTTCTCTTATTTCTTTTAAAACCGCTTTGGAGATAATCTTCTCCTTGTCGCTTAGCTCTAAATTCTCAAAAAATTCAAAGGCTTTTTTAACTGACAAATCCGTAACCTGATTTATGTTATGGCCTTTAACAGTTACCGCAAGAGTTTCCTTTTTAAGTCTTGCCCCTTTACATTCAGGGCAAGGATGAGTTATCATCATCGCCTCAATCTCTCGTTTCGCCCACTCGGAGCTGGTTTCACTGTGGCGTCTTTCAAGATTGTTTACAAGTCCTTCAAAGGAGGCATACTGTATGCCCTTTGTGTATCTTCTGTCAACATTGAGTTTAAGCTTTTCGCCCCTTGTCCCGTATAAAATCACATCAAGAGCCTCTTTTGGAAGGTCGCAAACAGGGGTGTCTAAACTGAAATTGTATTTTTTAGCGAGAGCATCATAATACATTCCCGCAATAGTCGACTCGTCAGCATTTCCCCAGCCTGAGGCAAGAATTGCACCCTCTGCTATTGACTTTGTCTTGTCAGGAATAATTTTATCGGGGTCAACCATAGTAAGTGACCCAATTCCCATACATTTCGGACAGGCGCCGTAAGGTGTGTTAAACGAGAACATTCTGGGGGTCAACTCTTCAATGCTTATTCCGCAGTCATCGCAGGCATAATTAGTGGAAAAAGTCATTCGCTCTCCGCCGATAATGTCTGCCTCGACAATACCCTCCGCCATAGAAAGAGCGGTTTCAAGAGAATCTGCAAGTCTTCTCTCCATTCCCTCTTTAACAGAAAGTCTGTCAACAACTATTTCAATGGTATGTTTTTTCTGTTTGTCAAGATTGGTTTCGCTCCCGTCAAGCTCTATCATTTCGCCGTCAATTATGGCTCTGGCAAAGCCTTTTTTAAAAGCGGAGCGGACAACCTTGTTATGCTCACCTTTTCTTCCTCTTACAACAGGGGCAAGAATCTGGAACTTCGTCCCCTCAGGAAGAGCGGTTATTGCGTCAACAATCTGGTCAATGGACTGGGATTTTATTTCTTTTCCGCAATTTGGGCAATGAGGAATTCCAATCCTTGCGAACAAAAGTCTTATATAGTCATAAATCTCCGTTACTGTTCCCACAGTTGAACGGGGATTTTTGCTTGTTGTTTTCTGGTCGATTGAGATTGCAGGAGAAAGACCGTCAATGCTCTCAACATCAGGCTTGTCCATTTGCCCTAAAAATTGGCGCGCGTAAGCGGACAAAGACTCAACATAGCGTCTCTGCCCCTCGGCATATATTGTGTCAAAGGCAAGGGTAGATTTTCCGCTCCCCGAGAGGCCCGTTACAACAACAAGCTTATCTCTGGGGATTTTAACATCTATATTTTTAAGATTGTTCTCCTTTGCCCCTTTTATAATTATATCCTTTTGCATACTTTAACCTTCCCGTAATCTCTTTATTTCATCACGAAGCTGTGCCGCAAGCTCGAATTGTAAAAGCTCTGCCGCCTGTCGCATCTTGATTGTAAGCTCAGCAATTGTTCTTTCTCTGTCCTCTCTTGCCATCTTCTCTTCTTTGCTGTCTGAGGAGAGAGTTGCGCTTATTACGCCGTGGACATTTTTCTTTATGGTTTCAGGGGTTATGCCATTCGCCTCGTTATATTCCATCTGGATTTTTCTTCGGCGGTTGGTTTCGTTTATTGCCCTTTCCATAGACCCAGTTATTGTATCGGCATACATTATAACCTTGCCCTCGGCGTTTCTCGCCGCTCTTCCGATTGTCTGGATAAGAGAGGTTTCGCTTCTTAAAAAGCCTTCTTTATCCGCATCTAAAATCGCAACAAGAGAAACCTCAGGGATATCAAGACCTTCTCTTAAAAGGTTAATTCCCACTAAAACATCAAACTCGCCAAGGCGCAAATCTCTGATAATTTCCATTCGTTCAATGGTCTGGACATCCGAGTGGAGATATCTTACCTTAACATCCATCTCCTCAAAATAATCCGTAAGTCGCTCCGCCATTCGCTTGGTTAGAGTTGTGACTAAAACACGCTCGTTTTTCTTAACTCTCTCCATAATCTCGCCGTATAAATCGTCAATCTGTCCTTCGATTGGGCGGATAGAAACCTCAGGGTCCAAAAGACCTGTGGGGCGGATTACCTGCTCAACGATTTCCTCAGATTTTTCTCTTTCAAAGTCGGCAGGGGTTGCAGAAATGAACACCGCCTGATTTATTCTGTCGTAAAACTCGTCAAAGTTAAGTGGTCTGTTGTCATAGGCTGACGGGAGACGGAAACCATAGCGGACAAGATTATCCTTTCTCGCTCTGTCCCCTGCGAACATCGCCCTGACCTGAGGGAGAGTTACATGGCTTTCGTCAATCATCAAAAGAAAATCATCGGGGAAATAATCCATAAGAGTATAAGGTGGAGAACCAGCCTCGCGTCCGCTTATATGCCTTGAATAGTTTTCAATTCCCGAACAAAAGCCTGTTTCACGCATCATTTCGATATCATACATTGTCCTCTGCCGTATTCTCTGTGCCTCAATAAGGCAGTCAGCATCTAAGAGCTCTTTCTCTCTTTCGCAGAGTTCCTTTTCAATTCTTTCTATGGCCTGCTCCATTTTCTCTTTGGTGGTTACATAGTGAGAGGCGGGATAAATTGCGCAATGCTTTAAGTTGGCGACAATTTCTCCCGTGGTGGTATTTATTTCGCTTATTCTGTCAACCTCGTCTCCGAAAAATTCAACTCTTAAAGCGTTTCCGCCTGAGTAAGACGGGAATATATCTATAACATCCCCGCGCACCCTGAATTTATTTCTCTCAAAGGCAACATCGTTTCTTTCATAGCGTATTTCAATAAGCTTATCTATAACTTCATCTCTGTCCTTTATCATTCCCGGACGAAGAGAGATAACCATATTATGATAATCAATAGGGTCTCCAAGGCCGTAGATACAAGACACGCTGGCAACAATTATAACATCCCGTCTTTCAGAGAGTGCCGCCGTTGCGCTATGCCTTAATTTGTCAATTTCATCGTTGGTCTGAGCGTCCTTTTCTATATAGGTATCCGAGTGGGGGATATATGCTTCCGGCTGATAATAGTCATAATAAGACACAAAATACTCCACGGCGTTTTCAGGGAAGAGTTCTTTAAACTCCCCGTAAAGCTGTGCCGCAAGGGTTTTGTTGTGGGCTAAAACAAGGGTTGGCTTATTAACCTTTTCAATAACATTTGCCATTGTAAAGGTTTTACCCGATCCTGTTACCCCAAGGAGAGTCTGGAACTTTTTTCCGTTTTCTATGCCTTGGGCAAGGCTCTTTATAGCTTTCGGCTGGTCGCCTGACGGCTTATAATTAGAAACAACCTTAAAATCCATTTCCTCTCCTCCTTTTCCTTTTATCCTAAAATACTTATTCCCTTTCCGCCTGACACAATAACGCTGTCTAAAAGCTTAATATCAACTATCTCCAAAACTTCCTTTATCTTATTCGTCATCTGAATATCAGCAAAAGACGGCGTAAGATTTCCACCCGGATGGTTATGGGCGAGAATTACCGCACTTGCCTCGTCGGAAAGTGCTTTTACGACTATGTTCTTAGGGTAGATATGAAGTTCTTTGTCGCTTCCATCCCCTAATTTATATCTTCCTATAACATTTCCTGCGCGGTTTAAGGTTATAAGAAGAAACTGTTCCGTAAGCTTTCCATAAAAGAAAGTTTTCGCATAAGCAATGGCGTCCTCGCCGGTCTTAATCTGTTCCTTAGGGAAATTCATTGACCTTTCCACAACCCCAACAACATCATATAAGCTTGTCAGGAATTTCGCTGCTCGCATTCCAACGCCCTCGATTTTAACAAGTTCCTTTTCGTCTGCGGTTAAAACTTTATATATGGTTCCGAATTCATCAAGAAGTCTCTTTGCAATTTCGTTGGTATTTCCTCTTGGAATAACTGCGAATAAAATTATCTCCAGAACCTCATGGTCAGGCAGGTTATAAAGTCCGCTCAGCTTTGCCTTTTTATCCATTCTTTCTCTGTGTTTATCGTGAAGATTTTCCATTATAGCATCCTCCTGAGCTTACTTAGGACATTCTCAAAATAGTCGGGGACATCACGCATAAACTCCATATATTCCCCCGAAATGGGATGAATAAACCCAACTCGGCAGGCGTGGAGAAGCTGTCCCTCTAAACCGAATTTATCCTTTACGCCATAGGTTTTATCCCCTACGATAGAATGACCTCTGCTTGACAGGTGAACTCTTATCTGGTGAGTTCTTCCTGTTTCAAGACGGCAACTTACATAGGTAAACCCAGGAAACCTCTCTAAAACCTTAAAATGAGTTATTGCCTCACGGGAATTTTTCTCAGTAATTGCCATTTTTTTGCGGTCTACGGGATGTCTTCCAATAGGGGCATTGATTGTCCCCTCGTCCTCTTTGATGTTCCCGTGAACCAAAGCTCTGTATTCTCTTGTAAGGCTATGAGCCTTTATCTGTTCAGATAGGCTTTTATGGGCAATATCGTTTTTGGCAACAAGCAAAAGTCCGCTTGTGTCTTTATCAATTCTATGAAGAATCCCAGGGCGTTTTTCTCCGTTTATTCCCGACAGAGAGTCAGGACAATAGTTTAAAAGCGCATTAACCAGAGTTCCGCTGTAATTCCCTGCCGCAGGATGAACAACCATTCCCTGAGGCTTGTTAACAACCAGCATACAGTCGTCCTCATAGACAATATCAAGAGGGATTTCTTCGGCGGCAACATCAATCTCTGACGCATCAGGAATTTGGACCGCAACCCTTTCCCCCGATTTTACCTTATAGTTAGCTTTAACAGGGCGGTCATTTATGGTAACACACCCTTCGTCAATAAGCTTTTGAATTCTTGAACGGGTAAAATCTTCAAGAGAAGAAGCCAAAAACTTGTCTATTCTTATATTATTTTCATTTACATCAAAAATAATCTCGTTCATTTCTATCTCTCTTTTGTTTTGCTTTCAAAAAATAAAATGTATATTATAATAAAGGCGGCACCTATACAAACAGACATATCCGCTATATTGAAAATCGGAAAATCTATAAAGTCGGCGCTTAAAAAATCAATAACGCCCTCAGGATAAAAAATTCGGTCAATTAAGTTCCCGATTGCGCCTGTTATGCAGAGGGTTATTCCCCATTTCGCCGTTTTGTGAAGGTCTTTATTCTTGATAAAATACCAAATCAAAAAGGCGCAGACAATTATGGTTACCCCAATAAAGAGCCATCTCTGGTTTTGAAGGAGGCCCCATGCCATCCCCTTATTTCTTATATAGGTTATGGAAAACACCCCGTCGATAACATTAATGCTCTCGCCGATTTCCATATTTTTTGCCACCAGAAGCTTGGTAACAAAATCCCCAATTAAAATTAAAAATCCAATTAAAATATACATTTTATCCTCTTTTTCATATATTAAAAATGTTCAGAAAGTAACTTCCTGAACATTTTATTTTTTATTCAGCTGCAACATATTCGCCGTCTTCGTTTAAGACAAGCTTTGGAAGTTCCATTGTTACGCGCTCTAATGTTTTGATTATATCGGAAACCTCATCAGGAGCCATTTCCTCTGACTCTACTGTGATTTCATCTATTTTAACTTCTTCTTTTACTTCTTCCGCTTCGTAAGACTTTCTTACAACAGGGTCTGCCATTGCAAATTCCTTTACAATGCTAAGCTGAGAAGTAAGGAGAGAAATAATTCTTGTTCGGAAAATCTCAACATTTCTGCGCATTTCCTCATATTCATAATTAACTTTTGTAACTTCTTTTCCTGCATCGCTTATAATCTCGGAGGCTCTGTTTTCCGCATCCTTTATGATGTTTTCAGCCTTGGCATAAGCGTTTTTCTTAATCTCTTCCCCTGTACTCTGGGCAACGATAATTGCCTGTTGGAGAGTTTCCTCCATTGTTTTATACTGGGTTATAGCTTCGGTTAAAGTTGCGATTTTATCTCTTGATGCAAGGTTTTCCTTATAGAGCTTTTCATAGTCTCTTGCGATTTCGCCCATAAAGGCGTCTACCTCATCTTTATTATATCCTCGCATTTGCTTGGAAAATACTTTTTCTTCAACTTCAAGTGGCATAAGCATAGCTTGGCACCTCCTAAACATATTTTTCAATTACAATGCTGTCTCTTCCTTTTTTTGTCTGCCCGTTAAGATGGCTCAGCTTAAATCTGCCTTTGCCTTTAACGGAAATTATGTCCCCTTCACTAAGGGTTTTTGAAACATTTTCAGTTTCTTCCCAGTTAACGCTGACAACCTTCCCTAAAATCAGGGAAACCGCCTTGCTCCTTGATGTTTTAAGAGCTGTGGCCAGAACGCTGTCAAGCCGAACCGATGAGACAGTCCCTCTTATTTCCTCGGTTTTCTTCTTTGGAATAAGATTTTCATAGTTTTCGCAGAGGGAAACCAATATTCCGTCTCTGCCGATTTTTTCAAGGTTAGTCAAGATATAGTCCTTTATTTCACTGCGGACAAAGATGATACACCTATCCTCTGAAAGAACAATATCCCCAACCATTTCACGCTTAATTCCAAGCCCCATAAGACTTCCTAAAAAGTCACGGTGGCTCATTTCCCCTAAATTTCTCGCCGTAACGCAGAGGGCGCATAGCTCCTCTTTCGCCTCTTCCTCGGAAACATATTCAGGGAAAGCAATAAACAAAGTCCGCTCCGCCTCGTCATAGCCCCCGAAAAACATTGTCTTAGCAGAATATGGTTTCTTTAAGCTTTTCTGTAAAAACACTCTTTCAGACGGGGTTAAAAAGCCCACAGACTTAACCATATATTTGTTTTCGCAGATATCTATGGTGTCCTGGGCCTTTGAAAGCAAAAGCTTAGTTTCATCCTTTTGCGGCATAGGAAATTAGTTGCCCCAAGGGAAGATACCCTTGTTGCGAAGCTCGTCCTTAAAGTCGCCCATAATTCCAACATTGTAAGGAGTTATAATGAAAATTCCGTTAGATACCTTCTGGATATTTCCGTCAAGAGCATAAACCGCACCGCTTAAAAAGTCAACGATTCGTCTTGCGATATCCTTTTCAACAAATTCAAGGTTCATAACAACCGGCTTTTTGTTCTTTAAATGATTTGCAATATCTCTTGCATCATCAAAGGTTTCAGGCTGCATAACAACAAGTTTAAGCTGTGCTGTTGTATGGATTTTAACAACCTTGTTCTTCTTGCCGTCAGTTGTAACTTCGCTTTCTGCATCAAATTTTGAGCCTAATGTGGCACCGTTATTTTCTGTTGATTCATCGAAAAATTCATCATCAAAATCATCTTCCGTATTAAATCCAATCATTGTTAAAAGCTTGTTTACAAAACTCATTATGTATACCTCCAAAATATATAAAATTTTAATTATTCTCTGTGTCCGAATATGCCTGTCCCTACGCGGACCA
Source organism: Clostridia bacterium (assembly GCA_045578465.1). GTDB lineage: Bacteria > Bacillota > Clostridia > Monoglobales > Monoglobaceae > SIG454. The sequence goes on along the minus strand of JAZNKJ010000039.1, from coordinate 14,234 downwards.
TAGTGGCCCCTTCTAAGATGGCGATTTCAAAATCTCCCGACATTCCCATCGAAAGTTCTTCCATATCTATATTATCAACTTTTTTCTCGCTAATGTCAATAGAAAGTTTTTTAAGTCCCCCGAAAATCTCGTGAAGTTCATCCTCTCCTGCGCCTAAGGGGGCCATAGTCATAAGGCCTTTAACCTTCACATTTTCAAGGCTTTTTACCTCATTTAAGAGGGGAAGAACTTCTTCCTTTGGAAGACCGAACTTACTCTCCTCGCCTGAAATATTTACCTGAATTAAGATTTTCTGGACCTTGTCAAATTTCTTTGCCTGTTTATCGATTTCTTTTGCAAGTTCAAGAGAATCAACGGAGTGGATAAGGTCAACCTTATCAATTATGTATTTAACCTTGTTCTTTTGAAGATGGCCGATTAAATGCCACACTGCACCTTCAATATGGTCAAACTTTTCCATTATCTCCTGAACTCTGTTTTCCCCTAAGACACGAATTCCGCAATCCACCGCCTCTTTTATAAGAGAGACAGGCTTGGTCTTTGACACACCGATTAAGGTTATTTCATTTCTCTCCCGCCCGGCAGATTTTGCAGCATTTTCAATTTTTCGGTTGACTTCCTTAATGTTTTCTAAAATGCCCATTATCTCACGACCCTGCCTTCGTATATTTTAGACCCGCTGACAATAACGCTGTCATAAAGCTTTATAGAGTTTTTCTCTTCCGTTGAAACAATCGCCCATTCGTCATCCATATAATGAACTTTTGCCCCTCGGAACTTTATCTTATTCCCCGAAAGGATATAAACTCCCTTTTCTCCGTCCTTGACTCTGATGCTCTTTGACGGAATTTTCATTCCCTCGTGGGTTCTCATTATAACATCAATCTTTGCTGTGGAAATGGAATAGAGGTTGTCCACATATCCTGCGGACTTTACAACAAGAACAACCTTGCCGTCATGCTCATCCGCAATCTTATAAACACTGCCGTTTATTATGTTATCACTTGAATCTAAAAATTTCAGTCGAATACCGTCGCCGACTTTCAGATTATCAGCAATATCCTTATCAATTATTGCCGCCATATACCAGGTATAAGTGTCAACAATTTTCCCGATTGGAGCATCCTTTTTAACAAAGGCATTCTCCTCTTTTTTATCCTCTTTAACCTTTATATCTTTAAGATACCCTTGGGTTATTGCTTCTATCTTAGAGTCATCAAGGGTTTCTTCAAGGCCGTCAACTCTCGCTGTGAAGGACCCTGCCACAGGGGTTTTAACAGCCACCTTTGACATATCGTTTTTGCTTTCAAGAGTTGCTTTTTCGCGGGTAAGCTCTTCTATCTGTTCTTTGGCGCTTTTTCCTGCCCCAGAAATTTTCCCTCTTGCATTGGCAACGCTGTCAAGGTTTTTCCTCACCTTGAAAATTTCCGCCATATTATTATCCCGAACTAATGCAGGGAGCGTGACAACCGCCTTTAAAATGTCCTGTTCAAGTCGGACGGAATCATTTTCAGAGGCCGACATACTTCTGTCGTTCTCTTTCAGCTCCTTAATCTTGGCATCAATTTCTTTAATGCGATTTTTCTCCTCTGCGGGAACTTCTTTTTCATAGATATATGCAACGGTGCCCTCTTTGCCCACTCTTCCTGATTCCTCTATGGTGCATTCAAGATAGCCGGAGGCCGTTGCGTTTATAATCGTCTGGTCCTTGAAGATATATCCGTCAACCGTAAAGCTTTCGGAAATTTCGCCCTCTCTTGCCATATAGGTAGTTATGCTGCCACCTGAGTTTATAATAAGATTTATCCCCATATAAACGGCAAATATCAAAAAGAGGCACAAAAGAAAAGTCTTGCCTGTAAGCTTTTTCTTACGCTTTTTCACTGTTTTCTTCATAGGGCACTCCTTCATTTTAAACCTTATTGGGTTCGTTTCCCATCGGCTTAATTATACCAAACTTGTCTGTCAACATACAACTGTTTTTTACAATTTTATCATAACTGTAATCGTTTTGTAATACAATCCAATTTATGTTTCCGTTCCGCCGAAACCAGGTCATTTGCCGTTTTGCATAACGCCTGCTTTCCTGCTTAACCTTTTCAACCGCTTCGGCAAAGGAAATCTCTCCCTCAAAATAGGAGATGAATTCTTTATAGCCGATTGCCTGAAAGGCGGTGGAGCTTTTGTCAAACCCCTTATTCATAAGAGCATTAACCTCGTCTAAAAGACCGCAATCAAGCATTATATCAACCCTTTTGTTTATCCTTTCATAAAGGAGCTCTCTGTCCATATCAATACCGATTATAAGGGCGTCATAAAGAGAGTCTCTTTCTGACTCAATATTAACCTGAGTCATTGTCTTCCCTGTGGTCTTATAAATTTCAAGGGCGCGGATAACCCGACGGACATTGTTTTCGTGGATTTTCTCGGCGGATAGTGGGTCAATCTCTTCTAAAAGTTTATGAACAGCTCCATTCCCCTCTTTTCCCGCCAGAGCATAAAGAGCTTCTCTATACTCTGCGTCCTCTTTTGCGTCAGAAAACTTGGTGTTGTTTATGACGCTGTCAAGATAAAGCCCCGTTCCCCCTGTTAAAATGGGGAGCTTTCCTCTTCTTAAAATATCCTCAATATATTCCCGGGAAAGCTTTACATATTCCGCCACGCTGAAATTCTCATCAGGGGAAACAATATCAATCATATAATGAGGAATTCCTTGCTTTTCTTCTTCGGTAGGCTTGGCAGTCCCTATATCCATCCCCTTATAAATCTGCATGGAGTCGCAGGAAACAATCTCTCCGTTATACCGCTTTGCAAGCTCAATGGATAGGGCAGTTTTCCCTGACGCAGTCGGCCCTGCGATTGCAAGAATTTTGCTTTTCATCTCTGCCCCTCCTTAAGCCGATGGGAAATGAACCCCATAAGCCTTAAACTTGTTAAATTTTTATTCTTCAAATTTGTCGTCCTCGTAAGGCGCCAGATAAGACTTCGTCCTCCGCATTCAAACTCTATAAAATTTTCCTGCGTTTAAGGTCGAAGAGTTTAAAAACAATAAATTTTGATGGAAGACAAAGAAAATTTTGCAAATAATACTGTCGTATATTTGCGGAATTTTCTGCCGTATAACGCGAAATTTATGTTTTTAAACCTTATTGGGTTCGTTTCCCATCGGCTTAAAATCTTATACTATTCTTTTAAACATTTTTTCAAAGTCCTGCTTGGAAAGAGAAACCGCTATCGGTCGTCCGTGTGGACAAGTTCCTTTTCCGTTTTTCATAAGCTCAAAGGTCTTTTTCGCGATGTCCTCCATCTCCTGAGAGGACAGTTTCTTGTTTGCCTTGATTGCATATTTGCAGGAAATCATATCTATAATTTTCTCTTCAAAATCCCAGAGAGAGTTTTTGAATCCCTTTTCCAAAGCCTCAATCATTTCAGACATAAGGCCTTTGATTTCTTCGTCTCCCGACAAAATCGGAGTCTGTCTTATGATAATTCCGTCATTTCCAAATTCCTCTGCCTCAAAGCCAAAATCTAATAGCACTCTTTGGTTTTCCTTAAAAGTTTCCATTTCGTTAGGGCTTAAATTCATAACTATTGGAACTAAGAGCATCTGGGAAAAGCTTTTCTTTTCTTTATAGTCGGAAAGAAGCTTTTCAAAACGGAATCTTTCATGAGCGGCGTGCTGGTCAATGAATAGAACCTCTTCCCCTCTTTGAATTAAGACATATGTATCAAAAATCTGGCCGATTACAGAGTATGGAGTTTCCTCTTCCTTTTCTTCAATAAACTCAAAGACATCTTCCGCTTTTTCAGTTTCCTTGAAAACATTCTCCTCTTTTTTTGGGGTTGTAAACTCAATAAACTGCTCAATTGTTTTTGTATCAGTTTCCTCTTTTTTACTACCACTAAAAAACGGAAGACGCATTTTAAACTGGGAGCTTTCTTTGGGAGCCTCTTTATATTCATAAGGAGAGGTCTTCTCCAATGCCTGCTCCTTAACCCCCATAGAGAGAGCCTGGCTTACCGCCGAATAGACAATGTCATAAACCTTTTTTTCGTCCGCAATTTTAATCTCTGTTTTAGCTGGATGAACATTAACATCCACCAAAGCAGGAGATAAATTTATGTTAAGCACGAAGAAGGGGAACTTTCCAACCATAATGGAGTTTCTGTATGCTTCTTCGGCCACCTTTGCGATAACATGATTTTTTATATATCTTCCGTTAACGAAAAGAGTTTGCCTTGTTCGGTTTCCTCTGGCAAGGTCACTCTTTCCACATACGCCGAAAATATGAACGCCGTCCTTTTCATAGTCAACTTCCAGAAGGCCCTTGGCATAGTCAAGGCCATAAACATTTAAAATAACATTCTTTAAATTCCCGTCCCCTGAGGTTGAGAAAATTTCCGCTCCGTCGCAGATATATTTAAAAGAGATGGTTGGGTTTGCCATAGCAATTCTTCCCAAAATATCCGCAACATAGCCCGCCTCGGTAGAGTCTTTTTTAAGAAACTTCATTCTTGCGGGGATGTTTTCAAAAAGGTCGGAAATCTCCATAATTGTTCCTCTGTTGCAGGCAATCTCCTCTTTTGGAGAAGGAATGCCTCGGGAAATTTCCATTACTGTTCCTTCCTCTTCGTTCTCGTGTCTTGTTATAATCCTCACATTTGACACGGCGCAAATACTGGATAGAGCCTCGCCTCTAAAACCCATTGTTCCGATTGAATAAAGGTCCTCAATCTCACGAAGCTTGCTTGTTGCATGGCGCATAAAGGCAGTTTCCACCTGGTCCTTTTTGATTCCGCAGCCGTTATCCGTAACTCTTATGTATTTAATTCCGCCTTTGTGGGTCTCAACTTCAATTGATGTTGCTTTTGCGTCAATGGAGTTTTCAACAAGCTCCTTAACCACTGCGCTGGGGCGTTCTGCTACCTCTCCTGCCGCAATCTTATCGGCGATATTTTGAGGAAGAACCTTAATGTCTGCCATTTATTTCACCACCTTATCCGTTTTTTGCTTTCGCTTTAAGCTCATAAAGCTTTGTAAGCGCTTCCATTGGTGTCATTGAATCAATATCTATATTTTTAATTTCGTCAATTATCTCAGTGTTAACTCCGCTTTCCATAAAGCTCATCTGCATTTCGGTTTCTCTTTGCTTTGGAGCGAATTTCGGGTTTGTGCTTGCGCTTTTTATTCCCTCTCTGTCCTCAACTTCACGGAGTATGGTTTTTGCTCTTTCGGTTACTTCCTTTTTAACACCTGCAAGAGCCGCAACCTCAACGCCATAGCTTCCGTCGGCACCGCCTCTTATAATCTTTCTGAGGAAGGTTATGGAGTCCCCTTGCTTGCGGACCGCAATACAATAATTCTTAACCCCCTCAATCTTCTCTTCAAGAGTTAAAAGCTCACGATAGTGGGTTGCAAAAAGGGTTTTCGCACCGCATTTTTTCTTGTCGGCAAGATATTCAACCACCGACCAGGCAATACTGAGACCGTCATAGGTGCTTGTTCCTCTGCCGATTTCGTCTAAGATTATAAGGCTGTTTTTCGTTGCGTTGTCGAGGATATAAGCAACCTCGCTCATCTCCACCATAAAGGTACTCTGGCCTGCGGATAAGTCATCCGACGCACCCACGCGGGTGAAGATATTATCCACTATACCAAGCTCAGCCTCGCTTGCAGGAACAAAGCTTCCCATCTGGGCCATAACACTAAGGAGAGCAGTCTGTCTCATATATGTTGATTTGCCCGCCATATTAGGCCCTGTTATAACAAGGACCTGATTGCTCTGGCAATCTATATTTATATCGTTAGGAATGAACATATTCCGACTTCCAAGTTTTTCAACAACGGGATGTCTTGCATCCTTGGCAAAAAGCTTGTCCCCTAAATTCATTTTCGGCTTTGTGTATCCGTTTTTCTCGGCAACAAAAGCAAGAGCAGTCAAAACATCAATGGTCGCAACAACCTCTGCGGTCTTTTGAATTCGGGCGATTTCGCCTCCTACCCTTTCTCGTATCTGGCAGAACATTTCGTATTCCATTGCTACGATATTGCTCTCTGCCTCAACGATTTTATCTTCAATTTCCTTGATTTCTTCTGTTATGTATCTTTCACAGTTAGCAAGGGTCTGCCTTCTTATAAAGTGAGGCGGAACATCCCCTTTTTCAGCCTTGCTTATTTCAAGATAGTAGCCGAAAACACGGTTATATCCCTCTTTGATTTTAAGGCCTGTCTCTTCTCTTTCACGGTCAATGATATCCTTAATCCACTGCTTACCCTCTTTGATTATAACTCTTGTTTTGTCAATTTCTTCGTTATAACCGTCTTTTATAAGGTCGCCCTCGCGGACAGTTAAAGGTGCTTTCGGGTTTATGGAATTATCAATTAACTCTTTGATGTCAGAAAGAGTGTCAAAGCCATCATAAAGGCCCTTTAAAACCCCCGTCTGACAGTCTTTCATAAGAGCCTTTATCTTAGGGAGCTTTTCAAAGGAGAAAGCAATCCCCAGAAGGTCTTTACAGTTTGCACTCTTATACGAAATCCTTGTAATTGTTCTTTCAATGTCGTTTATACCACGAAGCTCTTCGCGGATTTCCTCACGCATTACGGGGTTTTTGAAAAACTCCTCAACGGCGTTATGTCGGTTTTGAATTGTTCCGCAATTTATAAGTGGCATAGTTACCCATTTTCGCATAAGACGGCTTCCCATAGAGGTTACTGTCTTATTTAAAACATTAAGCAGGCTTCCCTTGGCTTTTTTATCACGCATAGTTTCAAGCAGTTCAAGGTTTCGCATACTGTAAAGGTCTATTCCCATATACTTGCCGTCATCAATGATATCAAGCTCTTTCAGGTTATTCGGCTCTGTCTTCTGAGTTTCTTCCAAGTATGAAAGGAGCGCCCCAAGGCTTGCACAGCTATGCACCTTCCCCTCGATTTCATCCTTATAGCCTCCGCCAAGTATCTCCTTGATTTTGCTTTGAGATGCGGAGAAAGAATAGGCGTCTTCGCTGTATGGAAGAACACTGCAAGAAAATCTGTCTTTGATTTTTTCGACCAGCTCTTCTCTCTCCATTGCATTTTTATTTGCAATAACCTCAGAGGGAGCATATTTTACCATCTCGTTTAAAATAACAAGGTCAGTTGTTTCCGCATTTTCAACCGTTGAGATTTCCCCTGTGGTTATATCAACAAAGGAAATACCAACCCCTGCCTTATCCACATAAAGAGAGCAAAGATAGTTGTTCTTTTTATCGTCTAAGGCAGAAGAATCAAGAATTGTTCCGGGCGTTATAACTCTGACAACCTCACGGCGAACAATCCCTTTTGTTTCAGCAGGATTTTCTACCTGTTCGCAGATTGCAACCTTCTTACCGTTTTCAACAAGCTTTGCAATATAAGAATCAACCGCATGGAAAGGAACCCCACACATAGGGGCGCGCTCCTCCTGACCGCAATCTCTGCCTGTAAGGGTGATTTCCAAAATTCTTGACGCTTCCAAGGCATCCTCAAAAAACATCTCATAGAAATCCCCAAGGCGATACATTAAGATGCAATCTTTATATTCTTCTTTAACAGCAAAATACTGTTTCATCATAGGAGTAAATTCTGCCATGTCGGTTTCTCCTTTTTAAAAATTTTAGTGGCAACCTCCGCAAGAGGAGCAGTTTCCACCACATCCGCTCTGTGGCTCTTCCTCGCCGTTTATATAGTAGGCAAGAACGCCGTTAACCCGTTTCACTAAGCCGTCGTAAGCCTTATTAGCTTCAATATAAGCTGAGATAAGAGGATTTTCCGCAAGGCGCTTAAATTCGCTCTGCATAAGGGCTTGGAAAGCTTCAAGCTCTTCCTTTGTTGGTTCTTTATATTGGAGCTTTTCCATTTCAGTCTGTCTTATTGTGTTATAATCGTTCATTATCTTTGTTGCCTCAGCATCGTTTCTGAGGGCATCTGCTGCCGCCTGAGCATTTTTTCTTTCAGGGCTTTCCTTAATTAACTTTCCTAAGGCTTCCGCCGCATTCATTATACTGTCTGCCATTTTTATTTCTCCATTTCTCCTGATAATGACCAGGTCTGTGTTTTTGTTATCTTAACATCTATAATCTTACCGATTAAAGATGTGTCTCCCTTAAAGTTGACGATTTTTCCGCCTTCTGTTCTTCCGCTTAGGGTATCGGGATTGGTTTTGCTCTCTCCCTCAACCAGAACTTTCTCTGTTTTTCCGAGATACTCGTCATTTTTCTCTTTTGAAATCTGGTTTTGAACTTCTAATAAGCGGTCAAAGTTTTTATGCTTTTCCTCATCCGTCAGGCAATCCTCCATTGTTGCCGCAGGAGTTCCGCCTCTTTTTGAATAGATGAAAGAGAAAATCGTGTCATACCGAACTTTCTTTAAAACATCAATGGTTTCCTCAAAGTCTTCATTAGTTTCCCCCGGAAAGCCAACAATTATATCCGTTGTAAGAACAATCTCAGGCATTTTCTCTCTGACTTTTTGGATTGTTTCAAGATACTGCTCTTTGGTGTATTTTCTGTTCATAAGTTTTAAAACTCTGCTTGATCCGCACTGAACAGGCAGGTGGAGCTGTTTGCAAATTTTCTCCTCGCTTGCCATAACCGAGATAAGCTCGTCGGAAATATCTTTCGGATGAGAGGTCATAAACCTTATTCTCTCAATCCCCTCTATTTTGCAGACTTCTCTAAGCAGTCCTGCAAAAGTTGTTCCGTCAGCAAAGTCGTTACCATAAGAATTTACATTCTGACCAAGGAGCATAACTTCTTTATATCCTTCCTCTGCAACCTGCTTTATCTCTGTCAGGATATTCTCCATCTTTCGGCTTCGCTCTCTGCCGCGAACATAAGGAACGATACAATAAGTGCAGAAATTATTGCAACCATACATAATCGGGATTTTCGCAAGTGGGGGAGCATCACGATGGCAGGAAATATCCTCGCAGATTGCCCCGTCGGAATTTTCAACATCGAAAACTCTCTTTTCGTTTAATGCATTATATAAAATCTCAGGAAAACGATAAAGGGCGTGGGTCCCGAAAATCATATCAACATAAGGATATCTCTTTTTGACATTTTCCGCAATGGCGCTTTGCTGGACCATACATCCGCAAACCCCGAGCAAAAGATTTTCCTTTTTCTTTTTGATATTCTTAATTGCGCCGATATTTCCGTAAACCCGCTTTTCCGCATTTTCACGGACAGCGCAGGTGTTATAGATTATAATATTCGCCGAAAGCTTGTCCTCGGTAAAGCCATATCCCATATCGGAAAGCATACCGCAGATTTTCTCGCTGTCGTTAAAATTCTGGGCACAGCCATAGGTTTCAACAAAGGCAAGTGGCCTTGTATCTTTACGGCTGTTTATATCATAAATTTTATTTATAAAGTCCTTTTGAAGGCTTATTTCTTCCTTGCTTATAACCGCCAAGCATACCCCTCCATTCTATCCTTTTATTATACACTTTTTAAAGCAGAATTTCAATATTTTTTATTAAATTTATGAAAAGAAAAAACTGCATAGCCGAGGCTACACAGTTTTATTTTTTCTTCTTTGATAAATTATTATAAATGCGCCGAGAACGACGGTTAAGGATGCCACGATTTGCGACACTCTGAAAACCCCTAAATAGAGGGAATCTGCCCGAAGGCCCTCTATCCAGAACCGCCCGATGCCATACCAGATAAGGTAGACGCAAAAGAGCTCGCCCTCAAACTTTTTGTGTTTTTTTGCAAGAAGCACGAATACCACCGAAAGGACATTCCACAGCGACTCATACAAAAATGTGGGGTGCACAGAGTTTATGTATGGGGCGATGGACATTCCCCAGGGAAGAGTTGTTTCTCCCCCATAAGCCTCGCAATTTATAAAGTTCCCCCATCTTCCTATCGCCTGAGCAAGAGGCAAACCTACCGCCAGAATATCAAATGGAATTCCAATATTTATCTTCTTTATTTTGCAGTATAAAAGCACAACGATTGCCGCCGAAATAATGGCGCCATAGATTGCGATTCCGCCGTTTCTTATGGCGAAAATTTCCATAAGGTTATCTTTATATGCATCCCAGTTGAAGATTACATAATAGGCTCTTGCCCCGATAACCGAAACAGGCAGAGCGATTAAGACCATATTGAGCAAATCGTCCTGAGATAAATCAGTTTTCTTAACTTCATAAAGGGCATAAGAGAGGGCAAGGATTATTCCAAGACCAATCAAAATTCCATACCACATTATATCCACGCCGAAAATCGTAAATGCCACCCGATTTAATTCAAAGGTCAGCCCAAGCTTTGGGAACGAAACAATATTTTTCATCATTTTCCCTCCTTAAACAGGATAAACAACTGACAAAACGCAGTTTTCCGTATCAAAATGCTCATTAAGGCGGTTCATTAAATATTCCTTGTCAATTTCCTCAGTTGCCTTCTTATAATCAAGAGGATTCATCCCTTTCATAAGGGATTTTATATAGGTGTTTCCTATATTTTCCATATTGTTATACATTCTTATATCGTCGCTTAAAACAGCCTTTTTAATGCGCTCTATTTCTTCATCTTTAAAGCCATTGGCTTTGGCTTTTTGGATTGCCTCTAAAACAGCCTCATAAACCTTCTTCGGCTCTTTTGACTCGCCGCCAAAGGAGGTAAAGCCATATTCTTCTTCAAGCTCGGTTTCCCCGTCAAAGCTAGCGTCGATTATTCCGCTTTCATACATTTTTATATAGTTTTCACTGCTTTTGCCGAAAAGAAGCTCGATTAAAATCTCTGTTGCAATTTCCTTTTTGAGAAGGTCATAGCCTCCAATTCCAACTTCCTTTTCCTTAAAGCCGATTGCAAAAATCGGGATTGAAACGCTTAGCTTCTGCTCGATATATTTTTCTTTTATTTCCTTCGGCTCGTCTTCGGTAAACTTTTTAACCTCACCGCTGTCACGATTTTCAGGAATATTTTTGTCAATATACTCCTCAATTTTGTTCTCGTCAATATCCCCCACCAAAACCAAAGTCATATTGGACGGGTTATAAAAGGTGTTAGTGCACTTATACAAAAGATCGGGAGTTATCTCGCTTATAGATTCAACTGTCCCTGCGATGTCGCGCTTTACAGGGTTTTTATGATACATCGCCGAGAGCATATTGAAGAAAACTCTCCATTGTGGGTCGTCGTCATACATCTTGATTTCCTGACCGATTATCCCCTGCTCTTTTGCAACATTTTCCTCCGTAAAATACGGAGTGTTAACAAAATTTAAAAGAATGTCAAGATTTTCATAGAAATTCTCTGTGCAGGAGAAAAGATATGCCGTTATGTTAAAGCTTGTAAAGGCATTGCTGTTTCCACCCACTTGGGAAAAATGGTCAAAGGCATTTGTCCCGTCGGGCATTTCAAAAAGCTTATGCTCTAAAAAATGGGCAACGCCGTCAGGAAGAGTTAACTTTTCACTCTCTCCGAGTGGGATAAATTCGCGGTCAATTGAGCCGTATTTCGTGCCGTAAATGGCATAATATTTGCTGAAACCCTTTTTAGGGACAAGGGCAACGGTAAGCCCGCTTTTATGAGTTCCCAAAAGGAGAGTTTCGTCGATTTTTTCGTTATATATTTTAGAAAAATTCATTACTTCTCCTCCTTTCCTTTTAGGAAATAAATGGTGTTTTGCTTAATTTTTTTGCCCACCTTAACTATTTCGTCAAGGGTTACGGCATCGGTTTTTGAGAGTATTTCATCAAGGCTGTCGTCTGTGCCACAGATAATCTGGCTCATATAAAAATCTTCCATAGCGCCAAGACTATCCCTCATTGAATTAATGGAATTAGAAAGGGCCTTTTTCGCCGCAATAAGCTCTTCTTCCGTTATTTCGCCCTTTGTCATTTTATCCATCTGAGCCATAATTTCGTTATATGCTTTATCGTAATTTTCTGTTTCAATCCCTGAGCTTATAAGCATAAAACTCTTCATTTTATCAATTCTTGAAAAGACGAAATAAGCAAGACTGAGCTTCTCTCTGACATTATTGAAAAGCTTGGAAAACGCGCTTCCGCCGAAGACACAGTTATAAACCATAAGGGCAGGATAATCCTCATTGTCATAGGGAGTGTCGCAGGTTAAGCCTAGGCAAAGCTTACTCTGAGTAACATCCATTTCTTCTGTTATTTTGTTGATTTCGTCTCTTTCTTTTGCGATTTCGTTCTTAACTTCTTCGCATTTTCTTGGGGAAATATTAAAGCCGTTTTTAATTTCCGAAACAATTTGTTCCTCATCGAAAGTTCCGCTGACGAAAATCTCCACCTGAGCCTCGTTTATGATTTTTTTATAAAATTCATAAAGGCTTTTTGGAGTTATATCATCAAAATCTTCAATATACCCATACTCAAAAATCCCGTATGGCTCGTCTTTAAACATTTCGCTTATGCAACGAAGCTGAGCATATTCACGCTTATCGTTAATAATCCCCTCAATATAACTTTGAAGGTTTTTCTTTTCCTGATTTAAATAGTCCGCGGAAAAACCGTCATTTTCAATAAGCGGATTAAAAATAACCTCATTTAAAAGAGCGGTTGCCCTTTTGGTTATGTTTTCCCCCACAAATCTGTCAGCAATATATTCAACTGTGAAATAAAACAGCTCTCCGTCGCCTTTTTTCCTTATTCCGCCCGATAAAGACGCCCCATACATATCTTCAAGCTCGGAAGCAAGATGAGTAAGTGTCGGGAAGTTTTTCGTTCCTCTTTTCATAACCTGTCTTAAAAGGGAAACCTTGGTAACATTCTCCCGACTCAGCGGAATATGAAAAAACATTGATATCCTGTTCGTTTTAAACTGACGGGCACTGACAAGTCTTATATGTGCCCCTTCCACGATTTTTTCCGTTTTTATATTAGCCAATCAAAATCACTCCTTGCTTAGTATTCTACCATAGCTAAGACAAAAAATCAACGAAATATGAAAATTATGGATTAAAAAGTTTTTCCGCCTTTTCTTTCAGACTTTTCCCCTTTTCCCCCTTTTCAATGCTCCTTGCAAAAGAGAGAATTTCCTCGGTTTTTGAGGTCTGGACTTCTACTTTTATTTGAGCCTTAGGATATTTTTCCCGAAGAATTTTCTCCGATAGAGTTTTGAGGGCACTTCGGTTGGTCGCCCCTTTTTCTAAGGAAATTCCTGTAACAATTCTCTTTTCATTCCCGATAACTACGGTTTCTTTCGCCTTGGTTTTCTCCCCAATTTCCCTTGCAAGAGCCATATTAGTGGCACTGTTAAAGCTTTCCCGAAAGTCCCCGCCATCGTTTTTCATAACGCCATAATTTTGAGCGGAAATATTATAGAGCATAAGGCAAAAAGCGAAAAAACAGATAATTGCAAAAATAATTTTTTTCATATTTTCTCCTCTAATTTTAAATTATCTCTGCTTTATTTTTGCATATTTATTTAAATTTAATGCAAAATAAGAATGAACAAATAATCTAAAAAGGAGCAGACAATATGAATACAATTGCACTTATCCTGGTAATTATAGGTGCCATAAATTGGGGCAGCATCGGAATTTTCGGTTTCGATATTGTTGCCGCTTTGTTTGGCGGACAGATGGCAGTCCTCAGCCGTATAATTTTTACAATTGTAGGTCTTGCAGGACTTTGGTCAATTTCTTTCTTCTTTAAAGAAAGACCAATTATTGAAGGTAAAAATTCACATCATTAAAAAATAATACCCTTTCGAAAAATCGAAAGGGTATTATTTTACCTAATATCATGAAGGCCTTCATAAACCTTTGCCATATATTCAAGCTTTATGGCGTTATCTTCTTTGTCTTTTTCCTTCTCCTCATAGAGAATCTGAGTCAGGTAATAATATGTTTCATCCTCATCAAGCCCAAGGGCTTTCTTGGCGTTTTCCCCAAGGGCGATGGAATAATTTTCGTCCCAGATTTCAGTTGGAGAAACATCCTTTACAATATAATCGAAAACAGATTGGTCAAGGATGTAGGCTTTTCTTTTTCCGGATTGAAGCTCGCCTATAAGCTTTGCACAGCTTCCCTGCATTTCATCATATCTGGAAGTGTCGCGGAAAGGAATATCTGTTAAAATAACCTCCGCAAAAAGCTCCTTATCTTTTTCAACAGCAAATTTTTCAACCGTCTCTTTTATAGGAGCTTTCATCTCTTCCGCCATATAAGCATCCGCAAAAACCATAACTTCAAGGTCAGGCTTTGGCTCATTTACCTTTTGATAAAC
>JAZNKJ010000038.1:0-32249 GCA_045578465.1 Clostridia bacterium | reverse complement strand
GCTTACAGCTGCATCCCAAGTAGTAGAGACATTCTTAACTCTTATCGCATTAGACGATACAACACCCACTTGCATTCTTATTTTAAAACCAGTTTCAGTAGGTATGTCAATCGCAACATAACTTGCGGTTGAATCTTGCGGTCCTGTATAGCCTGTAATACTATTAAACTTATAGTAAACGGCACCGCCAGCAGGAATACTGCCACCGCCAAGGATTGTTGTTGCTCCATCAGCGCTGCTCAGAGTTTTCGCACTCTCAGTCGCAGATGGTGTAAAAATGGTAGCCCCCACTTCTCCTTTCGTAGGAATGATGGTATCAAAAGTTGCTGTGTCTCCGACAGCTGCCGAAGAAACAGGCATAACCATTAAGGATGATACCATAGCGACACTTATCAATATCGCCAAAGCCTTTCTTAATTTCATAAAACTTCCTCCTTCTTTTTAATGTCGAATGAAATAAAAGAATATAAAAAGTTAATTATTTACACTTAAAATGCTGTTCTAAAACCAGCCTTGCAATTAGGGCAAAACTGCATTTAGGCACAATTTACCTAATGCTACCCCGCTTTCTTTTTATTGTAACACATATTTAAATTTTTGTATACTCTAAAACGCGACATTTCTTTTAAAAAATCGGACATTTTGTTTTTTTATGGGAAAAATTGTTTAATAATTATAACCCTTCAATTTTATTGAATATATTTGCTTTTAGGGAAATAAATACTCCTAACAAAAAAAGACTACGGAGATTTCACTCCGTAGTCTTTTTGTTAAAATTTTGACTTTTAGTCAGCAATTTCAATTCCGTTTGAGAAACGCTTTTCTATGCTCTCAATCTGCTGGTCAATGTTACCGAAATAGCAAATACCATCGCTTGTGGTGTAGATTGAAAGACCGAACTGCGCCGCAATACTCTCTCTGTCTACAAACTTTCTTCCGCTGATGTCAGTTACATTCTCTATAACAATTTCTGTTCCGGCATAGATGAGAACTGTTTGACCATTTGTGTTAGTACCAACAGTTGCACCAATATAAGATGCCACACAGTCAAGGAGGATTTTTCCATCCTGGGCTGCATCAGAAACTTTTCGACCGTTCAAGAAAACAACGCCGTTAGAGTCGTTTGCAACAACGAACTGACTCATATCCTCAAAAGTTGTTCCAGTATAAGTTTCAAGCATATCAATACTGCTAAGGTGAACCTGTTCGAAAGATTTCACTGGTTGAAGTGTATCTTTTTCTACCATAACAACTCTGTTATAGGTATGAACATTTGCCTCAGCGTCAAGACAATAGTTAGCTATAACAATGTAATCTGTTGTTACATTTATCATAACATTCATATTTGTATTAACCGCGCCGGCAGTGCATTCATAAACGGTTCCTAAGTATTCCCAGGTTTCTCCATTATCAACACTTCTCGCCATCGCCCATCTCTGTCTCGGATACTGGTTCGAAGCTGAAAGGTTAGCATTATCATAACCCCAGGCTGCATACAAGGTTTTTCCGTCTGTCGGGTCAACCTGTATACCGAAGCAGTTAGAAGCTGAAATGAATGGTGTTCTGTAAATATGTGTGGTATCCCAAGTTGCACCGCGGTCATAAGACTTGATAGCACGAATCATACCTGTATCTGTTCTGTAATACATAGTTACAATGCCGTCCTGAGTTTCAATAATCTGAACCTCGTTTATAACAGAGCCAACATCTTCATAGGTAACTATTTCGCCACCTGTCCAGCTTCTTCCTCCGTTATCGCTGTACCAAACCTGCTGTGTTCCCGCATCTTCCGAGAAAATGCCAGGAGCATCAGGAAGTTCAAGACCTGCATAAAGTCTTCCGGAAGGTCCTTGCTTAACGCCGTCCGCTGTCATAAAGTAGGTTGTTCCTACTGCTGAAGGAAGCATATACCCCCAATTTGACCAAGTTTCGCCTCTGTCGGAAGAACGGTAAATTCTTACATTACCTAATTCTCTACCATATGCATCTGTACCGCCTACAGCTTCAGGTTTAAACGAAAGAACTTCATTTCCTAAAGCATAGGTTCCGTCGGTTTGCTTTGTGTAAAGCTGAAGAACATTCTGACTATAAGCCGGATTTGACGGGCCGAATTCCCAGGTCTTACCGCCATCGGTTGTATATTTTGAGTTTCCTGGTTCTGTTGGAGTTAAAATTCTGTCAGTTTGCTCAATTACATCAATGGTATGACCGCCAGACTCAGCACTGCCGTTATTAACTGTGTCAGTCATAGAAAGTACAGGTTTTGCATCGCCACGATAAGATACACTGTCAAGATATACATTGTTGTTTGTTACCATAAAGCCGATTTTACCGCGATGGAAACCTTTGTCATCGCTTTCGCAGAAAATCTGACTACCATTAACAGAGAATGTAATCGTTCTCTGGTCGTCATAAGTGTCGACAACAAGATCAAGATGAACGATTTCCCCTACAGGGAATGTTCCTGCTTGCTGGGCTATGGTGGTAAATACGCCATCTAAGCTATAAATAAGCTCATACTTTCCGGAGTCAAAGTTGTAACCAACTTTTGTCCACTTGTTTGTATGGCTGTGCTGGAAAATCATCCATACTCCGCCTACTTCATGCTCTACTGTTACATCAGCAGATAAAGACTGGTCGCCTGCATAAGCAGTAAGCTCTGCAACAGCATTAGTTGCGCCTGCTGCTATAAGGCCAAGCATTTCTGCAGCTTCGTCATAGCTGAGTTCCATACCCTTTGTTGCCTGCCAGTAGTCAGCTGAATCAAATTCTGCTGAAGCTGTGAAATCGTCATTATAGATATATAAATCCTGATTATCTGTTACATTTACATAATCAAGTCCGTCGCCGGAATTAACTTCAACTAAAACAGACGGTTCACCTGCTGAGTAGATACTTCTGAATGTGCTGAGCCACTTACCATTTCCATAGATTCGGTTCATACCGCCCACTGTTTCTATGTGATAATATACATTATCCTCATTAACAGCATTGCAAAGCTCAATATATTCAGGTTCAGATGCATCAAGTTTCACTGTCCATACATATATTTTACCATTTTCCAGTGTAACATCAGTGCGGAATAAGCTGTCATTTACAGCCACTCTTGCGCTATCTGTACTGTCTGCAACAAAAACAGTTCTGTATGCATACGGAAGAGATGGCAATCTGTATGAATATCTGCCTTGTGTTATATCTGTGTTAGAGAAGTATGTTCCTCTCTCCTCCGGAACAGAAAGGCTTCTATTTCTAAACTCTAAATCGCCTGTTGTATAACTCTGTGAAACTTCATCAGTCTGTGGCATATAATATGAGAATGCCAACTGTCCGTTTCTGTAAACATCTGCAACAGCACCCTGAGTTATAATATCAAATCTACCTGTTCCTCCGTCAAAACTCTCTTCACCGTCAGCAGTTAAGTATGTTACCTTGTCAGTTGAATGAGTTAAGAGCACTTTATGGTGTCCGTTACTTAATTCATAAGTACCTGGAGCAGGAGCTGGTAAAATATCTCCTATTGCTGTTTCTGTAAATTCAACAGCACCAGTCTTCTTTATTCCCTCATAAACAGTTACAGAAGCTACGCTAACATCAGCATTTCCTTTTGCTAAAATGCTGCTTGTTTTATCGGTATTGGCAATACCAAGACCTTCTGTAATAAGTTCAAATCCAGTCATTTCGCTTGTTTTCAGCCAATAATCAAATGTTGCTCCGTCCTGACTATTCACAACAATTAATTCAAAGCCGTCTGCCAATGTAATATCGTCAAAAGTTGCAAGCACACAACCTGCATTGGTCCAGCTAGCTCCGTTACAAACGCGAATAGCCGCATTTACGCTTCCAACACCGATTTGAATTCTCAATGAGTTATTAGACCCAACTAAATCCCATTCGGTCTGAACAAGGTTATCGTTAGTTGTTGAGCCGTCTACTCCGGCAATACCTGCGAAGTTATAGTGTAAAGCACCGCCGACCGGGAACATAACCTCAGCACCATTAGTATCTGTATAATTAATGGTTTCTGCATTTACAGTATGGTTTGTTTTCTCAAAAATTGAGTTATACACATACACCGTCTCGCCCGGAGATGGTTCCTTGTTTGGTAAAATGTCAGTAAGAGTTATTCCATCATCAGGGGCTATTTCATCAATTGTATTTTCAAATGACTTAACATCATAGTCGACAGCAGGTGTCATTGTGTTAATGCCATCCCACAAGAATACCTTAATATTTGTTGCTTCATTCCAAGTTGATACATCGACAGTCTCCTCGGAACGATTGATTCCGTTTCCTGCAACATCTACTACTTCTACATTTTTAGCAGCACCTTTGCTTGTATAACCTGCGACCACAACTGATCCTGTTACGCTTGGAGCCGCACTTATTCGAAGTGTATTTCCTTCAAGAGTACCACCATTTAAATCAACCAATGAATCGGTTCCATCTGTTAATATAACCAAATCATCAATGCCTGCGAATTCGTCATCAACTACAGGTTCAGGACATTCATAGATTGTTATAGAAGCAATGTCAGCACTTGCATTGTTAGTCGCTTTTATAACCGGTGTTCTGCCTGTTGCTGTAGCATAGCCATATTCAGCAAGCAAAGTAAAGCCTTCCATATCCCCAAACTTTAACCAATACTGGATTGGAGTTTTTGGGTTGTTAATGCTGTTATCCTTAATAAGCAGTTCAAAAGGCTGTGACATATCAAACTGTCCATCAATCCCCGGCGCAAATTCAGTACTTTCAACATGCCTGTTGTCTACGGAATCCTGAATTCTAACAGCACTTGCAAGGCCCAAAACTATCATATAACCTTTGCCTGCATCCGTCCAGAGATTCTGTAACTGCACATTGCCGTTGCCGCCTTGCAGCGTTGCTCCTGAAATGCCGTTAAATTTATAGAGAATTGCACCATTTACCGGAACGGTATTCGTTCCTAATTCATAGGGACTGCTGCTTGTTACGGTTTTGCCTTTTAATGTTGTCTTTACATTATATTTGTCGCTTGCTAATCCCTCGCTTACTATATAGGAAACTTCATTGGTATAGCTTTCTGAAACATCGTCAGAAGTAAGGGCTGGCTTTAAATCCCTTTCTACAATGCTTAAAAGCAATCCTGCTTCACTATAATAATAAGCAGAAATTTTATGAGCTTCCGGTGTTAAATAGGAAAGTTCAAAAGTATAAGGAGCACTTGAAACTTCTCCAACTGTCACACCATCAACCAAAAATTCCACTTTGGAAGCACTTTCTAAACCATTATAAGCGCCTGCAGTCAATGTGTAGCTTCCGCCACCATTTGATGTTACAGTAAGGCTTCCTGATGATTCCTGAATAACTCTGAAAGTTCTCGCAGCGGAAACCTCGCTGCCATATTCAGCTGTTATACTGTATGTGCCTGCATTAAGACCAGTAATCTCCGCACTGTAAGTTGGAGCTGTTCCTGTTGCAACAACAACGCCGTTGATTTTATAATCAACATAAGGAACGCTTGAGCTGCTTAATGTAGTAGATGCGCTAAGCGGAATAGTGCTTCCTGCCTGAAATTTCGCACCGTTTACAGGCGTATCAATAGTGATATTATACGCAATCGGGACATATCTTACCCAGTCAATGTCCATAGCACTTTGAGCTGTACCCAAGAAGTTCTGCTCTGTGTAGAAAGAAACTGTATTTTCTCCCAATAAGCTGTCATAAATCACAACTGAACCATTGAACAGGAGGGTATCGCCTAAATAGAATTTAACGCCCTCTCCCCCGTTATAGGTTTCTATCTTTACTTCCTGCCATTCTGGACCCAAAACACCTCTTAAATCGCCTGTAAGAGTTGTTCCGCTTCCGTCGAAATACTGATATTGCTGGTAGGTAAGTTTTATATGAATTTCACGATTTCTCCATCTAACAATTATACCGCTCTGGAAAGGAACTTCTTCTTCTACCGGCCAGCGAAGTTTTGCTGTCAAAACAAAGTCGTCAGCGAATTCTGTCACACGGCTGACTTTATTCATTTCGCTCTCTACGCCGTCATTGTTAGAACCGCTTAAAACGCCGTTTGCGGTGTCAACAACCCAAAGGTTTACAGAATTGTTTACCCATGCGCTTGTATCTTCACCTTCAACGAAATCGTAATAATATTCCTCATAATCCGGTGTTTCGACACCTCCGCCAATATCGTCTTGTGTAAGCGCTCCGTATTTATACATCGTTGCGGAAGTAATGCTGGCAGTTGATGTCCCGCCGGCAGTAATTTCCGAAGTTCTGTTATCGTTTTCGCTTGGCGCAAAGCTTCCAAGTTTTTTGAACTTTGTCTCTCCGTCTGCTTTGAACCAAAACTCAATAGGAGTGCTACCGGAATTAGTATCCTTTAAAATAATTTCAAAAGCTCCATTTATAGGTGTATCTTTCGCATTGCCGAGATAAACATAAGTGTTTGTGCCACTCGGCGCAGTCTGGATACGGAATTTAGAGCCATCAGCAAAATTAGCAATATTAATAGAAACCGCACCACTGAACCAGCCGGATCTGTCTTCATTTATAGTTAAAATATCATATCCTGTCTTAACGCTTACGCCTGCGAATTTATAGTGCAAAGCACCGCCAGCAGGGAGAGAGTTGCCACCGCTAAAGCTTACGGTTTCGCCTGCCGCAAGAGTTGTTCTTCCTATTGTGTCAAGAGTCTTATAGGCATAGTCGCCCACATTTCCTGTTTTAGGAAGAATTTCGGATTCTGGTTTTGTTATATAGCCGATTGCAGTTTTACCTGTGTAAACAGTTGCAGAAATAGTCGCAGAAGTCCCTGCCTTTGTAATAATAGAAGGGGTTCTGCTTGAATATGAGTATCCCTGAGAAGTAAGCAAAGCAAAAGTTTCGCCGCCGTCAGCACTGTACCAATACTCAACAGCTCCGTGGCTTTCTGAATCCTTCATAATGATTTCAAAAGGCTCGCTCAAATCTATTGCAGCGTCAGTATAGTAAGTATGCAGTGTGTCCGATGAATTCTGAATACGGACAGGACCTTCGCCGTTAATCACACCTAAGAAAATGTTGGCAGATTGAGTAGCTACTCCGCCCCAATTACACAAAAGGTTAATACCATCTACGCCATTAGAACCCATTGACATATCAACTTTCCAGTGAACAGCACCGCCAGCCGGAAGGTTTGTTATACTTTTCGCAGTTGCGCCTGTATCAGTTACATCTGCTGATGTAGCGGACATAGTATAATTTACAGGAGTTCCTGCTTCGTAAACATAAATAGTTTCGCCTTCATCGGGAGTTCTGTTTGGCAATATCTGTTCTAATGTGCTGGTTCCCGTAAACTGTTCAACGCCTGTTTTATTTCCGCCTGTGTAAACAGTTGCAGAAATAGTTGTCGATGCAACTGCGTCAGTTGAAGAAATGTGGTTGGTAGGGTTCTTTGTAGGCCCATAACCATAAGAGCCTAATAAATTGAAACTTTCACCGTTGTCAGCGCTAATCCAAAGCTGAACAGGTGTTGTTGAATCTTCGGCTCTATTATCCTTTATAATAATTTCAAACGGCTGTGTTAAATCCACTCCAGCAGGTTCGAATGTTGCCCACTGATTAACTACTGATGCGGATTCATTATAGTTAAAACGGATAGGGGCAGAGCTATGACCTAAGTATAAAGCAAAGCCGTTAGAAGTACCCTCCCATAAACCCTGTATTTGAATGTAACCATTTCCGTTTTCAGCCCACATACTATCCGATATGCCGGAGAATTTATAGTGAACTGCACCGCCGACAGGAATATTTGTCATTTTTAAAGCAGCAGCACTTGATGTATCACTTGTTACATTAGCTGTATAATTTGTTACAGAAGCAGATTCTGTAAATACATACTCAGTCACCCCTACTTCAGGGTCTGTGGTTTTTAATACCTCCTCAAAGGTATTAGTTCCCACGAACGAATCCCCTGGTTCTTCCGGTTCTTCCGGTTCTATCGGTTCTTCCGGCTCTTCCGGTTCTACTACCGGTGCATCAGACTCGTCCGCTGTTTTAGTTCCATATATTACAGCAGTTTCAAGATTTACAACAGTATCTCCTACTGTCTTAATTGAAGACACAGGTGAAACTGACTGGTTAGTAGGATTAAAAGCTGATAATGTTTGTGTAAACTCAGTTTCGCCAGCGTTTCTTACCCAGAATTCAAGGCTTCCTACTGCACCTTTTACTATCAATTCAAATCCACCTTCAAGGTCGATTTGATCATAAGTTCCGGCACCAATCCAAGAAGTTGCTAAATTTCTCGCCTGGATTGCGTTAGTTCCATTAACACCCACATGCATTCTTAATAAACGCCCGTCAAGACCGGTTTTAATTTCAGAATATCCTGTGTTAGCTTTGGCTGTTCCTGTAACGCTTGTAAATTTATAGTAAACCGCGCCGCCGCTCGGAACAGAAGCATCCTCAAAGATTGTTACCTCTCCGTCACTGCTTGTTACAGTCTTTGCAGATTCGGTCACTGACGCCACATAAATAGTTGAGCCTACTTCTCCCGTTGTAGGAAGAACGGCATCAAATCCCGCATCTGTTTCCCCAACAGCTGCGGAGGTCGGCATAACAACCAAACCTACCAACATAGCGACAGTTAATAATCCCGCAATAACCTTTCTTAATTTCATATTTCCCCTCCTGAAAGAGTGTTTTGTCAAAAATTTTATAGTAATTCAGAAGCTTTGCGAAAAATTTCCCAAAAACCTCTTTTGGCAGAAAATGTCGCATTATATAATGCGACATTTTCTTTATATACTTTATATAAACTTATTCTGCTGTTACTTTTGTTAATGTCTGAACATCGTAGCCTGCAACAGGTGTCATTGTGTTAATACCATCCCACAAGAATAACTTAACATATTCAACATCGCTGTCGCTGAATTCAAATGTCATAAATTTTTCTGTTCCAGAAACAGTTTCAATACACTTCATTTCGTAAGCGTCTTCTCCTGTATATCCAGCAGCAATAAATGTTCCTGTTACGCCAGCCTTTGAAAGAACATGAACTGCCCCAGACTCATAAATTTCAGCAACTACTGCACCATTAGACGCCTTCATACCATAGTATATTGTTGCAGATTCAAGGTTTGCAACAGCAGCACCCTTAACGCCAATCTGAGCTTTTCTGCTAGCGTTATTACCTACTATAACATTTTCTGCTGCAAGCCAGAAACCTGTATCTCCATCTGCCTTTATATAGTATGTTAAAGTACTTCCGTCATGCTTTATAATTAATTCAAAGCCCTTCGTCAAGTCAATTTCGCCCTTTGCAGCAATAATACCGCTTGCATCATTCCAATTAGCACCCGGATAAGAATGGATTTCAGCATCTGTAGAACCGCCGCCTATCTGTAAGTCAGAAGAAGCTGGTGCGCCGCCTTCAATATCCTGAGTAACCTGAACAAAGTTAACATTATTATTGGTTGTTCCTGTGATGCTTGTAAACTTATAGCGAATAGCACCGCCAGCAGGAATGAATGTATTACCTCCAAAGATATTTACACTTGTCGTTGCTGAATCAGATGTATTTGTGTCAGTAACAGTTAGAGCGCCCTGTGTTGCGTATTCAGTATAATAAGTTCCGCCAACACTAGCTGTTGTAGGAAGAATTGTGCTTTCATCTACATAGAGTTTTCCTCTCATAGATTTACCTGTGTAAACAGTTGCAGAAATAGTTGTTGATGCAACTGCGTCAGTTGAAGAAACATAAAGGGAAGCTTTCTTAGCCGCACGGGCATATTCGCCAACCAATGTAAAGGTTTCTCCATTATCAATACTTACCCAGAGCTGAACAGGAGTTGTTGAATTTTCAGAACTGTTATCCTTAATGATAACATCAAATGGCTTTGTTATGTCTAAATATTCAGGAGTTTCTACGGCCCAGTTGTTAGTATTACCATTAAGAGTGCAGTTGAAACGGATAGGAGCAGAGCTATGTCCTAAATACAAAGCATAACCTTGAGTTCCGCCTGCCCATGCACCGTGTATCTGAATGTAACCGTTGCCGCCTGAAAGCATACTGTTTGTAATGCCTGAGAATTTATAGTGAGCAGCACCGCCAACAGGAATAGATGTAAAACCAGTAGCGCTTGTATCGTTTGTTGTATTAGCTGTGTAGCTTGCTACTGTTTCATCTTCTGTAAATACATAAGCAGTTTCGCCAGCTGCTGGAGCTGTTGTATTTAAAACCTGAGCAAATGTATGAGTTCCTGTATAAGTTGGTTCATCCGGAACATCCGGTTCATCTCCGCCACCTGTTCCTTCTGCTGTTGTTGGTTCAAGTATCATAGCATCAGTAAGATTTGCAACACCTGTGCCTGTTGCAGTAATTGATGTTGCATTATTGTCGTTACACTGATTGTATGATGTCATAAGCGTAAAGTTTTCAGCACCGTCCGGTCTTACCCAGATTTCAAATGCAGAGCCAATATCCTTTACGATTATTTCAAAACCATCTTCAAGGTTAACCTGATCATAAGTTACACCTGTTGCAGTCCAACTGCTCGAACGATTCTTAAAGCGAATTGCATTTGTAGCTTCAACACCAATCTGCATTCTTATCGAGCCTGTGGCAGCCTTTGTGTCAACTGAAACATAGCCAGTATTTGCCTGAGCAATTCCTTCGAAGGATGCAAAGTTATAGTAAACAGCACCGCCGGAAGGAATAGTAGCTCCACCAAGAACTGATGTTGCGCCTTCTGTGCTGGTAAGTGTTAAAGCTTCCTGAGTTGCAGTTGAAGCAAAGATAGCTGCTCCAGCTTCGCCTTTTGTTGGAAGAACAGCCTGGAATCCAGCATCGCTATCCGGATCAATCGGTTCTTCTACTGGCTCTTCAGGTTCCTCAACTGTTGTTGGTTCAAGTATCATAGCATCAGTAAGCTTTACTACACTTGTTCCGCCAGCAGTGATTGCTGTTGTTTTAACTTCAGTTGTCTGATTGTATGATGTTATAAGCGTAAAGCTTTCAGCACCGTCCGGTCTTACCCAGATTTCAAATGCAGAGCCAATATCCTTTACGATTATTTCAAAACCATCTTCAAGGTTAACCTGATCATAAGTTACACCTGTTGCAGTCCAACTACCCGAACGATTCTTAAAGCGTATTGCATTTCCCGTTTCAACACCAATTTGCATTCTTATGCTGCCGCCGTCAGCAACCTGTGTATCAACAGAAGCAAAGTTAGGACTTGCCATAGTAGTTCCTTCAATAGCAGCAAAGTTATAGTAAACAGCACCGCCGGAAGGAATAGTAGCTCCACCAAGAACTGATGTTGCACCTTCTGTGCTGGTAAGTGTTAAAGCTTCCTGAGTTGCAGTTGAAGCAAAAACTGTTGAGCCAGCTTCGCCTGCTATTGGAAGAACAGCCTGGAAGCCTTCATCTGTTTCCGGATCTATCGGTAATTCAGGTTCTTCTTCTGTTTCTACCGGTCCGTATAACATAATAGCGTCTAAATTACCGCGCCCTGTACCTGCGAGTGCCCATACACCTGTGCCTGTTGCAGCAGCTGCAGGATATGCAAGATTTTCACCAGCCTTGGTGAAGTTTGCATCTCCTGTCTGGCAAACATAGTAATCAAAACCGGAACCTGTATCCTTAATAATCAATTCAAACGGAGAAGCAAGGTTTACGGATGAAGTAAGAGTCGTCGAAGAACCACCAGCATATGCAGTCATAACATTACCAGTTCTGTTAAAAATAACTCTTATTCTTTTTCCTTCGCTTGTGGCTATATCAAATCCGGCATTACTGTAACAATTGACATTTACCATCTTGATATGCGCAACACCGCCTTCAGGAAGTGTATCTTGCCAATACATACTACTATCTTCAGCAGTAGCGGTAGAGCTACCAAATGCTACAATACCACCATAGGTAGCATGCTCTTTTGCCTCTGCAGCAGTCGTTGCTGTTCCTGTGCTAAGTTCATCTGTTGTATCCACTGAAAAAGTAGATTCAAAATCCGCCTCCGGGATAAGCTCTGCAAGAGTTGCAGTATCTCCAACAGCAGCAGAAGTTGGCACGATAACCAAACCTACTACCATAGCAACAGTTAAAACCATTGCCAAAACCTTTCTAAAATTCATTTCGAATTCCTCCTTACATTGTGGCCCTTTTAACCACAACAATTTAAAAAATTTAATAATTATCAAAATATGTATACCGTGCCGACAAAACCGCTCAGCACAGCCGATACTAAGCATACTACTCAAAAGTATCCATTCTGCCTATTATCGTAATTACCATTTTACCACAGTTACATTTTAATTACAATATTATTATAGGACATTTTTTTTAATTTTTAGGACATTTCTACTTTTCAGTTGCTTTTATTGACTTTTTTTCCAATTTTTCGCCCGACCTTGACTTTTTGTATTATATAATATATAATGTAGGAAATGCAAGCACTCTTTTAATCTTGCTTTTTGAAAATAGTTTCTAACAGGGGAAACGGAGATTGTTATGAGTAATTTTTTAAAAAACAATTTTGCGGAATTTGATAAGGCAGTTAGTTCTTTCAACCATATTAAGCCTTCTCTTAAAAATTCGTATTTTGAGCTGGACATTTTTTTCTCAAGAATTCTATCTTCTGCAAATCCAAGTTCTTTAACCCAGACTACACACAAGCATTCTTTTTATGAGCTTTATATTCCTTTATCCGGAAGCGCAATATATTCTATAAACAATCAAAAGATTTCACTTACATCTGAGAAGATTTGTGTTTTATCCCCGTCGTCTTCCCATAAGCTTATGGAATATTCAGAGGATTACTCTGTTTTTACATTAGGATTTTCCTTTGTTTATCCTGCTAAGTTATCCCTGATGCTTCCTCCTGAGGAGGCATACTATGAAATTGACTGCTCTTCTTTTATTAAGGATAGTATTTTACAGAGTATATCTCTTGCTTATGAGGAGAAAACGGATTATTACGACAGAATTAACAGTATTTTGTGTAACGCTTTATTCGATATTTTTGAAAATGTCAAACCAATCAATACTGAGCTTGTTGCTACTGCTTCACAAGCAAAGGCAGGCATAGTTTCCGATGATGCTCGTATCCGTCTTGCTATTCAGTATATAACAGATAACATTTCTTCTTCCATTTCTGTAAATGATGTTGCCAACTATGTTTGTATCAGTTCAAGACAGCTCAACCGAGTTTTGAAGAACGCTCTTGATTTGACAACCAACGACCTTATAAACGAGCTTAAAATAAAAGCTGCAAAAAGGTATATGTCAACTCCGAACCTATCTCTTTCGCAAATATCCGTTATGTGCGGATTTAACTCGCTTACTCATTTTAATCTGACATTTAAAAAGCTGACGGGTTCGAATCCAAAAGCGTTCCGTTCCTTTGAGCTTTAAATACAAAAGAAAACCACCAATCGCAACTGATTGGTGGTTTATTTTTTAGTCTTCTATAATTCTTTTAAGGTTAATTCTGTTCTGCTTATCAATTTCGATAACCTGAACTGTAACTGTGTCGCCAACCTTAACAACATCTTCAACCTTTTCAACTCTCTTGTTGTCAAGCTTTGAAATGTGGATAAGACCGTCTTTTCCAGGGAGAATTTCAACGAATGCACCGAATTCCATAATTCTTACAACTGTGCCTTCGTAAATCTCGCCAACCTCAGGTTCCTTAACGATTCCTTCGATAATTTTAAGAGCCATCTCTCCCATAGCCGGATTAACAGCAGCTATGAACACTCTTCCGTCATCCTCAATGTCAATTTTCGCGCCTGTGTCAGCAATAATCTTCTGGATAACCTTACCGCCACTGCCGATAACATCACGGATCTTATCAACAGGAATTGTTATGTTGATAATTTTTGGAGCATACTGAGAAAGTTCTTCTCTTGGCTCAGGGATTGCTTTGAGCATAACTTCGTCTAAGATATAGTATCTTGCATCTCTTGTCTGAGTTAAAGCCTGCTTAATAATTTCAGGTGTTAAGCCGTCAATTTTAAGGTCCATCTGGATTGCTGTGATACCCTTTTTAGTACCTGCAACTTTAAAGTCCATATCGCCGAAGAAATCTTCAACTCCCTGAATGTCGAGCATTGTTATAAATCTTTCCCCTTCTGTTACAAGACCTACTGAAATACCAGCAACAGGAGCCTTAATCGGAACACCTGCATCCATTAAAGCAAGTGTGCTACCACAGATACTTCCCTGAGAAGTTGAACCGTTAGAGCTTAAAACTTCAGAAACAAGTCTTATTGCATATGGGAATTCTTCCTCGCTTGGGATAACAGGAACTAATGCTCTTTCTGCAAGGGCACCATGGCCGATTTCTCTTCTGCCAGGACCACGGGATGGCTTAGTTTCCCCAACGCTGTAAGATGGGAAGTTATAGTGATGGATATATCTTCTATATTCTTCTGTATCAAGGCCATCGATTATCTGTGCATCGCCGATAGGACCGAGAGTTGCAACAGTTAATACCTGTGTCTGACCTCTTGTGAACATACCGCTACCGTGTGTTCTGTTAAAGAGGCCAACCTCTGCTGCAAGCGGGCGGAGCTGGTCAATTGTTCTGCCGTCTACACGCTTTCCTTCGTCTAAGAGCCATCTTCTTACAACAGTCTTCTGGAGCTTATATAAAGCTTCGTCAATCTGTCCCTGATATTCCTCAGTTGGATACTTTTCTTCAAAGTATTCATAAACCTTTTCGTAAACAACTTTTAATCTGTCATCACGAACAGTTTTATCGTCAGTATCCATAGCTTCTTTAACCATATCTTCGGCATATTCCTTAATATCATTAAAGAGAACTTCGTCAACTGTTATATGCTCATATTCAAACTTAGGCTTGCCGATTTCATCCTGAATTGTCTTAATGAAAGCAACAATTTTCTTGATTTCTTCATGAGCAAACATAATTGCGTCATACATAACATCTTCAGGAACTTCGTTAGCTCCTGCTTCAATCATAACAACCTTGGCTGCGCTACCTGCAACTGTTAAGTTAAGGTCGCTCTTCTCTCTCTGCTCAAGAGTTGGGTTGATAACAAATTCGCCGTCAACTAAACCAACATAAACCGCAGCGATTGGGCCGTTAAACGGAATGTCAGAAATAGACACAGCCGCAGATGCACCAATCATAGCACAGAATTCAGGAGCATTATCCTGCTCAACTGACATAACTGTTGCAACGATAGAAACATCGTTTCTTAAATCTTTCGGGAAAAGAGGACGCATAGGTCTATCGATAACTCTGGCTGTTAAGATAGAGTTTTCAGAAGGCTTACCTTCTCTCTTCATAAAGCTTCCAGGGATTTTACCAACGGCATACATCTTTTCTTCATAATCAATGCTAAGAGGGAAGAAATCAATTCCGTCTCTTGGCTTTGGAGATGCAGTTGCAGCAACCATAACAGCGGTATCGCCGTATCTTACCATAACAGCACCGTTTGCAAGACCAGCCATTTTACCGTTTTCGATAACAAGTTTTCTTCCTGCAACTTCTGTTTCAAAAGTCTTAAAATTAAACATATTTTCCTCCTATGTTCGGGTCTGCCACTTAGCACTTAGAAATAGTCTTTTGCCTCATAAAAGAGTATTTCTAACTGCTAAAGAACAAACCACAAATTTTTATTTTAATAGCAAGCAAGTCCTTGCCATACGGCAAAGACTTACCCTTATTTATTTTTTAGTGTCTTAAACCAAGTGCATTTACAATAGCACGGTATCTTTCGATATCGTTCTTCTGTAAGTAAGCTAAGAAGTTTCTTCTAACACCAACCATCTTTAAAAGACCGCGGCGAGAATGATGATCCTTCTTATGAACTTTAAGATGTTCATTAAGTTCATTGATTCTTTCAGTAAGAAGAGCGATCTGTACTTCAGGAGAACCTGTGTCGCCTTCGTGAGTTGCAAACTGCTTAATGATTTCTTGTTTTCTTTCTTTTAACATTTTTTATACCTCCAAAAATTTTTTATCCCCTTAAAGCATAGTGTGAGGCGGAGTTCTATTCCCTCATACCAAGCCTTAGGTTATACAGCCTTCTAATAATAACACATCTTTTCCAATATGTCAACTGTTTTTGCTAAATTATTCCTCAATAAATCAATATTGTTCTTTTTTTGCATCAAAAAAATTTTTTCGCTGTATTCATATCCTTTGAAAGTTGTTCCTTGAGCTTGTCAAGACTTTCGAATTTGCTTATATCTCTTATTTTTTTGAAGAATTCTATCTCAATCCGTTCTCCATAGATGTTAGCGTCAAAATCCCCTATCGCAGTTTCTATGTTCTTTCTTTTGTCGGAAACAGTGGGCTTTTCGCCAATATTCGTAATGGAATAATATTTATTATCTCCTATTTTGCAAAGAGTTATGTACACTCCCTCTTCTGGAAGGACAACGCCATCCGGATATTCAATGTTTGCGGTGGGAAAACCGATTGTTCTGCCAAGCTGTTTGCCCTTTATAACAGTTCCTCTGACGGAAAAGCCTCGGGTCATAAACTCCTTGGCCTTTTCCATTTCTCCCTCTGTGATAAATTCCTTTATCTTTGAGCTTGAAACAGTAACTCCGTCAATTTTAACGCAGTCTTTTATGAATACATCAATGTTATCCTTTTTGCAAAGGTCTCTAAGGATTTTTGCATCCCCTTCTGCGCCTTTGCCAAAGCGGTAATTAAAGCCGACAAAAACGGCTTTTGCCCCCATACGATTTTTAATGTATTCCTCTACAAATTCATCACAGGGGATATTTTTAATGTCAGCAAACTCCTCAATAACCGCAACCTCGACGCCCATTTCTTCAAGGATTTCAAGGCGTTTCTCCAAAGAGTTTATCCCTAGCTCTCCTTTATTGGGGCTATCCTTGAACATATAAACAACGGGCAACAGGCCATTTTTCTTAGCAAAACTCAGCATATCGGAAATTATCGCCATATGGCCCTTATGGATTGCGTCAAAATTACCCAATGCCACTGCACAATTTTCAATTTTCAAATTCTTCAAACCGAAAATTTTTCTCATTTAGGAGCCTCCCCGTAAAAAGCGCGCAGCACTTTTACTTTTCCGCTGAAAATGGTGCAAAGAGCAAGGAATTTCCCTTGTTCATCGTACACTCTGATGATTTTTTCATCTTCTATTCCGCTTAGCTTTACTTCTATCCCATTGCAAAGCCTTCTTGCGTTTCTGTCAGCTAAAACAACCTTATCATAGTGAGATAAAACCTCATCAATTCCAATCAAAAATGAAAAATCGTTATTCTTTGCCTTTTCCTCTATTTCTTCTAAGGTAAAAGCATCCTCAATTTTAAAGTCCCCAGAGCGGGTTCTTTTAAGAGCAGACATAACTCCGCCACAACCAAGCTTTTTACCTATATCGTGGCAAAGAGTTCTTATATATGTCCCCTTTGAACAGTCAACCAAAAAAGTCACTTTGTCAGGCCCCAAATCAACGCTTTGAATATCAATCCCAAAAATCGTCACGGGTCTTGGCGCAAGCTCAACTGTTTTGCCCTCTCTTGCAAGTTCATAAAGCTTTTTCCCATCCACTTTAATTGCGGAATACATAGGCGGAATCTGCTCTATGTCCCCAACAAATGACATAATTGCATCTCTTATTTCTTCTTCGCTCAGAGAAACTTCGTTTCTTTTTAAAACCTCTCCGCTTATATCCTGAGTATCAGTAACTATTCCCAATGTAAGTTCAGCCAGATATTGTTTTTCTTTGGCTGTAAGCTCTTCGGCAAGCTTTGTTCCCCTGCCTATACACATTGGCAAAACGCCCTCAGCATCAGGGTCAAGTGTCCCTGTGTGGCCGATTTTTTTAATTCCAAGGATTTTTCTCAGTCTATAAACAACATCATGAGATGTTATTCCAAGCGGCTTGTTAACATTTATAATTCCGTCCATTTACATCACCTTTAAAAGAGCCTCTTTGAGACTTTCCTTAACGGAAGCTTTAAGCTCATCAATAGGGAGATTTGAAGAAAATCCCGCCGCTCTTATATGTCCGCCACCGCCATATACTTCGGCGATTTTTGAAACATCAATAAATTCGTTGGACCGAAGACTTACCTTAAAGCCATCTCCTCTTTTTCGGATATACGCTCCAACCTCAACTCCCACAATTTTAGTAGGAAGGGTAACAATATCCCCCGCTCCGTTTTCATCAATTTTCGCCTTTTCAAAATCCTCATCGCAAAGGTAAATAAGACAGCCTTTCCCCTCTGAGAAAAATTCAAGGCGGGTAAGAGCCGTTTCATATAAATCAAGATATTCTTTTGTCAGTTTATAAAACAATTCTCTTGAAATTTTCGCAAAATCCGCTCCGCTTTCAATAAGGTCCGCGATTATGCGATGGGTTTTAGGGGTGACAGATGAATATTTGAAGTTTCCCGTATCGCAGGCAATGGCAATATAAATATTGCTTGCAATTTCAGGGGTTATCTTTGCCTTTAAGGCTTTCAGGGCATCAAAGACAATCTCCCCGGTTGCAGGAGCATCCACAACAATTGTTTCCTCTGCATATGGCTTATGGGTTATATGATGGTCAATGGCCACAGTTTTCCCTTTAAACTCCGCTCCGCCCAAAGAAATGCGATTAATGTCAGCACAGTCAAGAGCAACAAGTAAATCGCATTCCTCCGGGGAAATATCGCTCATCATATCTTTTCCACAGATTTCTCTGTATTCTTTTGTATCCTTCTTAAAGTCCCCAAGAAAAACATTTGCCTGTTTCCCTAAGCCTATAAGACCTAAGGCAAAAGCGTATGAACTTCCAAGAGCATCACCGTCAGGGTTTTCATGAGTGAAAACAGCAATTTTATTTGCTTTTCCAATCATCTTTTTAAGTTTCTTAAACATAAAATCCCCTCGCTTACAGATTTTTGAGTACCTCGCTTATATGTGAGCCGTATTCAATAGAATCGTCTAAAACGAAGTTAAATTCAGGCGTATATCTAAGGTCAATTCTATGGCCTATTTCTTTTCTTATAAAGCCTGCCGCCCCTTTAAGAGCATCAATGGCACCCTTCTTTGCGCTATCGTCTCCCAAGACACTTATATAAGCCTTGGCAAAGCGCAAATCTTTTGTAACTGAAACATTAACAACGGAAACCATATTTGTTTTAAGTCTTGGGTCTTTTAAATCTCTTATAACAAAGCTTAATTCTTTTTTAACTTCTTCAGAAATTCTGTCTATTCTGTTATATGCTCCCATATTAACCTCCTATTTTTCGGTTACTCAGGCATAACCTGTTCCATAACATAAGCTTCGATAACATCTCCGTCTTTAATGTCGTTAAACTTATCAATGCTTACACCACATTCATAGCCTGATGCAACTTCCTTAACATCGTCTTTAAATCTCTTGAGTGAGCCAAGCTCGCCTTCGTGGATAACAATACCGTCACGAACAACTCGAACCTTACTGTTTCTTGTCACCTTACCGTCTGTTACATAAGCACCACCAATTGTTCCAACGCCTGAAACCTTAAAGGTTGTTCTGATTTCAATATGACCGGTAACGCTTTCACGGAATTTAGGTGCAAGCATACCCTTCATAGCAGCCTCGATATCTTCAATAGCATCATAAATAACTCTGTAAAGTCTGATATCAATATCGTTATCTTCGGCAGAGATTACAGCGCCGGGAGTTGGGCGGACATTAAATCCAACGATAATCGCATTTGATGCACTTGCAAGCATAACATCTGATTCCGTTACAGCACCAACTGCGCCGTGAATAACATTAACCTTAACTTCCTCGTTTGCTATTCTCTCGAGGGACTGACGAACAGCCTCAACTGAGCCCTGAACATCGGCTTTAACGATAATATCAAGAGTTTTCATCTTGCCCTCTTCAATATGTTCAAAGAGGTTATCAAGAGAAACTGCTTTTTTAGCATTCTGAGCTTCCTGCTTAGCCTTGAACTTTCTTGCTTCAACAACTTCACGGGCTTTTCTTTCGTCAGATACAACATAGAAAGTATCGCCACCCTCAGGAACTTCGGAAAGACCTAAAATCTCAACAGGGATAGATGGTTTTGCCTTTTTAACAGGCTTACCCTTATCGTCCATCATAGCACGAACTCTACCCACAGCAGTTCCTGCAACCATAATGTCACCCACATTGAGTGTTCCGTTCTGAACAAGAATACTTGCAACAACACCTCGGCCCTTATCGAGCTGAGCTTCAATAACAGTTCCTTTTGCAGGACGGTCAGGATTAGCTTTAAGCTCTTTCATTTCAGCAACTAAAAGAACCATATCTAAAAGTGTATCAATGTTCTGATTTAATTTTGCTGAAATAGGAACACAGATTGTGTCTCCGCCCCATTCTTCCGGAACTAAGCCATGTTCTGTAAGTTCTTGTTTAACACGGTCAGGGTTTGCACCCTCTTTATCAATCTTATTAATTGCAACGATAATGCTTACATTGGCAGCTTTTGCGTGGTTAATAGCCTCAATTGTCTGTGGCATAATACCGTCATCTGCCGCAACAACCAAAATCGCAATATCAGTAACGAGAGCACCT
The DNA here is from genome assembly GCA_045578465.1 of Clostridia bacterium. Taxonomy (GTDB): domain Bacteria; phylum Bacillota; class Clostridia; order Monoglobales; family Monoglobaceae; genus SIG454. Next base: position 11,729 of record JAZNKJ010000038.1, on the reverse strand, counting down.
CTTGCACGCATAGCTGTAAACGCTTCGTGTCCGGGAGTATCTAAGAATGTGATTTTCTTATCGTTAACTCTTACTCTGTAAGCACCGATATGCTGTGTAATACCACCGAATTCTCCTTGGGTTACATTTGTGTTTCTTATAGCGTCAAGAAGGGATGTTTTACCATGGTCAACATGGCCCATAACAACTACAACCGGAGAACGAGGCTTTAAGGATTCAGGAGCGTCTTCAACATCGTTAAAGAGTTTATCTTCTTCTGTAATAATAATCTCTTTCTCAATTGTTCCGCCAAAATCCTCAACAACCAATGTTGCTGTGTCAAAATCAATAACCTCATTTACTGATGCCATAATTCCGAGAAGCATAAGCTTTTTGATTATTTCGGTTGCAGGTTTTTTCATCCTCTCTGCAAGTTCGCCGACTGTGATTTCGTCAGGAACCATAACCTCAATAACCTCTTTCTTCTCTTTCTTAACCACCTGACTCATATCGTCAACCGGTCTTCCCTTAGTAGATTTGAGGTTCTTCTTATTATTCTTAATTTTCTGCTTTTTTACTCCCTCGCTGTTAACATTCTCAGGGATAAGTTCTTCCAGCTTCTCTGTATCGAGATGGTCGAGGTCAACGGCGTTGGCACGAGTGTCAACAACTCTTACCTTTCTTGCAGGAATCTCTTCGCTAAGGCCCTCGCTTTCAAGCTCGATAACTGTTCCGTCGTCTCGCTTTTTAGCCTTTTTCTCAATTTTCGGCTTAGGAGCTTCTTCAACCTTTTCAGGGAAGATTATAGAAACATCCTCTACCTGATGCTTCTGAGTTAAATACTCATAAATAACATTAAGCTCGTTATCATCTAAAATGCTCATATGGCTCTTATCTGAAACATTATAATCATGAAGAATCTGAACTAATTCCTTACTTGGAATACCAAAGCTTTTTGAAAGCTCATACGCTTTAAACTTTGCCATAATATCGCCCACTTTCTAAATATTTTCTATGTCAGTTGCATACCGCTTTATTCCATTTGCGAAATTTTCGTCGCTTATTGATAAAACAACTGCGCTTTCCCGACCTGCAAACTTGCCGAGAATTTCTCTATTTCCTATTTCAAGGTATTCAACGCCTGCCCCCTGGCATAAGGCTTTGAATTTTTTCTTTGTGTTATCCGATGCATCAGAGGAAATTATAATAAGCTTTGCTTTTTTATATTTTATTCTGTCCTGCGCCTTAGCTTCGCCAACTTCGGCTTTTCCCGCCCGACTTGCAAGACCAATTATACGAAATATATTTTCACTCACTTACCATTTCTCCCAATTTTTCATAAAATTCATTATCTAAACCGCATCTTAAAGCTCTTTCAAAAGCTTTTCTTTTCTGAGCCGCCGAAATACAGTTTTTGTCTTTACAAATATATGCACCTCTGCCCATAGCTTTAAAGGAAAAATCAATTTCTATCTCGCCCTCAGGGCTTTTAACAACCCTTATAAGCTCTTCCTTTTCCTTTCTTGCTCTGCATACAACACACATACGAAGAGGATACATAATATCCCTCCCTTATTCTGCTTTAAGGTCGATTTTCCATCCTGTAAGTCTCGCTGCAAGTCTTGCATTCTGACCTTCCTTACCGATTGCAAGGGAGAGCTGGTCTTCCGGAACAACCGCATAACAGGTCTTGTTCTCTTCATCCACACGGATTGAAAGAACCTTAGCTGGGCTAAGTGCCTGGCTAACATATTCAGCAGGGTCGTCGCTATACTTGATAATGTCAATTTTTTCCCCTCTGAGCTCGTCGATAACCGCCTGAACTCTCATTCCCTTTGTGCCGATACATGTGCCCACAGGGTCAACATTTGGCGAGTTTGAAGCAACTGCAATCTTGCTTCTTGAACCTGGTTCACGGGTTAAGCCTTTAATTTCAATAATTCCCTGCTTGATTTCAGGAACTTCAAGCTCAAAAAGGCGTCTAACAAGACCCGGATGTGAACGGGAAACCAAAAGATGGAGACCCTTAACTGAGTTTGCAACTTCGATTACGAAAACCTTATATCTTTCCCCAACCTTATACTTGTCAGTCTTAACCTGTTCGTTAGGCATTAAAACAGACTCAGCATTTTCAAGTTCAAGCATAATATTTCTCTTTTCGATTTTTCTTACCATTGCTGTCATAATGTCGTTTGTCCTGTCAGAAAATTCGTCAAACATCTTTTCTCTTTCAGCTTCGCGGATTCTCTGGAGAACAACATTTCTTGCTGTCTGAGCTGCAATTCTTCCGAATGCCGCAGGAGTGACTTCTCTTTCAACTATGTCTCCAACTTCATAGTTAGGATTGATTTCTCTTGCTTCACTAACGGAAATTTCGCTTTCCTTATCCTCAACCTCTTCAACAACAGTTTTGCGGGCATATACGCTTATTTTACCCGTTTTTTCATCAATGTTGACTTTAATGTCGGAAACAGCGCCAAAGTTCTTCTTATAAGCACTTATAAGAGCTGTGTTAAGGGCGTCGATAACAACATCGCGGCTTATTCCTTTTTCCTTTTCGATTTCGTCAAGTAATGTAAATAACTCTGCACTCATTTTCTTAAACACTAACCTTTCTATTTTAAAATTCAAAATGAAGCTTTACATAAGTAGTTTCATTTAATTTAATACTGATTTTTTCTCCTTCAAGGTCAATTGACACTTCGTCGCCTTCAAGACCTAAAAGCTCTCCGCAAAGGTTTTTTGAGCCGTTATATGCCTTATAAAGACCTATGTCAACCAGCTCGCCTTTATACATTTCAAAATGCTCTTCCTGTCTTAGCTTTCTCTCAATTCCAGGAGAAGAAACTTCAAGGAAATAGTTATTTGAAATAGGGTCATTCTTATCTAAGATACTGCTCAGTTCACGGCTTATCGCCTCGCACTCGTCAATGGTTATTCCGCCTTCTCGGTCAACATAGACACGCAAGAACCAGGAATTTCCTTCTTTGACATACTCAACATCATAGACAAAGCACCCGTTTCCTTCTGCAATCGGTTTTACCATATCAAGGACAGTTTTTTCTGTTTTTGAATACATCCTTTCACCTCCAAAGGTTTAATTAAGCAAAGAAGTGAGGCTTTCGCCTCACTTCAAGATGTCTCTTATTAAACTCTATACATATACTAGCATAGAAATCGCCTTTTGTCAAGACTTATTTATAATTTTGGCAAGCTCATCCATAAAGGAATTTATGTCTTTAAACTGTCTGTAAACGGAGGCAAATCTTACATATGCAATATCGTCAAGCTTTTGGAGTCTTTCCATTACCATTTCGCCGATTTTTTCGGTTGAAACCTCTTTCTCCAAAAGGTTATAAAGCTTTGTTTCAATTTCTTCAACAACGCCTTCAATATCCTTTAATGAAATCGGGCGTTTTTCACAGGCTCTTACAAGACCGTTGATAATCTTATCCCTGTCAAAGCTTTCTCTTGTTCCGTCCTTTTTCACAACGATAATCGGAATGCTTTCAATCTTTTCGTAAGTTGTAAATCTCTTTCCGCATTCCAAACATTCGCGACGACGGCGGATTGTTGCCCCTTCATCAGTTGCACGGGAGTCTATAACCTTACTCTCAGTGTGACCGCAAAACAAACATCTCATAATTTCCCCTCCAAAACTAAGGATTAATCCATATTCTTATATTTATCAAGAACCTTTTCAATTCTTCCGATTGGATTTAATAATGTGCTGATTGAACGCTCAGCGTTAAGCTCGCTTATAATAAGAGCAATATACTTAGACATATCAACCTGCTTATACCAAGGCTTATCTAAAAGGCCCGGTCTTGAATAGATAAGGTTTGTTGTAAAGATTGCATCAATAACGCCATCTTCATAAGCCTTGTCAAACTTATCAAAACCTTCTGTAAAGAGGCCGAAGGTTGAGAAAACAACAACTTTTTTAGCCTTTCTCTTTTTAAGTTCTTTCGCAACATCAATCATGGAGTCGCCGGAAGCAATCATATCGTCAACAACAATAACATTCTTACCCTCAATGTCAGAACCTAAGAATTCGTGAGCAACGATTGGGTTCTTTCCGTCAACAACCTTTGAATAATCTCTTCTCTTATAGAATGTTCCAAGGTTCATTCCAAGAACGGATGAATAATACATACATCTTGACATAGCCCCTTCGTCAGGAGATACGATCATAGTATTTTCTTTATCTAAAATAATGTCTTTGTCATATCTTAAACAAGCTTTAATCATCTGATATGTAGGCTGAATGTTTTCAAAACCGCTAAGAGGAATAGCGCTTTGAACTCGTGCGTCATGAGCATCAAATGTAATGATGTTCTGAACACCCATATTTATAAGCTCAGTTAAAGCCATAGCGCAGTCTAGGGATTCTCTTGCCATACGCTTATGCTGTCTGCCTTCATAAAGCATTGGCATAATAACAGTAAGTCTCTTTGCCTTTCCGCCGATTGCAGAGATATATCTTTTAAGGTCCTGGAAATGGTCATCAGGGCTCATTGGAACTTCCTGACCATACATTTTATATGTCTGACCATAGTTGAAAACATCGGCGATAATATAAATATCGTGGCTTCTCACAGATTCAACGATGCTCGCCTTTGCTTCCCCTGTGCCGAATCTTGTAGCTTTAACAGGGACTAAAAATGTATCAAGGTCAACATCTTCATTGAACTTTTTAAGATAATAGTTTACCCTTTCGCTAAACTCCTCTCCGCCTCTTAGAGACATTACGCTAAGCTTGCCTAAGTTATAGGACTCAACAGTTGATTTCATCTTTCTTCTCCTTTTATTTATGTTGTGAAAGTAAATTATATCTGATGTCCCAAAGCTTCTGGGACATATCTACATAATATTCATGGGGGTTTTCAAATCTCTTTACTTCCTCCCATATCTTGTCCACCTCATCCTTGCAGTAATTTCTTATTTCTTCAAGGCTAGGGGAGTCATATACGCACTCACCCTCTTTGAAAATCTGCACCATGAGTTCTTTTGCCGTAAAGTTTGTTACGGTTTTTCTCTTCCATGTGTTATTCGGGTCAAAAATTTCATAACTTTCGCCCTCAATTTTCTCATCAGGAAGAGTTAAAACATCAGCAATAGCCATTCCCGTTTCATTGGAAAACAATCTGTAAGCCTTTTTAAAGCAAGGAGTTGTTATCTTGGCAACATTTTCGCTTACCTTTATCTTTGGCACGATTTCTCCCCCCTCTTCAACGGCAACAAGTTTATAAACTCCGCCGAAAACAGGCTCGGATTTAGAGGTTATAAGTCTTTCCCCTACGCCGAAGGAATCAACCTTTGCCCCCTGTTTCAAAATATCCTGAATAATATGCTCGTCAAGAGAATTGGACGCAACAATCTTAACATCAGAATACCCCGCCTCGTCAAGCATAACTCTTGCTTTTTTAGAAAGGTATGTTATATCTCCGCTGTCAATTCTTATTCCCGCAGGTCTTTTGCCCATTGGCTTTAACACTTCGTCAAAGGCACGAATTGCATTGGGCACACCTGATTTTAAAACATTATAGGTGTCAACCAGAAGCGTGCAGGAATCAGGATATGTTTTTGCATAGGCGCAAAACGCCTCAAACTCCGTATCAAAAGACTGAACCCAGCTGTGAGCCATTGTTCCTAAGGCAGGAACAGAAAACATTTTATCTGAAATGGTGCAGGCGGTCCCAACTGCGCCACCAATATAAGCAGCTCTCGCCCCGTAAATCGCCCCATCATAACCTTGGGCACGGCGGGAACCAAATTCCATAACAGGTCTTCCCTCTGCCGCACGGACAATACGGTTACACTTTGTGGCGATAAGGCTTTGATGATTTATGGTAAGAAGAATCATTGTTTCAACGAACTGAGCCTGAATAAGAGGTCCTCTTACAGTAACGATAGGCTCGTTAGGAAAAATCGGAGTTCCCTCAGGGATTGCCCATACATCGCATTCAAATCTAAAATTTTCAAGGTACTTTAAAAATTCATCCGAGAAAATACCTTTTTTCCTAAGATAATCTATATCATCTTTTTCAAACCTAAGATTTTTAAGATATTCAACAAGTTGTTCAACGCCCGCCATAATGGCAAAGCCCGCCCCATCGGGAACCTTTCGGAAATACATATCGAAATAGGCTTTCTTTTCGCCTATTCCATGCTCCAAATAACCGTTTGCCATCGTTATTTCATAAAAATCTGTAAGCATTGTAAGATTCATAACTTCACCTTGTCTTTCGCAAGCTCATACATAATCCAATAATAAATTATTATATCACTTTTTTTATCCGATTACAAGTATTTTTAAAACATATTTTTATTATTTATGACAAAATTTTCAAAAAAACAAGGCACCTCTTTTGAGGTGCCTTCAAAAAAGCTTTTATTTTGTTTTATTCTTAACCGCAGCATCCTTCCATGTTGCCCAGATTGAACCTGAAACAAAGATAGAAGAATATGTTCCAACTAAGATACCGATGATAATTGGAAGAGCGAATACCTTAATTGAAGAAACGCCAAGGACATAAACCGCTCCGATTGTTAAAAGTGTTGTTATTGTTGTGTTTATAGAGCGCTTGAGAGTGCTGTTTATACTTGCATTTGCAATTTCGGAATATGTTTCCTTTCTTGCTCTTCTCGTGTTCTCTCTGATTCTGTCAAAGATAACGATTGTGTTATTGATAGAATAACCGAGAACTGTAAGAAGTGCTGCAATAAAGTTTGTATCAATCTTTATTCTGAGCACTGAATAAATACCGCAAAGAACGATAATATCGTGAGCAAGTGCAACAACTGCACAAACACCTGATGTAAAGTCAAATCTGATAGCAACATAGATTAAGATTGCGATAGCAGCGAGGATTGACATAACAACCGCAGATTTAGCAAGATTTCTTGCAGTTGAAGATGAAACCACATTAAGCTCGGACTTAGCAACACCCTCTACGAAATAAGAATATCCCTCGTGGCTTATAACCTGCTTGTTTGCTTCTTCTTCTGTAATTTCTGTATAAAGCTTTGTGTTCTTATGTTTTTCGTCTGTGCTGGCCTCTCCTACTGACGAAATAGCTCTGCCGTTTTCGTCAACTATAACTGAGAGTTTACCCCATTTTTCAGCAACCTTATAGTTTAAAACTTCGATAGCCGCATTTGCTTTTTCGAGGTTTTCTTTATCGGAAAGCTTTGCGTCGTGGCCAACTTCAATATCAATGTTATCACCTGTTATACGAACCATAGAAGCATCCTTGCCGAAAGCTTCTTTAACAAGAGCTCTTACTTCTTCTTCTGTTGCTTTTTCAGAAACAGTATATGTTATAGCTGTTCCGCCTGCAAAGTCAGTATCAAGAGCAAAGCCCTGAATTAAGAGAGAAACAATACTTGCAATGACTAACACCAAAGCAAGACCTACATATATTTTCTTGTGCTGAACTATTTTAAGCATTAGCCTTTCCCTCCTCTTTTGCTATTCTCTTCTTGCTTACGCCGTAGAGCCAGATGTTTGAAACACCAAGTTCAAGAGCGCGACGGAGCAAGAATCTTGTAACGAATATTGCGGAAATCATTGATACAACAACACCGATTAAGAGCGTTGTTCCAAAGCCCTTGATTGTACCTGTTCCAAGAACCATAAGAATAATTGCCGCAATAATTGTTGTTATGTTAGAGTCGATAACCGCGCTGAGAGCATTCTTAAAGCCTGCTTCAACGGAAGTTCTTATTCCCTTGCCGTTAACGAGTTCTTCTTTAATTCTCTCGAATATGATAACATTGGCATCAACCGCCATACCAATAGCTAAGATGATACCTGCAATACCCGGAAGGGTAAGGTTGATATGAAGGTTTGCGCAGAGAAGAAGAACAATATCAACATAAGCAACAAGAGCGAGAACTGACATAAATCCAGGAAGTCTGTATAATAAAACCATAAAGAGCATAACCAGGATAAGACCGATGATACCTGCTGTAACCGCTTTGCTTAATGCGTCTGCGCCGAGAGTTGGGTTAACAGCTCTCATTTCTGTAACACTTAAACTGAATGGAAGCTGACCTGACTTGATGTTAGCCGCAAGGTTTTTAGCTTCTTCCTGTGTAAAGTCACCAGTGATGATACAGGTTGTATCGTTAATTGCAGTCTGAACAACAGGAGCCGAAATGATTGCATTGTCCATCATAATATAGATAGGCTGTCCAACATTTTTGCTTGTTGCATCATAGAATGCTTTTCTTCCGTCTTCTGTAAGTTCAAGCTGAACATAGTAGCTTGCGCTTCCGAGGTCGCTTGTTGCACCATACTGAGAAGATGCATCCTTAATATGCTCGCCGTTTAAAACTTCTTTTGCAGTTGGCAGGAATGTTCCAGCTTCCTGGTCAAAAGCGCTGTTGTCATAGAATTTAAGCTGTGCTGTTGCGCCAAGGCTTGCTGCCGCTTCTTCCGGGCTTGCAAAAGATGGGATTTCAACTCGAACGCTGTCACTTCCCTGAACAGAGATATCAGCTTCTGTATAACCCATATTATCAAGACGGGTTCTTAAAAGAGCTGCAACTGTATCCATTTCTTCTGCAGAAGGGTTTTCCTTTTCAGCCTTGAAAACGATAATACTACCACCGTTTAAGTCAAGGCCCTGAGTTATACCACCCTCTGATTTAATACCATAAATTTGTGCTTTTTCGGTAAATGCAAAACCGCAGATTGCAAGATAAGTAAGCACTGCGATTACTAAAACAATTGCCGAAAGTTTAATAATACTTTTCGTCACTTTGTTTCCTCCTTTGTCGTTTCGCTTAATATTATTAAAGTTTAATTATTTACATTTTGGCACATATAACATTATATATTTTTCTTCTTCCTAAGTCAAGCCTTTTTTGGGTAAATTTTCACATTAAAAAATCCGCCCGAGGCGGATTTTTATTTATTTTCTGTATCTTCTTGTATTGACGGCAAAAACTCCGCCCAATCCTCCGCAGACAATTCCTAAAATAATTGCTATTATGGTTGCAAAATTAAAGCTGAATTCATTTATGATAAGACACCCTATAAGATATAGAAGCACCGTATAGAAAACTCCGGCAAGAACGCCGTTTAAAAGTCCGCCCCTTCCTACTCCTTTTGCGGTCATATACCCGCAAAGAAGAACACTCAGGCAGGTTATTATGCTTATACCGATGTTAACCCCACTGCTTCCAAAAGTGAAAATTGTTGCAATAATTGAAAAGATAAACAGCAGAATTATTGAAAAAATATACGAAATCCCCAAACTCTTTACAGTATGAATAATATCAAACCGCTTTCCTTCTGTTTCCTTTATGTAACCGGTTCTTGCCATAAAAAAACCTCCAAATCATATCTTACTGAAAATATATGATTTGGAGACTTCTTATATTACTTTTTAGTTTTCTTAGGAGCCTTTTCTTCCTTTGGTTCTGGGGCCGCCGGGGCTTCAGCAGCTACTTCCTGCACTTTGTTTTCAGGAGCCTGCTTTAAGAATCTTGAAACTGCGCCTCTGTCAACTGTTATTGTTGATTTGTTAGTTCCAACGCCTGATTCAAGCACAAATAAATCGTCTTTAATCTTTACGATTTTCCCGTGAATACCGCCGATTGTTGCAACTTCGTCGCCAACCTTTAAAGCGGCGAGCATATTTTTAAGCTCTTTTTCCTTTTTCTTCTGTGGTCTTATAAGGATAAACCAGAAAGCCACCAACATTAAAATCATCATTACCCAATAGTATGTTGTTCCTGTTGCTGCACCATTCATATCTTTTTACCTCCATAAAATCGTTTTTATAATTATACCCCAATTTCTTCCTCTTTGCAACCCCTATTTTAAATTCTTTTTCCGAGGATTTCAATTTTCTCCTTACGGTAACTCTCAAATCTTCCCTCGTCAAGAGCGTCTCTGATTTCCTGCATAAGATTGTTATAGAAATAAAGATTGTGCATAACCGCAAGTCTCATTCCAAGCATTTCCCCGGCTTTAAAGAGGTGTCTTACATAGCTTCTTGAAAAGTTTCTGCAAGTCGGGCAGTTACAATTCGGGTCAATCGGAAGCTCATCCGTTTCATACTTAACATTCATAATGTTGCGGATACCCTCTGAGGTAAACAAATGCCCGTGTCTTGCGTTTCTGCTTGGCATTACGCAGTCAAAAAAGTCAACACCGCGATAAACTGCCTCAATAATATTAACAGGAGTTCCAACACCCATTAAATATCTTGGTCTGTCGCTTGGAGCAAATGGCTCAACCGCCTCGATTATGTCATACATAACCTCAGCAGGCTCGCCCACCGCAAGTCCGCCGATTGCAAAGCCGTCAAGGGGAAGCTGTGCAATCTCTTTCATATTATCAATTCTTAAATCCCTGAAAGTGCATCCCTGATTGATACCGAAAAGCATCTGATTCGGATTAACCGTTCCTTCAAGAGAGTTAAGACGATTCATTTCCGCGATACATCTTTTAAGCCATCTTACCGTTCTTTCAGAGGCTTCCTTGGCATAGCCTTTTTCACAAGGGTTTTCAACACATTCGTCAAAAGCCATAGCAATAGTTGAGCCTAAGTTCGACTGAATCTGCATACTTTCCTCTGGGCCCATAAAAATCTTTCTGCCGTCTATATGTGAGGAGAAATATACTCCCTCTTCCTGAATTTTCCTCAGCTTTGAAAGGGAGAAGACCTGAAAACCACCGCTGTCCGTTAAAATTGGTCTGTCCCAGTTCATAAACTTATGGAGACCGCCCATTTTCTTGACCACCTCATCTCCCGGACGGAGATGAAGATGATAGGTGTTTGAAAGCTCCACCTGACAGCCTAAATCCTTTAAATCAAAGGCAGAAACGGCGCCCTTAATAGCCGCCGCAGTTCCCACATTCATAAAAACAGGGGTCTGGATTGTGCCGTGAACAGTTTTGAATTCGCCACGCCTTGCTCTTCCCTCTTTTTTCTTTACAGTAAACATCTTTTGTCCTCGCTTTATAAAAATCTACTGAATAAACATTGCATCGCCGAAACTGAAAAATCTGTATTTTTCGTTTATAGCTTCCTCGTATGCCCTGAAAATTTTATCCTTATCCGAAAATGCGGAAATAAGCATTAACAGTGTTGATTCAGGGAGATGGAAATTTGTTATAAGGGCATCAACAATTTTGAATTTATAACCAGGATAAATGAAAATTTCTGTATTGCCTGATGCTTTTTTAAGGTTTCCCTTTTCATCGGCAACACTTTCCATTGTTCGCACCGATGTTGTTCCCACAGCAATAATTCTTCCGCCGTTTTTTCGCGTTTCGTTGACAATTTTCGCCGTTTCTTCGCTTATCTCATAATATTCAGAGTGCATCTTGTGCTCTTCCACATTATCAACCGAAACGGGTCTGAATGTTCCAAGACCAACATGGAGAGTTACAAAGGCTATTTTAACGCCTTTCGCCTTGATTCTTTCCATTAATTCTTCGGTAAAATGAAGACCTGCCGTTGGTGCGGCGGCACTTCCTTCTATTTTGGAGTAAACTGTCTGGTATCTTTCTCTGTCTTCAAGTTTTTCGTGGATATATGGGGGCAGGGGCATTTCCCCGAGCCTGTCTAAAAGTTCTTCCCATACTCCTTCATATTCAAACCTGACAATTCGTTTGCCATCTTCTATTATGTCAACCACCTCTGCACAGAGCAAACCATTGCCAAATATAAATCTGCTTCCTATTTTTGCTTTTTTCCCGGGCTTTAATATTACCTCCCACAAGTCAA
>JAZNKJ010000037.1:0-38045 GCA_045578465.1 Clostridia bacterium | reverse complement strand
CATATTATTTTTTTGTTTATAGTCAGCGACAGCGGTTGAAATCTCCATTCTCTTTAAAAAAAGGTCAAGAATTTCATTATTGATTTTATCAATCTGTGCTCTGCACTCGTTAAGGTCCATATTATTCATCTCCAAAATTAAAGTAAAAGGTCAGCTATGGCAATAGCCGCCGCCGACTCTACGCAAGGAAGCGCGCGGGGAACAATGCAGGGGTCGTGTCTGCCAACAATTTCAAGAGTTGTCTCTTTCATTTCGCTAAGGTCAACGGACTTCTGAACTTTGGCGATGGACGGAGTCGGCTTAAACGCAGTGCGGAAAATAATAGGCATCCCTGAGGAAATTCCTCCTAAAATTCCGCCGTGGTTGTTTGTCTTTGTCTTTATTTCGCCGTCCTCAATTATAAACGGGTCATTAACAGAGGAACCACGAAGCTTTGACGCCTCAAAGCCAATACCAAACTCAATTCCTTTAACTGCGCCGATTCCGAAAACCGTATTGGCAATTTTATTTTCAATTCCGCCCCAGATTGGATTCCCAATTCCTGTTGGAACGCCCAAAATTGCACACTCAATAACGCCACCAACGGAGTCGAGATTTTCCTTTGCCGAAATAATTTCCTGTTGCATTTTTTCTTTAACATCACTATCTAAAACAGGAAAATCAGGGCATATTCCTGAAACATCGGGAGAAACCGCATCAAAAGGAGTGTCGGTTATATTACCGATAGAGTATATATGGCTAATGATTTTAACCCCACGCCTTGCAAGAATTTGGGAAAGAATTCCTCCTGCAACGCAAAGCGGGGCTGTAAGTCGTCCTGAAAAATGCCCCCCACCACGAGGGTCTGAAAATCCGCCGTAGCGGGAAAGTGCAGTGAAATCTGCGTGGCCGGGACGGGGAATGTCGGGGTTGTAGTCCCCTGAGCGGGTATTGTTGTTTTCAATTATTGCACAAAGGGGTGTGCCTGTTGTCACTTTGTTATATACACCTGAAAGGAATTTAACCTCGTCAGCCTCTTTTCTAGGGGTGGAATAAGGGTTATTCCCTCCCTGACGGCGAAGCATAAAAAGACGAAGCTCCTCTTCGTCAATTTTCTCTCCTGATGGAAGATTGTCAATCAAAACGCCGATTGCCTCTCCGTGAGACTCGCCGAAAATTGAGATTTTAATTTTTTCTCCTATTTGTGATGACATTGGTAAATACCTCCCGTGCATTTAAAATGGGTGAAAAAGTCCGGATAGGACTTATCTATTGCCTCTGAATTTCTAACAATAACTTCGTTTTTTGAGATTACTGACGCAACAGCTGCCGCCATAACAATTCTGTGGTCATTAAAGCTGTCGCAAACCCCTCCAACTAATGAGCCACTGCCGTAAATGGTAAGAGATGTTTCGTCCGCCTCGGCACTTCCTCCAAGGCTTTTGATTAAAGAAAGGGTGGACTCAATGCGGTCGCTTTCCTTAATCCTGAGCCTTCCCGCATTATATAAAACGGATTTCCCCTCTGATGCGCAGACTAAAACTGCAATAACAGGGAAAAGGTCAGGAAACTGAGAAACATCAATTTCTATTGGGTTTTTGTTATTCTTTTTAACTATGTAAGTTGCTTTTTCATATTTAATTTCCGCTCCAAACTTATTAAGAACGGATAAAATGCTTTTATCGCTCTGCTTTGAAGCGGGGTTAAGCCCATAAGCAGAAATCTCTCCGCCCATAGCGGCTGCCGCCATAAATGGAGCAATGTTTGACCAGTCTCCTTCGATGGTGTATTGGGTAGGACTTGTATATTTCTGGCTTCCTTTTATAATAAAGCCGTTTTCTTCTTTTTCAATATGTACGCCGAACTTTTCCAAAGCAGAAATTGTCATATCAACATAAGCCTCAGACTCTAAGGGGGAAGAAAGAACAATTTTGCTGTCCCCATCCAAAAGAGGAAGAGCAAACAAAAGTCCCGAAATAAATTGAGAGCTTATATTTCCGGGAAGAGTAAATTCCCCGCTGTTAAGTGCGCCTGAAACAGTAAAAGGGATAGACTTTTCTGAAAAATGACAGCCCTTTTTCTCCATTTCAGAAAGGAGAGGAGAAAGAGGCCTTTTCCTAAGCCCCTCTTTTCCCGTGAAAACAGGGTTTTGGGATACCGCCGCCGCAACGGGAATTAAAAACCTCAAAGTCGAGCCACACTCGTTACAGTCAAGAATGGGGTTAATTGCCTTTTCAGAGATAGGATAAAGGGTAAGAAAATCATTATCTTTTTCTGCCCTTGCCCCTAAGGAAACAAGGCAGGATAAAGTTGCCTCTATATCTTTGGAAAAAGAGGAAAGATTGAATTTCGTAGGTTTATCAGAAAGGGCAGCTGCAATTAAAGCTCTGTGTGCATCGGATTTTGAAATGATTGCCTGAGCATTTCCGCAGATGTTTTCCCATTTCATAGAAATATCCATAATTTCCTCCTAGATTGCAGATTTTATAAACTCATCAAGTGAGTCGGTTGAAATCTTAAACAACTTGCAATTACCGATTTCCTCAGGAATAACAAGAGTAATTCCGTCGGAAGACCGCTTTTTATCTTTAAGCATAGCATCAAGAAGAGCCTCATGGGAAAAATCGGCAGAGATTGGCAACCCATTTTGAGCATTAACTGATGCGATTTCCTCTGAAAAGTCGGTTTTAACAAGGCCCATTTTTGCTCCGCCACGAGAGGCCATAACCATACCGATTGCAACGGCTTTTCCGTGACTTATCTTAAAGCCAGAGCATTTTTCAATGGCGTGGCCGATTGTATGCCCGAAATTTAAGAGCTGTCTTTCGCCCTTATCAAACTCGTCTTTTTTAACGATTTGGGCTTTAAGGGAAATACACCGCTTTATAATTGATGATATGTCAGCCTTAAAATCGGTCTTGAATTTATCGAATAATTCTCTGTCAAAAATAACGCCGTATTTAATAGCCTCCGCTGTTCCATCCATAAAAATATCAAGGGAGAGAGTAGAGAGAAAATCTGTGTCGCAGATAACAGCCTTTGGCTGATAAAAAGCTCCCGCAAGGTTTTTCCCCTGCTTTAAATTAACTCCCGTCTTTCCGCCAACAGATGAATCAATAGCAGAAAGAAAAGTTGTGGGCATCTGGATATAATCTATTCCCCGAAGGAAACATGAGGCGCAAAAACCCGCAACATCTCCCACAATTCCGCCTCCTAGGGCAACGATCAAGTCGGAGCGGGAAATTTCATTTTCCGCTGCAAATTCTAAAATTTCTGATACCGTAGTAAGATTTTTATGCTCCTCTCCATGAGGGAAAACAAATTTATGACACAAGAAGCCACCATCTTCAATAAGGCTCTTGACTTTTTCTCCATATAACAAATCAACATTGTCATCAGTAATTAAAAGAACCTTTTTAGAAGAGGTTAAGGACGCAATTTTTTCAGGAAGAAGAGAAGAAACCCCGCTTCCGATAATGCAGTCATAAGGATTTTTAACTCCCCCTACGGTAACCATATCCATTTTAAATATTCTCCTTTATATTACGGCCATCTTTTAAAAGAGCAGTAAGTCTTGCTTGGTCCTCGTTTTCAATGGCGCTTTTGTAATCAGAAAGATTTTTGATTAAAGTATCAATCTCAAATAAAAGATTTTCCCGATTTTCCATAAAAAGCTCGCTCCACATATTCTCGTTAAGGTAAGCAACACGAGTCATATCCTTAAAGCTTCCTGCCGACATTCCGTGATGACGGGGAGCGGTAGGAGACTTAATATATGCGCTTGAAAGAATATGAGCAAGCTGAGATGTGTAAGCGATTACCTCATCGTGTTCTTTGGGACTTACGATGGTTGTAGTCCCGAAACCTATCCCCTCAAAAAGCTTTTTCACTTCTGCAAGAGTCTTTATGTCTGTGTCTGCATAAGGAGTCAAAATCATGGAAGCATCTTTAAAAAGCTCCTTATTTGAATGGTCAAACCCGATTTTTTCAATACCTGCCATAGGGTGTCCGCCAATAAAATTAATGCCGTGTTCCTTTGCAACAGGCCTTATTCTTTCGCAAACATATTCCTTAACACCTGCGCAATCAATAACGGCAGTCCCCGGTTTTAAAAGGGGCGCAATTTCATTAAAGACAGCGATTGAATCATCAGGATATAAAGCTAAAATAATTATATCACAATAGCTGGGATTTTGCAAAGAAAATTCCTCTTTGATAGCTCCGAGAAGCTTTGCCCTGCAAATAACGCTTTCGTTTTTATCAAAACCAAAAACAGTATGAGAGGTATTTTCGGAAATAGCCTTGGCTAAGGAACCTCCGATTAACCCCATACCAATAACACCGATATTCATTTTTCTTCCTCCTAATCAAAATTCTTAACAACACTATGGATTGCGCTTACCTGTTTTGTAAGCTTGTCATAATCGCTTGGTGTAAGAGATTGAGCACCATCGCAAAGTGCATGAGCCGGGTCATTGTGAACTTCAATTATAAGACCGTCAGCGCCAGCCGCAACTGCCGCATGGGACATAGAAGGAACAAATTTTGCAACTCCCGTTGCGTGGGACGGGTCAATTATAATAGGAAGATGAGTTGCGAGCCTGAGGGCAGGGATACAGGATAAATCAAGAGTGTTTCTTGTTACGGTTTCAAATGTGCGGATACCTCTTTCACAGAGGATAACATTCTCATTTCCGCCTGCCATAATGTATTCAGCGCTCATTAAAAACTCAGAGATTGTGCTTGATAAACCTCTCTTTAAAAGGATAGGCTTATTGGTTTTTCCAAGCTCTTTGAGTAGCTCGAAGTTCTGCATATTTCTTGCCCCAACCTGAATGACATCAACCTCATCGAATAAATCAATATGAGAAATATCCATAATCTCGGTTACGATAGGAAGACCTGTCTCCTTTTTGGCCTTGAGAAGAAGATTTATGCCCTCTTTGCGAAGCCCCTGGAAAGCATAAGGGGAAGTTCTTGGTTTGAAAGCACCGCCACGGAGCATAGTCGCCCCTGATGCTTTAACCGACTTTGCAATCTCGCAGATTTGCTCTTCTGATTCAACAGAGCAAGGTCCTGCGATAAGAGCCAAGCTTCCGCCGCCCACAGTTGTATTTCCTACCTTTATAACAGTGTCTTCGGGATGGAACTTCCTGTTTGCATTTTTATATGGTTCCTGAACTCGCATAACATCTTCAACGAATTCAAGGGCTTTAACCAAATCAATGTCAACCAAAGAGGTATCCCCTAAAAGTCCCATAACTGTTCTGTGAGTTCCCTGAATGAAATGAATGTCAAGACCTAAGCTTTTAATCCAATCCACCAGATTGCTGACTTGTTCATCGTTTCTGCTTTCTTTTAATACTACTATCATTTTAAAACATCTCCTTAAAAATGTATGGTTTATAAAAATAAAAAAAATCTTGCAGAGCGTGCTGCAAGATTTAATACTTATCGTTTTATAAAAATAACGGTAATTAACTTGACTATGCACGCAAATAAGCCTTACGGTAATAAAAACCTGTAAAGCTAAAATAAAAGTATGCATTTGTCATAGCAAGTAAATTACGCATAATAATTACCTCAAAACCAAATTTCTTGTATTATAGCATAGTGAATTTTTATTGTCAAGAGAAAAAATAAAATTAATTTTGGGAATTTTCGATGATATCCTTTTCTTTTGGAAGGAACAAGAGCCAGTCGGAAAGGCTTCGTTTGTCATAATCATTATTTCCGCAGGATAAAAGCTTTCCGTTTAAAGTAAGTCCTACGGAAAAATCATCCCCTGCTGAAATTGCAACAACATCCGACCAGGAAGAAACATTGCATTGTTTAAAGGAATTAAGTCCTGTCGAGAGGACTTCTCCGTCTGCTTTAAGAGCGAGAGAGTGGTAGCTTCCCGCTGAAATGGTCAGAATATCCTCCCATTTTGAAACTTCTCCCTGCCCGAATTGGTTACTGCCTAATGAAGAAACAGTTCCGTCAGAGTGAAGAAGAACGGTGTGGGTGTCTCCAACAGCCGCCGCAGTAATGTTCTTAAATCCCGAAACATCGCATTGACCGTAGCTGTTATCTCCAACGGCTAAAACATTTCCCTTTGAGGTTATGCCTATTATATGGTTATTTCCCGTTGCCAGAGAAACGATGTCTTTCCAGTTTGAAACCTCAGCCAAAGGGGAGTCTTTATCCCCTGCAAAAAGAACGGAGTTTTTATTGTTTATTGCAGCGGTATAGTCTTTTCCTGCACCAATTGCAATAATGTTTTTCCATTTTCCGGTGTTGCATTGTCCGGTGGAATTATTCCCGATTGCCCTAACCTTTCCCGATGAGAGAAGAATAACGGAATGGTTTTCCCCTGCCGCAACTGCAATGGCATCCTTAAAGGAGGAAACATCTGTCTGCCCGAAAAGATTGTTCCCTGCCGCCACAACTTCTCCTGAGGAAATAAGCCCAATGGTGTGGTTTTTCCCCGTTGCGATGTAGTTCTGGAAATCGCTTTCGCTGTTTCGTGTACGACCGTATAGAATCATACTGCGAAGAGAACTGTCGCGGTAATCTCCAAGTTCCATAAAAATCGAAATAGCTTCGTCCCCTTTTCCGCTGTCCATAAGAGTAACCGCTGTGTTATAACGGATAGAAGGAATAATGACAAAATACAGAATGATTAAAATTGAGACAGCCCCTGCAAAAAGAGGAAAAAGGAAGGACGGCCTTTTAAGAAAATTAAACCGTGATTCTTTTTCTGCTCTTTTGGTAGTTACAGAAATATTCTTGGAGGTATAAACAGTTGCCCCGCAGTAAGGACAAGTGTTGTCAATTGCGTCAAGAGCGTCAAAATCAATAACTGCTCCGCAGGATAAGCATTTAATTTCTGCCATATAGATACCTCCTAAACTGTAAATTGCCTTTGAATATAGCAAATACAATATGAATAAATTATATCATAGCCAAAAATATATTGCAACAAAAATGTTAATTAGCAATTTAAACAAAGATGAGAAAAAAAGATAGAATAATGTATGCGAAATAGCATTGACAAGAAATGAATAAAATGATAAAATTTGTAAGGATAGTAAGTTTTTGGGAGGATGACTATGCAGTATATAGATGAATATAAAAAGTGGCTTTCAAGTGAAGTTGTTGATGCAGAAACCAAGGCGGAGCTTGAAGAAATTAAGGATAATGACAAAGAGATAAAAGAGCGTTTTTATAAGGATTTGGAATTCGGAACCGCAGGTCTTCGCGGCGTTATGGGCGCAGGTATAAACAGAATGAATGTTTATATTGTCCGTAAGGCAACACAGGGCCTTAGTGCCTTTATTTTAAGCCAGGGGAAAGAAGCGGCAGAAAAAGGCGTTGCCATTTCCTATGATTCAAGAAACAATTCTGAGCTTTTCGCAAAGGAAACAGCCTGTGTCCTGGTGGCAAACGGAATAAAGGTATATCTTTCTGATGCACTGCGACCTGTTCCTGAGCTTTCCTTTGCTGTGCGTCATTTCGGCGCATTTGCAGGAGTTATGATAACTGCAAGCCATAACCCTGCCAAGTATAACGGCTATAAAGTTTATGGAAGTGACGGGGGTCAGGCCCCTCTTGAACTTTCCGATAAAGTTCTGGAAGTAATCGGCAAAACCGATATATTTAAAGATGTTAAAACAGTTTCTTTTGAAGAAGCGGTAAACAGCGGAAAAATCGAGTTTTTCGGCGAGGAATTTGACGAAGTTTATCTTGAAAATGTGCTTAAACAGCAGATAAATAAGGACGCAGTCAAAAAGGTCGCAGACGACTTTAAAATCATATATACCCCTCTCCACGGAAGTGGTAATATCCCTGTTCGCAAAATGCTCTCAAAGGTAGGCTTTAAGAAAGTTCTTCTGGTGGAAGAACAGCTTATTCCTGACGGAAATTTCCCGACAGTTAAATCTCCGAACCCTGAGAATAAGGAAGCCTTTGATATGGCGATTGAGATTGCAAAGGAAAACGATGTTGACCTTATAATCGGAACTGACCCTGACTGCGACAGAGTGGGCATTGTTGTCCGTGACAGCAAAGGGGAATATATCGCCCTTACAGGTAATATGACCGGCGCCCTTTTAACTGAGTATATATTAAACGGAAGAAAAGAAAATAATAACCTCCCAAAAGACGGCGCCATAATAAAAACAATTGTAACAACTTATATGGCGGATGTAATCTGCAAAGCTTACGGCGTTGAGGTTATGAATGTCTTAACAGGCTTTAAGTTTATAGGCGAGAAGATTAAGGAGTTTGAAGAAAAGAAAAACCATACCTATCTTTTTGGCTTTGAAGAGAGCTATGGCTATCTTGCAGGAACTCATGCAAGAGATAAAGACGCCGTTGTTGCAACTATGCTTATAACTGAAATGGCGGCGTGGTATAAGGAAAAGGGAATGAGCCTTTATGAAGGCCTTATGGCTCTTTATGAAAAGTATGGCGTTTTCAGAGAAAAGGCAGTTTCTATTGAGATGGAGGGCCTTGACGGTAACGAAAAAATTGCAGGAGTTATGAAAGCAATAAGAGAAAATGCACCAGTGCAAATAGGTGGCAAAAAGGTTTTGTCCGTAAGCGATTTGCTCCAAGGAATAGAGAAAAATCTTGAAACAAAGGCAGAAGAAAAAATAAATCTTCCAAAGGCAAATGTAATTTTATTTAAAATGGAAGACGACTGCTGGTGTGCTGCCCGTCCATCTGGAACTGAGCCGAAAATCAAGTTCTATATGGGAAGCAAGGGCAAGACTGTTGATGAAGCAGAAGAAACTATCCGGAAAATGTGGAACGATTTAGAAAAATTTACAAAATAATTTTTAAAACCCCAAAGGCTTGTCGCCCTTGGGGTTTTAGTGTTTTTTAGTAAAAAGTATCCAATATACCTATTGACAAGGGTATCGAATTTTGTTATATTTTGTAGTGGTAGTAAAAACCAAAAATAAAAAATATTTTTAGGGGGATTTGAAAAATGAAAATGATTTATCAGGTAGATGATAAGCCGAAATTTGGCGCGCTTCTCATCTTCGCACTCCAACAGCTCCTTGCTATTATGACAGCAACCCTTGTTGTTCCTGTTATAATCGGTAATGGTATGAGTCCTGCGGCAGCACTCTTTGGCGCAGGTGTAGGAACACTTGTTTATGTTCTCTTTACAAAGAAAAAGAGCCCGGTGTTCTTAGGTTCATCCTTTGCGTTCCTTGGTTCAATGGCTGCGGCTTTTGCAGGCGCTGCTTCAATGGAAATCGGTTATGCGGGCTTAATCGTTGGTGCGATTTTTGCAGGACTTGTTTATGTTCTTATTGCAATCATCGTTAAGGTTGCAGGCGTTAACTGGATAGATAGGCTTATGCCACCTGCTGTTATCGGTGCAACAGTTGCAATTATCGGTCTTTCTCTTGCAGGAAACGCTATTGGCGATATCTTAAAGGGAAGCGTAGTTGTTGACGGAGTAGCTGTTGCTTCTCCGCTTATCACAGTTCTCTGTGGTGTTATAACTCTCTTTGTAACAATTATTTCCTCAACCTATGGTAAGAAATACGGAAGACTTATTCCGTTTATCTTCGGTATCTTAGCAGGTTATGCAGCTTGCGGAATCTTCACAATAATCGGATATCAGTGCAATGTTGACGCACTTAAAATATTAAATGTTGAACCATTTAAGGCTTTGGTTGCAGAAGGTGTAACACTTAATACTTTCCTTTCAGTTCCTGAATTCACATTCCAGAACGCAATTGTTGGTTTAAAGGATATAACACCAAGCTACATAGGAACAGTTGCTGTTGCATATATTCCTGTTGCATTCGTTGTATTTGCAGAGCACTTGGCTGACCATAAGAACATCTCTTCAATTATTGAAAAAGACCTTCTCCGTGAACCTGGTCTTCATAGAACACTTCTCGGCGATGGTATCGGTTCAATGGTTGGCGCAATCTTCGGTGGATGCCCTAACACAACATACGGCGAATCTGTTGGCTGTGTAGCTATAACAAAGAACGCATCTGTATACACAATTATAACAGCTGCTGTTATGGCAATCATTATCGCTTTCATTTCTCCATTTGTTGCATTCGTTAATTCTATTCCATCTTGCGTAATGGGTGGCGTATGTATGGCTCTCTACGGCTTTATCGCAGTATCCGGTCTTAAAATGATTCAGGCAGTTGATCTTAACCAGAATAAGAACCTGTTCGTTGTATCAACAATTTTAATTTCAGGTATCGGCGGACTTACACTTACATTCGGTAAGGTTACATTAACATCAATCGCTTGTGCATTGATTTTAGGTATTTTGGTTAACCTTATAGTATCAAAAGCAAAAGAACAGTAGGAGATGAAAT
Organism: Clostridia bacterium; assembly: GCA_045578465.1. GTDB lineage: Bacteria > Bacillota > Clostridia > Monoglobales > Monoglobaceae > SIG454. Next base: position 27,720 of record JAZNKJ010000037.1, on the reverse strand, counting down.
AAAATGGCAAAAGTTACGATATTTGACCATCCGCTGATTCAGCACAAAACAACAATTATGAGACAGAAAGAAACTTCCAATAAGGAGTTTCGTGAATCTGTTGAAGAAATAACAATGCTTATGTGCTATGAGGCGCTGAGAGATTTACCTCTTATGGATGTTGAAATCGAAACACCCATTAAGAAAACAACAAAGAAAATGCTTGCAGGAAGAAAGTTGGCAGTTGTTCCGATTTTAAGAGCAGGGCTTGGAATGGTAAGCGGATTTTTAAATCTTGTTCCATTTGCAAAGGTTGGTCATATCGGAATGTATCGCGATGAGGAAACCTTAGAGCCTCACGAATACTACTGTAAACTTCCTACTGATATAGAAGAAAGACTTATCGTTGTAGTTGACCCGATGCTTGCAACGGGCGGTTCTGCAATCGATGCAATCACGCAGATTAAATCATACGGCGGCAAGCATATTAAGTTCTTATGCTTAATTGCTGCTCCGGAAGGAATTGAAGCTTTATCCAAGGCTCATCCTGATGTTGAAATTTTCTGTGCAAATGTTGACGAATGTTTAAACGAAAACGGCTACATCGTACCGGGTCTGGGGGATGCTGGCGACAGAATATTCGGAACAAAATAAAAAAATTAAACCCGACTGATTCAGTCGGGTTATTTTTTGCTTCAAAAGACGATTTTATTGGAAGAGTGAACATAAAAAAGAGCAAAATTTAGTGTATTTGGCAGAAAATATGGAAAACACTTGAAAAAATTGGGCAATCGTAGTATTATAAATGTAAGACTAATTGTTCTTATTACAATACGAAAGAAGATATGAATTATGACAGTAAAATATGGTAATAAAAAGCATAAGCAAAATAATGTTTTATATACAATTATTACGGCATTATTGATATGTGCGGTATTATTGTCTCTGGTGGGGTCTTTATATCGTGAAGCGGCAAATGAGGCGTATGAAATGCTTCATTTGCAGACAAAACAGGTTAAAGACGACCTGACTTTGCAGATAAAGTCTGACAGAGAAAATCTTGCTACAATGGCAAACTTTGCGGCAAAGCTTTATGCTGACGGCGAAAGCTATGACCTTATGTTTGCTTCTTTTAAGCCTATCGGATTGTTTTCAAATATCGGTATATTAAAACCTGACAATACTTTTGTCACCAAAGTGGGGTCCATTGATTTAAACGGCAAGATTTCTTTCTGGGACGAAGCAGAAAAAGGTCCATACATAAGCGGGAGAGTTGCAGACCTTACAAGAGATGGCGAAGAAATTATAAGAAGTGCTGTTCCTATTAAGGTGGAGGGTAATACGGTCGGCATTTTATATGGGGTTATTCCTCTTGAAACTATCGGCGAAAAATATACTAATATGGCAAAAGAGCTGGATGCACAGCTTTTTGTCTATGATAAGGAAAGCGGAAAATTTGTTATTGATACCATCAACAAAGTTCCGGGCGAAATATCTCAGCTGAAAAATCGGGAATATAAAGAAGGCTACTCCTATGAAAAATTAGTAACCACCGATAAGGGTTACACTTCATTTAAGTCAATACTTACAGGCGAAGATTTATATGTTCATTACTCTACCATTGAGGATTTTGACTGGGGAATTATGCTGGCACGATACGAATCTCAGGTTTTTGCGAAAACTCACGGGATTTCAAGAATGCTTTTAGTTTCTTTTGCAGCTATGATTTTGATTATCGTTCTGTATTTAGCGTTTATTTTAAGTGTTGAAAAACGCCGTTCAATTGCGACTGCCTATGCGTCAGGAATAAGAAAACTGTTGTTGGAAGTAAACCAGCAACAGGGCAATGTGTTTGAGGCATTAAAAAATATTCAGGAGTTTTCACGCTCAAGGTCTGCCTTTTTGGTAGACACTGACGGGGAAGATTATCATTATATTCTGCCTGCCTTTAAAGACAGCCTCCTTTCAGGAGAAGGAAGAAAATATTTTGTAAGCGAGCTGTTTCATTATGCGGCGCGCCTGCATAATATAAACAATTCAACTGTTGGGACAATGAATATCATACTCAACAAGCAGCTCGAAAAAACAAATCCGGAGTTATATAATTTCCTGAGTGAAAATAACATTAAAGAGGTTTCTTTTGCAATAGTTACGGATAAGAAAAACCATGTAAGCATTTTGGGGGTTATCAATTCTAAGAAGAGCTATGTCGCAATAACCCTCTTGGAAGATATTGCAGTTTGCTTTTCAATCGCTATATACAATAAAAAGCATCTTAACAAAACAGAGATTGCTGCCACAACAGATTCTCTTACAGGTGCTTTAAACCGTGTTTCATACAAAAAAGATATTCTGGTGTTGAATGAGGAAAAACCCGAAGAATTTTCTTGTATCTACATTGATGTGAACGAGCTTCATATTATAAATAACAGATATGGCCACGCCGCAGGGGATGAAATGCTTATTTATATTGCGAATACACTGAAAGAAGTGTTTTTCGGCCATAAAATTTATCGTATGGGCGGCGATGAATTCTTAGTGTTTACAAAAGATACAAAACAGGAAGACATCAAAAAGGATATTGACACATTTATAAAGCAGTTAAAGCCGAAGGGATATAATGTGGCAATTGGAATGTCTTATAGAAATCAAAATACAAACTGCGAAGAAATGGTTAGGGAAGCCGAAATCAGAATGTATGAGGCCAAGGCTCAGTATTACCAGAATAAGGAGCAGATCAGTGTCTCAAAAGACGAGGATAAAGGCTATGTTCAGGTCAGAACAGGAATAAGAGAAATCGATACAATGCTGTCTGTTTTAAAAGAACATTATAACGGTATTTACAGAGTGTCTCTTGAAAACGATAATGCCCACCGTATTCTTATGCCGTCTTATCTTGGATACAATGAAAACGAGGAGCATTTCTCAAAGTTATTAACAAAATATATAGAAGATGTGGTTCATCCTGATTTCCATCGTGCTGTTTTGAGCTTTTTAAATTATGATGCAATCAGAAGGCAAATAGCAGAGGGAAATATTCCAAAGATAAGCTATAAAAAAGTTAATGGTGAAACCGTCATACTCAGTGTTTATAAGCTTGATGAAAATAAAGAAGATGTTAAAGATACTCTTTGGGTTTTTGCCAAGAATTAAAATTTATTTGACAAAGACGGTTCATTGTGTTAAAATTATCATTAGATGAATATTTAGCAAAATCGGCGAAAGCCGATGACGCAAAGCAAAGAGGCTAAGGTTTTATGCTATGCCAGTCCAGCTGCAATGATAAGGGTCTTTAAAGGCTTTTGGTTATTGCAGCTTTTCTTTTTAGCGGAGGAAATTTATGAATGTTGTAACACGAGAGGAAAAGAAATTCTTAATAAGCATTGAAGAGTTTCGGAATAAATCCCATTATCTTGACAGCTTAATGCTTCAGGATGAGCATAACGGCATAGACGGATATATAATAAGGTCCTTATATTTTGATACTATCTATGATGACGACTTTTTTGAAAAGCTCGAAGGGGTTGAAACAAGGCGGAAAATAAGGCTCAGAATTTATGATCCCAAGCACGACTTTGCTATGCTTGAAATGAAGCAAAAGCAGGGTGCATCACAGAAAAAACGCTCTCTTCGTATGACGAAAGAGGACGCCCAGAGCTTAATAGATGGCAAATATGATGTGCTTTTAAAATATGACGAAGACTTTGCAAGAGAGTGCTATGGCATTATGCAATATAAGTGCTATCGCCCGAAGACAATCGTGCAGTATAACCGAAAAGCGTATATAGCAAAAGAAAATAAAATCAGGATAACCTTTGATAACAACATAGTTGCAACGGAAACAAATTTTGATTTATTTTCGGAAAATCTCAATATGTATCCCGTTCTGGATAAATTCAATGTGGTGCTTGAAGTAAAGTTCAACGGTTTTTTGCTGGACTATATAAGGCAGTTTATAAACAACATAAATAAAAGCGAGCTGTCGGTGAGTAAATATGCTCTGGCTCGTCAACAAAGCTATGCGGAAATATAATTTAGAGGAGATTGGAAAATGAGAAGTCAGATTTTTAACCTAATAAAAGATCAAACAACACTTACCTGGGAGCAGATTGCTGCAAATATTTTAGTTTCGGGAATTATAGGATTTTTGATATTTATATCCTATATGATTTCCCACAGAGGAACTATTTACAGTAAAAAGTTTAATGTATCATTGGTTGTTTTAACAGTTTTAACCTCAATGGTTATGACGGTTATCGGCAACAATGTGGCTCTTTCTCTTGGTATGGTGGGTGCGCTCTCTATCGTTCGTTTCAGAACAGCCATTAAAGACTCAAGAGACACTGTTTACATATTCTGGACGATTATAGTTGGTATTTGTTGCGGTGTAGGGGACTTTATTGTTGCAGGAATAGGAAGCGTATTCGTATTTATTCTTCTCCTGATTTTCGGAGCTATCAAAAACAATAACCGTATGCTTGTAATTATAAGAGGCGCCCGCACAAAAGAAGCACAGATTCAGGCAGTAATGTATAAATTTTTCGGCGCAAAGGCAGTGCTCAGAGTTAAGAACTCAACGGAGAGCTCAATTGAGTTTATTTATGAAATCACTGCTAAATTACTTTCCCAGGCAGAGCGTAAAAATAATGTGGGTATCTGCGATGAGATTTATAGACTCGGCAACATTGAATATGTAAATACCGTAATGCAAAATGACGAAATCTCAAACTAATCTTTAGGGAGGCGACAGGGTTGAAGTATAAAATAATCGGGTTATCTGCTGCGGCCCTGATGCTGATAGCGGTAATCTTTATAAGCCAAACTATGCCCGAAGATAACGGAACAAGATACATAGAACATATAAAGGCAGAAGAAAAAATGCCTTGCACATCACATAAAGAAGAGACACTTTGCACCCATTTGCCTATTGTAAGCATAAACACAAATGGCGCAGACATCCCCGGCAAACCCGTATATGATGAAGAATACAGAGTAATAGACTATACTTTGGCACAGGACGGAACAACTGCCGTTAAAGCGTCCATTGATGTAGTCAGCAATGAAGACAAAAACAATCATATTGCCGAGAAGCCTGTGAGTATGGGCGAGGCTATGATCAGGGTAAGAGGCCATTCATCAAGAAGATTTGATAAGGCGAATTACTTTGTGCGATTTGTGAATGAGGACGGAACAAACAATCCCCAAAGCTTTCTCGGTATGGACTCCCATCACGAATGGGCGCTACACGGCCCCTTTCTTGACAAAACTCTTATCAGGAATTATATGTGGTATAACATAGCGGGAGAGATTATGGATTATAGTCCTAATGTCAGGTTTTGTGAGCTTATTTTAAACGGCGAATACAGAGGACTTTATCTTGCAACCGAAATGATTACCTCAGGAAAAGAGGGCGCAAGACTAAGCCTTGAAGTCAATAAAAAAGATAACACCTTTTCGGGATACGCTTTAAGGCTTGACTGGGGAGAGACGGAGGAAGAGAATAAGCTCTATCCCTTTACGAATTATACAACAATAGCAAAAACTCAGCACGAGCTTGTCTATCCGGGAACTAAAAATATGACGCCCCAGCTTAAAGAGGCAATAAAAAATGAGTTTTCTCTCTTTGAAAAAACCCTTTATTCTTATGACTATAACAATGAAAAATACGGCTATAAAAACTACATTGATGTAGATTCTTTTGTAGACTACTTTCTAATAAACGAGCTGACCTGTAACTATGACGCAGGCTCTCTTTCGACTTATATATATAAGGACACCTCAGGCAAATACAAAATGTGTGTATGGGATTTTAACTCTGCCTGCGATGCTTATCAGGAGCAGGCTATGCCCATAGACGAGTTCAGATTAAATTCAGGGCTTTGGTATCAGATGCTCTTTATGGATATTGATTTTACGGACAGAGTGGTTGAAAGATACTATGAGCTTAGAAAAACAGTATTCAGCGAAGAATATCTCTTTGGCTTTATTGATGATACTGTTGATTATCTGGGCAGCGCAATAGACAGAAACTATAATAAATGGGGCTATACATTTACTAAGGATTATGACCTGCTTCATCCAACAGAGCGAAACCCCAGAAGCTATGAAGAAGCAATTTCACAGCTCAAAGATTTTCTTAGAAAAAGAATTGAGTTTATGGACGAAAACATAGAGACTTTAAGGCAATACAGCGCAGAGTCCAAAACGAAAAAATATAACGAAGTTTCAGATTAAATTTAAAGGAGGGACAAGGAATGAAAAAATTTATAATTATAGTATCTGCAATCATTCTTGTATTCCTCTCTTTAGATTGGCTCTATTTCCACAAGGGGATATATCTTGACCTTGGGGAAGAAAAAGCCGTTCAAACCTTTATGAAGGCAGACAGAGAAGAAATATATATGGAAAAGGACGGGGAGTATCAGCCCTTTGAAATAAGAGGCGTAAACTTAGGCTCAGGTATACCTGGTGAGTGGGCAACCTCTTTTGCCATTGACAAAGAAACATATTTAAGATGGTTTAAATATATTCAGGAGATGGGTGCAAACACCATTCGAGTATATACAATTCAAAATGACACTTTCTATAATGCCTTTTATGAGTATAACAAAAATAACCCAACACCCCTCTATATGCTCCACGGTGTATGGGTAAATGACTATGTCTTAAATTCTCATCGGGATGCATACGATAAAGACTTTTACGACACATTTTTAGAAAACAGCAAAATAACAGTAGATGTTATCCACGGCAGAAGAAAGCTTAATTTAGGAAGAGTGGCAAGTGCAGGCCACGGCACATATAAAAAAGATATTTCTCCGTGGGTTATCGGCTATATTTTAGGCGTTGAATGGGACGACTCAACAGTTGCATATACGGATGATTTATATAGGGGAAAAGATGGCTATTCCTCTTATTTTGGCAAGTATATGTATACCTCGGAGGAGGCAACACCCTTTGAAACAATGCTCGCTATGGTAGGGGATAAGACAATCGAATACGAAACAGAGCGTTACAGCACCCAAAGGCTTGTGGCGTTTTCCAACTGGCCGACAACAGACCCTTTTGAATATCCCAAAATCATCAAAGACTTTTTTATGAAATGCGCAAGAGTTAATGTTGAGCATATAAAAACAACGGATAAATTTATATCGGGGCAGTTCGCATCATATCATGTTTACCCCTATTACCCCTATTATTTAAGCTTTGCCGAAGACTGGTCTGTGTTCGGAATTGACTCTAAGGAAGCGTTCCGTGATGAACAAGGCAGAGTAAATGCATACAGAGCGTATCTCCAAATGCTCAATAATCATCACACGATGCCCGTTGTCATATCCGAATTTGGTGTATCAACAGGGAGAGGTATGGCTCAGGTAGATAAAGATACAGGAAGAAACCAGGGGAATACATCAGAAAAAAATCAGGGACAGGCTCTTATAGACTGCTGGAATGATATTAAGATAACAGGCTGCAGAGGCGGTTGCGTTTTCACCTGGCAGGACGAATGGTTTAAAAGAACCTGGAATACGATGCACTCTGTAAACCTTACAAGAACTGCATATTGGTCCGATTACCAGACCAATGAGCAGTATTTTGGTCTTTTGTCCTTTGACCCGGGGGATAAAGAGTCCATCTGTTATGTTGACGGAGATGTCTCCGACTGGACAGAAAATGAGAAAATCGTAAAAGGGAATACGGAGCTTTCGGTTAAATATGATGAGAAGTTTATATATTTCCTTGTAAAGAAAAACGGACTTGATTTTGAGAATGAAACCCTGTATATTCCTATTGATGTAACGCCAAAAAGCGGAAGTAACTATTGCGAAAATTTTGGCATTAAATTTGACAGGGATGCAGATTTTGTAATCGTAATAAACGGCAAAGATAACAGTCGCATTATGGTTCAGGAGCGTTATGAAGCTCTTAAATCTACCTACTCAAAAGATATTTATGAGTATGATGCGTATATTAAAGACAATATTCCCGACAAAAATTCTCCAAAGTTCGTAAATATTGATTTAATCCTCAGAACTGCAATTGCCCTTTCTCCTGAAACTAAGGAAACGGTGGCAGAGTCTTATGAGACAGGAAAACTTCTTTACGGCAATGCCAACCCAAAGGACGCTGATTTTAACTCCCTTGCAGACTTTATCGTCGAGGGCGACTATATAGAAATCAAACTCCCATGGCAGCTTTTAAATTTTTCAGACCCGTCAAAAATGCAGATTCACGATGATTATTATGACGGCAACTTTGGTATTGAATATATAAACATTGACAAAATGTATGCAGGTATCGGAAGCGGGGAAGAGCGAATAAAGCTTAATCCCATTGAACTTAAAGGCTGGGGTAATAAGGTAACATACCACGAAAGATTAAAAAGTTCTTACTACATAATGCAGGATTTATGGAAAGAAGGTATAGATAAATGAAAATCGAAATAATGATTTATGTTTATATTGCAATCTGCGTAAGTATGATTGCATATAATATCATTTATGTTTTCATTTTAAAACACAGAGCAAAGTCGCTCCTTTCCAATTCCGAAAAATTTGAAAAGATAATTGGCGAGGAAATTGAAAAACTTAAAGCAGGCGAAACAGTTTTGCAAAAGCATAAGGATTTCCTCTGCAAAAAGCTTGACAAAACAGCAGGGATTACCGCCTTTGATAAAGCTCTTGAAAAAATATATGAAAAAGAGCCTGAGATAACGCAGAAATATCTTATTGAAACCTTTTCAGTTTTTGAATATCTGACTCATCGTTACATAAGCAAAGATACTATTAAAATCGCATATTTCCCTTACATACTGAATAAATACAAAATCTTAAAGCATTACGAAAGTGAAAGGTTAAAAGACACTCTCCTTGACCTTTTAAGGTCTGTAAATGTATATTGCAGGGAGAACACAATAAAAGCGATTTACAGTATGCAAAATCCCGATATGGCAGTATCGGCACTAAAAATTCTGGACACAAACTTAACTTTTCACCACCCAAAACTTATATGCGATGGGCTTTTAGCCTATAAAGGGGATAAGGACGAATTAAAAAACAAGCTTTTAAGTAGTTTTAAAGAGTTTTCTGTGCAGATGCGGGTGAATATTTTAAATTATTTCAGGTTTGGCAATATAAAATGCGACAGCGAAATGCTTAAAATGCTGGGAAACGAAAAAGAAAATAACGAAATTCGCTTTTCGGCAATACGCTATTTTGAGAAATTCCCCAGCGAAGAAGCAAGACCTGTTCTGCAAAGCATTGCAGAAAATTTGGAGGGACGGACCTGGGAGTATCAGGCCATTGCAACCTCTGCCCTTAAATCTTATCCTGATGATGCAACTTTTAGAATTTTAGTGAAAAATCTTTCAAGCTCAAATTGGCATATCAGACAAAACAGCGCCATTTCCTGCGAAAAGCTGGGATATTCCTATTATGATTTGATAGGTGTTTTTGACGGGGACGACAGATATGCAAGAGAAATGATGCGCTATCATCTTGACAAACGGAATGCCGGAAGTGAGGCGGTGAAAGTATGATAGAAATGGAAACTTTAAAGCTTATTTTCGATATTATCGGTGTTTGCTTTGTGGTATATCTTATCGGCTATTCAACATTTTTGTTTTTGTCGGTGGTCATCGGGGCAACAACCCTTTACAAAAGAAAAATGCAGGACCGCCTTATGAATAAGTTTACCGAAAACTATTTCGTGCCCATAACCATTGTGGTTCCTGCTTATAATGAAGAGGTAACCGTTGTGCAGACGGTTAAGTCCTTGCTCACCCTTGACTATAAGCTTTACGAAATAGTTGTGGTAGATGACGGCTCAAAGGATACAACCTCACAGCAACTTATTGATGCATATAATATGCACCAGGTAAGAAGACCCCTTCATAGAAGCATCCCTTGTCAACCGGAGGAATTTATATATGAATCCCATGAGCAGAAAGTTCCTCTTACTTTAATCCGTAAGAAAAACGGCGGTAAGGCGGACGCTCTTAATATGGGGATAAACGCTGCCCAGTATCCATATTTTATTTGTATGGACGCCGACTCTGTCCTTCAATATGATTCTCTTAAAAAATTGGTTGTGCCTGTTTTGGAGGAGGAAAATGTTGTGGCTGTTGGCGGAACTGTAAGACCGTCTAATGATGTTGAGCTTTTTGAGGGAAAAGTTAAAAAATACAGACTTCCCAAGAATATTTTAGCGTGTATGCAACTACTGGAATATGACCGTTCATTTTTGGCATCAAGAATTTTGTTTGACAGATTTAACGGCTCTCTTATTATTTCGGGAGCCTTCGGAATGTTCAAAAAAGACACAGTTATTGCGGCAGGGGGATATGATCACGGCACTATGGGAGAGGATATGGAATTAGTTGTAAAACTCCACTCTTATTGCCTTACGAATAAAATCCCTTATTCGATAAAATACGCAACTGATGCAGTGTGCTGGACACAGGTTCCTGAAAAATTAGGGGACCTCAAAAAACAGAGAAAGCGTTGGCATTTAGGGCTTTTTCAGACTATGTGGAAGCACAAGGATATGATGGCAAATCCAAAATACGGAGCGGTTGGGCTTGTGTCATATTTGTATTTTCTTTTATACGAATTGCTGTCGCCATTTATAGAGGTCTTTGGCGTATTTACAATGATATTCGCATATTGTATTGACCTTTTAAATCTGCCCTTTATGCTTTTGTTTTTGCTGATTTATGCGACATATAATTCAATTTTAACCCTTACTGCATTCTTCTCAAGAATACAGACCATTGACTTGACGGTAAAATTTAAAGATTGCTTAAAAGCTATTATGCTTTGCTTTTTTGAGGTTACAACACTAAGATTTATTATGGCATTTGTCCGTCTTACTGCCTTTAAAGGATATAAAAAGAAAAAGCTTGACTGGGGACGGATAGAGAGAAAGAAAATGAATATTTAGGAGGTGATAAGGGAAATGAGAAAGTTTGTTACGGTTTTTATGGTTGTCGTTACTATCCTTTCGCAGATAACATTTGCGGAGGTTATAACAACCGAGAAAACCGAAGGGTATGGCGACTATATTTATGTTGCAGGAGAAAGTGATAATTACCCAATAGAATACTATGACGAAGATTTAAAAGCATATCAGGGGATTATCCCCGAATTGCTTGAAAAAATATCAAAGAATTCAGGCATAGATTTCGTTTATATTAACGGCAATAAAAACGATAAAAATATGCTTGGGGAAAATCTTCAAGCAGACATCATATCTTCTGTAAATGATGGGGAAGAATTATCATACGGAAAAGACTATATTGAACTCGTTTCGTATAAGAATAACGGCGAAACAGTTAAATGCGGTCTTGTTTTCACATCCCTTTTAAATGACGGAAAAATTGCAGATATAAAGTCTGCGGCAAACAAAATATCTGTTGATGAGAAGAACGGTATTTATTTATCCTATGCATCGGAAAGCACGAAGCCCGATTATATATGGATTATAATTGCCCTTGCATTTTCGCTGTTGCTTATAGTCTTAATAGTATTTTTATGTATCCGTATCAAGAGAATGCGGGACGAGAATGAATACGATAAAATGACGGATATAGAAACAGGGATGGGAAATCTCAGGTTTTTCAAGCATCATTTTCGGTATAGCATAAGCGATATGTCAAGAAGCCTGTATTATATTGCCTATATCGTTTTAGACAGCAGTTATCTCCGTTCCTATCACGGCGACAGCTCCTTTGAGGATATGCTCAAATATACGGCTTATGTATTGTCGGAGCACACAGGGGACAGAGAAATGTCTGCAAGAATTACTGAAAACGGCTTTGCATATGCATTTCAGTCCACTAATGACGAAGATGCGAAAAAAAGGCTTAAAGAGGTTATGAATAAGCTTAATGGTTTCGAGAAGATGAAAGAGAAGAATAATAAGATCGTATTCCATTGCGCAGCTTACCACCTCTCAGCCTCAGACCGAAATTGCGAGCTCCTGCTTTTTAATTTGAGAAAAAACTGTAATAAAATTTTTGGGACAGAAAAACAGATTATTTTTTGTGATACCCACTCCATGAATTTGGTTCAGGAGGAAAAGAAAATTACGGAGAGCATCTTAAAAGGCTTTGAAAATAACGAATTTAAGATGTATTTGCAGTTCATTGTTGATAACAAAACAAAGAAGATTACTTCCTGTGAAGCCCTTTCAAGATGGGATAGCCGCGAAAAAGGTTTAATCGGTCCCAGCAAATATATTAGCAATATGGAATCGGCAGGTCTTATCAGTAAGCATGATTTTTATATGTTTGACCTTGCCTGCCGACAGCTTGAAAAGTGGAACGATACAGATTATAAAGAAATTTCAATTTCCTGTAACTTTACAAGAATAACGCTTTCGGAAGACAATTTCATAGATAAGCTTATGATGATTTCAAACAGTTATAACTTTGATAAGTCCAAGCTCTCTATTGAGATAACAGAAGACGCTATGGAAAAAGACAGAGAAACTGCAACGCAGAATGTGCGTAAATGTAAAGAGCTTGGATTTAATGTTTATCTTGACGACTTGGGAAGCGGATATACATCTCTGGCAAATCTTTGCGATTATCCGATAGATGTTGTAAAAATCGACCGTGATATTCTCCTTAAAGCTGATAATCCAAAAGGAAAGGATTTGTTCTCAGGAATTGTTGCATTGGCTCATAGTTTAAATATCAAGGTTATATGCGAGGGAGTAGAAACGGAGGAACAAAACACGCTGGTATCATCCTCTGATTGTGACTATATTCAGGGCTGGTTCTATTCAAAGCCCCTCCCGCTTGAAGAGTGCGAAGCGTTTGTGCAAAATTATAATTCAAAATAAATTAAAAAGCCTCGGATTTTCCGAGGCTTTTTTGTAAACAAAAAAGGCTTAAAACCGTAGGTTTTAAGCCTTTTGGTGACTCCTAGGGGATTCGAACCCCTGTAGCCGCCGTGAGAGGGCGGAGTCTTAACCACTTGACCAAGGAGCCAAACAACAGCCCGCTTATATTTCAAAGCGGGCATGGTAGCGGTAACTAGATTCGAACTAGTGACACTGCGGGTATGAACCGCATGCTCTAGCCAACTGAGCTATACCGCCATAAATATGTCGAACAGGTTATATATTAACACATCCTCCCATAATTGTCAAGTATTTTTGGGCAAAAAGTTTTCCCCCGAAAATAAAAGTGTTTTCCCCCTATAAAATTTATCCAAAACACTTGAAAAATACGGAGATATTTGATATAATAAACTGATAAATGATAATGGGGTGGATTGTGCCCAAATGGCAGTAAGCACGCCTCTTTATAATAGGGATAAATGCCCGTAAATAAAGGAATTTTCGATGTATTTATAATATAGCGATTTAGATTTAAGGAATGAGGATTTTATGGATAGCAGAATTAAAAAGCTTGGCATTGCTCTTATTTGCATAATTTTTGTTGTTTTATTGACTGTTTTATCTTTGTTTATTCCCTTCGGCGCAATACTTTTTCCACTTATTGCAACATCCCTTACGGCGTATATCTGTTTAAGATGCGGGGAAATTGCAACCGCTGTAAATGCTGTTTTAACGGCAGGGGTTATGCTCCTTTTAACTAAGGATTTTGAAAGCCTTATTGTTGTAGCCCTATCTGTTATTCCCGGCATGGTGTCAGGGATTATGATTGGCAGAAAGAAAGATTATTATTCAACTCTTTTAGGAGTGAGCGTATCCTTTTTGGTGGTTCTCCTTGGAACTCTCCTTCTGGCAGGACGCGGTTTAGAGAACGGAGTCGGCGGAATAATTGATCAGTCAATCAGTGGAATGAAAGAAGCCCTTCTTATAGCAGGCAGTAATGAAGCCACGGTAGATATTGAAATGGCGCTAAGTGTTATAGGGGCATATATTAAGCAAATGTTCCCTACATTCATTATTCTGACATCGTTGGTTTTTGCTTATTTGCACTGTGCACTTCTCAGAATTCTTGCAAAAAAAGTAAGCAAGTTAAGATATGATTATATTCCTCTTGATGAGCATCATGCGCCAAGACATATGGCAGTTGCCTATTTCATCATATCAATATTTGCTTTGTTTTTAAGCGGAGCAAGTAAAATAGGGGTTGCCGTTTACAACATCGTGGCAATAATTGATTTTGTTCTTGCATTCTGCGGATTCTCATTCATCGAAAGCAAGTTTAAGAATAAAATTAAATTTGGCTTTTTAAGAGCCATCATATATATCGCGGTATTTACAGTCGCAAGCAGTTTTGCAATTCAGATTTTGTCAATCATAGGAATGCTTGACAGTTTTATGAACTATCGCAGGATAGAAAGAAATGGAGAATAAAAATGAAAGGTAAGCGAATGAAAAGACGCCAGACAATGGTCAGCAAAATATTCGGCAGACGCACGGCTCGACTTTTTGTGTTCCTGGCTTTATACATTGGTATAAACGCTTTGGACTCCGTAACGACTACGGATATTGACGGCCTTGCCGCTCTGGTGGGAATCATCTTTTTCGCAGTTGAGTTTTATTTAATTTACAGACAGAAAAAAAGCTTTGTAAGCTTTATGGAAAACTTTGACTTCTGCCTGAGTGACACAACGGGTAAGTCATTGGTTAAGTATCCGTCTCCTGTGGTTATAATCGGCCTTGACGGAGAAATTAAATGGTATAACGGCAACTTTACCAAGCTTGTTGGGGAGAATGAAACTTTCGGAACTCATATAAATACCCTTCTTCCAACCCTTGAAGTAAATAAGCTGACAGAAAGCCGAGGCGAATTTGGCTCAGTTATCGAGCTTGACGGACGGACCTATGAGGTTGAAGCAAGGGTTACAGGCCGTGAAGATAAGGATGCAAAGCATAAATTCCTGCTTTTGTATTTCATTGATAAGAGCGACGAATACAGACTTGCCCAGCTTCGTGAAGAAGAAAAGACAGTTGAGGCAATTGTTATAATTGACAACTATGAGGAAGTTTTAAAAGAAACTCCTGACTCTAACCACGGTAAAATTTTAGGTGAAATTGAACAGAC
Source organism: Clostridia bacterium (assembly GCA_045578465.1). Classification (GTDB taxonomy): domain Bacteria; phylum Bacillota; class Clostridia; order Monoglobales; family Monoglobaceae; genus SIG454. The sequence goes on along the minus strand of JAZNKJ010000037.1, from coordinate 12,719 downwards.
CATAGGCGAGTGGATTGCCTTGGGTGACGGTGTATTCCGAAAGTTTGAAAGAGATAAATTTTTAGTCCTCTTTGAACAGAGAAACTTTGAAAAAATCCTTGAAGATAAATTTGAGGTTTTAAATAACATCAAGAATATCAATGCGGAGAATAAAATCCCCGTAACAATCAGTATAGGAATCGGTCAGCACGGCATAGACCCCAAAGAAAACGACAGCTTTGCAAGATTTGCGGTTGATATGGCATTAGGCCGTGGCGGAGATCAGGTTGTTATCAAAGACAGAGATTCTTTAAACTTCTTCGGCGCAAAAAGCCGCGAGGTTGAAAAAAGAACAAAGGTTAAGGCAAGAGTTGTTGCCCATGCTCTCCGCAAGCTTATTGATAACTCAGGCAAAGTCCTCATTATGGGGCATAAGTCAGGGGATATGGATAGCATCGGCGCATCCATCGGTCTCTTTAAAGCGGTTAAAAGCAGAAACCGCAAAGCTTATATCGTCGTTGATAAAGAAACGGTCAATGCAAAGGAAACTATCGCTGAATTTGAACATAAGACAGATTATATAGATGCCTTTATAACAACAGAACAGGCAATGAACACTCTGGAAAAGGATAGCCTTGTTATAGTGGTTGATACCCATAGACCGAATATGGTTGAGTGTCCTGAACTTTTAAGACACGCAGAAAATATTGTGCTTATCGACCACCACAGACGAAGTGAAAACTGTATTGAAAATGCAACGCTTATGTATCACGAAGCCTATGCATCATCAACCTGTGAAATGGTGACAGAGATTATCCAGTATATTCAGGAAGCTCCAATGCTTGATAAACAAGAGGCCGAAGCACTTTACGCAGGAATATTTATGGATACAAACGGCTTTGTTAATAAAGCAGGGGTAAGAACCTTTGAAGCGGCGTCCTATCTTAAACGAATGGGCGTTGACACTATAAAGATAAGACGAAGATTTAAGTGTGATAAAGACATATTTATAAGAAAAGCGCAGATTATAAGTAACGCAGAATTCTATCGCGACAACATTGCAATCTCAATGGTTACCGACGACGCAAGAGGTGCACAGGTAATGTGCGCTCAGGCGGCGGACGAGCTTCTTGATATTAAAGGCGTTGAAGCGGCTTTTGTCCTTCTTAAACGAGGCAAGGTTATCTATATAAGCGCAAGATCACTTGACGATATCAATGTTCAGATAATTATGGAAAAGCTTGGTGGCGGTGGACATATAACCCTCGCTGGTGCGCAAATGGAGAATATGACCTTGGAAGAGGCTGTTGAAAAACTCCATTGGGCAATTGATGAAGTGGTATCAAACGAAGAATAAGAAAGGTTGAGACAGATATGAAAGTAATTTTAAAGCAGGATGTAAAATCTCAGGGTAAAAAGGGCGACCTTATAAATGTAAGTGACGGATATGCAAGAAATTTCCTTTTCCCAAAGGGCCTTGCCGTTGAAGCAAGCAAGCAGGCACTAAACGAGCTTGAAGGAAAGAATGCGGCAGCCCAGTTCCATAAAAATGTTGAAGAACAAAAGGCAAGAAATATTGCCGACAGACTTAAAGAGGTAACAGTAAAGCTTACCGCAAAAGCAGGAAACGGCGGAAGACTTTTCGGCTCAATAACATCAAAGGATGTTGCAGCCGCTCTTGAAAACCAGACAGGAATTAAAGTTGACAAAAGAAAGATTGACCTTCCTGACGGAATCAAGAGCTGCGGAGTAACAGAGGTTAGGGTTTCCCTCTATCCGCAGATATTCGGCAGTTTCAAAGTGGAAGTAACCGAAGAATAACCTTAGGAAATATAAAAGGGGTAAAAAAATGGAAGAAAGTACAGCAAATGTAAGAACAGTGCCGTTTAGCTTAGAGGCAGAGCAATCTGTCTTAGGGGCAATGTTTCTTGATAAGGATTGTATTCCTGACGCCATAGAGATCTTAAAGGGCGACGATTTTTATATAGGGCGCAACAAGGAACTCTTTGATGCAATGAGTGAGCTATATAATCTGAGTATGCCTATTGATGTTGTAACCTTAAAACAGCATCTCATTCAAAAAGGTATATTTGAAAAAATCGGCGGAATGGATTTTATTGTTGAGGTTGCAAACTTTGTGCCCACAACAAAGAATTTAAAGCACTACGCCAAAATCGTTAAGGATAACTCTGTTCTACGCACTCTCATTAAAACCAGCGAGGATATAGCGGAGAAGTGTTATCGTGGCGAGGGCGAGCTTGAAGATATAATCGGCGTTGCAGAGCAGAATATATTGAATATATCTCAGGACAGAGAAGCAAAAGGCCCTGTTCATATAAGAAAATATATCGGGGAAAGCGTAGAGCTTTTGTCTGAGCTTTCTGATAAGAAAAGCGATGTAACAGGCGTAAGCACAGGTTTTATCGATATTGATAAGAGAACAGCAGGTCTTCATGGCTCCGAGCTTATATTGATTGCGGCAAGACCTGGTATGGGTAAAACTTCCTTTGCCTTAAATATCGCTCAGAATGTTGCAATCAAGGGCGGTGTTCCCGTTGCGATTTTCAGTCTTGAAATGCCTGGTATCCAGCTTGCCAACAGAATGCTTGCAAGCGAGGCAATGGTAAGCTCCGAAAAAATTAAAAAGGGCGACCTTAAATCAGATGACTGGGATAAAGTGGGCGGAGCGGTTGACGCTCTTTCAACGGCTGAAATATATATCGACGATTCATCAGGTATAACAATGCCTGAAATCGGAGCAAGATGCAGAAGATTAAAGGCTGAAAAAGGCCTCGGTCTTATTGTTATAGACTACATACAGCTTATGAATTCCAAGACCTCAGACAGACAGCAGGCGATTTCCGAAATTTCAAGGTCTATGAAAATTCTTGCAAAAGACCTTAATGTGCCTGTAATCGCACTTTCTCAGCTCAACCGTGATGTTGAAAAGAGAGATAATAAAGAGCCAAGGCTCAGCGATATAAGAGAATCAGGCTCAATTGAGCAGGACGCCGATGTTGTAATGTTCTTATCCCGTGAGGGCTATTATAATCCTGAAACGGAAGAACCTAACAAAACAAAATGTATCTTCGCTAAACACAGAAACGGCGAAGTGGGAAGCGAATATTTAACATGGCTTGGCGAATTCTTTAAATTTTCCAATTGGAGTGGAGACCGTGAACATTAGTTCTACCGTATCTGAGAAAGTCAGATTAACCATAGAAGAAAATGAAATGATTAAAAAAGGTGATAAGGTTTTAGTCGCTCTTTCGGGAGGGGCAGATTCCGTGTGCCTGACTCATGTTCTCTATGGCCTTTCAAAAAAGATGGGGTTTTCACTCTACGCGGCGCACTTAAACCACGGCATAAGAGGGGAAGAAGCGGATAAAGACGAAGATTTTTCCAAAAAATTCTGCGACTTTTTAAAAATTCCGTTCCTTGCTAAAACAGTAAATGCAATAGAAATTGCAAAAGAGCAGGGGATAACAGTTGAAGAAGCGGGCAGACAGGAGCGTTATGCCTTTTTCCGTGAGGTTTGCTCTTTGGGTGGCCAGAATGTTATTGCTACCGCCCACCACAGAGACGATGCCGCCGAAACGGTCTTAATGCGGATTATAAGAGGAACAGGAATTGACGGCCTCAGCGGAATAAAATATATCCGTGAGGACGGCGTTATAAGACCTCTCCTTAAAGTAAGCCGAGAGGAAATCGAAGAGTATTGCAAGGAAAACTCACTAAGCTATTGCATAGATAGCACGAATTCTGATAATGACTACACAAGAAATAAAATAAGAAACGAGCTTTTGCCATTCATAAGAGAGAATTTTAACCCGAATATAACGGAAAGTCTTATGAATTTATCGGAAAGCGCAAAGAAAGACAGCGACTTTTTAAATTCCTATGCAAAAAGGCTTTACCATAGGCTTGGAAGCCCTATGCCTAACAGAAAACCCGTTGTCCTTCATATTGATTCGCTTAATATGGTTGAGGACGCCATAATGTCAAGGCTCATAATTACTGCGGCAAAAGAAGCAATGGGAGAAGATTTTTATTTAGAAAGAAAGCATATCAAGGATATTTTATCCCTTAAAGAAAAAGAAACAGGGGCAATGATGAACTGTCCAAAAGGCCTTACCGTTTATGTGAAATACGGCTGGCTGGAATTCAGAAACGAAGGCGAGATAGAGATAAATGAAACAAGCCGAGGAATAAAGAATTATTTCAGCACAGAAATCGAGCCTGGAAACGGCTACAAAATTGAGGGCAAAGAAGGGGCAGTTTTTGTTAAAAGAGTTCTCCTTTCCGAGTACAAAAAGAGTGCGGGAGACATTCTTTTGGATGAAGACAAGCTCAGCGGAAAAATTGTTCTCAGAAACCGCAGAGACGGGGACAAAATGGCTGTTTTTGCAGACGGCAGAGAAAAGAAACTTAAAAGCATATTTATAGATATGAAAATTCCCCGTGAAAAGCGGGATGATATACCTCTTATCTGTCAGGGCGACGAGGTTTTGGCAATTGTTGGGGGACGGGTAAGCGAAAAATGCAAAACAGATAAAAATTCTGAAAGGGCATGGGTGATTTATTATGGTAACGATGGACAAAGTTAAGGTTCTTCTGTCAGAGGAAACCCTTTCTCAAAAGGTGGACGAAATTGCAGAGCGAATAAACAATGATTTTGCAGGGGAAAAAGTTATAGTTATCGGTGTCTTAAAAGGCTCTTTTATGTTTTTATCCGACTTGGTTAAGAAGATAACTCTCCCTGCCGAGGTTTATTTTATAGAGGCGTCAAGCTATGGCGCAGGAACCCAGACAACAGGTGTTGTTAAAATCTCAAAGGATGTTGAAAGGGATTTGACAGGCCAGAATGTTATAGTTGTTGAGGATATTATTGACACGGGAATAACTATGGAAAAGGTTATGGAGCTTCTTCGGGCAAGAGGTGCAAAAGCGGTTAAGCTCTGTGCCTGCCTCAGCAAGCCAAGCCGAAGAAAAGTTGATATAAATATTGACTATTTAGGCTTTGAAGTTCCCGATGAATTTGTTGTAGGGTATGGTCTTGATGTTGATGAAATGTATAGAAACCTGCCTTATATCGGCGTAGTTGAAAATGCGGATTAGTTCCGATAAAGATAAAGAAAGAAGGACATAAAAAATGGAAAAGGAAGTAAGAACACGATTTGCCCCAAGCCCAACGGGATATATGCATATCGGCAATTTAAGAACAGCTCTTTACACTTATCTCTTAACAAGATCAAAGGGCGGAAAGTTTATTTTAAGAATTGAGGATACCGACCAGGAAAGATTGGTCGAGGGCGCAACAGATGTAATTTACCGCACAATGAAAGACACAGGGCTTATCCACGATGAAGGTCCGGATGTCGGCGGAAATTATGGCCCATATATCCAGAGCGAAAGAAGAAATATTTATAAGGAATATGCAGAAAAATTGGTTGAACTTGGCCACGCTTATTATTGTTTTTGCAGTAAGGAAAGACTTGACGATTTAAGAGAAAAGCAGGAGAAAGCAAAAGTTCCCACAAAGTATGACGGTCTTTGCTCAAGACTTACCAAGGAAGAAGTTCAGGCAAAAATTGACGCAGGCGAGCCTTATGTTATAAGACAGAAGATGCCAAAGTATGGCAAAACAACATTTAAGGATGAAGTTTTCGGCGAAATCTCTGTTGAAAATGCAATCCTTGACGATAATGTTCTTTTAAAGGCAGACGGTCTTCCAACCTATAACTTTGCAAATGTTATAGACGACCATTTAATGAACATAACTCATATTATAAGAGGTTCTGAGTATCTTTCTTCAACTCCAAAGTATAACCTCTTATATGAGGCATTCGGCTGGGAAATCCCAACCTATATCCATGTTTCTCCCGTTATGAGAGACGCCCAGAAAAAGCTCTCAAAAAGAGACGGGGACGCATCTTATGAGGACTTTATCAAAAAGGGCTATTTAAAAGAAGCTATCGTTAACTATATTGCTCTTCTTGGTTGGTCTCCCGGCGGCGACAGAGAAAAGTATACAATTGACGAGCTTATTGAAGCCTTTGATGTAAAGGGAATAAGCAAATCCCCTGCAATCTTTGACGAAAATAAGCTGGCTTGGCTTAACGGCGAGTATATAAGAGAACTCAGCCCAGAAGACTTCCACGAAAAAGCTCTCCCTTGGTATAAGGGCGTAATCGAAAACCCGAATATCGACTTAAAAGAGGTGTCTGCGCTTTTACAGAAGAGATGCGAAAAACTAAGCGATATTCCTGAGCAGGTTGACTTTTTCGATAACCTCCCTGAATATGATATTGAAATGTATTCTCATAAGAAAATGAAGACAAACCCTGAAAATTCTCTTGTTTCTCTTGAGAATATTCTCCCTGTTATTGAGGGAATAGAAGATTGGACATTTGATAACCTCCACGATGCACTTATGGAATTGGTTGCAAAAATGGAAGTTAAGAACGGAATTGTTCTCTGGCCACTTCGTGTTGCAGTATCAGGGAAAGCATTCACCCCTGGCGGCGGTGTTGAAATTGCTTATATTCTTGGTAAAGACGAAACAATTGCGAGAATTAAAAAAGGTATTGAAAAACTGAAATAAAGGACTTGAATTTAATGGATATAACATCAAAGTTTTCGGATAAGGTTGCCCATCTTGAAGGGTCTGCCATCCGTGCAATATTTAAGCTTCTTGCAAAACCGGGCATAATCTCCTTTGCAGGCGGCGCTCCCGACCCTGAGCTTTTCCCTAATGAAGAGCTTGCCGAAATCGCAGCGGACATTCTCAAAAATGACGGGAAAACCGCTCTTCAATACGGCGTAACAGAGGGGTATACCCCACTTTTAAATTGGGTTAAGGATAGACTTAAAAGTCAGGGCATCGGGTTAGAAAATGACGAAACAATAATCGTAAGCGGCGGCCAGCAGGGAATTGACCTTGCATCAAAAGCTCTTATAAACCCTGGCGACGGGGTTATCTGCGAAGAGCCGAGCTTTATCGGCGGTCTTAATGCGTATCGCTCCAATAATGCAAAGCTTTATAGCGTTCCTGTTTTGTCTGACGGAATTGACACAGATAAATTGGAAGAAATCTTAAAGGAAAACGACAATATAAAAATTCTTTATACAATCTCAACTTTCCAGAACCCGTCAGGGATAACTATGTCCCTTGAAAAGAGGAAAAAGGTGCTTGCCCTTGCATCTGAATATGACTTTATTATCTTTGAGGATAACCCCTATGGCGAGCTTCGTTTCAGCGGAGAAGACATCCCAACAATGAAGTCAATGGATAAAGAGGGACGAGTGGTATACCTTGGCTCTTTTTCTAAGATTTTAGCCCCTGGTCTTCGTCTTGGTTTTACAGTTGCGGATAAAAAGCTTATGGAAAGAATGGTAATCTGCAAGCAGGTTGAGGATGTTCATACAAATGTTTTATCCCAGATGATTGCGTATAGATTTGTGACAGAGCATTCCATTGACGAACATATCGCAAAGCTTCGAGAATGCTACGGAAGAAAATGTAAGCTTATGATAGAGTGTATTGATAAATTCTTCCCAAAATGCGTAACCCATACAAATCCTGAGGGCGGACTTTTCTTATTCTGCACAATGCCCGATGAGTATGACGCAAAGGATGTTATGGAAAAGGCGTTAGAGGGCGGAGTCGCTTTCGTTCCTGGCTCAGCTACGGTTATTGACGATAAAGCTCCGACTCATACATTCAGACTTAACTATTCAACAGCAAGCGAAGAACAAATCAGAAAAGGAATTGAAATTTTAGGAAATGTTCTCCACGAGATAATGGACTAAGCGAGGTATAAAAATGGAAAACACAGAAAGAAAGAAACGAATTCTGAGCGGAATTCAGCCAACAGGGGTTTTAACTCTTGGAAACTATGTAGGCGCACTTAGGAACTTCGTTGACCTTCAAAAAGAAGATAAATATGAATGCTTCTATATGATTGCAGATCTCCATTCTTTAACTGTTAAGCAGGAGCCAAAGGATTTAAGAAAGAACAGCCTTGATTTATTGGCGCTCTTTTTGGCAAGCGGACTTGATGGGGAAAAAGACCCCATATTCTATCAGTCCCATGTAAGCGCCCATTCTCAGCTTGGCTGGGTGCTGGATTGCTATACCTATTTCGGCGAGCTTTCAAGAATGACACAGTTTAAGGATAAGTCAAGCAAACACGCGGATAATATAAACGCAGGTCTCTTTACATATCCAAGCCTTATGGCAGCAGATATTCTTCTTTATCAGTCCGATTTAGTGCCCGTTGGCCACGACCAGAAACAGCATTTGGAGCTTACAAGAGATTTGGCTGAAAGATTTAATCATACATACAGTGATACATTCATCGTTCCTGAGCCTTATATTCCAAAGGTTGGGGCAAAGATTATGAGCCTTCAAAATCCAATGCAGAAAATGTCAAAGTCTGACCCTAACGAAAATTCATATATCTTAATGCTTGACCCTCTTGATAAGATAGTAAAGAAAATCAAGAGAGCGGTAACTGACAGCGAAGCCTGCGTAAGACGAGGCGAGGGTAAAGAGGGCGTTGAAAACCTAATGAGTATTTACAGCGCAATGACAGGTAAAACTATGGATGAGATTGAGGCTGAATTTGATGGCAAAGGCTATGGCGACTTTAAGAGTGCCGTTGCTGAGTCCGTTGTTGAGGTGTTAAGACCCATCCAGGAAAAGTATAACGACTACATAAAAAATAAAGATTATCTTGAAAAGATATACAGAAGCGGCGCAGAGCGTGCATCTTATGTTGCAAACAAAACAATCAGCAAGGTAAATCGAAAGGTTGGTTTTATTCAGCCGTAACAGGAGGCAAAAGAAATGATTGATTTAGGAAATATAAAACTGTTATATGTGGCACTTGCCATTTTAGTTGCGTTTTTGATTTCCTTTGCGGCAACACCTGTTGTAATAGGTATCGCAAAAAAAATTAAAGCAATAGATGTTCCGAAAGACAATAGAAGAATTCATAAAAAGCCTATTCCCTTAATTGGTGGACTTGCTATTTTTTATGGTTTCTTAATAAGCGTCCTTTGTTTTTGCGTTATAGACGAAGCGGTTATAGGTATTGTTTTAGGAGCGTTGGTTATTGTTATAACGGGAATAATTGACGATAAGTATAGCCTTCCTGCTAAGGTTAAGCTTTTAATGCAGATTGTTGCAGCGGTAATTGTTATAGCCTTCGGGGTTGAAATGCGGTATTTTGAAAACCCATTCACCAATGAATATGTAACTCTTGGCTGGCTCTCAATTCCTATAACAATAATCTGGATTGTGGGTGTTACCAATGCGGTAAACTTAACGGATGGTTTAGACGGTCTTGCGGCAGGAATTTCAACGATTGCCTCACTCAGCCTTCTTATCCTGATTTTGTTTACCGATAACATCAATCTTGCGATTATGACGGCGGCTCTTGCGGGTGCGGCATTCGGCTTTTTGCCTTATAACTTCAACCCTGCAAAGATTTTTATGGGTGACACAGGCTCAATGTTCTTAGGATATATATTGGCTTGTATTTCGGTGCAGGGCCTTATGAAAACCTATACGGTAATTTCCTTTGCCCTTCCAATCCTTGTGCTTGGGCTTCCAATTTTTGATACACTCTTTGCAATAGTTCGAAGAGTTGTAACAGGCAGACCGATTATGTCTCCTGACAGAGGCCATCTCCACCACAGATTACTTGATATGGGGTTCAGCCAAAGACAAACAGTTGCAATTTTGTATACATTAACAGCAATCCTTTGCCTCACTGCCCTTGTTATATTCTTAAAGGACGCTTTAAGAGGTGCAGTTTTGGTTGTAGCGGTTGTTGTTATAATCATAGTAAGCTTTGCGGTTTTGGACAGCAAAACAGAAAAAGCGAAAAAACCAGAAGAAACACCTGAGGAAATTAAGGAGTCATAATATGAAAACAGTTATGCTTGTTTTCGGGACAAGACCTGAGGCAATTAAAATGTGTCCTTTGGTAAATGAACTGAAAAGCAGAAAAAATATAAAAACCGTTGTCTGTGTAACGGGCCAGCATCGTCAGATGCTTGATCAGGTTTTAGAGGCATTTAGCGTCAAACCTGATTATGATTTGTCTATTATGAAAGAAAATCAGACCCTTTTTGACATTACAACGAATATACTAAACAGAGTTCAAAGCGTTTTGGAAGAGGTAAATCCTGATGTGGTTTTGGTTCACGGTGATACTTCAACAACCTTTGTAACAGCCCTTGCTTGTTTCTATAAGCAGATTCCGGTTGGCCATGTTGAGGCAGGTCTTAGAACTTACGATATTTACAGCCCGTATCCTGAGGAGTTTAATCGTCAGGCGGTGGGAAGCATATCGTCTTATAACTTCTCTCCAACCGAGAAAGCAAAAGAAAACCTTTTAAAGGAAGGGAAGAAAAAGGAGAGCATCTTTGTTACGGGAAATACCGCAATTGATGCCCTTAAAACAACAGTTAAAGAGGAATATACTCATCCTGAGCTTGAATGGGCAAAGGATAGCAGGCTTATAATCATAACGGCCCACAGACGAGAAAATTTAGGAGAGCCAATGCATAATATGTTCAGGGCAATCCGAAGAATTATGGACGAAAACCCTGATGTTAAGGCGATTTATCCAATCCATTTAAATCCTGTTGTAAGAAAAGCGGCGGAGGAAGAGCTAAGCGGTTGCGACAGAATTCATATAATTGAGCCTCTTGAAGTTTTGGATTTCCATAACTTCCTATCCCGAAGCTATATGATTTTAACAGACAGTGGCGGTATTCAGGAAGAAGCTCCGTCACTAGGAAAACCTGTCCTCGTAATGCGTGATACAACAGAGCGCCCCGAAGGAATTGATGCAGGAACCTTAAAGCTTGTGGGAACCGACGAGAATGTTATCTATGAAAACTTTAAAGAACTTCTGGAAAGCAAAGAAGCCTACGAAAAAATGAGCAAGGCAAGCAACCCATATGGCGACGGCCTTGCATGCAAGAGGATTGCAGACATTCTGGAATTTGGCGAAACTAAAATTTAAAAGCAAAAGAGCATCTTAAAGATGCTCTTTTTTTGTGTTATTTTATGCCAAAATGGAAAAGATATGTTCTAAAAGAGAGTGCCGTAAAATAAGATATATTAAACGGATTTAGGAGTGAAGAAAAGTGAACAGTTTAGGCTCAGAAAACAATAAGATTAAGATGGCGGGGGAAATTGTTTCAGAGTTAGAATTTTCCCATGAAGTCTATGGCGAGAAGTTTTATACCTTCAAGCTTGAAACAAAAAGATTAAGCGAAAATACTGATATAATTCCAATAATGATTTCGGAAAAATTCTTCCCCTCAATCAATATTGAAGTGGGGAAATTTGTTTTAATAGGTGGTCAATTCCGCTCATATAATAACTTTACGGCAGTAGGAAGCAAGCTTATGCTGACTGTTTTTGTCCGAGACATAGAGGAGGCAGATGATCTTTGTGACTATGCCTCTTCCAATAATGTATACTTAAACGGATATATCTGTAAAGAGCCGGTATACAGAACAACTCCTTTCGGCAGAGAAATTGCGGATATATTGCTTGCTGTAAACCGTGCCTATAATAAGTCCGATTATATCCCCTGCATCGCCTGGGGGAGAAATGCCAAGTATGCCTCGGCGCTTTCTGTTGGGGATAACATTTCCGTCTGGGGCAGAGTTCAAAGCAGGGAATATCAAAAGAAAATAAGCGATGAAGAAGTAGAAAACAGAGTAGCCTATGAAGTGTCCATCTCTAAAATGGAGCTTAATGAAGAATAAAAAAAGCCACACCAACGGCGGTGCTCCTTAGGGAGGAATCGGTTTTGGCTTGTTATTTTCCGCTGATAGTGCGCAAAAAAATGCAGACATACGCCAGTATGCCTGCATTTTTTATGACTTCTCTGAGACGAAAAATATCTAACCCAAAACTGCTTCGCACCACAAAAACCTCAATTTTGAGTATAGAACAAGGAAAAAATTCGAAGAATCCTTGACGGATTGTGAGAATTTTTTCTGCAGTTATCTGCCAAAATTGTGATTTTTGGGCGGTTAATCCCTAAGGAACACCGCCGAAGCGGTGTGGCTTTTAATTTTTATCTTGGCAGATTGCAAAGAGTAAGGACTTCTTCTTGAAGAGCAAACATCTCTTTTTCTTCCTCAGACTCCATATGATCATAGCCTAAAAGGTGGAGAAGAGAATGGGCGGTAAGAAAACCAACCTCTCGGGAGAAGGAATGTCCGTATTCCTCGGCCTGTTCCTTTGCTCTCTCTAAGGAGATTACAATATCCCCAAGAAGAATTTCGCCGTTTTCTCCAAAGTCGCATTCTTCCATATCAATTTCCCCGTCTTCGTCATAGTCAAACATAGGGAAAGAAAGAACATCGGTAGGACGGTCAATTCCCCTGTGAAGCTTATTTAAAGCGTGGATTTCTTCGTTGTCTGTAAGCATTATGCTGATTTCACAGTTGTCATCAAACTCCATAAATTTAAGTCCCGTCTTTAAAACAGTCTTGATAAGAGCGCGAAGCTCTTTTGTAACCTCGATTTTTTTCTGTTCGTTTCTGATACTTATTTTCATATATTTTTGCTCGTCCGTTTTTTGGCGGAGCGTTCCCTTTCAGCGTTTTTCATATCATAAGCCCTGACAATTCTCTGAACAAGAGGATGACGCACAACATCGGCCTCTGATAAATACATAAACTCAATTCCCTCAATGTTTTTA
>JAZNKJ010000036.1:0-23812 GCA_045578465.1 Clostridia bacterium | reverse complement strand
CTTATAAAAAAGCACAAAAAGCCTATCACTGCGGCAAGAATAACCGCAAGGATGGCCGTAGGCTTTTTATTTTTCCTCATAATATTTATAATCTTTTTCATAATTTAACCTCTTACGCGCTGAATCTCATTTGTAAAAATACAACAATAAGACACAAGATAACGGGAACGCTCAAAAAGTTTTTAAGGAGCATCATTCCCTCGTCCTTACACTTGTTTCTCTTTCGCTTTGGCGCAACAATTAAAAAGCAGATAAAAGATGCGGCGAAAACCAAAACCATAATTGCTGCCAATGTCCAGGTGAACACATCTCCCATCTCATAGTGGATTGCGAAATATCCGAAAAGGACGGAAGTTGCATTGTTGATAATATGATAAAGCATTGCCGCATAGACAGAGTTTGTCCGAATTGTTATAACCGCTGCAACAAAGCCCAGAAGCAAAATTCCGGGAAGCTTTGTTATACTTCCGTGGAGAAGGGCAAACATTATTGTTGTAAAGGTAATAGCAACAAAGGTGCTTCGTCTTTCATAGACGCTTAAAACAATGCCTCTCATCCAGAATTCCTCTAAAACCCCAGGAAGAAATGCCGTAACAATAAGCGCCACTAAAACCTCTCCCCCAGTCTGAGGGATAAGTCCTCCTTCTCCTGAGCCGAAAAGCTTTCCGAAAGGCATATTCAAAAGGGCCATAACAAACTGGCCTGAAACCGCCATTAAAACAATAAAGCCAACCAGCTTCTCAGAAAAATTGTTAAACCTCATTTCTTCGGCATCTGACCTGTCAGTTTTACGCCAGAACGCCACCCCATAAACCATTATGGGAACAATAAAAGTTAAAAGTGTTATAAGACCGAGCTGGATATAATTCTGATATCTTACAAAGCCTTCTGCCGCCTTGGGAAGAAAGCTTACTATGGCAGCAGAGGCAACCTTTAAAACAAACTGGGTAAGCATAACCCAAAGGAGAAGCCATCTTGCGCCCTTTATTCTTTTTATATCCTCATATTGTCTGCTCAAATCGTTCACACCCTGCCTCTGTTATAAGAATATCCATTGGTATATCTTTCTCAGTCGGGAAAACTGAGTAGCAAATGCAATCCGTATAGGAAAAGCCTATTTTAACTCCCTTAAAGTCCTTTAAGAAATTGTCATAATACCCTTTTCCATAACCGATTCTGTATCCGTAAATATCAAAAGCAACCCCAGGGACAATTACCAAATCAATCTCGCTTTTATCCCTAAGAGAAACCTTTCCCTCTCCCAGAAAGTCGGTGTTTGGCTCTAAAACCCCGAAAGACCCCAATTTAAGTCTTGAAGAATTATCAATCTCATATGGGATTAAGTCAACCTTTTCCTTGTCGCAAAGAGGGAAAACAACACTCTTCCCGTCGGCAAACATTCTTTCCGCAAAGAGATTTGTTCTTACCTCGCTTTTTATATCGCTGTAAACCATAATGGTTTTCGCATTTTTATATTCGGGAAGGTCGAAAAAGTGTTTCCAGATTGTAACACTTTTAAGAGCACGGCTCCCTGCGGGAATTTCATTTCTTATTTCTTTGTAATGCTTTCTTAGTTCTTCTTTTTGTCCGTTCATATATGCTGAACCTGTTTTAACAGTCTTTTGCCTGTCCCTTCTTTAAAATAGTCCGCAATGGCAGCGCCGAACATAAGGGCCGCCCCTGCACCTTTCCCTGTTATTATATTTCCGTCTGTTACAACAAAATCGCTTGAAAGTTCTGCACCTGTAAGGTTTTCTTCAAAGCCCGGGAAGCAGGTCGCCTTCTTCCCTTTTAAGAGACCTAAGTCCCCTAAAATCATAGGAGCGGCACAGATTGCACCGATAAGCTTATCATTCTTTACGCAATAGTCAATAAGCTTTAAAACTGTTTCGTTTTTCTGAAGATTAAGTGTCCCCGGCATACCGCCCGGAAGGACAATACCCTCAACTTTTTCAAAGTCAATATTTTTAGCCAGCATATCCGCTTTAACTGTCATTTTATGAGAGCCCTCAACATAATCCCCCTCAATTGAGGCAAGATATGTTTTTATCTCTGCCCGCCTTAAAATATCGCAGCAGCCAAGAGCCTCAACCTCTTCAAAGCCGTCAGCAAGCAAAATATATATCATTTCTTTTTCATTCCTTTCTTGCTTTTAAAAACTTCCACAATAAATTTAGGAAGTGCCGCAAACCGCCCGATGCGGCTTGGCTGTTTTAAAAGTCTGTAAAGCCATTCTAAGTTCAGCTTTATAAAAATCTTCGGGGCGCGTTTAACATTTCCCGCAAAAACATCAAGTGTTCCCCCAACTCCCATACAAAGCCGAACACTTGTCAGCTTATTCTGATTATCGTTTATCCACTTTTCCTGTTTTTTAGCCCCAAGGCAAACCAAAAGAAGCTTCGCCCCCGATTCATTGATTTTATCAATTATCATAGGAGTATCTTCCTCGGTAAAATATCCGTCATTTGTTCCCACAACGCGAAGTCCAGGATATTTTTCCTCAAGCCTTTGCTTTGCAATATCCGCAACTCCCGGCTTTGCACCAAAGAGGAAAACTCCATCTTCTGTATCTTTTAAATATTCAAGAATTTTGCAGGTTAAATCAAAGCCTGCAACTCTCTGGGGAACGGGAGTTCCTAAAATTTTTGCCCCGTAAACAACGCCGATTCCGTCCGCTGTGCATAGGTCAGCATTGTTTAAAATTTCCATAAACTCGCTGTCCTCTTTTGCGGTCATAATTATTTCAGGGTTAGGAGTATAGATTTTCGAAACGCCCTCTTTTTTAAGAAAGCCTTTTGCACGAGAGAGAGCCCCTTTCTCCGTTACCTTGTCAATCTTTACCCCAAGAATTTTAACTGTTTTTCTCATAAATTCACCTTATTTGTTATATCCGTTTGGATTTGTGCTCTGCCAACGCCATGAATCATTGCACATATCGTCAAGATTTTTCGTAGCAACAAAGCCAAGCTCTTCTCTTGCCTTTTTCGGGTCAGCATAGCACTGTGCAATGTCTCCTGCACGGCGAGGAGCAATCTTATATGCAACATCGTGGCCGCAAGCCTTGGAGAAAGCCTTAACCATATCCAAAACGCTGTAACCTGTTCCTGTGCCAAGGTTATATGTAACAACCCCAACCTTATTGCTGATTTTTTCAAGAGCCTTAATATGGCCGATTGCAAGGTCAACAACATGGATATAGTCACGAACACCTCTTCCGTCAGGAGTGTCGTAGTCGTCGCCGAATACATTTAAATATTCTCTCTTGCCAACCGCAACCTGAGTTATATATGGCATTAGGTTATTCGGGATTCCCTTAGGGTCTTCCCCGATAAGTCCGCTCTCGTGAGCGCCAACAGGATTGAAATATCTAAGGAGTGCAATATCCCATTCATTGTCGGAAATATAAAGGTCACGAAGAATTTCCTCAATCATAAGCTTTGTTCTGCCGTATGGGTTTGTGCAGTGGAGAGGAAAATCTTCCGTAATCGGAACAGTGTGCGGATTTCCGTATACTGTTGCAGATGAGCTGAACACTAATTTTTTACAGCCGTGCTTTGCCATAGTTTTGCAAAGATTAAGTGTGCTTCCGATATTGTTTTCATAGTATCTGATTGGAATTTCAACAGATTCTCCAACGGCTTTAAGTCCTGCAAAATGGATAACGGCGTCAAATTTGTCATCTTCAAAGATTTTTTCAACCGCTTCTAAATCGCAAAGGTCCTCTTTATAAAGCTTAACCGCTTTCCCTGTAATTTTCTCAACTCTTTTTAAGGATTCCTCACAGCTGTTTGAAAGATTATCAACAACTGCCAGATCATAGCCTGACTTTATAAGCTCAACGCAGGTGTGACTTCCTATATACCCTGCTCCGCCTGTAACTAAAATTTTCATAATTCTCTCTCCTTTAATCTAATTTTAAAACCGACATAAACGCCTCCTGCGGAACTTCAACCGTTCCCACCTGACGCATACGCTTTTTACCTTCTTTTTGCTTTTCAAGAAGCTTTTTCTTTCTTGTTATATCGCCGCCGTAACATTTGGCAAGGACATCCTTTCTCATAGCGCGGACAGTTTCTCTGGCAATAATCTTTCCGCCGACTGCCGCCTGAATCGGAATTTCAAAAAGCTGTCTCGGAATAACCTCTTTAAGCTTTTCGGCAATCCTTCTTCCTCTTGCATAAGCCTTTTCCTTATGAACGATAAAGGAAAGAGCATCAACCGCATCCCCGTTTAACAAAATATCAAGCTTAACAAGGTCTGACTTCTGATAGCCTTTGAATTCATAGTCAAAGGAAGCATAGCCTCTTGTCTTCGACTTCAAGGCGTCAAAGAAATCATATATAATCTCGTTTAAAGGAAGGTCATACTTTAATGTTACGCGGGTTTCGTCAAGATATTCCATATCAAGATATGTTCCTCGTCTGTCCTGACAAAGCTCCATAATGCTTCCAACATATTCTCTCGGAGTCATAATGTCTGCGTGGACAATAGGCTCTTCCATATAATCAATTACGCTGGATTCAGGAAGATTTGTCGGGTTTGAAATATTTTCAACCGTTTTATCCGTCTTTATAACCTTATATTCAACGGATGGAGCAGTTGTTACCAGATCAAGATTATATTCTCTCTCTAATCTTTCCTGAATAATTTCCATATGCAAAAGGCCTAAGAATCCGCAGCGGAAACCAAATCCCAATGCAACAGAGGTTTCTGCATCAAAGCTTAATGCCGCATCGTTAAGTCTTAGCTTTTCAAGGGCATCTCTTAAATCGTCATATCTTGCGCCGTCGGCAGGATATATTCCGCAGTAAACCATCGGCTTAACTTCTTTATATCCGGGGAGAGCCTCAGGGCTTCCGCCCTCAACAGTCGTTACCGTGTCTCCCACATGGACTTCATGAACATCCTTAATGCTGGCCGCAATAAAGCCAACCTCTCCCGCTTTAATCTC
Source organism: Clostridia bacterium (assembly GCA_045578465.1). Taxonomy (GTDB): domain Bacteria; phylum Bacillota; class Clostridia; order Monoglobales; family Monoglobaceae; genus SIG454. The sequence goes on along the minus strand of JAZNKJ010000036.1, from coordinate 18,861 downwards.
TTTGGATGGGAGCATTCCCGTTGGGTGGAGATATCCAACCTCAACAACATCAAAGGTTGCCCCTGTTGCCATCATTTTGATTTTTGTTCCCGGGGTAAGCTTTCCGTCAATTATTCTGACATAGACGATAACCCCTTTATAGCTGTCATAATACGAGTCAAATATAAGGGCTTTAAGAGGCTTTTCGCAGTCTCCACTGGGTGGCGGAATAAGCTCAACAATTCTATCTAAAACCTCTTCAATATTTATTCCGTTTTTAGCGGAAATGAGTGGTGCCTTATCCGCATTTATGCCGATAACATCCTCGATTTCCTTTTTGACAACCTCAGGCTGTGCGCTGGGGAGGTCAATCTTATTTATAACAGGCACAAGCTCTAAATCGTGCTCAATGGCAAGATAAGTATTGGCAAGGGTCTGAGCCTCAATGCCCTGCGCCGCGTCAACAACCAAAATTGCCCCTTCACAAGCAGCAAGGCTTCGGGAAACCTCATAGTTAAAGTCAACATGCCCCGGAGTGTCAATTAAATTGAGGACATACTCCTCGTTATCCTTCGCCTTATGGATAAGCTTTACGGCACGGGCTTTAATGGTTATTCCCCTCTCCCGTTCAAGCTCCATATTATCAAGAATCTGGGCCTGCATCTCACGCTGAGTAAGGACCCCTGTTTTCTCTAAAAGGCGGTCTGCCAAAGTGGACTTTCCGTGGTCAATATGTGCAATTATTGAAAAATTTCTTATTCTTTTTTGATAATCGTTCATTAGCTTTTTCCTTCCGCATATTATCCCTTAAATTATATAATATTTCTGCCCTATTGTCAACCTTAACGAGCCAAAAAAAGAGGTCTTGGCATCTGTCCAAAACCTCTTTCATTTTTAGTTTAAAATTCCTCTTCCGCCAACCTCTTCGTATTTTCTCATAACCCTCTTTTTAAGGTTTTGATTTTCAGGAAGAGAGAGGGTTTTATCTTCCCTTATAATTTCCTCTGACGCCATTTGCGCCATCTTTAAAATTTCCATATCTTCCGCTAAATTGGCGATTTTAAGCTCGGGAAGACCGTGCTGACGAACCCCGAAAAATTCGCCCGGTCCACGAAGGAGCAAGTCCTTTTCCGAAAGCTTAAATCCGTCGTTTGTCTCCTGCATAATCTTCATTCTCTCTTTTGCAATTTCTCCGCTTGATTTATTGAACATTATGCAAAAGGCCTCATGCTCCCCTCGTCTTATTCTCCCTCTTAACTGATGGAGCTGGGAAAGGCCAAATCTCTCTGCATTTTCAATGACCATAACCGTTGCATTTGGAACATCCACCCCAACCTCGATTACAGTTGTTGAAACTAAAATATCCGTTTCGCCCTTTGAAAATTTCTCCATAACGGCATCTTTTTCTTTTGCTTTCATTTTGCCGTGGATAACATCAATATTATAGTTTTTAAAGCTTCCCGTTTTTAAGCTTTCGGCATATTCAACCGCAGCCTTTGCGGTCATAAGCTCGCTTTCCTCAACCAGCGGGCAGACAATATAAACCTGACGCCCCTCGGCGATTTTTGAGGCAATAAACTTATTGACTCTCGCTCTCATATTCTCCCCAACGGCGAAGGTCTGGACCTCTTTTCGTCCGGGCGGCAGCTCATCAATTACGGAAACATCAAGGTCGCCGTATAAAATCAGAGAAAGTGTTCTTGGTATGGGGGTTGCGGTCATAACAAGAGTATGAACATTTTTGCCCTTCTCCGTAAGTGTCGCCCTTTGCTTAACACCGAAACGATGTTGCTCATCAGTTACCGCAAGGGCGAGATTTTTGAATTTTACGCTCTCTGTCAAAACCGCATGGGTTCCAACAACAATGTCAATTTCGCCATTTGCGATTTTTCCCAAAGTTTCTGTCTTTTCTTTGCTTTTTCCCCCAACTAAAAGGGCAACGCGAACGCCCATATTCTCAAACATTTTAGTAAAGCTCTTATAGTGTTGCTTTGCCAAAATTTCCGTTGGGGCAATCATCGCACCCTGAAAGCCTGAACGGACAGCACTAAACATTGCCGCCGCCGCAACAACGGTTTTACCCGAGCCAACATCCCCCTGAACAAGTCTGTTCATTGGAACATTCTTTTTAAGGTCGGCGCATATCTCGTTTATAACTCTCTTTTGCGCCGTTGTAAGTTCAAAAGGAAGAGCTTTTGCAAGTTCGCTTATACATTTAACATCCGAAAAAGGCTCGGCTGTATATTTTTTTCTGTCCCCTTTTAAAATCTGTATACCCGTCTGCATAACAAGAAGCTCCTCAAAGGCGAGGGAATACTTCGCCCTTTTAAAGCTGTCAAAATCCTGGGGAAAATGAATCTCCCTCATAGCTTTTTCAGTATCCAACAGCGCACATTTTTTCGCAATTTTCTCGGGAACTGTATTGGGGATTTTGTCTTCAAGATTTTCAATGGCGTTTTCAATGGCAGAGCGGAGCATATATTGGGAAATTCCTGCGCTAAGAGGATAAATCGGGACAATTCTTCCCGTTTTCTTCCCTCCGCCGTCATATTTTTCAACAACGGGGTTTACCATTTCTGCATTTCTGCCTCTGTATGTAGCCTCCCCGAAAAATACAAACTCTCTGTCCCCCCGGAGCTGATTTTCAATATATTTTGCGTTGAACCAGGTTATTTTCATAATCCCTGTTCCGTCAGAAACTGTGGCCTGAGTTACCATAAGGCCGTTTTTGCTCCTGAAAGAGCGAGGGAGAGCAGTTATGCGCCCTAAAACGCACACCTTTTCCCCGTCGATTAAGTCACAGATATTCTTAATATCCGACCTGTCTTCATAATCTCTGGGCAGATGATAAAGCAAATCGGAAACAGTTTTAATGCCCAGTTTTTCAAAGGTTTTTGCTCGTTTTTCGCCAACACCACGGACAAATTGAACGCTGTCCTCCATTTTCACTTTAAATCACCTCCTAAAATTGTAGCGGCACAGGATTCCCCATGCCGCCAAAAATTATTCAACAGAAACAATATAATAGTATACCGGCTGGCCGCCATAATAAAGGGCCACATCCATATCCTTATACTTCTCTTCAAGCTCTTCTAAAAGAGCGTTTGCATCGTCTTCCGTTACTTCCTCGCCGTAATAAACAGAGATAACTCCGCTGTCCTCAGTAACCAAGCTGTCAATAAGCTCAACTGTGCAAGACGGAAGGTCGTCGCCCACAACTTCAATTCCCTTTGGAGAAAGACCCATAATGTCGCCTTCGTGGATTTCCACTCCGTCAACCTCTGTATCTCTTGCCGCAAAGGTAAGCTGTCCGCAAGTAACGCCACTTGCCATTCCCATCATATTTTCTGCATTCTCCTCAGGAGAAAGGCTTTCATCAAAGCCCATAATAGCGGAAATTCCTGTTGGAATGTTCTTTGTTGGAAGAACGATAACATTTTTCTTTGTAAGAGCGTCAACCTGCTCTGCCGCAAGGATTATATTCTTGTTATTTGGAAGAACAAAGACATTTTCAGCATCAACTTTCTCAACGGCATCTAAAATATCCTGAGTGCTTGGGTTCATTGTCTGGCCGCCTTCAACCATTGCGTCAGCACCGAGGCTTTTGAAAATTTCAGAAAGACCGTCCCCTGCCGCAACAGCAACAAAGCCGTACTTTTTAAGTTCCTTTTCTACCTCTGCCTCAGCCTCTTTTTCAGCCTTATCGTCATGCTGATACTTCATATTATCAATTTTGAGGTTGGTAAGCTCCCCAAGTTTTATTGCTTCTTCAATAACTCTGCCAGGGTGGTTTGTATGAATATGCACCTTAACGATTTCATCGTCTTCGATAACCAGCATACAGTCCCCTAAGTTTTCGATTGCCGCAGTAAACTGAGTTGTTTTTCTGTCGGCTTTTTTATTGATTAAAAACTCTGTGCAATATAAAAATTTGATTTCTGTTTTAACTTCTGCTACGGCACCGGAAGAAGTCGTTTCCCCCTCTTCGCTTTCAATGGCTTTTCCCTCTTTAAGAGCATAGATAAGGCCCTCAAAAAGAGTCATAACCCCTTGACCGCCTGCGTCAACAACTCCTGCCTGCTTTAAAACAGGGAGCATATCGGGAGTTTTAGAGAGGCTCTCATTTCCCTTTTCATAAAGGGCAAACAAGAATTCGTCAGCCTCGCTGTAATTTTTATAGCTTTCTTCCGCAAATTCTGCCATCTGGCGAACAACTGTCAAAATTGTTCCCTCGGTTGGCTTCATAACCGCGTCATAAGCGGATTTTCTTGCCATAACTGCGGCATCTTTTATAACCTCAACAGAAAGCTCCTCTGCCTCGTCAACACCTTTATAAATACCTCTTATAATCTGAGATAAAATAACGCCTGAGTTTCCTCTTGCATTTCTAAGCGCCGCCTTGGATAAAGCCTTAACAAGTGCAAAGCAAGTCTCTTCTTCAAGAGAAATACTGCCAAGTGCTCCGCTGAAAGTCATACTCATATTTGTTCCTGTGTCGCCGTCGGGAACAGGGAAAATATTAAGGTCATTTATGGCCTTTTTGTTGTTTTTAAGATTATTCGCGGCAGATTTTAACATAAGAGCCAAAAGCTCTGCATTTATTGTCTTCATTTACACACCTCTTATTGTTTACTCTCTGACACCCTCAATAACAACCGTAACATCTCCAACTTCCATACCGATTGCTTCTTCAACATGATACTTTACGCTACTCTGTATGGTTTCGCCGATTGTACGAAGATTAACTCCATATCCAACAATTATATGAAGAGAAATATTTATAACATTTTCTTCAATTCTTACCTTTATTCCCTTGTCGATATTCTCTATTTTAAGAAGCTTTGCAACGCCGTCTTTACCGCTTTTGGCCGCCATTCCCACAACTCCATAGCAGGAAGTCGCCGTAAATCCTGCAAGCTTTGCAATCACAGTGCTTGAAACACTGACTCTTCCGCGTTCATTTTCTCTTATTGCTGCCATAAAAATCACGCCTTTCAAAGATATATTAAGTGGAATTATATTCATTATTTCACATAAATATAATACCTTATTTTTATAGTTTGGTCAAGTATTTTCTTAAATATCCTTATTCCTTCTCAGAAAGTGGGCCGTACCCCGGTTTTATATATAAAGTTTCCTCTTTGTCCATAATTTCAGGCTTATATACAGTTTCCATCCACTCGCTTGGCTCATAGTCCTCAATGGCAACGGAAAAATGCTCCGCTCCTCTTCCTGTTACGCGAGTCGCTTCTTCCAAAATCTTCTGAGCAAACTCTTTCTTTTCTTCCTCTGTTCTTCCTTTGTACCATTTTACAACAATATGTGGCATTTAATTTTCCTCCTTAAATTCAATATTGTCAAGCTGAGAGCGAAGGCTCATTTTAAAGGACTCAATATATTCTCGTCTTAAAACTGCTTGCTCCTCTTTTTCTGCCTCTGTAAGCCCATCTTCCCTTGATTTTCTTGCAAGTTCATTTATTCTTTCAATTTTCTTCTTATCCATTATTCTGCCTCCCTTGGCACTGGCTTTATCTCTATTTTGTATTTAACATAAAAGTATTTTTTATTAATCTTTTTATGCCCTATAATTTTGGAAACCTCTGTTTTTTCGCAAGGAATTTTCCCGTCAAAATTCCCCTGGGCAATCATTTTTTCAATTTTCCTCCGCCAGATATATCCCTCAGCAATCTCGCCGAAAGCCGGATGATAAGGACCTTTTATAACGCTTCCGTTTTTTAAGTCCTCGCTTTCGTGGAGACCTATCCTTAAAATTTTAACGCCTTTCTCCCTGAAAAGCTCAATAATTACGGACGCAACCTCCGCCGCTTTTTCGAGAGGGTATGGCTCATACTCCATTTTTTCGAGTGCCGTTCCCGATAGAACCAAAGTTGGATAAATCCTTGTTGAGTCGGGATTTAAAGTGATTATATCCTTTGCGGTTTTGATATCCTTTTCCTCGTTTGAGCCATACATCCCAATCATCATTTGAAGGCCCAGCGAAAAACCCTTTTCCTTTATCATTTTCGAGGCTTTTACGGTATCGGCAAAGGTATGCCCTCTGCGGTTTACTCTAAGGACCTCGTCATCAGAGCTTTGCGCTCCAAGTTCAATCTCCGTAACGCCGTATTTTTTAAGAAGGCGTAAAATCTCCTCAGAGATATAGTCGGGGCGTGTTGAAAGCCTTATTCCGTCTACTCTGTGGGCAAACTTATTCGCCACCTTCAAAAATTCTTCCTGCAAGGAAAGGTCAAGCCCCGTAAAGCTTCCCCCGAAAAATGCAATCTCTGTTTTGGCATTTTCTTCGGTGGTTTCAAGGTATTTTTTTATCATTTCCTCAGCTTTCTGAGGGGTCATATCAGAGTCTTTCCCCGTTATTTTCTTTTGATTGCAAAAGGCACAGTCGTTTGGACAGCCTAAATGCGGGATGAAAATCGGCAGGTTATATTTTCTTATATTTTTCATTTCCTCGTTGCCCTCAAAAAAGCCTCTTTTGCTGCCATTTGCTCGGCCTCTTTCATACTCTTGCCCTGACCTTCCCCCATTTTAACCCCGTCAACCAAGACGCTTACCAAAAATGTCGGGCTGTGGTCAGGACCTTTTCTTTCTTCAAGCTTATACGAAACCATACCTCTTCGTTTTTCTTTCTTCTGGTAATAGCTTTGAAGCTCCGATTTGTAGTTTGTCAAATCAGTCGGTTTTATATCCTCGAAATCATCTTTAAAGACAGAGAGAATCCAACTCTGTGCCTCTTCGATTCCGCCGTCATAAAAAATTGCCCCTAAAAGAGCCTCAAAGGTATCACAAAGAATTGACGCTTTATACTGGCCGTTACTTCTCGATTCGCTTTTGCCGAAAATAATTTCCTCAGAAAGTCCCATTTCCATAGCCTTTTGAGCTAAGGATTTTTCGCATACCAAGGCCGCCCTCATCTGAGTAAGCTCCCCCTCGTCAGCTTTTGGATAAACCTCATAAAGCTTTTTCGCAACAACAAAGGACAAAATGCTGTCCCCTAAAAATTCAAGACGCTGGTTGCTTTCTATATTATTTTCGTTTGCATAAGAAATATGAGTAAAGGCGCGTTTTAAAAGCTCTTTATCTTTAAATTCATAGCCGATATTCATATTTTCCACCTCGCTCACACTTTATTTAAAAGAATGAGCGGACAAAAATTCTTGCCCGCCCCATTTGCTCTCTAAAATTAAATTCTTTCCTTTATGTATTCAACAATATCTCCGATTGTTGAAATGTTGCCGGCTTCATCGTCGTCGATTTCAATTTTGAATTCGTCCTCTAAAGCCATCATAAGTTCAACGATGTCTAAGGAGTCAGCTTCAAGGTCATCATTGAAAGATGAGTCCATTGTAATATCACTTTCATCAATACCAAGCTGTTCAGCAACAACAGCTCTGACTGTTTCAAAAATATCCATTAAGATAATCCTCCCTTAAAGTAAAGACTTTTTATTTCTCTCATACAATATCATATTTTACCATATAAGTCAAGAAATTTTTATTTAAAACTGAGAAGCCCCCAGTTTTTCTTTAAATAGTCAAATCCTGATATGAGAGTAAGAAGAACCATAACAGCCACAAGCACTACCATAACCGCATAAGGAATAACTATGCCAAAGCCTTGTAAGATAAGGTCAACCATAACCAAAACTATAACCCCTATCTGTGCAACTGTTTTGGACTTTCCGCCCATGCTTGCCGCAATAACTGTGTTATCAGTTAAAGCAATCATTCTTATTCCCGTAACAATAAGCTCACGGGCAATGATAATTATAACTGCCCAGCCCGGAAGATAAGGAATGCCTTTTTCTACGAAACAGATAAGCGCTGAAATGGTTAAGAGCTTATCTGCAAGGGGGTCTGCAAGCTTTCCAAAGCTTGTTACCTGATTATTCTTTCTTGCAAGATGGCCGTCAAGCTGGTCAGTAACTGCCGCTATAACAAAAACCAAAAGCGCCCAGATCATATTATATGGGATAAAGGAAACTTCAAACAAAATAACAAAAATCGGTATGAGTATGATTCTGAGTAGTGTAAGCTTGTTAGGTAAATTCATAATTTCTCCTCACTTTCAATCTTCTTTATATTCCGTGCCGAAAAGGTCAAAAGCCATTGCCTGCTCAATTTTAACCTTTACCATTTCCCCTTCGGGAATTCGTCTTTCCGCCTTGAAAAAGACCTTGCCGTCAATCTCAACGCTGTCAGCATATGTTCTGCCGTAGTGGCTTTTAATAATTTCGTCAAAACCTTCAACTAAAACAGTCTGAATTGTGCCTACTTTCTTTTCCGAAAGTTCTTCGGAGATTCCCTCCTGCAAGAGCATAATTTCATCCTGTCGGTCAAGCTTTTTGTCCTGGTCTATCTGCCCGTCAAGGCGAGCTGCGGGAGTTCCTTCCTCCTGCGAATATGCAAAAACTCCAAGGCGGTCAAACCTTGCCTTTTCAACAAATTCATAAAGCTCTGAAAACTCCTCTTCCGTTTCAGAGGGGAACCCTGCAATAAGGCTTGTTCTTAAAGTAACATCAGGAATTCTCGCCCGAAGCTTTTCAATAAGGCTTTCAATTTGCGCCTTATTTGTTCTTCTTCCCATAAGCTTTAAAATTCTGTCATTTGCGTGCTGGATTGGAATGTCCAGATAATTTAGTACCTTTTCCTCCCCTGCAATAACATCAATAAGCTCGTCTGTTATAAGCTCGGGATAGAGATAATGAAGTCTTAGCCACGAAACCTTATCAATCTTGCAAAGCTCTTTGAGTAACTGCGGGAGCTTATATTCTCCGTATAAATCAATGCCATATCTTGTTGTATCCTGAGCAATAACTATAATTTCCTTCGCTCCGCCCTCGGCAAGAGATTTTGCCTCTGATACAATGTCTTCTATTTTACGGCTTCTGTATTTTCCTCTTATGTATGGAATGGCGCAGTAGGTGCAACGATTGTCGCAACCTTCGGCAATTTTAAGATATGCCGTATATTTTGGAGTTGATAAGCTTCTTGGAAGTCCCTCGCAGATTGTTTCCGCTCCGTCACAACGGCAGATTCCTCTTTTTTCTTCTGCCTCTTTTATGATTTCGACAATATTTTGAAAATCGTTTGTTCCGATAACCGCGTCAACCTCAGGAATTTCACTTAAAACCTCGTCTTTATAGCGCTGAGCCATACACCCCGTTACAATTAAAATGCGGTCTGGGTTATCCTTTTTATAGGATGCAAGCTCAAAGATACACTCGATTGACTCCTGCTTTGCCGCCTCAATAAAGGCGCAGGTGTTAACAATCATTATATCTCCGTCTTCTTCGTCTAAGATAACCTCATATCCTGCCTCTTCCAAAAGCCCTGTCATCTGCTCTGCATCAACAAGGTTTTTGCTACAACCAAGGCTTACCAATGAAACTTTTTTCAATTAAAAGTCACTCCAATCAAATTCGTCAAAACACCGTCTTATCTCGCTATAACTATACCCTCTCCGAAGAAGCTGTGTCTTAATCTTATCCAACATTTTTCGGTCAGTGATTTGTTCGTCCCCATAGTGAGCCCTTATAAAGCTTACAAGGGAGTTATATGAGTCCTCTTCAAATTCAGCGGAAACCGCATCAATAATCCCCTTATCAACGCCTTTTTTAATAAGCTCATCCCGAAGCCTGAAAAGGCCTTTGCATTTAATATTTATGCCGTCGGAGATATACATATAAGCATAATTCTTATCATCAATTATCCCCGCCTTGGTAAACTCCGCCAAAACCTCATGGGCAACTTCACTGTAACCCTTATCGCAAAGCTTTTTGTAAAGCTCTTCTTCGGTTAAAAACTTTTTCCCGAGGCAATACGCCCCGTAGTTTCTCGCTTTTACAATCATTTCTTCTTAGGCTTCGGAACAGGAGTTACTTCTCTTTCGCCACCTGCAAAATCGTTTCTTTCAAGGCCTGCTGCCTCGCGAACTCTTCCTTCAACCTCATCGCAAAGGTCAGGATTATCAACAAGGACTTTTTTAACAGCCTCTCTGCCCTGACCGAGCTTGTCCCCGTTGTATGAGAACCAGGAGCCTGACTTTTCGATAATTTCATATTCAACGGCCATGTCCAGAATATTTCCTTCTTTTGAAATACCTTCGCCGTAAATAATATCAAATTCTGCTTCTTTAAACGGAGGAGCAACCTTATTCTTAACAACCTTAACTTTTGTTCGGTTGCCAATCATACTTCCGTCACCTTTGATTGTTTCAATTCGTCTTACATCCATTCTGACAGATGCATAGTATTTAAGAGCTCGTCCGCCCGCAGTTGTTTCAGGGTTACCGAACATAACGCCAACCTTTTCACGAAGCTGGTTAATAAAAATCGCTGTTGTGTTGGACTTACTTATAATACCTGCAAGCTTACGGAGTGCCTGAGACATAAGTCTTGCTTGAAGACCAACATGGGCATCTCCCATAAGCCCCTCAATTTCCTGCTTTGGAACGAGTGCCGCAACAGAGTCAATAACGATAACATCAATAGCACCGCTTCTGACAAGCTGTTCTGTAATTTCAAGGGCCTGCTCCCCTGTATCGGGCTGAGCCACGATAAGGTCGTCAATATTAACCCCAAGAGCCTCTGCATAAACAGGGTCAAGAGCGTGCTCTGCATCAATAAAAGCTGCCTCTCCACCAAGCTTCTGAGCCTCTGCGGCAATATGAAGTGCAACGGTTGTTTTACCTGAGGATTCAGGACCATAAATCTCAATAATTCTTCCTCTCGGAACACCGCCTATACCAAGAGCGGCATCAAGAGCAATTGAGCCTGTGGGGATTGCGTCAATCTTAACCGCAGGCTTTTCTCCAAGGCGCATAACCGCACCTGAACCAAACTGTTTTTCTATCTGTCCGAAAACGCTTTCCAGCGCTTTTTTCTTTTCATCGTTCATTTTCATTACCCCTTTCCTACTAGTTTAATAATATCCTAATTTTCTACCCGTGTCAACATTTTTTTGCATAGTCTAAGGCAAGGTTTTTCGCTTTTAAGACTGCGCTTTTTCTTACCTCTTCCCTGCTTCCTTCAAAATGACATTTATAGGCAATTGTGCCCCCTTTATGGGAGATTGCAATGTAAACCAAGCCAACGGGTTTTTCCGCTGTTCCCCCTGTTGGGCCTGCGATTCCCGTTATGCCTATTCCGATGTCTGCTTTAAAGGAAAGTCTTACTCCCTTTGCCATACTGAGTGCGGTCTGATAGGAAACCGCTCCGAAAGAGTCAAGAGTTTCTTTTTTAACCCCTAAAAGCCTCTCCTTTTGCTCATTTGAATAGGTTACAAAACTTCCGTCAAAGCAGGAGGATGAGCCTGAAACCCCAGTTATTCCTGCCGCAAAAAGACCGCCCGTGCAGCTTTCCGCCGAAGTTATTTTAAGCTTTTTCTCGCTAAGAAGTTTAACAAGCTCTTCCATATTTACTCTCCAACCTTTATAACTTCCTCATTCTCAACCGCTGTCTTTAACATTTCTTCAAAGTTTTCATAAAGCTTTTCCGCCTCAACAAGCTCCTCAATTGTAGGCTTTGTTTTCGGATGCTTCGGAACGAAAATTGTGCAACAATCCTCATAGGGAAGGATTGATGTTTCATAAGTTCCTATTTCTTTTGAAATCTTTACGATTTCCTCTTTATCCATTCCGATAAGAGGACGGAAAACAGGAAGGGTTACCACGCTGTTTGTTGCGTTTAAGCTCTCCATTGTCTGAGACGCAACCTGGCCTATGCTCTCGCCTGTAATGAGAGCCTGTCCCCCTGTTTTTTCTGCAACCATCTGAGCAATTCTCATCATCATTCGGCGCATAATTACAGTTAAAAGAACCTTCGGGCATTTGTCAATTATTTCAAGCTGAATATCTGTAAAGGGGATAATATGAACTCTCATATTCCCGCAATATTCTGTCATAATTTTTGCAAGGTCAAGAACCTTTTCCTTTGCTCTGTCGCTGGTATATGGATGGCTGTGGAAGTGTACCGCTTCAAGACGGACACCGCGCTTTGCAATCATATAGCCTGCAACAGGGCTGTCAATTCCCCCTGAGAGAAGGATTGTCGCCTTGCCGTTTGTTCCAACAGGCATTCCACCGGCGCCTTTAATCTTTTTGGTGTAAACAAAGGCATCTCTTCTTATTTCAACCATAACAGTTATGTCAGGGTTATGAACATCAACTTTAAGGCGTGGGAAATGAGATAAAATTCTTCCGCCCATTTCAGCCGCAAGTGCAGGCGAATTAAGAGGAAAGCTTTTATCCTCTCTCTTCGCCTCAACCTTAAAGGTTTTTCCTTCAAGGTCCTCTTCTTTAAGGCATTCTACCGCCGTTTTCTCTATATCGTCAAGTGTCTTTGCACATCTTACCGCAGGACAGATATTGGCAACTCCGAAAACCTTTTTAAGTGATGCTAAGGTTTCATCCGCATCAGCCCCGTCTGTTCCTTCAACATAGATGGTGGACTGAGCCGCAAAGACATTAAAATTTCCGATTTTTTTAAGGCGAGCCTTAATATTGTCTAAAAGCTTCTTTTCAAAAATGGGTTTATTAAGTCCCTTTAAAGCAAGCTCTCCGTATTTTAAAAGAAATAAATCCGCTTTCATCTGTATCTTCCTTTCAATCTATTTACGCATAAGCGCTCTGTTTCGTTTTACGGTTTTAATAAGACAATCCAGAGCATAATCAATTTCCTCTAAGGTTGTAAACTCACTGAGACTGAACCGAAGTGTTCCGTCAATTAAGTTTTTGTCAACCCCCATTGAAGAGAGAACATAGCTCGGGCCTTTCTTATGACTTGAACAAGCCGAGCCTGAGGAAACATAAATCCCCTCAATTTCAAGGCTGTGGAGAAGCACCTCAGATTTTGTTCCTTTGAAGGAAACATTCAAAATATGAGGAGCACACTCTTTAGGGGTGTTAATCTTAATATCGGGAATATTTTTTTCAATCCCCTCTTTAAGACGAAGGAGAAGCGCTCTCATCTTCTCTTCCTTTTCCATAATATTTTTATGGGAAAGGGCAGCTGCAAGGCCAAAACCGTATATGCCGTGAACATTTTCTGTTCCAGGTCTTAAATTGTTTTGCTGGCCGCCACCGAAAATAATCGGCGCAATTTTTGTTTTATTCTTGATATAAAGAGCGCCCACACCTTTCGGGCCGTGAATTTTATGAGAGCTGAGACTTATTAAATCTGCCCCGATTTTCGCCGCCGTAAACGGAAACTTCCCGTATGCCTGAACAGCATCAACATGGAAAACGCCGTTTGGGTTTTTGCTCTTTAAAATCTTACTCATCTGAGCCACAGGCATAACCGCACCTGTTTCGTTATTAACAAACATGGCCGTAACCAGAACCGTGTCAGGTCTTACCATTTTTGCATATGCGTCTATATCAATAATTCCGTCTTTTTTTACGGGTATTTTTTCCACTTTATATCCACGCTCACTAAGATATTCAAGGGTGGAAAGGACCGCAGGGTGTTCAACTGCGGTGGTTAAGATGTGCTTACCGCGATTAGCTTTTATGGCACCTCTTATGGCAAAGTTATCCGCCTCAGTTCCGCCTGATGTGAAGAAAATCTCGTTGGGGCTTACCCGTAAGGATTCGCTTATAGTTTCTTTTGCATATTTAATAAGCTTTTCCGCCTCTATCCCCTTTCTGTGAAGGGATGAGGGATTTCCGTAACTTTCCCGCATAGCTGCGCTCATTTTTTCTACGCACTCATCAAACATTTTAGTCGTTGAGCTGTTGTCAAGATATACCTCCATGGGCTTTGCCTCCTTCCTTCCTGACTTTTTTCAGGAAATTTCAGTCCACATTCTATAATATGTCGCATCTTTTTTCTTTGCCACCAAAATACGACATTTCTCTCATTCAGTTTAAAAGGGAAGTTTAAAAACTCCCCTCCTTTTGCATTTTTATTATATAGCCTCGGTTTTGCGTCTTATAACCTTAATCGGAATTTTTACTCCTGAAAACGGCTCAATGCCTTTTCCTCTCTGGACCTCGCCGATAGATTCAGCGGCAGAGCTTTCTCTGTAACCAAGCTTTGTTTCGATGTCTGCAAGCTCTCTCTCAAAAAGCTGAATTGATTCGAGAGAATTTCGTCTAAGCTCTGTAACTTCGTTTCTTAAATGCTCAATCTTTCTTGTTTCGCTTTCATACATATTGCGAAGAGCACGGCGTTTAAGCTCAATCTCGCGGTTAGCCTCTGCCTTCTTATCTTCAATCTCGGCTTCGGCAACCTTTTTCATTTCAAGAATATCATTCTTTGCTTCTTCACGCAATTTGTCCGCATCAACATGAGCTCTTTCAAGAACGGAAACAATAATTTCCCTCTTGCTCTGGAGCTCGTCATATCTTTCATAAAGAGACTCTTTTTCCGCAGTTATTTTCGCAATTTCCATATCCTTTTCGCGACTTTCCTGCGCATATCTTTCGTCAAGCTCTTTTATATAATCATAAACATCAGCTTTTTTGAAACCAAAAAGCCTTTTTCTGAATTTCTGCCCAGCCATTTAAGACACCTCCGGCATTATTACATTATTACTATATAATTTTACAATATTTTTTAAAATTAGTCAATATATAATTGAATTTTTCGCATTATTGTTGTATAATGTCTTTATAAGTTTTTAAAAAGGGGTTTTCTTATGCTGAAAAAATCTTTAATTGAGTTTATTTTCACCGCAGGCTCAATTGAGCGGTGGAATGACCATATCCGCCCGTCAAAGGGTTTTACGGAACTTGATAAGCAGGCTCACAAAATGATTTATGCCTACACTCTTTCTGGTCTTTCAAAAGATACAGACCGTCTTTTGCTTGCGGAAGGGTGTATCTTTGAATTTTTGCACAGACTTGTTTTAACAGACATAAAACCCCCTGTTTTCCACCGTCTCAGAGCGGAAAAAGGAGAACAGATAGACCATTGGGTTCTTACCTCTTTAAAAGAAGACCTTGAAGAAATCCCCGGTGGCTTTTATGAAAGATTTTGCAGATACTATGAAGACCCTTCCTATTGCGAAAACGAGAAAAAGCTTTTGGAGAGCGCCCACTATCTTGCAACAAAGTGGGAATTTGATATAATTTACCCATATAATACCACCTGCTATGGAATTGACAAAACTCATCGCGAAATTGACCTTAAACTTGACAGCTTTAAAGAGCTTCCCTATTTTGATGAGTTTGTTCATAACGAAAACCTTAAAAGCTTTGCAAACCTTTTGGGGCAGCTCCGTTTCCAGCAAAGATGGTCAAAAACCCCAAGACTTCCCGCAACCTCTGTTATGGGGCATATGCTTATTGTTGCGGTTTTATCTTATCTTTGCTCCTGCGGAATGAGCCCCTGCAAAAAGAGGCTTTCCAACAACTTCTTCGGCGGTCTTTTCCACGATGTCCCCGAGGTTTTAACAAGAGACATTGTTTCTCCTGTTAAAAAGTCAGTTGAGGGTCTTGACGAGCTTATAAAGGAAATCGAAGATATCCAGATGAAAGAGACAATCTATCCTCTTATCCCAAAAACCTGGCAGGAAGAACTTGAATATTTCACAAAGGACGAATTTTCAACTAAAATCCAAAAGGACGGAGAAACTGTCTATCTTACAACCGAAGAAGTAAACGAAAGCTATAATGAAGATAAATATAATCCAATTGACGGGCTCCTTATCAGGCATTGCGATATTTTCGCGGCGTATATTGAAACATATTTTTCTCATATAACAGGGGTAACCTCCCCTATGCTTCGTGAGGCCAACAAGGAAACCTATAAGGCATACAAAAAGGCAAATCTTGGCGGACTTGACTTTGGAAAGATTTTTGAATACTTTAAAATTTAAATAAGAAAAACTCCTTACGGAAATGTCCGTAAGGAGTTTATTTTTTAGAAGAAATAGTCGGCATCCGCGCCCCAGCTTCCATTTTCATTTTGAATAAGTCTTATTTGAGACTTTCTCTCATCATTTCCCACTATAACTTTAAATTCCACTTCGACTGCATCTGTAATTCTAATCCCGAAATTCCGATATGCCTCTTTAAGCTCAGCTCTTTGAGAGAAAATTTTAATCCTGCTTATTTCAATTTCGTGTTGCTTTTTATTCCACCCGTCATAAAGATCTTTGATATCCGTTTTTTCAAAGGTTTCAAGGACTCTCTCCTCCGCCATTTCTATCGCAGTAGGATAGCTTACGCCGTTTACTTCGCCTAAATAAGAAATAAGCGCTGTAGAGAGGGTATCAACTATGCCCTTTGCATTGTCTTTCATTATAAAATCAACATAGCTCTCTACATTGGCATACAGTTTATCCATTTCGCCTTCGTATGCCGCAGTATCATCCTTGTCGCTTTCCTGATACTGCCCGAATTCCTTATCCATCGCATCAAAATCCAAGGCCCAGGTTTCTTCCTGCTTTGGCGCATTGTCGCAACCGCAAAGAAAAACCATAAGTAATCCAATAATAATACAAATCTTTTTCATGTCTTCTCTCCTATTTCATAAAGGTGCAGATAATATCTGTTACCAAAATAAATATAATAGCCATGGCAATTATAATTTTTGCGCCGTCTCCCATTTTATTTAAGCTTTTATTTAAAAACGGCTGTGCGATATAAACGCAGATAAGCTCAAAAACCGCAAGAGAAATTGTGTTTTCACAACAAATTCTTCCATTGATGTTATAAAGCATCCCGCTGTAATTCCAGGGGGCAACTCCGAAAATAATCTCATAAACCCACGAACCAAAAAATTCAAGGACGCCAAAAAGCACAACAGACATAACAACAAGCAATATAGGTGTCGGATTTATGTCTTTATCCTTGCCGTATTTCTTTATTAAGTTAAAAATAAACATAACAAGCATTATGCATAGTCCATAGAAAGGAGCATAAGGGCCATAAAGGATTCCCGTTTCAACCCCGTTCGGATTTATCGCCCAGGAAAAAACAAATCTGTAAATCCATAAAACCACGCTGTATATAAAAAAGCTTATTATATAATCCAAAGCGCCAGCTTGTTGTCTTTTCTTTAAAGCCACGGCTTCTCACCTCTTTAAAAATCTTTTAATTACCTCAGCCGAATTATCCGCCGCCATCTTCATAAATGCAGGATAGTCCATATTTGCCTCGCCGTCTGCACTGTCGGAAATAGCCCTTACAACGCAAAAATCAACATTATTCACATAGCAGACATGTCCTATGCTTCCGCCTTCCATTTCGCAGGCGATTGCGGAAAAGTTTTTCTTTATCTTTTCTTTCTGTGTATCTGTCGCAATGAACTGGTCCCCTGAGGCGATAACCCCTCTTTTAACCTTGATGTTAAGCTCCTGGGCACACTTTGCAAATTTCTCTGAGAGCGCCTCGTCGCAAGGAATCTTAACAATATTTATTCCCGACAAAAGCCCAACGGGGTCTCCGAGAGGAGAGGTATCCATATCGTGCTGAACAACCTCTGTTGCAACGGCAATATCGCCGATTGAAAGCTCCTTTGAAAGAGTTCCCCCAACCCCCACATTGATAATTTTCTCAGGAGCGAATCTTAGTATCATAGTCTGGGCGCAGATTGCAGCAAAAACCTTGCCGATTCCGCATTGAGCGGCGACAACCTCAGTTTCGCCCACAGTTCCGCTTATGTATTCAATTCCGCTTATAACCTCAATTTTCTTGTTTTCGATTATGGCTTTGATTCCGTCAATCTCAGGTTTCATCGCCCCTATAATTCCAATCATTTCTAGAACTCCTTGCTATCCAAAACTATGGTAAACGGTCCGTCGTTTAAAAGAGCAACTTTCATATCCGCTCCGAAAATTCCACACTCAGTCTTTTTAAATCTCTCCTTGCAAAGAGAGATAACATATTCATAAAGGTCGTTTGCCTCTTTCGGTGGTGCCGCCTCAATAAAGCTTGGGCGGTTACCCTTTCTGCAATTTGCATAAAGAGTGAACTGGGAAATAACCAAAACCTCAGCATCCACATCCTCGGAGCTTAAATTGGTTTTCCCCTCGCAATCGTCAAAGATTCGCATTTTATATATTTTTTTAATGAGTTTATCCGCAATTTCCTTTGTGTCTCCCGCGCCCACACCTAAGAAAAGCAAAAGGCCGTGGCCGATTTCCCCTACGGTTTTGCCGTCAACACTAACAGACGCTTCTTTAACTCTCTGAATAACAAATCTCATAACTTTTCTCCAAAAAATAAAATCAAGAAGGCTTTTCGCCATTCTTGATTTTATCATATTTTTCATCTTTCGTCAATCTTTTATTACTTATTTATCTCCCCATAGAAATCCATCAGGGTTTTGCAGGAGGAACCTAGTTTTTCCATTTCTTCCTCTGTCATATCAATTTCAAGGATTTCCACAATCCCGCTTCGTCCTATAATACAGGGAACGCCAGTATAAACACCGTTTTGCCCATACTCTCCCGTAAGCTTTGCCGAAACGGTCAGCACGCTGTTTTCATTCCCCAAAATCGCCTTGGTGAGCCTTACCATTGACATACCTATTCCGTAGTAGGTTGCATTTTTCGCTTTGATAATGGTATACGCCGAGGTCCTTACCTGCTCGCTTATTTTCTCTAAATCCTTTGCACAAAACTCATTATCTCCGTCGCAGAGGTCAAGAACTTTTTTTGTGGCAAGATACGCCTGAGACCATGGGACAAATTCGCTGTCCCCGTGCTCGCCCATAACATAGCCGTGAATATTTCTCGGGTCAACGGAGAAATAATCCCCAACCATATACCTAAGCCTTGCGGTATCTAAGATTGTTCCTGTTCCGATTACTCTTTTTGAGTTAAAGCCTGAATACTCCTGAACAACTCTTGTCATAATGTCAACGGGGTTGGTCGCAACAACAATAATCCCCATAAACCCTGACTCCATAATGCCCTT
>JAZNKJ010000035.1:0-17774 GCA_045578465.1 Clostridia bacterium | reverse complement strand
TAAATATGCTCGCCGAGTCTCTTCCTGACACCGTTAATGTTTATAACATTCTCGTCCCCACAGCATCGGAAATTTACGGAACGGAAAGCGTCTATACTGACCAGCTCTCCGCCATAAAACACGCTTATAGTAGCCTTTCTCAAAGGGTTATTCCAATAAATGCTGTCCGACCTCTTTATGAGCACGCAAGCGAAGACATATATTTCAGAACGGACCACCACTGGACTCAGCGGGGAGCATATTATGTTTATAAAGAGCTTATGGCTATAAAGGACCAGGAAGTCCCGCCTCTTTCTTCATATGAGGTAAAGACAGGGAAATACACAGGCTCCTTTGCAAACTTTGCAAAAGGCACAAGAGGAGAAAGTCTCATCCGCTCCTTCCCTGACACTATGGAGCGATTTATGATTCCTCAGTTTGTTTCAGGGGCGTCTTATAACGATATGTATTTAAAATCCTATAACCGCTCTGTTCAGGCGGTTTATGGCGGAACGAATGCTTACCTTGCATTTTTAGGCGGAGATAACCCCATAACCGTTTTGAAAGGCTCAGCAGATAGTGGCAAAAAGCTGGTAATTTTAAAAGAATCTTATGGCAACGCTTTTGCCCCCTGGGCGCTTAACAATTACAGCGAGGTTTACATAGTTGATATAAGAAAGTTCAACACCGCAGGGGCAAGATTTAAGCTAAGAGAGTTTTATGACTTTATAAAATTCGATGACCTTGTTATATTAAACTACCCCGTTTCCGTTGCATCAAGCGGAATAAGAACTCATCTTTTAGATTTTGTTAAATAAAAAATACGCCGATTACGGCGTATTTTTTATATTCCTCTTGAATTTATAATCAAGTTATGATACAATAATACGGTAACAAACGCTTGTGTAGCACAGTTGGTAGTGCAGCTCATTCGTAATGAGCAGGTCGCAGGTTCGAGTCCCGTCACAAGCTCCAAAGCACTTGTCAAAATGACAGGTGCTTTTTTGTTTTCTGCGACCCGCTGTTTATCTACTCTTCTTTTTTGGATATGGAGTTTTCTCGTCTGTAACTTCTAATATATAGTCAACTGAAGTGTTAAAATATTTCGCTAATTTAACAAGAGCATCAAGAGGTATCTGCCGTTGACCATTTTCATATTGCGAATAGGTATTTTGCTTTATATTGAGATAATTTGCAATCTGCTTTTGAGTTATATCCGAATCTTCCCTCAAATCTTTTATCCGCATCTTTCTCACCTCACATATATTATACAAAATCTCAAAACGAGATATTGACATATATCTCAAAATGTGATAATATGTTTTGAGAAAGGGGTGTAACAGATGGAAACTTTAGGAATTATACTTTTAGTTATCTCCGCAATTTTAGGAGTAATAATTGTAAACTTTGCTTACAGGTTATATATGAAAATTATGAATATTGATTCTATGTATTATAATCCAAAGAAAAAGATTATATACATAATTCTTGTAGGCGGATCAATATGGATGTTCTTTCTAAAATTATTTATGGGGGCGTGATTAAAGTATGAAAAAAACTTTTTTATTTTTTTGGGCGGTTATATTTGTTCTTACTGGGTGTGCAAAAACGCCTACTTCTGTTACAGACAAAATTGTCGAACATTACAAAACTATTTGCAAAACAAATGATACATCTGTGATACGGAATGAAATTGCTGAACTTGAAAAATTATCAAAAGATGTAAGCATTAGTGAAGAAGAGCGAATGTTTGCACAATTTACATATAATATTGGATATGGTGTAGCAAAACTGAGCCTGTCGGGAAAAGCTATCTCTGTTTTTGACTTTCCGGAAATGGAAATATTAAGCGGAACAATTGGTGCAATAGCAAACGAAGAAATAGAAATAGAAAATGTAATGGTCGAGGAATCATTAAAGTTTCTTCAAAAAGTCGAAAAGTTTTTGCAATAAAGCAAAAGCTGATTTTTTAACATTAAATTGAGAGGGATTACAGATGAAAAAAACTATATTTTTTATAATATTATCTATATGCATATTTACATTTACAGCGTGCGGAGTTACCTCTACTGAAAAGACATCAAATTCGTTGAATGATATCCAAAATATTGTCAGACAAACGCAGGCCTCTTTTGAAAATAACAACTACCAAGAAACACAAGCTGGTATTTCAAAACTTATAGAGCTCTCGAAAAATTCTCTTTATTCTGAAAATGAACGTTTAATTGCTCAATACTGCGCCACATATATAAATGCAGGGGTAATGTTAGATTATATCATTAGGAATGACAATCAATGGCTAAGTACACATGATATTGGTGAATTTGATATCTTTTACAGTGGTATCTTTGTAGAAGTTATAAACGGAAAAATAACACATACCGATACATTAAAAGAATATTACACAGGGCTTGTACATTCAACACGAGAAATATATTCACGATATACTGAATTAAGAGGAAAATAAAAAGAAAGGATTTTTGAAAGTGGAATTTATAAAGAAATATATTTGGATTATTGTTATATTGTTGCTTGGAATAAGTTATTTTTTTGTTGATTGGTCACAGTTCAGTATATTTAATTTAATAAGACAGTAACAAAATAATATGTAATATAAATAACGTTTAAGGAAAGTACATTGCTAAACCTTTTGCTCTGAGAAAATTCTCAGGGCTTTTTATTTTTAAAACAACAGTCGGCAGACGAGGACGGACATAATTATTCCTGTCATATCTCCAAGCAGGGCGGACTTTAAAGTGTGCCTTGTGTTTTTTACATTTACTGCGCCGAAATAGACCGCAAGGGTATAGAAAGTGGTTTCCGTTGAGCC
Source organism: Clostridia bacterium (assembly GCA_045578465.1). Classification (GTDB taxonomy): domain Bacteria; phylum Bacillota; class Clostridia; order Monoglobales; family Monoglobaceae; genus SIG454. Next base: position 14,965 of record JAZNKJ010000035.1, on the reverse strand, counting down.
TGCCATAACCGAGGCAACTCGCCCCGCAAAGCTGTCAGGCCCGCAATTTTTGAAAATGTCCGTTATAATTGCTATTGACCCGCTGCCTGAAACAGGCCGAAGAATTGCAAGAGGGAGCACCTCTGCCGGAAGAAATAAAACTTTAAGCAGCGGCGCCAGAATTCTTGAAATAAACTCAATTACCCCTGAGGCGCGGAGCATTGAGATAGCAACCATAAGGCCCACAAGAGGGGGCAAAATATTTATAGCTGAGCTAAGGCCGTCCTTTGCACCCTCTAAAAAGCAATCATAGACCTTTACCCTTTTTATGAGGCCGAAGACTATTATCCCGCCAATCATAAAGGGCACGGCGAAGATAGAAATAAATCTCATAGTCTCTTCCTCTTTTCAAAAATTTTTGTGGATATAACCGCAATGGTTACCGCCACAATCGACGCAATCCACACAGGGACAATTATTGCCCCCGGGTCCTCCGAGCCAAAGGTCTGGCGCAGAGAGATTATGGTTGAGGGGATGAGCTGAATTGAGGCTGTATTGATTACCGCAAAGGTGCACATTTCATTAGACGCCTCTTTGCTTCCGTTTATTTTATCAAGCTCTTTCATTGCTTTTATTCCAAGAGGGGTTGCCGCATTCCCCATACCGAAAAAGTTCGCCACCATATTCATAACAATTGCAGAAAGCGCCTCGCTTCCCTCTTTAAGCCTTGGGAAAAGAATTTTCGTTATTGGTCTTATGAGCCTTGCAAACCCCTCTATAAGCCCTGATTTTTCCGCTATTTTGGATATTCCTGTCCAAAAGCACATTATCCCCAGAAGTGAAACGCAAAGGCTTACTCCCTCTGCGCAACCGTCTATGGCACCTTTGGTTATGGTTTCAATATTTCCGTTTAAAAGTCCTGACAAAAGAGATAAAACTATCATTCCTGCCCATATGTAATTTATCATTTTTCTCTCTCCTTCAAGGTTATCGCTATATTATATTTGAAAAATTTTTTAAATATTCCTAAGGTTTCTTGCTCTTTTCTGTCGCCTTATAAAAAACCCCCTCGCTCCTTGTCTTTTCTTGTAAAGTTTTGCATACGGAAAAATTTGAAATTTCGTTTTTTCTATGCTAAAATACAAATAAATGGTAAATTTTTCCAAATCGGAGGGAAACAAATGATAACAAATGTTGTTTTTAAGAAGCTGACAACCGAAAGAGAGCCAAACAAGGTTTTTGAGATTGACATAAACAAAATTATCCCAAATCCTTGTCAGCCACGAAAGATAATCAGGGAAGAAGAGCTTATTGGCCTGAGCCAGTCAATCCGCAAATACGGACTTATCCAGCCTATTGCGGTCCGTCGGATTGACAGAGACCGCTTTGAGCTTATTTCAGGGGAGCGTCGCCTTCGGGCCTGCAAAATGATAGGCCTTGAAAAAATCCCTGCAACTGTTATAGATGTTTTAAGGACCGACAGCGCAGTGCTTGCCATAATTGAGAATATCCAAAGGAAAGACCTTGACTATTTAGAAGAGGGAGAGGCTTATGCCTCGTTACTTAACGAACACGGTCTTACTCAGGAAGAGCTTGCGGAGCGTGTTGGGAAGACCCAGTCAAATATCGCCAACAAGGTCCGCCTCCTCCGCCTTTCCCCTCATATTCGGGCAATGCTTCGGGAATATAATTTAAGCGAGAGACACGCCCGTGCCCTCCTCCGCCTCCCTGACGATAAGGAGCGGTTTAAGGCGCTTAAAGTGATAGTTGACCGAAATCTGAATGTCACTAAGACCGAGGAATACATAGACCGTATTTTAGAGCCAATTGAGCGGGAAAAGGAAAAGCCTAAGAACAGGCTCAAAGTATTAAAGGATGTCCGCATATTCGCCAACACCATTAAGCAAGCGGTTGATATAATGCAAAAATCGGGGGTTGACGCAGAGACCGTTAAAACCGAAAACGACGATTTCATAGAATACAGCATAAAAATTTCTAAAAAGCTTAAAGATATTGTATAATTTTTCTTGTTCTTGTAAATACTCCTTACTGTGGAGGTGCTTAAATTGAACAAGAAAAACAAAAGCAAGAAAGAACAGCCCAAATTCAGTGTTAAGTCGGTTTTAGCAAGCAAGGGGTTCTACATAGCCCTTGTTGCTTTGATTACAGTTTTCGGAACAACTGCCGTTGTTAAAAAGCTTGCTCCTTCTTCATCCGTCCCTGATTCATCTTTTGACTCTTTGGCGTGGGAGGATGCAGTTAATGAGGCAAAGGATAGTGAGGAAGAAAAGGATATAATTCTCCCTGAGGATGACGAACCTGTCTTGGAGGATTTCCCCGTTGTTACCGCCCCTGTTTCAAAAGAGCTTTCTGAGGAAGAAATTTTAGAAAAGCTTGGAATGATTTTTCCTATAAATGGGGAGATTATAAAAGAGCATTCCCCTGACGAGCTTTTATATTATGAGTCTATGGGGGACTGGCGGACACACAACGGAATTGATATTTCAGGCAATAAAGGAGCTATCGTTTTTGCCGCCGCAGACGGCGTTGTTGAAGAAGTTTTTGAAGATGATAAACTTGGGATTGTTGTGGTCATAGGCCACGAGGGAAACATCAAAACCCTATACGGAAACCTTGCGGATAAAAAGTTTATCGAGGTTGGCAGGAAGGTATCAAAAGGCGATGCCGTCGGTTCAATCGGTAACAGCTCGGTCTTAGAGGGCGAAGACAAATCTCATCTTCATTTTGAAGTTACCAAAAACGGGGAAACCCAAAACCCCTCTCAATATATTTCCTTATAAATGCAAAGAACGAGGCGTTTGCCTCGTTCTTTGTATTTATGATATTTTTCCTTTTTGGTGTAGTCGTCTTGCAAGATAGACAACCGGAGTGTCAAGCAGCGCCGCCACTATATATATTATATAGGTTGATGCAATGATTGACAAAAGTGTTGCCGTTTCGTATGTTCCTCCAAAGGCAAGAACATTAAAAAGAACTGCATTTATGAGCTGAGAAATTAGGGTTGCCAGATTATTTCTCAGCCACAAAAAGCCTTTTCTGTCTCCGCTTTTTCGGTTAGTAAGCTCCCAGATTCTGTGATACAACCAGACATCAAATGCCTGCGCCACTGCATAAACCGCAAAACCTGCAAACAGCACTCTTGGGGTGTTTGAGAAAACTATCTCAAAGCCTTTATATGCAAAATCGTTTGCCGACGGAGTAAAAGAGAGCCAGAACTTTGTTATTATAATAAGCATAAGGGAAACGGCAATTCCAACTCCAACCGCTTTGTTTGCCTCTTTCTTGCCGTGGTTTTCGCTTAAAATATCAGTTACCACAAAAGTTGAGGCGAACATAATATTCCCTAAGGTTTGCTCGAAACCAAAGGCGTCCACAAGCAAAAGCACCTCGATATTTGCCGTTATGGTTGCAAAAACCGTCCAGGCAAAAATCCCTGCTTTTCCGAAAAGGCGGTAAAAAATCAGCACCGCACCGTAAATTACAATAAGGTTTAAAATAAGCAAAATTTCATTAGTCATTTTCCTTTTCCTCCACTAAAAAAGGTCGCAAAAATGCGACCTTAAAAAATCCCTAGTTTTGTTTTAAGACAGGATGGTCACGAACTGTCTGTTATTTAATTATTCCTCTTCTTTCTTCGCATAAGCAACAACAAGACGGCGGTTTGGTTCTTCCCCAACGCTGTATGTTGTTATTCTCTTATCGTGCTGAAGAGTTGCGTGGATAATTCTTCTCTCGTTCGGAGACATTGGTTCTAAGGTTATATCCTTCTTTTCCTTAATAACCCGTCTCTGCAAGCCTCTTGCAAGGCGAACCAAAGTTTCCTCTCTCTTTGCGCGGTAGTTCTCAGTATCAACAGATACCTTGATATACTGGCCCTTGCCCTTATTAACATAAAGGCTTGTGAGATACTGAACAGCGTCAAGAGTATCCCCTCTCTTGCCGATTAAGAGGCCCATCTTATCGCCGGAAACATCAATATAAATTGTGTTGCCGTCGAGTCGGACTGAAAGCTTTGCGTCAAAGCCGATTCTTTTAAGCATTTCACCAAGGAACATTTTTGCGTCATCAACGCTTTCCTTTGGAATAACAAAGTCATTTCTGACTTCATGCTTAGGCTTTCTTTCTTCCTGCACTTCCTTTTTAGGTTCTTCTTTTTTAGCTTCTTTCTTAGGCTTTTTAGCTTCTTCCGCCTCGGCTTCTTTTGTTACCCATGCAACAATGTCAACTTCTGTGCCTACCAAAAGCTTCATAAGGCCTTTTCCCACTTCACGAGTTACCTCATAGGAAAGCTCCTCAGGAGTAACTCCGAGCTCTTCCGCTGCAAGAGCGAGAGCTTCATTAATGTTTTTTGCGCTTTTTTCGATTTTCCTTAACATCTATATATTCTCCTTTAAATGAATCGTTATCAAGTTTAGGCATAACATATTTGTTTACCACCACAGTCTGAATAAGCTGGATAAGATTGCTTATAATCCAGTAAAGGCCGAGGGCCGCCGGGAATGAGAAGGTAAACCATGCAGAGATAAGAGGCATCATAAGAGTCATAGACTTCATAGAGCTTGCCTTATCGTCTTTAACCTTTTCGCTTTCAGGGATAACTCTGTTTTTGTCCTGCTTATCAGTCATCATACCCTGAGAAATCTTTGTTGCAACCCAGGAAGATAGACCTGAACCCAGCGGGATTAACCATAAAGCAGCATCATGCCATGTAAGACCTGCTGTGTTTCCCATAATGAGTGCCCCAATTTTACCCATACTTGGTGTGTCTGCAAGGTTTAAGCCAAGGAAGGTAAAGTCAACTGTGTTTAAATTAAGGCTTTCGATTGCCCCTAAGCCGTTTGCTTTGGCTGTTTCACCAACAAAGCCTAAAAGGTCTTTGCTGTGATGGATAAGCTGGGCAATCTGAATTTCATACATTGAATACGTATTCCCTGTAATCTTCTGCCCGCTTTCATATAACTTTTTAAGGCCCTGTGTCAATTCGCCCTGATTTAAAACTGCCCAGTCGTTAAAGTTAACGATGATTAAAGCCTGGTCAGCAACATCGCGAATTCCCATCATATAAGTAATCGGCTGACGGATTACCCAGTAAAGAGCAAAGATAATCGGGAGCTGAATAAGCATAGGGAGACATCCGCTCATCGGGCTTATTTTATACTCACTGTAAACCTTTGCAATTTCTTTGTTTAATTTATCTCTATCGTTTGCATATTTCTTCTGTATCTGATTTAAAATCGGCTGAACCTTCTGCATTCTCGCCGCTGATTTTCTCTGTTTTAAATCAAGAGGAAAAATCGCAAGCTTAACTAAAAGTGTGAACAAAACAATGGACACACCGTAGTTTCCTATAATAGTATATAACAATCTAAGTACTGTGCCGAAAAATATTTCAATATATTCCATATGGTTCCTCTTTCAATTATTTAAGGCTCGTCCACCCCGCCACGAGAAAATGGGTTGCATCTTAGAATGCGCCATGCACCTTTAAGGCTACCCTTTACGGGTCCGTATTTTCTGATTGCCAAAATAGCATACTCCGAGCAGGTTGGATAGTATTTACAGCAGGGCTTCTTCATAGGAGAAATGAACCGTCTGTAAAACTTTATAGGGAAAATCAAGCACTCCCCTAGCGCCTTGGAAATCTTATTCATTTTAAAACACCTAACTCCTCTGCACCGGACATAAACGCCGACAAGAGAGTGCCGTAGTCAACACTTGCCGTCTTTGACCTTGCAACAATAACAAAGTCATACCCACTCTTTAATTTTCCAATGTTTGTCCGATAGAGTTCTCTGATACGCCGTTTTGCACGGTTCCTTACAACTGCTTTTCCAAGCTTCTTGCTTGCGGTTATCCCCAGACGATTATAGCTCTGCCCGTTCTTTTTTGCATAAATGATTATGCAAGGGAGCACCACAGACTTTCCTTTTTTATATAATTTCTGGAACTGTCCATCACGGTCCAAACTGATTATAACGCCCATAATTCTACAAAAAAAGTCAAAAAGACGCCCAAAGGCGTCTTAGGCTGACAATCTCTTTCTGCCTTTTAATCTTCTTCTGGCTAAAACCTTACGGCCGTTTTTAGTCGCCATTCTCTTTCTAAAGCCATGTTCCTTGGAACGCTGTCTTTTCTTAGGTTGAAATGTTCTAAGCATTGTAGTCCCTCCTGTTCAATAAATTGGTATAAAATCTTTTGCCTTTGCAAAAGTTAATTATATACAAAGCAGTATTCCTATTGTATCACACAAGTATTATTTTGTCAAGCAATTTAACAATTTTTTTAGGGCCTTATAAAGATTATTTCCCTGCCCTTTTCCACCCCGTATGTTACCGTATAAACCGCGCCACCTGTAACTTTTGTTATATATGCAACCACGACTGAGCTATGGTCCACCATAAAACGGTTTCGTTTTTTCATACATTCGGGGGAATAGAATTCGGAAACATAAACCTTGTCATCTGAAAGGCCGAGAATTTCTTCATAGGCTTCCTTATCCTTTTTGGTCCAGTTTTTGTGCTGGTCTTTGCAGGGGATTGCGAGAATAAGTTTTATATTAGGATACTTATCTTTAAGCTTTAACACGCACTTTTCAGCCAGAGTATCAAAGCCCAATGCTCCCCCTGCTATAAAATTTTCATAACCTTTTTCTATAAGGTCAAGGCATATCTTTTCAGTTTCTTTTTCCAAAAAAGCTCTGTCCTTTTGGGGAATTATCCTATGCCCCGTAAAACAGCAGGTTTTCTCTATATCATAGGTCATAAAAACACCTCATTATGATTTTATCATAAATATTTGTTTTCTGTCAATAAATGGATTGCTTTTTCTTTTCTTTTGTGATAGAATACATATATCTTAAATTTGGAGCGCGAATATTATGAGCATTATTTTTAGTCTTGCCGTGTTTTTCGGTGTCTGCCTTCTGGGAGATATGGTGTCCGCCATTTTGCCCTTCCCTTTTCCAGGGTCGGTTATCGCAATGGTTCTCCTTTTCATTCTCCTTATAATAAAGGCCATAAAAGTAGATAAAATAAAAAAATTAGGGGACTTTTTCCTTGATAATATGACCTTTTTCTTTATTCCTCCCACTGTTGATATTATTAACTATGTCGGAGTTATAAAGGAAGTCTGGTGGCAGTTTATTCTTATATGTTGCATCACAACTTTTCTTACCTTTTTTGCAACAGCATATACTGTTAAAGGTGTTATGTATCTCATAAAACGAAAGGAGAAGAAAAATGGCTGATATTTTAACCTCACTTTCTTCGGTTACTGCTCTTCCCATATTCGGCATAGCTGTAGCCTTTATCTTTTTCTTTCTGGCAAAATTTTTAACAAGAAGATTTAACACCCCTTTAATCAACCCGCTTATAATCAGCGTCTTTTTAATCTGGGGCTTTTACTTCGCCCTTAATATCCCTATTAAAAACTTCAACGCAGGGGGGAATGTGATTCTTCTCTTCCTTCCGCCTGCAACAGCTGCCCTTGCGGTTTCAATGTACGAAAAGCGTCATCTTATCAAGAAAGCCTTTCTTCCCATTATCATAGGAACAGTGGTTGGCGTTGTTGTTTCGGTTTCTTCCGTTCTTCTTCTTTGCAAGGCCTTTGGAATAGGGCAGGATATAACAATGTCCCTCTTCCCCAAATCTGTTACTTCGGCAATTGCGATGCCTCTTGCAGAGGAGCTTGGGGGATACAGCGCAATCGCATCAGCAGGTGTTTTTGTTACGGGAGTTTTCGGTGCAATTATGTGTCCATACTTTATAAAGTGGTTTAAGATTGACAATCCAATTGCAGCAGGTCTTGGAATCGGAGCCTCCTGCCACGCTCTCGGAACAACTCAGGCCATTAAGCTTGGAAGAACCGAAGGGGCAACAAGCGGAATTGCAATCGGCATCTGCGGGCTTTTAACAGTTATCGCTTCATTATTTATATAAAAAAAGAGATGTGGAAACCACATCTCTTTTTTTGAGGGGATAGGGAAAAAGCTTTGGAATGAACAAACTGAGTCCGAAGCCGTACATAGGTACTGCGAGAGGCGCAGTTTGTTCATAGCAAAAATATAATTTGATTGGAAAAATCGAAAGATTTCGATTTTTCTTCACCTTTCCTCTTTATATTTCAATATTTTTGCGGTCCGGAGTTTTTTAACATCCACTCTTTTATACTAAAGTATCTTTATCTCTTATTTCGCTTCTTCTTATTTTACCGTTAAAGGTTTTTGGAAGAGCATCAACATATTCAACCACTCTCGGGTATTTATATGGAGCCGTGTTATCCTTAACATACTTTTGAAGCTCTTTTGTAAGCTCATCTGACGGGAAGTATTTATCCGACAGAACAACGGTTGCCTTAACCGCAAAACCACGAATTGGGTCAGGAACACCTGTTACTGCAACTTCCTTTACAGCAGGATGTTCAAGCATAACGCTTTCAATTTCAAAAGGTCCGATTCTGTAACCTGAGGATTTAATAACATCGTCATTTCGTCCAACATAACAGAAAGTTCCCTTTTCGTCGCGATACGCCGTATCTCCCGTATGGTAAAATCCGTCGTGGAGGGCTTTTTTTGTGTCTTCTTCGCTGAAATTATAAGTATCCAAAAGTCCGCAGGTCTTACGCGCCTGGCTTAAAACTCTTATACAAATTTCCCCTGTGGCACCTCTTGGGCAGGACTCGCCGTCCTCTCCTAAGATATGCACATCATAGCCAGGAACAGGGAAGCCGATTGCCCCCGGGTTTGGCTCTGACCAAGGATAAATTGTCGCTATACAAAGAGTGGTTTCCGTCTGTCCAAAGCCCTCATAAAGTTTGAGGCCTGTGGCTTTCATCCAGTTGTTATAGATTTCAGGGTTCAGCGCCTCTCCTGCTGTGCAACAATGAGTAAGAGAAGATAAATCATACTTGCTTACATCATTTTCAAGAAGCATTCTATACATTGTTGGCGGAACGCAGAAAGTTGTTACTTTGTATTTTTCAAGCTTGCTTAAAATATCTTTTGCATCAAACTTGTCAAAATCATAAACCAAAACCGCACTTTCCCCGAACCACTGTCCATAAATCTTACCCCAGAGGGATTTAAGCCAGCCGGTGTCGGAAATTGTAAAATGAAGTCCGCCGTCAATAACTCTGTGCCAAAACACGCCTGTCATAATATGGCCGAGAGGGTATTTAAAGTTATGGGTAATGATTTTCGGATATCCTGATGTTCCCGATGAGAACGCCATAAGCATCATATCGTCCGCCATAACCGCCTGGTCTCCTGTTGGTCTTTGCCAGTCAGGATTAGCAAGCTCAAAACCTGCCTCAAAGTCAATCCAATCGTCGCCTGCTTTTTTATGGCCGAGAACGAATTTCTTCTCGATTGTTTCGTATTGACCTTCGCCCTCGTCAAAATATTCGGTTTCCATTCCGTCTCCCGTTACAACAACAGCCTTTATTTTACCTGCGTTGCAACGATAGATATAGTCTTTTGCTTTGAGCATATTGGTCGCCTGGACAACAACTGCGCCGATTTTATGGAGTCCCAAAATACAGAACCAGAAATAGTAGCTTCTTTTTAAAACAAGCATAACCTTGTCGCCCTTGCGGATTCCCATATAGTTAAAATAGCTTGCCGCTTTATTTGAATAATACATCATATCGCGGAAAGTAAATCTCTTTTCTTCGCCGTCTTTTGAAACCCATAGCATAGCCAGCTTATCGGGCTTTGTTTTGCCAAGCTCGTCAACAACATCATAGGCGAAGTTAAAATCATCGTTATAGCTTAGCGTATAATTTTTCTGGGCATCTTTAAGGGAGATAAAATCATCCCTCGTTGCGCCCACAAATTTTTCATATATTGCCATTTTTTATCACCTCTAAAATTTTTCTGTCTTATTTCATAACAACGGCGATAAATTGTGCTTCTTTGTCTCCAAGAGCCACCTCGGCATGAGGCACGCTTGCATCAAAGTAAACACTGTCGCCCTCTGAAAGTTCATAGGAAATATCGCCTATGTAAAGTATCATTTTGCCTGATATGACATAGTTGAATTCCTGACCGTCGTGGGCGTGCATAACCGGTGTTTTTTCGTCAGGGTGAATAGTTACTAAAAATGGCTCAGCCTTTTTGTTTCTGAATGTATAGGCAAGATGCTTATAATCATACTCATCTTCTCTTTTAACAGAAAAGCCTTTGCCCTTTTTAACCATACAACACATAGAAATTGTTGGCGCGCTGCCGCTTATCAGGTCAAGAATATCAACGCCAAGAATTTCGGCAGCCTTATAAATTAAGCTGAATGAAAAGTCCATTTCGCCTTTTTCATATGCCATATAAATTTCTTCACTAACTCCAAGTTTTTCTGCCATTTCAGATGCTGGAATTTCCATATCATCGCGAAGAGTTGCAAGACGCATACCAATATCTTTAATTTGTTCGTTCATAATCTTTAACCTCCCTTTTTATTATTACGCTTCGTAATTAAATCCAAGCTGAATAGCTTTCATATTAAGGTCATAAAGCTGTGGCTTTTTAGCCGGAACAATCTTTTTCATAACCTTATCTATAAGCTCGTCAGTCATAAGGTTGGTCTTTTTAAGGAAAAGACCTAAAATAATCATATTTGCAAGGCCTGTTAAGCCTTCTTCTGATGCAAGACGGGTTGCAGGAATATAGTAAGCCTCAACATCGTCTCTTTCACTCTTTTTGTCAATGAGTGAGCTATCAACAATAGCCATTCCGCCTGACTTTACTTCTGTTATATACTTGTCAAAAGACGGAGCATTCATAGCGATTAAAACATCCGGCTTATCAACGATTGGAGAGCCGATTTTATTATCGCTTAAAATGATACTGCAATTTGCTGTACCGCCACGCATTTCAGGGCCGTATGACGGGAGCCAGGAAACTTCCTTTCCGTCGATAAGACCGCCATATGCAAGGAACTTTCCGGAGAATAAAATACCCTGTCCGCCAAAGCCTGCAATAAGTATTTCTTTATTCATTTTCTCTTCCTCCTTACTCTGCTGTCTTGTCCTTATATACTCCAAGTGGGTAATAAGGCATCATATTTTCTTCAAGCCACTCAATCGCCTTAGTTGGCGCAAGGCCCCAGTTTGTCGGACAAGTTGATAAAACTTCGATTAAAGAGAAGCCCTTGCCTTCAATCTGGTTCTTAAAAGCCTTCTTAATAGCAGCTTTTGCAGCTTTAACATTCTTAACATTGTTTACGGCAACTCTTTCAAGGTAAGTTGCGCCGTCAACCTGAGATAACATTTCGCAAACCTTAACAGGATAACCAACTTTTTCTACATCTCTTCCGTATGGAGAGGTCTGTGTAACCTGCCCTGGAAGTGTTGTTGGAGCCATCTGTCCGCCTGTCATACCGTAGATTGCGTTGTTTACGAAGATAACAGTAATGTTTTCTCCTCTTGCTGCACTGTGAACAGTTTCCGCTGTTCCGATAGCCGCAAGGTCGCCGTCACCCTGATATGTAAATACAATATTATTAGGGTCGGAGCGTTTAACACCTGTTGCAACTGCCGGAGCACGACCATGAGCCGCCTGAACCATATCGCAGTTGAAATAGTTATAAGCAAAAACAGAACATCCAACAGGAGCAACACCGATTGCTCTGTCTGTTACGCCAAGCTCATCAAGAGCTTCGGCAACTAATCTATGAATAATACCGTGAGTGCAGCCAGGGCAATAATGAAGAACTGCATCAGTTAAGCCCTTTGGTTTTTCAAATACTACTGCCATTATTTTCTGCCTCCTTCTATAGCTTCATCAATTTTGGAAAGAACATTCTCAACTGTTGGAATCATACCGCCTGTGCGGTTGCAGAGGAGAACTTCCTTTTTGCATTCAATTGCAAGACGGATGTCGTCTATCATCTGGCCCATATTAAGCTCAACAGAGATAAACTTATTAACCTTTTCGCTTGCCGCCTTCAGCGCTTCTTTCGGGAACGGCCAGAGAGTAATCGGTCTTATCATACCAACCTTAATGCCTTTTTCTCTTGCTCTGTCGATTGCATTCTGGGAAACTCTTGCGGCAACACCGAATGCAACAATACAAACTTCGGCGTCATCCATTTTATATTCTTCCCAGAGAGCTTCTTCCGCTTCGATTTTAGCATAGCGCTCATATCTTTCAAAGTTAACCTTTTCAAGTTCATCAGGCTTTAAGTAGAGAGAGTTAACAATGTTTGGCTTTCTCTCGCCCTTTGTTCCTGTTACTGCCCAAGGCTTTTCATAAGTCTTAACTTCGCTTATGTCAAGAGAAACAGGCTCCATCATCTGACCCATTGTTCCGTCTGATAAAAGCATAACTGGCATCTGATACTTGTCAGCTAAGTCAAAGCCCTTAACTTTCATATCAACCATTTCCTGAACTGATGCAGGAGCTAAAACAATAAGTCTGAAATCCCCGTGACCTGGGCCTTTTGTTGCCTGAGTATAGTCAGACTGGCTTGGCTGGATACCGCCAAGACCTGGGCCACCACGCTGAACATTAACGATTAAAGCCGGGAGATCACATCCTGCTATATAGGAAATACCCTCACTCTTTAAAGATATACCAGGGCTTGAAGAGGATGTCATAACCCTCTTACCTGTTGAAGCAACCCCCATAACCATATTGATAGCCGCAACTTCACTTTCTGCCTGCAAAAATACTCCGCCCTCAATTTTAGGGAGTCTTTTTGACATATATGCCGCAACTTCTGTCTGCGGTGTTATCGGATAACCGAAGTAATGACGACAGCCTGCCATAATAGCGGCCTCAGCCAAAGCTTCGTTACCTTTCATTAAAACTTTCTCACTCATTTTAATTCCTCCTATTTCTCAACAGTTATAACACAATCTGGGCACATCGTCGCACAAAACGCACAACCAATACAAGCCTCAGGGTCTGTAACACCAGCCGGGCTGTAACCCTTTGCGTTTAATGTGTCTTTAAGGGCCACAATATGCTTTGGACAAGCAGTTACGCAAAGTCCGCAACCCTTACACAAATTTTCATTAAATGTAACCTTTGCCATTTATTTTTCCTCCTTTAACCACGATTGCCTTACATAAAGGTCAAGTGGAACAATGTTTTCTATTTTGCCGTCAAGCTCTTTATAAAGACTTCTCTTGACAGTTGTCATCTTTATAGGAAGCCCGGACAGGGCCGAAACCTCTTTTGCATAGGAAACTGAGTTTAAAACTGTTTCCGCTGTTGTTTCTTCGCCAATATTTGAGTTGTTGACAATTCCCGTAAAAGAGAACTTTGCCGCACTCTCAATTTCTTTCATAATCTCAATGGTTCTCTCGGCATCCCCTGTTAAAAACCTATGCTTGTTTATAACAAAGAGCATTTCATAGCTCTCCTCTTCTTCCATAAAGGGAACATATCTGCCAAGGGCAAGGGCGCCTCTGTCGTCCCCGCCAACATCGATTACAGCAGTTTGGCTTTTATCCTCGAAAACCGAATAAATTTCCGCAGGAAGAGCAGGGGTGTCAACATTGGTGTTTGCATATTCAGAAGAAATAAGCTTAACTCCCGCCTCCGAAAGAGCCTTTGCCGAATCCTTGGTCCGAAAATACGGATTAACGATGTCAAGGTCAGCAATTGAAACCTTATCATTTTCTTTGGCAAGACTAATCGCATAATTTATTGCGATATTGGTCTTTCCGCTCCCGTAATGCCCTGCAAAAACCGTTATTCTTTTAGGGTTTAAACCAAAAGTGTCCATTTATTTTCATCCTCAATCTTGCCCCACTGGATACCTGTTATTGTATCATAGAGCTTCTGACTTACTTCGCCGATTTCGTTATTGTTTATAAGCATAACATCGTCCTTATAGCGAAGCTTACCAACAGGAGAAATAACTGCAGCTGTGCCTGTTCCGAAGCATTCTTCAAGCTTACCGCTCTTCTGAGCCTCAATAAGCTCGTCAACGCTTATCTTTCTTTCCTCAACTTCCATACCCCACTGACGACAAAGAGCCAAAACAGAATCTCTTGTGATACCAGGGAGGATACTTCCGCTAAGCATAGGAGTTACGATTTTTCCGTCAATCTTGAAGAAGATGTTCATTGCGCCAACTTCTTCAATATACTTTCTCTCAACACCGTCAAGCCAGAGAACCTGAGAATAGCCATCGTCGTGGGCCTTAACCTGGGCAGCAAGGGATGCCGCATAGTTTCCGCCTGTTTTCGCAAAACCGATACCGCCCTTAACCGCTCTTACATAGTCATCTTCAATCCAGATTCCAACAGGAGCAAGACCGCTTTCATAGTAAGCACCGCTTGGAGAGAGGATTATAATAAAGAGATATGTCTTAGATGGAGCAACCCCTAAGAATTCGTCAGTTGCGATAATGAATGGTCTTATGTAAAGAGATGTTCCGTCTTCTGTTGGAATCCAGTCTTTATCAACCTCAACAACTGCACGAACTGCCTCAACAAAATCTTCCTCAGGAAGCTGTGGGATGCAGAGTCTCTTATTTGTTGCATTTGTTCTCTTTGCGTTCATATCAGGACGGAAAAGTCTTGCCTTACCGTCTGCGCCCATATAAGCTTTAAGGCCTTCAAACATTTCCTGACCGTAATGGAAAACCATTGCGGATGGGTCAAGAGTAATCTTGTCATAAGGAACGATTCTTGCATCGTGCCAACCCTTTCCCTCTGTGTAGTTCATAACGAACATATGGTCGGTAAACACTTTACCAAATCCAAGCTTGCCTGTTGGCTTCGCTTTCGGAGCCGTTGTTTTTGTAATTTTAATTTCCATATCTATCATCCTTTCTAGTCGGCAACAATGCCTTCAACTTTTTTAATATTAAGTTTCTTTGCCGCGTCTTCACGCATCTTATATTTAAGAATCTTACCCGCCGCATTCATTGGGAATTCTTTTACGAAGTCAATATATCTCGGGCACTTATGCTTTGCCATATGAGCTCTTATATAATCTTTCATTTCATCCACGGTCATT
>JAZNKJ010000034.1:0-12962 GCA_045578465.1 Clostridia bacterium | reverse complement strand
TATTGAGATTGTTAAGGATCTTGAAGAAAAAGGCTTTGCCTATAATGTTGACGGGGATGTTTATTTCTCAGCTAAAAAGTTTAAAGAATACGGAAAGCTTTCTCACCAGCCTCTTGAAGACCTTGAAGCCGGTGCAAGAATAAATGTTAACGAAGACAAGAAAGACCCGATGGACTTTGCTCTTTGGAAGAAACAAAAAGAGGGCGAGCCTGCTTGGGAAAGCCCATGGGGAATGGGAAGACCGGGCTGGCATATTGAGTGTAGCGCTATGGCAAACAAATTCCTTGCCAAAACTATCGATATTCATAGCGGCGGTCAGGACCTTATTTTCCCACACCACGAAAACGAGATTGCTCAGAGCGAATGTGCAAACGGTTGTACCTTTGCAAACTATTGGCTCCATAACGGCTATATAAACATTGACAATAAGAAGATGTCAAAATCTCTCGGTAACTTCTTTACAGTAAGAGATATCGCAGAGGAATTTGACTATGAGGTTATAAGACTCTTTATGCTCTCCGCTCATTACAGAAGTCCGATTAATTTCAGCAAGACGCTGATGGAAGCGGCAAAGTCAAGTATGGAAAGAGTTTATACCTGTCTTGAAAACCTTGAATTCTTTGGAGAAAATGCCAAGGAAAAGGCTCTTTTGGATGGCGAAAAAGAATATATCAAAAAGCTTGATGATTTCAAGCAGAAATATATTGACGCTATGGATGACGATTTGAATACAGCAGACGCAATCTCTGTTATATTTGAAATTGTTGCCGAGGCTAACAAAACAATAACAGCAAACAGCGGTTCTTCTCTTGAAGCAATTTCATATACAAAGGATTTAATCCGTGAGCTTGGCGGTGTTTTAGGTCTTTTCGTAAACGATAAAAAAGACGAAATCAGTCCTGAAATCGAGGTTCTTTTAGAGGAAAGAAAGACTGCAAGAGCAGAAAAGAACTGGGCAAAATCTGATGAAATCCGTGACAAGCTCAAAGAAATGGGCGTTATTGTTAAGGATACCGCTCAGGGCCAGCAGATTACCTTTGAATAGAGGGATATAATGCCAGATAAATTTTTAAGTGAGTTTAATATAGGTAAAAGTATTGAGCCGAGCCAGTATTCGGCGCTGACTCTTGCTTATATAGGCGATTGCATTTTTGAGCTTTACACAAGGCTTTATCTTATAAAGGATTGTGACTATCCCGTTAAAGTCCTTCATAAAAATGCAACGAAATATGTTAAAGCCTCTGCTCAGGCGGAGTATTTTCGGCGGATTGAGGGAATACTGACAGAAGAAGAAATGGCGGTATTTAAGAGGGGAAGAAATACAACTTCCCGTCCGCCTAAAAACGCCGATTTGTTTGATTATAAAAACGCAACAGGGGTGGAAGCCCTTATTGGATATACATATCTTAAAGGGGATGAGGACAGGCTTTTTGAACTCCTGTCTTGCCTGACGGAGCCTGCTACATAAAATCTGAAAGGATTGGTGTAGGTGGCAGTAAGAAAATACGGTCTGCTCCTTTTAGGGGCAGGAATAATGGCGCTTTCTCTTGTTTTGTTTTTAATCCCTGCAAGGATTGCTCCGGGGGGAGTAAGCGGTCTGGCTACGGTCTTTGGCTATTTTACTAATATGCCCGTAGGTCTTATGATTTTTCTTATAAACATTCCGATTTTCATCTGGGGAGTTTTTGAGTTTGACAAAACTTTTCTTTTAGGCTCGGTTATCGGAACTTTGGCTCTATCTGTTTTTACTGAGGTTTTTGGGATTTTCGTAAGTCCCATAACGGATAATGAAATACTCCAATCGGTTTTTGGTGGGGCGTTTTTAGGTCTCGGAATTGCCGTTGTTTTAATGTCAGGGGCAACAACAGGCGGAACGGATATTGTCGCCAAAATCTTAAAGAAAAGGTTTCCGTATTTTTCTATCGGAGTATTCATTTTGATAATTGATGCGGTTGTAATCATTCTAGCAACGGCCCTTACAAAAAGATGGGAAACAATGCTTTATTCAGGCCTTGCTCTTTATATCAGCACAAAGGTTATAGACGGACTTTTGGACGGTCTTAACTTTGCGAAAATGGTGCTTATCGTTTCGGATTTCCCAGGCGAAATCTCAAAAGAGATAAGCGAAAAAATGGGAAGAGGGGCAACCACTCTTCTAGGTTTTTCTGAATATACCAGAAAAGACAAAAAGGTTGTTATGTGCATTGTAAGGAAGACAGAAGTTTTTAAATTAAAAGAGATTGTTAAAGGAATTGACAGAGATTCTTTTGTAATAGTGGCAGATGCCAGAGAGGTCTTAGGAAAAGGCTTTTCGGGGTAATGCTTTTAAATAAAAAATATGAAAGGTGTTTTGGTTATGGAAAAGGAAAAAATCACTAAACTTTCTCTTGCGGCCACAAGAATAAGAAAAATGGCCCTTGAAGGTGTTTACAGCGCGAAGGCAGGTCATCCGGGCGGTTCACTTTCAATTGCAGATATCTTAGCTTATCTTTATCTTGAAGAGATGAATATAAATAAAGATAATTTTGACAGTCCTGACCGAAACAGATTTGTCCTCTCAAAAGGTCATTGCGCCCCTGCTCTTTACGGCGCACTTTCTGAAATCGGTCTTATTCCGAAAGAGGATATAAAAACTTTAAGACATATTGACAGCTATCTCCAAGGCCACCCTGATATGAAAGGCACAGACGGAGTGGATATGTCAACAGGTTCTTTGGGACAAGGCATAAGCGCCGCAAACGGAATGGCTCTCGTTGGTAAGCTCTATAATAAGGATTACAGAGTTTATACTATCTTAGGCGACGGCGAAATAGAAGAAGGTCAGGTATGGGAGGCTGCTATGTTTGCAGCTCACTATAAGCTTGATAACCTTACTGCCTTTGTTGATTTTAACGGCCTCCAAATTGACGGGGATATAACAAAGGTTATGAACCCAACTCCTATTGACGAGAAGTTCAAAGCTTTTGGCTGGAATGTTATAGTTATTGATGCCCACGACTTTAATCAGATAGAAGATGCGGTTAAGGCGGCAAAAGAAACTAAGGACAAGCCAACTGTTATTATTGCAAAAAGCGTTAAGGGTAAAGGCGTTTCCTTTATGGAGAATCAGGCAAAATGGCACGGCTCTGCACCAAATCAGGAGCAGTATGAAATTGCAATTGCTGAGCTTGATGAATACATAAAGACAATAGGAGGGGAAAACTAATGACATACAATTTAGGAGAAAAAATTGCAACAAGAGAAGCTTATGGCAACGCCCTTGCTGAATTTGGATGCGATGAAAATATTATTGTTTTAGATGCGGACCTTTCCAAGTCAACAAAAACCGAAACATTCCTTAAAGCATATCCAGAAAGATTTATAAATATGGGTATTGCAGAAGGTAATATGATGTCAACTGCGGCTGGTATTGCTTCTTGCGGTAAAACAGTTTTTGCAAGCTCCTTTGCAATGTTTGCGGCAGGACGAGCTTTTGAGCAGATAAGAAACTCAATCGGCTATCCAAAGCTTAATGTTAAAATTGGCGCAACTCATGCAGGTATTTCCGTTGGTGAAGACGGCGCAACTCATCAGTGCCTTGAAGATATAGGCATTATGAGAACTATCCCGAATATGGTTATTTTAAACCCGGCAGATGCTCAGGAAGCAAGACTTTGCGTTAAAGCGGCAATCGAATATAAAGGCCCTGTTTATTTAAGATTTGGAAGACTTGCCGTGCCGGTGGTTTTTGACGATACATATAAATTTGAAATCGGAAAAGGCGTATATCTTAAAGAGGGTAAGGATGCAACAATTATCGCAACAGGTCTTATGGTTCCTGAGGCTATGAAAGCTGCTGAAATTTTAGAGAGCGAAGGAATAAGCACCGCTGTTATCAATATGGCAACAATTAAGCCAATTGACAGAGATATAATTGTTGACGCGGCAAAGAAGACAGGTGCTATTGTTACAGCGGAAGAGCATAACATTATCGGCGGTCTCGGAAGCGCAGTGGCTGAGGTTGTGGCTGAGGAATGCCCTGTTCCTGTTTTAAGAGTTGGAACAAAGGATGTTTTCGGTCGCTCCGGAACACCGGCGGCTCTTCTTAAAATGTATGAGCTTGATGCAGATGCAATTGTTACAAAGGTAAAGACAGCAATTCTTAAAAAAGCGTAAAATTTCATGGCGTGCTATTTATATAGCACGCCTTAATACGAGGTTTAATTATGGATAAAATTAAAATGCTCATTGTTGACGACGAGGTAAATATTTGTGAGCTTATAGGTCTTTATGCTAATAAAGAGGGCTATGAAAGCATCTTTGCCCACGACGGAGAGGAGGCAATAAGCCTTTTTAAAAAAGAGAATCCTGACATTATAATTCTTGACATAATGCTCCCGAAAAAAGACGGCTTTGAGGTCTTAAAGGAAATCAGGGAGGAAAGCCTTGTTCCCGTTATTATGCTTACGGCAAAAGGGGAAACCTTTGACAAAGTTAAAGGCCTTGAAATCGGAGCGGATGACTATATGGTAAAGCCCTTTGAAATGAAAGAGCTTATGGCAAGAGTTAAAGCTGTTTTAAGACGGAGCGGGGAAAAGGAAGAAAATAGTGACGATGAGGTTAAATTAGGCGACCTTAAAATTAACCTTACAACCCATGAAGTTACCATAAAAGATAAGGTTGTTGCTCTTCCCCTTAAAGAGTTTGAACTCCTTACTTTCTTAGTTAAGAACAAGAATAAGATTTTTTCAAGAGAACAGCTCTTAGAGAAAATCTGGGGATATGATTTTGCCTGCGACAGCAGGACGGTTGATGTCCATATAAAGAGAATAAGAGAGAAGATAGAGGGAAATGGTAATCCCTGGAAAATCCAGACAGTATGGCGCGTCGGCTATAAATTTGAAGTGAAATAAGGTTTTGGTATGTTTAAAAAGACGATTTTTTCTCATATGATGTATATAAATATGATTACCGTTATAATCGGTACCATATTTTTAACAGTTTTGCAGTCCTTTCTTTTGACACAGTATGTTGAAAACAGCAGTGCCTCAAAGCTCTCTGAGGACGCAAAAGCCATTGTGAGAATGGTTAATAAAGAGGGGACACTTAACAGCGACTATATAAGAAGCTATCTTGAAGGGTTTTCGGAGAGCTCGGATTATAATATTTTTGTTGTTGACGAAACAGGCCGAATTGCCATTGAAATTGCAACAGGCGAAGAGTTTAATAAAAGCACAACAAAGATTGATAAGAGTTATTTAAGAGGTAGCGAATATACTCTAAGAGGAACGCTTGACGGAGCTTTCCGTGAGGAAATGGATATTTATGTTGCCCCTATTATTGAAACGGACGAGGCGGGAAACAGCTTTGCCCTTGGGGAAATTATTATAAGCACCCCACGCCCTGCCCAATGGATATTAAATAGTCAGATTATAAAAATTGCAACATATTCCACATTGATTGTTCTGATTCTTGCGTTTATGTTTGCTTATTATTCCTCAGGACGAATTGTCCGCCCTATTAAGATTATAGGGGATAATGCCAAGAAGTTTGCCAAAGGCGAGTTTGAGTCACGAGTTGAGCTTACGAAAGCGGACAACCGTGTAAAAGAGCTTGGCGAGCTTGCCCAGACCTTTAATAATATGGCGGGGGAGCTTGAAAAGTTTGAAGAGGTAAGAAATAACTTTGTCTCTGATGTTTCCCATGAACTCAGAACACCAATGACCACAATAACAGGTTTTGTTGAGGGAATTTTAGACGGAACCGTTCCTCCTGAAAAAGAAAAGGAATATTTAAAGATTGTTTATGACGAGTGCAAAAGACTTTCAAGACTTGTTAACTCTTTCTTAGAGGTAACAAGGAACTTAAATCAGAAGATTGAACTTGAAATCACTGACTTTGATATAAACAGACTTATAACAAGAACGGCTCTCGGCTTTGAAAAGATAATCGACGAGAAAAATATTAAGGTTGACATTGAACTTTGCAGTGATTTTTGCTCGGTAAGAGCGGATAAGGATGCAATCAAAAGAGTTCTTACGAATTTATTTGATAACGCCGTTAAGTTTACTCCTCAGGGCGGAAATATAAAGATAAGCGTAGCGGAAGAAGCGAAAGATGTCGAAATTTCCGTAAGAAATACAGGAAAAGGCATCTCCAAGGAAGAGGCAAGGCTTATCTTTGAAAGGTTTTATAAAGAAGATAAATCCCGCTCGGAAAACAAAAACGGAACGGGGATTGGGCTTTATATTGTAAAATCCATTATAAATCGCCACGGCAAAAATATTACTGCATCAGGAGTTGAGGGAGAATACGCCGAATTTAAGTTCAGCCTCGAGAAAGGAAAACTTTAATTCACATTCTCTTCACAATTTAAACACAAAGCTATAACAATTTTGATTTATAATTTTTATAAAGTGTGAATAATACTTTTATAGGATAAAAGGAAAGGCGGAGGAAAATGGAAGATAATTTTGAATATATAAACAAAGAAGAAACGGCTCTTGATATTATTCCTGCGGAGCCTCGCAAAAAGAAACGCCGTATCCATATTGGACTTGTTATGGTTGTTTTGAATGTATTTATTATATCTGCTGTTTTTGCGTCAGGATATTTCTTTGGCTCAGGCGGAAAGCTTTTCGGCACGGTAACTGCTGAGCCAAACATTGATAAAATGCTTGAAGACGGCTTAATAGACGATGGGGAAAGAAGCGGAAAAGAACTTACAACTCAGGAAATTGCAAAGAAAGTCGGCCCCTCGGTTGTGGGGATAGTTTCCGAGGTTGAGGTTACGGACTATATCTGGGGAATAAAAGGTGTTTCAGAGGCCTCAGGTTCAGGGATTATTTTCAGCAAAGACGGAAAAACTTATTATATTATAACCAACAACCATGTTATTGATGGTGCGGGAAAAGTATCCGTGCAGGTTGCAGGGGATAAAAACTTCGAGGCGGAAATCGTAGGAACAGATGCAAGCACAGACCTTGCGGTTATTAAAATTAAAAGCGATGAAGCTTTAACCGTTGCAAAGTTTGGCGACTCCTCAAAGATTGAAGTCGGGGAGAGAGCGATAGCTATCGGAAACCCTCTGGGAATGGAGTTTTTCGGCTCTATAACCCAAGGGATAATAAGCGCAACCAACCGAACAGTTAAGATGAGCGAAGATCTTACGATGAATTATATCCAGACAGACGCCGCAATTAACACAGGCAACAGCGGTGGAGCCTTGGTTAATGCTTATGGCGAGGTTATCGGTGTAAACTCAGCCAAGATTTCATCCTCAACTGTTGAGGGTATGGGCTTTGCAATTCCCATAAATGAGGCAAAGCTTGTTGCAAGCGATCTGGTTCAGTATGGATATGTTAAGGGCAGACCTGTAATCGGCATAACAACTGTTGATGTAACAGAAAGTGTTTCAAAGCGATATGGCTGGCCCGTTGGTGTCTGGGTTAACTCAGTTATGGAAGGAAGCGGTGCTCATTTCGGCGGACTTATGCGAGGAGACATAATTGTTGAGGCAAACGGAAAGAAAGTTACCTCAACAAATGAACTTAATACGATTAAGAACACTTTAAAACCTGGTAATACCCTCAAAATTAAGGCTTACAGAGAGGGCAAAGGGAAAATTGACCTCGATATCAAGTTGGGCGAGGATAACCCTTTAAACAGTAAATAATTAAAAATAAAAGCGGATGCAAGTGCATCCGCTTTTTGTTTATGTGTAAAGTTTATAAAGTTTGGCGTATTCGCCATTTTTTGCTATGAGGCTTTCGTGAGTCCCCTCTTCTAAAATTCCGTCCTTACCCATAACGATAATTCTGTCAGCATTTTTTATGGTTGTAAGCCTGTGAGCTATTGTAATGGTTGTTCGTCCTTGGGAAAGCTTTTCCAAGGATTTCTGAACAAGATATTCGCTCTCGTTGTCAAGGGAGGAAGTAGCCTCGTCAAGAATTAATATTGGAGAATCCTTTAAGAATAGTCTTGCAATTGAAATTCTCTGTTTTTGCCCTCCTGAAAGCTTGACGCCTCTCTCCCCAACATAGGTGTCATATCCGTCTGGAAGAGAAAGGATAAATTTGTGTGCTCCTGCAAGCTTTGCAGCGTTTATAATCTCTTCATCGGTTGCATCTGTTTTGCCATAGGCGATGTTTTCTTTAACGGAGCCACTGAAAAGATAAACATCCTGCTGGACCATACCGATATTTCTTCTAAGGGATTCAAGGGTTAAATCCTGAATATTATTTCCGTCGAGTAAAATTTCCCCTGAATTAAGCTCATAAAATCTTGGGATAAGATTGCAAAGAGTGGTTTTTCCGCCACCGGACGGGCCGACAATTGCAACATTTTCGCCCTCCTTTATTTCAAAGGAGAGGTGGCTTAAAACTTCATCATTCCCCTCAATGTAGGAAAATGTTACATCGTTAAATGTGATTTGACCGCCAAGCCTTTCGATTTCAACGGCATCAGGAGCATTTGCGATTGTGACAGGCTCGTTCATAATTTCAGTGAAGCGTTCAATGCCCGTAAGTCCTCGCTGGAATTGCTCTGTAAATTCCACAAGTCTGCGGATTGAGGTTATAAGAGTCTGGATATATAAAAGATATGCAACAAAGTCGCCTGGGGATATATGCCCTGCCTTTAAGAAGAGAGCGCCGATAACGATTCCCCCGAGATATAAAACTCCGTCGGAAAAGCGTGTACCTGACTGGAAAAGAGCCATGAATTTATATGAAATTCTTTTACAAGCTAAAAACTTCTCGTTGCCCTTTTCAAATTTCTCTTTTTCAATGTCTTCGTTGGCAAAGCTTTTAACAACACGAATTCCAAGGAGGTTGTCCTCAATGTCTGCGTTAAGCTCCCCGATTTGCTCACGCTGTTTCTTAAATGCATTCTTCATTTTCTTGCGGAAAATAATTGATGAAGTGAGCATAAAAGGAAGAAGAGCGAAAATGATAAGAGTAAGGGGAATATTGACATTTGCAAGAATTATAAATGAGCCGATAATCTTAATTCCCGATATAAAAATTTCTTCGGGACAGTGGTGGGAAAACTCTGTGATGTCAAATAAATCGTGAGTTAAGCGGGACATAATCTGTCCGACTTTTGTGTTGTCGTAATAGGAGAAAGGAAGCTTTTGAAGATGATTGAACAAATCAGTTCGCATATCCTTTTCAATTAAGGCCCCCATTATATGCCCTCTGTTTGCCATATAGTAGTTGGCAAGGGTGTCCACAATTCGCAGGAATAAATATAGCCCCCCGATTTTGAAAATAGTAGATAAAACAAGAAGATGGGGCGTGTTGATTGCCGTGTCTGTAATAAAGCTTATGAGCTTAGGGAAAACCAGCTCGCAAACCGTAGTGAGCGACGCGCAAAGAAGGTCCGCAATCATCATCAGGATATAGGGTTTATAGTATTTTGCAAAAGTTATAATAGATTTCATAAGTTTTACCTCGAAATAAACGGCAAGGAGAACCTCGCCGTTATTTTTCTATGTTAAATTTATAAATGTCTTTTTCGTCAACAAGACAAGAAATCTCAGTTTCAGAGGTTGTTATCATCTTAACCTCCACCCCCTGATGAAGAAGCATAGCGAAAATGCTTGATGCAGTCCCGCTTTCATCTTTCATTTTCTCGCTTTTAAAGGTTATCTTCGAGTTATAACCGTTTATATCCGCAAAAAGAAGAGGAAAGGATTTCTTAATCTCTTTTATGGCAAGCATTGATTTGTTAAGGTCATTTTGAGAAAGACTGAAAGATAAGTTAAAGTCTTCTCTTAAAGAAGGAACTCGGCTTATCATATCAATGTTTATGCCGAGTTCTGCAAATTTTTTCAGAATAAAAACAAGGTTTTCGGGAGTGTTCGGGATGCTGTATAGCGTAACCATAGCAACATCATTTGTGATAGTGATGTCCATAGGAACCCCCTGAAAATAGGATTTATTTAATAAGACTTTTCATATTGTAGAATCCTGCAGGTTTATCCTTTAAAAACTCCGCCGCGGAAACTGCACCAACTGCGAAAACCTCTTTGGAGGTTGCACTGTGCTTGATTTCAATAACCTCGTCGTTTCCTGCGAAGATAACGCTGTGTTCTCCGACGATTGTTCCGCCACGAACAGCGTGAATGCCGATTTCCCGTTTATCACGCTTTTTTCTTACGCTGTGTCTGTCATAGGTATATTCAGGAGCATAAGAAATAGCTTCGGAAATAGTGTCTGCAATTGCAAGAGCTGTGCCGCTTGGGGCATCAAGCTTTTGATTGTGGTGCTTTTCAATGATTTCGATATCAAAATTTTCCTCTAAAACCTTCGCCGCCTTAGTAACAAGGTCCATAAGAAGATTAACCCCAAGAGACATATTGGCAGAGAAGAATATAGGAATATATTTTGATTCATATTCAATTCTTGATATTTGGTCAGCAGAGAGTCCGGTTGTGCAAATCACAGCAGGGATGTTGTTCATTTTGGCAAAGTCCAAAATGCCGTCAGTTAAAGACGGATGAGAAAAGTCGATTATAACATCAACTTTTTCAGAAATCTTGGACAAATCATCATAAACGGGGAAACCCTTTGAAGAAGTGTCTAAAACATCATATCCTGCAACAATAGTTGCGCTTTCGTTTTGCTCGGCAACTCTTGTAACCGCATGGCCCATTTTGCCGTTTGCACCGCAAAGTAAAATCTTTGTCATAAGTTTTAAACTCCTAACTTAGAATTTGAAACCGTAGTCCTTCATAACTTCTTTTAAAGTTTCAACATTTTTATCTTCCATAGAGCAAAGTGGCATACGGCATTCGCCCACATTAAAGCCTAAAATGTTCATTGCTGTCTTAACAGGGATTGGATTAACCTCAATAAAGAGAGCGTGAACAAGATTTATCATTTTAAGATACTCGTTTTTAGCACTTTCAAAGTCGCCTTCTAAGAATTTAACGCAAACATCATGAGTTTCCTTTGGAAGAATGTTTGCGATAACAGAGATAACGCCCTGACCGCCGATTGACATCATAGGAAGAATAACATCGTCGTTTCCTGAGTATAAAACAAGGTCAGTGTTTGCCGCAATCTGTCCTGCAAAAGCAAGGTCGCCTGTTGCTTCCTTAACACCGATAATATTAGGAATCTTGTCAAGCTTCTTAAAAGTATCAAGAGAAATCATACAACCTGTTCTACCTGGGATGTTGTATAAAATAATCGGGATATTAACGCTGTCTGCAATTGCTTTAAAGTGGAGATAAAGTCCCTTTTGAGTAGCCTTGTTATAATATGGTGTAACAAGTAAAAGGCCGTCATAGCCAACAGACTGGGCATAGGAAGAAAGGGAGATAGCGTAGCTTGTGTCGTTACTTCCTGTTCCAGCGATTAAGACAATTCTGCCTTTTGCAATATCTGCCGCAAATTTAAGAGCTTCTCTGTGCTCAGCATCTGACATAGTTGATGATTCACCGGTAGTTGCGCAAACAACCAAGGCGTCAGTTTTGTTGGCAATATGGAATTCGATAAGTTCTTCAAATTTTTTGTAGTCAACCCCGCTTTCATTAAAAGGGGTAATAAGAGCAACAGCTGAGCCGGTAAATAATGGCTTTTTCATAAATCATCCAAACCTTTCTGTCTGCAATTTATAAATAACAGTATCCGCAGACGGGATAAAACAAAATATTAGTCGAAGTAACCTTTTGCCGCAAGAAGCTCTGCCATTAAAACAGCACCGCCTGCCGCACCTCTTAATGTGTTGTGTGAAAGACAAACGAATTTATAATCAAACTGTTTATCCTCTCTGAGTCTGCCGATGGAAACAGCCATACCGTTTTCAAGGTTTCTGTCAAGCTTTGCCTGAGGACGGTTATCCTCTTCAAAATAGTGGAGGAACTGCTTAGGAGCAGAAGGAAGGTTAAGCTCCTGCGGAACTCCTGAAAAGCTTGCCCATGCCTCTTTGATTTCGTCAATAGAAGGCTTTTTGTCAAAGCTTACGAAAACTGCCGCTGTGTGTCCGTCAGAAACAGGAACACGAAGACACTGAGTTGTGATAGAAGGGGAAGTTGCGTCAACAATCTTGTCACCTTCGATTTTTCCCCATATTTTAAGAGGTTCAACCTCACTTTTTTCTTCTTCGCCACCGATGAATGGGATAAGGTTATCAACCATTTCAGGCCATGTCTCGAAAGTCTTACCAGCACCGGAAATTGCCTGATATGTACAAGCGAGAACATTCTTGATTCCAAACTTCATAAGAGGATGAAGAGCAGGAACATAGCTTTGGAGAGAGCAGTTTGACTTAACCGCAACAAATCCGCGCTTTGTGCCAAGACGCTTTTTCTGCGCCTCTATAATTTCAGCGTGCTCAGGATTGATTTCAGGAACAATCATAGGAACATCGCTTGTATGTCTGTGCGCTGAGTTATTTGAAATAACAGGGCATTCAGCCTTAGCGTATGCCTCTTCAAGAGCTCTTATCTCATCTTTTTTCATATCAACAGCGCAGAAAACAAAGTCAACCTGAGCTGAGATTTTTTCAATATCTTCAGTTGCGTTTAAAACAACCATATTTTTAACAAACTCAGGGATAGGAGTCGCCATTGACCATCTTCCCCCAAGGGCTTCTTCGTAAGTTTTTCCTGCACTTCTCGGAGATGCCGCAAGACAGCAAAGATTAAACCAGGGATGGTTATCCATAAGAGTAATAAATCTCTGACCAACCATACCTGTTGCGCCGATAATACCAACATTATATTTTTTCATAACTTAAAAGTCCTCCTTAAGTTTTATCGCCTTAAAAATTGCAAAAATTTATCAATATTATTATATGTTAATACAGGTAAAATGTCAAACACTTTTTTGGGTTTTAAGGGCGTTTTGAATATTTGTAACAGAAATTTAATATTTTATATAAAGGAATTTGAGCATATTTTGTCGAAAACGAAAATATATATGGAAATCTGGAGGAGAATATGAAAAAGTTTTTTAGCGTTTTCCTTATTTTAA
>JAZNKJ010000033.1:0-13680 GCA_045578465.1 Clostridia bacterium | reverse complement strand
CTATCACAAAGGTGCTTGCTATGGACGGTAAGGCTCAGTACGAAGCTTACGATATGATCGATAAGGCTCCGGAAGAAAGAGAAAGAGGTATCACAATCTCTACAGCTCACGTTGAATACGAAACAGAAACAAGACACTATGCGCACGTTGACTGCCCAGGACATGCTGACTACGTTAAGAACATGATCACAGGTGCAGCTCAGATGGACGGTGCTATCCTCGTTGTTTCTTCTGCTGACGGCCCAATGCCTCAGACAAGAGAACACATCCTTCCTTCAAGACAGGTTGGCGTTCCTTATATCGTAGTATTTATGAATAAGGTTGACCAGGTAGACGATCCAGAACTTCTCGAACTCGTTGAAATGGAAATCAGAGAACTTCTCTCTGAATACGAATTCCCGGGTGACGAGATTCCGATCGTTAAGGGTAGCGGTCTTCAGGTTCTCGAATGTGCTTCAACAGATCCATCTGCTCCTGAATACGCTTGTATCCACGAACTCATGGCTGAAGTTGACAGATACATCCCAACACCAGAAAGAAAGAGCGATCTTCCTTTCTTAATGCCAGTCGAAGACGTATTCTCTATCACAGGCCGTGGTACAGTTGCTACAGGTAGAGTTGAAAGAGGTACACTCGTTGTTTCTGACGAAGTTGAAATCGTTGGTCTCGCTGACGAAAGCCGTAAGGTTGTTGTAACAGGTATCGAAATGTTCAGAAAGCTTCTCGATCAGGCTGAAGCTGGTGATAACATCGGTGCTCTTCTCCGTGGCGTACAGAGAAACGAAATCGAAAGAGGACAGGTTCTTGCTAAGCCAGGTTCAATCACACCTCACACAAAGTTCGTAGGCGAAGTTTACGTTCTTACTAAGGAAGAAGGCGGACGTCATACTCCATTCTTCACAAACTACAGACCACAGTTCTATTACAGAACAACAGACGTTACAGGTATCGTTAACCTCCCAGAAGGCACAGAAATGTGTATGCCTGGCGATAACGTTACTATGACTGTTGAACTTACAACACACATCGCTATGGAAGAAGGTCTCCGTTTCGCTATCCGTGAAGGCGGTAGAACAGTTGGTTCCGGCGTTGTAACAAAGGTTATCGAATAATTTAAATTTGATAAATAAAAAAGACGAGCGTTTTGCTCGTCTTTTTTGTATAAATTTGTAGAAAGCATTGATTTTTTTAAAAGCCTGTGATAAAATATGCATATAACTTTAAGGCAAGGAGAGAAAAAAATGAAAAAGATTATTTGCAAAGTTGAATATGATACAGAAGCGTCTATGCTTATTGAGAAAAAGACATTCGGAGCTTTCGGGGATAAAGATGGCTATGAAGAAAGCCTTTATAAGACACAGGACGGAAAGTATTTCCTCTATACAAACGGCGGGGAAGAGTCCAAATATCCAAAAGAAGCAATAACAAGAATGTCTGCTGCAAAAGCTGAGGAATGGCAGAATAAATAACTAAGAGAAGTAAAAAGACGGACGAAAGTCCGTCTTTTTTATAGTTGAAAATTGTAAAAGAGTGTGATATACTGAGGATAATTTGTTTTAAGGAAGTGGCACGATGAATAAAACGACAAAAGGCGTGATTTATACTCTGATTGGCGGAATTTGCTGGGGCTTTTGCGGAGCTTGCGGTGAAATTTTGTTTAAAGATAAAGGGTTTAGTTCAGATTGGGTAAGCTGCGTAAGACTTATCTCGGCAGGACTGATTTTGTTTTTGATTTCCCTTATCAGAGAGAAAAAGGCGGTTTTTGATATTTTCAAAAAGCCAAAAAGTGCAGGGTTGCTTGTTGCATTTGGTATTTTTGGTCTTATGATTTCCCAATATACATATCTTACTACCATAAGCTATTCCAATTCAGGAACAGCCACTATATTGCAATATACAGGACTTGCTATGATTTTGATTGTGGTTTGCATAATGGAGGCAAGGCTTCCCAAAATTTTTGAAACGCTGGCGCTTTTACTTGCTTTGGGCGGAACGATTTTAATTGCAACCCACGGAGATTTAAGGACAATGATAATCTCAAAGGAATGCCTTTTCTGGGGACTTTTCTCAGCGGTTGGCTTGGTCTGCTACTCGATGATACCCAAAAAGCTCCTTAGGGAATATAATTCTCTTACAGTTTCAGGGTTTGGAATGATTATCGGCGGAATAGTTTTGTGTCTTATAATCCGTCCCTGGCAGTATAGCGTAAGCTTTGACCTTGGCGCAGTTGCAGCCCTTTTGGGGGTTATCGTTGTTGGAACGGTTGTTGCCTATAATCTTTATCTTATGGGGGTAAACTTAATTGGTCCTGTCAAGGCGGGAATGGTGGCTGCCATTGAGCCAGTTGCGGCGGCGGTTTTCTCATTCTTGTTTGTTGGAACAAGCTTTACTTTCTGGGATGTTATCGGCTTTGTTCTTATAATTTCAACAGTTTTTGTATCAAATATAAACAAGGAGCTATCATAGATAGCTCCTTATTTTAATTCATCTATACTTATCGCTTTGTCGCAATTTAAGAAATAGAGATAAGCCTCGTTGACTTTTTGCCCCAAGATTGTTTCAAGGGCATCTTTATAGAGTTTAAGCTGGGTATAATATGTTTTGCCTCGCTCTACTGCGCCGTCCTCGGAAACTTTGTCGGTCTTATAGTCAAGAAGAACGATGTTTCCGTTTGCCTCTTTAAAGAAACAGTCCATAGTTCCTTGAATAAGGATTTTTTCCTCGCTGTTATCCTCAGGATAAAGCTCTTTTGCGCTTATCTCAGAATAGAAACTGAATTCCTTCTTAACCATAACCGCATCTTTAAGCTGTTTTCCAAGGTCGCTTTGAGCAAATTTCAAAATAGAAGAAATGTCCACAGCCTCTTTCTGAACAGAGCTTATGATATTTTCCTCTGTCATTCTTTCAATCTGGCTTTCAATTTCTTCGAAAGAAGAGGTTTTTTTCATATCAAGATGAAGAAGAACAAAGTGGGTTATTGTTCCCTTTTCTGCTCCTGAAAGATTTGCAGGGTCAACAGAGAGGGTTGGAAGATTGAAGATGCTCGGAGTATAAATATCCTCCTCGTTTTGTCGTCTTTTCGCTTCGGTAACAGACATTTTAACAGGGAGAGAAGAAGAGCGGTAAACATTTGTAAGCTTGTCCATAAGCTTTTCGTCAATATTCTCATCAAAGGTTATAGGCTCGTCAAAAGTATCCTCGTCATCATAAAAACCACACAGCGGCTCAGAAACAGTTACCGAAACTAAGTTTTCCTCGCTCTCTACTGTGTCATAAGAAAGCTTATGCAAGGCGCAAAGCTCTTCGGCTCCGCTATAACGGGCAAGGGCATAGGAAATCCAGTCTCCGATAGACCTTGCGTTTAAAATGCCTGCTGTTAAAATCTTGTTTCGGGAAAGATAAGGAGATGCCCATGCCGTTCCCGATTTCTTTATAACAGCCGAGATTATAAGCTTCTCTTTCGCACGGGTCATGGCAACATATAAAAGCCTCATTTCCTCTTGGGAAAGCTCCCTTAAAAGCATTTTGGAAATAAGCTTATGAGGGAGAGAGGGGTATTTGATGCGCTTTTTTGTGTCCGTATAAGGAATACCAAAGCCCGCCTTGTCGTGCCAGAGAATACTCCTGCTTGTGTCGGAGGTGTTGAACTTTCCGAAAACATTTGCAACAATAACAACGGGGAATTCAAGACCTTTTGATTTATGAATACTCATAATCTTTACAGCGTTGGAATTTTCGCCTTCGGTTTTTGCAGGGGTAAGGTCCATTTCCGCATCTATAAGAGTTCGGATGTAGAGCATAAACCCGAACAAGCTTCCGTTTGGAGTTTCGTCATATTCCGCTGCTCTCTCAAATAAGAGGCGAAGATTTTCTCCTTTGATTTCGCCGTTTTCTTCCCCCGAAACGGTTTCTTTGTAGTTATAGCGGTTTAGAATAAGCAAAATAAGTTCGCTCACGCTTAAATATTCCGCCTCGTCCCGAAGGGCGTTTAATTCGTCAAGGAATTTCCTGCAATTTGCATCCCCTTGGGAAGAGGCTTCGCAAAGAGCATCAAAGAAGGAACATCTTTTTTTGGCGCTTCGGATATTTGCAAGGCTATCAGGGGTAAACCTGTAAAGAGGGGAGCGCAAAACTGCGATTAAAGGAATATCCTGATAAGGATTATCAATAATTTCAAGGAATGAAAGAACGGTTTGCACCTCGACGGTGTCAAGATAGCTCTGCCCGATTTCGCTGTATACGGGGATCCGATTCTGAGTTAAAACTTCTTCAAAGATTCTTCCACCTGATTTGGCGTTTCTTAAAAGAATAACAATATCACTGTAACGGACAGGTCGGATTTCTCCGGTTTTCGGGTCGGTAATTGAAAGCTTTTCTTTTGTTACAAGCTCTTTGATGCGCTTTGCAACAGAGAATGCCTCTACATCGGAGTTATCCTCGACTGTGCGACCGTCAACAATGTTAAACTCAGGGATATAGCTCTGGGGGTTTTCCTCGGGAGGATAATAGGTTGCGCCAAATTCAAGGCGCTCTTCCTCTCCGTATTCAATTCCGCAGGAGCGCTCAGTCATAATCTGACTGAAAACATAGTTGGTAAAGTCTAAAACATTATGCCTGCTTCTGAAATTCTGAGAAAGCTTTATAAGATGCCCGCCGTCAGAAACTTTATAGCGTCTTCCCTTCTCCGCAAAAATTTCAGGAACAGCGTTTCTGAATTTATAAATACACTGCTTTATGTCCCCGACTGTGAATATATTTGAATTGTCTCTTGAAACAAGAGTGAAGATTGTATCCTGAGCATTGTTGGTGTCCTGATATTCGTCAACCAAAATTTCTTTGTATTTGTTTTGGAGCGCTTTCGCAACAGAGGAGGGAGCGCCCTTTTCGTCCTCTAAAAGAGAGATAAGCTCGTGCTCTAAATCGTTAAAGTCAAGATATCCCGCCATGCGCTTCATTTTCTTATGAGCGCGCATAGTCATAAGGACAATATTTTTAAGAGTTCTTATCTGTGGCTCGTTTTCTTTAAGCTGCTTTAAAACAAGAGAAGAGTCAGAGGCGAAGAAAGAGGCAAGCTCGCCCAAAAGGTCTTTGGCAAGGTTGCGGAGAGCCTTTATGTTGCTCTGAACGGTGGCTTCAAGAGGCTCCTTGGTTCTCTTTGTGGGGAGAGTTTCAAAAGTAAGATTTTTAAAGGCCTCTCTGACTTTTTCGTAGTCGTTTTCGTTAATTGCCGACTCAATAATGCTCACTTTCCCTTTTTCGATAGTAAAGAAAGGAGCGTAAGGGTGGTCAGAGGGGAGATTCTTTTCCGCAAGGGTAAGAATTTCTTCGTTTATTTCCTGTATATTTATAATTTCCTCTCTGGCATAGGCAAAAAGTCGGCTATGCCATGGAGAGTCTTCAAATTTTTCGCATTTATAATCAAGAGCGGAATTATTAAGCCACTTTGCAGGATGAGCCATACTTCTCGCAAAGTTTAAGAGCCTTAGAATAATTTCTCTTAGTCTTTTGTCATTCTTGTCTGAGCCGTGGCTTAAAACAAGGCTCTTAAAGAACGGAAGTCGGTCAATGTTTTCATAAAACCGGGACAAAACAGTGTCAAGAGCCATATCTGTCAGTGTTTTGTTTTCAACCTCGGAAATTATGGAAAAGTCAACGGGGAGGTCCGTGTGGTGAATGTTCCCTTTTATAACTTCAAGACAGAAGGAATGGATTGTGGAAATGTTGGAACTGCCCATTAACATTCTCTGCTTTTTAAGATGGGCATTCTTGGGGTTTTTCAAAAACTCCTGATTGATGGCGTTGGCGATTTTTCTTTTCATCTCTGCCGCCGCCGCTTCTGTATATGTAAGAATTAAAAGTTCGTTTACTGAGGTGGGATTTTCCTCGTCTAAAATCTTCTCAATGACGCGCTGAACTAAAACAGCAGTCTTTCCTGAGCCTGCTGCTGCTGAAAGGAGTATGTTCTCTCCGTTATAGCTTATTGCCTCTTTCTGAGAAGGGGTAAATTCCATTTAATCCACCTCGAATTCTTTATGATTTAAATAGGCGAAATCGCCCTCGTCTTTAAAGTCGAATATAAGCTTCCTTGCCCTAAGGAGTTGGAAGTCCTTTTGCCCGTTCTTCTTTGCACCATATTTGACATCCCCCACAATGGGGCAGCCAAGATGGGCGAAGGATACGCGGAGCTGATGGGTTCTGCCTGTTAAAAGCTCTGCCCAGACGCCGTCCTCTGTAACTTTATAAGAGGTTACGGCAAGGGAGGCACCGTCTGTTTTTTCTTCCGAGAAGAAAACCTTGTTTTGTGCGTTGTCCTTTTTGATATAGCCTCTTATAACCCCCTCTGTTTCGGGGAGAGGGCGGTCAGTTTTAAGAAAATAGATTTTTCTTATTTCCCGATTCCTGATTTTCTCGTTAAAAAAGCGAAGAGCCTTTGCGTTTTTTGCGCCGATAACAAGGCCTGAGGTATTCCTGTCTATGCGATGGCAAAGAGCAGGAGCAAAAGTGTTTTCCATAAGGGGATTATACTCCCCTTTTTTGTATAAATAAGAAAGAATAGAGTTTATGAGGCTGTCCTCTCCGTCGTGAGCGCAGATTCCCGATGGCTTGTCGCAGATTATAATGTTCTCATCTTCATAAACAACGGCAGGAGCTTTCGCCGAAAGAAGAAAAGAGGGAAGCCCTTTCTCTTTGGGGAAAAACTCGTCGTTTACATACGCCTCAATAACGCTTCCCTCAGAGAGGAAAGCGTCTTTTTGGGGGTGCTTGCCGTCAAGACGGATTTTCTTCTTCCGAAGCCATTTATAAATAAGGCTTTCGGGAAGATGCTTAAAATATTTAATTAAAAACTTGTCCACTCTCTGACCTGCGTCGTTTGAGTTTATTTCAATCCGCCTCATAAAAACTCCTGAAAATTAATCTTCGATTTTTGCAACACGATTTGCGTGTCTGCCGCCCTGGAAAGTTGCGTTAAGATACGCTTCAACAATTTCAAGGGCAATCTCAATACCTGTTATTCTCTCGCCGAGACAGATAACATTGGCATCGTTGTGTTCCTTTGTCATACGGGCGCTGAAAGTATCTGTAACATGAGCGGCACGGATTCCCTTTACTTTGTTTGCGGCCATACTCATTCCGATTCCTGTTCCGCAAACCAAAATTCCTTTGTCACATTGGCCCGAAGTAATTGCCTTGCAAACTTCTTTTGCAATATCAGGATAATCGCAGGAGTCGGTAGAATAAGTCCCGAAATCCTTATAGTCGTATCCCATTTCTTCAAGTTTTTTCATAATGGCGTTCTTTAAATTAAAACCGCCGTGGTCGCATCCGATTGCTATCATTTCTGATTCCTCCCAAAATTTTGTATTAAGAGTACGCAAAGCTCGTCAAGCCGTTCGTACATTATTTTCATATCTGCCCTCTTTAAAAGAAGGTCTAAATCAACTTCTCCATTCTCCCAAAGAGAAAGAGCGGCCCTTGGCCAATATCCCTCTTTGCCTTTTAAAAACTCCAAAGAGCGTTTTGCAAAAGAAGAGTAGCGGTCCTTTGTGTATAAATAAAGAGCAATAAGCGAAACTGCCGTAGAGAAAACGAGCATATCGTTGTTTTGGAAAAGGTCTTTGGCAATAATCCCTTCCACCGTCTGAGAATCCAGAATGAGAGAAAGGATTTCAGGAGCAACGGTTTTGGTGTCCTCGCTGAAATATTTTGCAAGTTGCTCTTTATACTGCCTCTTTGCATCAATAAACCCAAGAGGAGCAACTCCTTTAAAGCAAGAAAGAGCAACATCTCCGTAAGCAATGCCATAGGAAAGGCAGATTTCATTAATTTTATCACGGATGACACATCTCGCCTCATAAGGCAGAGAGTTCTTTTCTCTTTCAAGGGCTTTTATCTGCTCCATGGCATACATAATGTCAACAGGCAAAAGATTTAAATGAGTGGAAATTGATTTAAGCTCAATTTCCTCGCTCCAATTTTTATCAAAAAGTCTGATTTTCTGTGGCGGAATAACGCTGTGCTTTACAAAGCAATAGGAAACCTCTCCCGAAACTGCCTCAGGAAGCACGGCAGGGACAAGAGTGACTCCAAGCCCGCCCACAGGCTCTAAGAAAGCAGGGGAAACCCTTGCGCTTAAAAGCCTTGAAACTTCAAGAGGAATAACGCTCCTCATATCTGCCTCTGAAACGCAGATGCAAGGAAGGTCCCATAAAGAAGATTGCTTTCCGTCATAAAGAATAATAAGGGACGGAGAAAAGTCGAAGTCAAAAGCTGTCTCCCCGCTGGCAATGACAATTTTTTCTGAGTTGTTGCAAGGCGTGACATTGCAAAAGCTGGAACTTAAAACATTTTCAATGCACTCGTCAATAGTTTTCTCGTTTAAGGTTGCAAAATCCAAAACGCACTTGTCGCCAAGGAACACGCGAAACTGATTTCCCTCGCCCAAAGAGGAAAGAAGCACCGAAAGGGGTGCAATGCACTTTGAAAGAGCATCCTTTTTTGGAAGAAGATAAATCTCAAATTTCTTTTTATCTCCTAAAAGGTGAGAAAGCTGAGGGGTAAAAGCGCAAAGAGCAACATTGTCCCGTAGCGGATGTCTTGAAATAACAACCCCGTCCGGCTGAGCCTTCTTAAAGAAGATATCCAAAAGAAAACTTTCCTTATATATATTAGCCTCAGAAAAGGCGCGAACTCCGGAAGGGAAAACCTCCTGAGTTATTTTATGAGTAGGGGAAGAAACTTTTTCTATCTCCCCGCTTATGTTAAAGGTAAGGCTGGCGCAGGCAGAAGCGTCTTCGGCAAGGCCTACAAAAGAAAGCTGAGTATGGTTTGCCCGTCTTGAAAGCTTAAAGCAGACGGAAAGAGAAATCTCTATCTCCTCACACGGCGGAAGAGCGGAAAACCTCAAAACCATTGCCCCATCAATTCTTCTGGAAAGAGAAACGCTGTTTTTAAGGGCGCCCCCAAGTTCTTTGAGGTTAACTGCGCGGGCCGAGGCGAAAACCTCTCCGTCGCAGGAAACTGAAAAAGCGTGAATGATTCCCTTTGGCACAAACGGAAGGCAAACCTCCCCGTTTTCTATGCCGTCAAGTCGGTAGGAAAGGGTGGCAGTGGCATAACACTGGAAAATCTCAACAGAAATTTTCGCGTCTTTAATGGTTAAAGACATATTTTCTGCACCTCCCTGCCCTTGATAACTCTATTATACTATTAGGAAAGATTAAAATCAAGAATTTTCTTAATATAAAGTAACCAAAACCCCCGAGCGCCATATTATGAAATTAGAAGACGATAAAGGGGGTGCAAAGACATGGGCTGCGGAAATAACTGTTTATGGATTATCGTTCTTATTTTACTCTTCTCTTGTTGCGGATGCGGTTGCGGAAATGAAGGAAGAAACTTCTCTTCTAATTCCTGTTGTTGCGACTAATTAAAGGAACAAGATGCGAAAGGAGGTGAAAAGTATGGGATGCTTCGGTGATAACAGCTGTATCTGGATAATTGTTTTAATCCTCTTGATTTCTTGTTGTTGTGGTGGTTGTGAAGGCACAAACCGTAGTGGCGGTTGTGGCTGCGGCTGCTAAGTAAATGCTTATGGGCGCTGTTTTAAAAGACAGCGCCTTTTTTTTGCACAAAAAACCCATAGCTATATCATATATATTATATATAATAAGGAAGAAAAAGGTTTAATTCTCAAAAAACCTCCTAAATATATGAAAAAAAGGAAAAATGCTTGACATTTAATGAAAAAAGTATTAAAATGATTAAAGGAAGATAGGGTGTATAGGTCTGTTTTCCGTAAAAAAGAATGGTTTTTGGTGCGAAAATACCCGAAAAACCGACTAATATTTCAAATAATTGTGAAAAGTATTACAATTTTGTTACATTTTCAATTTGTTGTTGACAGTCCAATTTTTTTAGTATATAATCATATTAAGCTAAAAAATAGGCTGTTTGTATTGTGTTGTTATTTAGAGGCGAAAGCCTTTGAATATATAAAATTTGCAAAAAATTAAAAATTTTTATAAGGAGGATTTGAGAATTATGAAAAATCTCAAAAGACTTATCGCTTTAGTTGCTGTTTTTGCTCTTGCTTTAACAACAATCGCAAGTGCTGCATCTTTCACAGATGTTGCTGACGACAGCGCTTATTTCAAAGCGGTAGAACAATTACACAAGATTGGTATAATCGATGGTTATACTGATGGAACATTCGGACCAGAAAAGACAGTTACAAGATCTGAAATGGCTAAGTTAATCGCTGCTATGCAGGGTTACGCTGAGTCAGCTGAAGGCAAAGCTGTCACAAAGTTCTCTGACGTTCCTTCTACACACTGGGCTTCTGGCTACATTGCTGCTGCTACTGGCGTTGCAATCGACGGCCGTCCTGATGGAACATTCGGACCTGAAGAAGAAGTTAAGTATGAAGATGCTGTTAAGATGATCATGGCTACACTTGGCTACACTGTTGTTGCTAACGCTAACGGCGGTTACCCAATGGGTTATGTATCAGCTGCTATCAAAGAAGGCGTAACAGAAGATGTTGTTAAGGCTGCTGTAGGAACACCTGCAAGCCGTGGCACAATTGCTCAGCTTCTCTACAACGCAATCGACACACCATTAGTTGAACAGATCACATGGAACCTCGACGGTTCTGGCGATTTCATCAAGTATGATGGCGAATCTAAGTATGCTGGCGAACCAGTTGAATACAAGACTCTTATGACTGAAAACCTCGGTATCGTTAAGGGTGAAGGCGTTATCATCAGCACAAACTTCTATGGTTTCGAAGCTGACAACAGCATCGACAAAGAAGACGCTCTTGCTGTTGACTTCTTACCACTTGACTATGACTATGTTTACGGTGCAAACGATGAAGAATTTACAGGCGAAGCTGTTTTAGCTGCTGATTCTGGCGCTGAAAACTTCCTTGGTAAGGCTGTTGAATTCTTCGCATTCCAGGATAAGTATGATGATTGGACACTTCTTTCTGTTGTTGCTGACGAAGCTTACAACAAGACAGTTACATTCCCAATCACAGCTCTTGATGCAGATAAGACTGCTGATGCTTCTGCTCTTTGGTATTACAAGGATGGTGCGAAAGCAAGCACAAAGATTGCTCTTGACACAGAAGCTCTCAATGTTATGAATAACAATATCCTTGGCGGTATCGATACACTTGTTGCTATGACAGCTGACGATGCTGCTGATGCTGCAGGCTTTGTAACAGTTATCGACAACGATAAGGATGCTGCTTTTGATGCAGTTATCATCGAAACAGCTGTTTCTGCAGTTGTTGATGAAATCGATGGCGATGTAATTATCTTCAAGGAAGATATTGGTATTGCTGAAATCGATACAGATGATGATGCTCTTCTCGTTAAGCTTGTAAAAGACGGCGCTGAAATCGAAGCTGATGCTATCGCTGAAGGTGATGTTCTTTCTCTCGTATATGCTGACGGATACGCTGGTTACCTCGTAGCTGATGTTATGCAGAACACAATCGAAGGAACTCTCACATCTACAAAGGCTTCTGATTCTTCTGTTGACGATGTGGCTTACAAAGTAGACGGTAAGTGGTATGATGCTGCTTATGACGGAATCGATCTTAGAATTGGCGAAGCTGCTAAATTCTATATCGACAAGTTCGGTAGAATTGCTTATGTTGACGAAACAGTTACTATTTCCGGTAACTATGCTTATGTTACAGCTTTTGAAGCTAAGGCTAACTTCAGAACACCATCTGTTACTGTTCAGATGTTAACAAAAGACGGTGTTGTTGAAAAAGAATTAGCTAAGACAATCTATATTGATGGCGAAGCTGTTGCTCTTAACACATTAGTTACAATTGAAGAAGTTGAGGAAAGATTTGTAGTAACAGATGTTGATGATGCGATTACAGGTCTTGTTGACACACTTATCGATGTAACATACAGTGGCGACACAATCAAGAAGATTAACAACCAGTCAGCTGATCCAGAAGAAGAAATCGTTAGATATATCGATGACTTTGAAAATGCTGGTTATGACGCAGAAGATCTTGAAATCGGTGGCGTTGAATTTGATGAAGATACAGTAGTATTCTTTGTTCCAGGTGGCGCAGAAGATTTTGATAAGGCTAATGCTGCTGTTGGAACTCTTGCTGACCTCGAAGATAGCGATGTAGTTTCTGGTAAATACTACAGAAATAGCAAAGCTGATGAAAACAACATTCTTGTTATCACAACTCCTGCTGGCGTAAACGCTGTTTCTGGTCTCGCTGTTATCACAGGTGTTGTTGAAACAGTAAACGAAGACGAAGAAGATGTATATGAACTTACAGCTCTTTACAATGGTGAAGAAGTTACAATGTTAACAACAAACGATGCATACCTTGCAGCGGACCTTCTTAACATCGAAGCTGGTGACATCTACAAGTTCAAAGTTAGAGGCAATGTGATTGTAGACCTTACACTTATTATGGATGGTCTTGAAGTAAGCAGAGCAAACGGCTATGAAGTTGTTGCTGAATTAGATAACAATGATGGCGGTTCAGTTGTTGCTGGTTATGCTACTGGTATCAACAAGAAGACAAAGAGAATTGAAATCGGCGATGCTTCTTGGAAGCTCAGCAATTTCGACAACATCTATGTAATCGATACAACAGGTAAGAGAATCGAAATTTCTAAGGGTTCTTCTTCAAGCTACAAGTTTGATGAAAACTTCTATGATCCAGAAGCTGCTGGCAAGTATATCTACATCAATGGTTCTAAGTACAGCGAACTTACTGATACAGTAGCAAACATTTGGGAAGATGTTGCTGACTTCTTAATCGTAAGAGATTTCGAAGGTGAAAACACAGATTCTCGTGAACTTATTATCGTTAAGGGTGCTTCTTATCAGCTTAAGTCTGTTGCTAACCCAGTTCCAGTAGAAGACGAAGAATAATTATAGGTTTAAAACTTATTAACAAAGACGGGTTTATCCCGTCTTTGTTTTTTTCTAGAATAATTTCACTTGAGAAAGCCTTTCCTCTTGGGAAAGGTTTTCTTCATATATTATATTAAAAAATCTCCCTTTTTAAAGGGGAGATTTTGTGTCTATTTTTCGACTTATTTCCTTGACAAGATAAGGGGTATAGGAGTATAATGATAATTGGTAAAATATTTTAATTTTTTGTTAAGAGAGAAACGGATATGACAAAGGTATTTATTGACGGCAGTGCCGGAACAACAGGACTTCGTATTCACGAAAGATTGGAAAACAGAAAAGACATCGAGCTTATAATTTTGCCCGATGAAATACGAAAGGATAAAGATGCAAGATATGAGGCGCTTAACTCCTCTGACATTGCTTTTCTTTGCTTGCCGGATAGCGCTGCAATAGAAGCAGTTTCTCTTGTAGAAAACAAGAACACAGCTATAATTGATACATCAACTGCCCACAGAGTAAATCCCGACTTTGAATATGGTTTCCCAGAACTAAAAGGCAGAAGAGATAGAATTAAAAATTCAAAGCGAATTGCAAACCCAGGCTGTCATGCAAGCGGTTTCGTTGCTCTTATTGAGCCTCTTGTAAGAGAGGGAATTATCTCTCCTGATGCTGACCTTACTTGTTTTTCCATAACAGGTTATAGCGGCGGCGGAAAGCAGATGATTGCTCAGTATGAGGCTGACAACCGACCATCTCTCCTTGGCGCGCCAA
>JAZNKJ010000032.1:0-13240 GCA_045578465.1 Clostridia bacterium | reverse complement strand
GAAATGGTAAACAATTTCATAAAGCCCGGTATTCAGGACCTTTGCGTATCCCGAACAAGCTTTGACTGGGGCGTTCCTGTTACCTTTGACGATAAGCATGTTGTTTATGTATGGATTGATGCCCTCAGCAATTATATAAATGCTCTTGGCTATACTCCTGATAAAAAGGGCGAGCTTTACGAAAAATACTGGCCTGCTGATGTTCATATTATCGGTAAGGATATTTTGAGATTCCATACGATTTATTGGCCGATTATTTTAATGGCTCTCGGAGAACCGCTCCCTAAACAGATTTTCGGTCATCCGTGGCTCTTAAACGGCACAGATAAGATGAGCAAGTCTTTGGGAAATGTTATCTATGCAGACGATTTGGTTCGTCATTTCGGGGTTGACGCTGTTAGATATTATCTTCTTCGCGAAATGCCTTTCGCTCAGGACGGAACAATAACCTATGAAAAGATTATTTCTTCATTTAATACTGACCTTGCTAACACATTAGGAAACCTTGTTAACAGAACCGCCGCAATCGTTAATAAATATTTTGACGGCGTTATTCCAAGCACTTCTTCAAAAACAGAATTTGACGAGGATTTAATCGCAACTTGCAACGAGGCAAAAGAAAATGCCGCTAAATTTATGGAAGAACTTCGTGTTTCTGACTCCTTGGGTGCGGTTATGGCAATTGCAGGAAGAGCCAATAAATATATTGACGAAACAATGCCTTGGGCACTTGCAAAGGACGAAGAGAAGAAGGATGTTTTGGCAGATGTTATGTATAACCTCTTAGAAGCAATCCGCTTTATCGCATCACTCATAACACCATTTATGCCTGAAACAGGGGAGAAAATCGCAAATCAAATGGGATTTTCCGACCTATCTTATGATTCTCTCACTTTCGGAAATCTTAAAGCAGGAGAGAAAATCGGCGAAGCAACTCCTCTCTTTGCAAGAATTGACGCTGAAAAGAAAATGGCAGAGCTTGAAGAAGAGTTCGCTGTTCCCGAAGAAAAAATCGAAATTGAGCCATTTGCAAAGGATATTGATTTTGAAAAGTTCTTGGAAATGGATATAAGAGTAGGTAAGGTTTTAGAGTGTGAGGCTGTTCCAAAGTCAAATAAACTACTCCGATTTACTCTTGAAGTTGGCTCCGAAACAAGACAGATTTTATCAGGAATTGCCAAGTATTATAAGCCTGAGGACTTAATCGGCAAAAACCTTTTATTTATCGCAAATCTCCCACCAAGAAAGATGATGGGGTATGAATCCTGCGGAATGATTCTCTCAGCTGAACACGACGGCAAATTAGTCGTAACAACAGTTGAAAGTGACATCCAGTCAGGGGCAAAAATAGTATAAAATTAAAAATATATAAAAATGAAAGCACTGACCATTTAATTGGCAGGGACGGAGGGATTTTTATGAAAAACAACACAAAAGATATGGTAATTTTATCGCTGTTTTCCGCGATAATCGTTTTAATGACATTTACTCCACTTGGGTATATCCCGTGGGTGGTAAAAATCACATTGATTCAGATTCCCGTTATAGTCGGCTCTGTAACCTTAGGGCCGAAAAAGGGCGCGATTTTAGGTCTCATTTTCGGTCTTACAAGTCTTATCAACAACACAATCAACCCAGGGCTTACATCATTTTTCTTTGTTCCCTGGTATAGCCTCACTCCTGAGGTTAAAACAAGTTGGTTAAGCCTTATTATCTGCTTTGTTCCAAGAATTTTAGTTGGAGTTGTGCCTTATTATACGGCGAAATTCCTCAAAAAGAGGGGTAATGCCGTTAAGTATATAATCATCGGCGCAATCGGAACACTTTTATATCTGCTTTTCGGAAATCTTATGAGACAGTATATAATAGGCAGAGAATTTATCGTGATAATGGGAGTGGCTCTTTTGTTACTTATCGGGCTTTTCGTTATCCTCGCAAAGAGCAAAAGAGGTGACATAACCTATGCCGTAACAGGGGCTGTTGGTTCCTTTACAAATACGCTTTTCTTTCTCATATTTGTATGGCTTATCTTCGGCAAGGGCGGAGCTTTTTCCGCAGGCGGAATTATGGGCAAATCCTTTATGGATTTTGTTATAGGAATTGTTACGGTTAACGGATGCCTTGAAATTATTGCTTCAATGATTTGCGTAAGCGCGATCTTGATGGCAACAAAGAAAATCAATAAAGTATAAAATTTATTGACAAGGGAAAAATGAATGTGGTAAAATATAACTATCAAATTTAAGTAAGGAGAGATAAAAATGAAAAAATATGTTTGCCCTTGCGGCTATGTTTATGACCCTAGCTTAGGAGATCCTGATAACGGAATCGCTCCTGGAACACCATGGGAAGAAGTTAGCGAAGACTGGGTTTGCCCTGTTTGCGGCCTCGGTAAAGACGCTTTCGAAGAAGAATAAAATAAAAGGTGTGGATTTTCCACACCTTTTTTTACATCATATTGTGCATCATTCGTTTTGCGCATTTGTATTTTTTCTTCATTCTTTTCATATAGGCAGGGTCTGTCATCATCATAGCTCCTGCTGCAATAGATGCCCCTGCAATAACGCCTACTACAAATTTCATTTTTTTGCCTCCTTTTAATTTCTTACATTTATATTTTTTCCGTTTATTTTTATTTTATTTATATCTAAATAAGAGGGCCGTTTAAAAATATTTTCTGAATATAAAAACCCTTCGATTTCTCCCGTTTCAAAGTCAAAAAGCATATCCCGTCCTTTGCCGATTTTTCGCTCTCCCGAGAAAAAACTCTGGTGGGAGATATTTTTTTTAAAAGTTATAAAGTCAGAGGAAGAAGGGGAGACTTCCCTGACGAAAATTTTGCCCTTTTTATATGCTGTAACAGAAGAAGGGAAAACCATACTCAAAAGAGGGACAATGCTGTCGCTTGAAACATAATAGCCTTTAAGCTTCTCCCCTGAAAAAGCTACATCCGAGATTTTCCCGAGATACTTCCCCGTGCCATCATGGAAGACCTTTGTGTTTATGATTTTTCTTGCATTTTTTATCATTGGATTTCCTTTCGTGGGACATTTTTTTATAAATTTACTAAAAATTGCCGAAATGTCAGATATTCCTTGACTATTTTCGAGTTTTGGTGTATTAT
Organism: Clostridia bacterium; assembly: GCA_045578465.1. Lineage (GTDB taxonomy): Bacteria > Bacillota > Clostridia > Monoglobales > Monoglobaceae > SIG454. The sequence goes on along the minus strand of JAZNKJ010000032.1, from coordinate 10,116 downwards.
GGTAAGAACAGAATTATTTTTTAGGAGGCAAGAATTATGGCAAATGTAATACCCTTTAAAGGACTTCGGTATAATACAGAGTTGGTTGGTAATCTTAATGATGTTACTGCCCCTCCTTACGATATAATTTCCCCTGAGCAGCAGGATGCTCTTTATGAAAAAAGCGAATATAACATTGTCAGGGTTGACTATGGAAAGACTTACGAAACTGACGATGAGAAAAGTAATAAATATACCCGTGCAGGAGAGATGTTTGCCTCCTGGATAGAAAAGGGTATTCTTAAAAAGGATGAAAAGCCTGCTTTCTATATTTATGAACAGGTTTTTGAATATAACAGAACTCCAATTTCTCTTAAAGGAATAATTTCCTTGGTCGAGATTGTGGAATTTGACAAGAAAATTGTTCTTCCTCACGAGAACACTTTATCAAAGGCAAAGACCGACAGATTTGATTTAATGAGCACAACCGATGCAAACCTCAGCCAGATTTATTCTCTCTATCTTGATGAGGATAAGGCTGTTGAAAAGCTTATTACAGAGTATTCAAAGGGAGAGCCTGATGTTTCCTTTGTTACAGACGATAACATAACCCAGAATATCTGGATTATCTCTGACAGCGAAAAAACTGCAAAGATAAGCGAGCAGTTTAAGAATAAGCAGTTATTTATAGCAGACGGGCACCACAGATACGAGACCGCTCTTAACTTCCGTAACAAGAAGAGAGAGGAAAACCCCGATGCAAAGAATATGCCTTATGATTATGTTATGATGATGCTTACCTCAATGGAAGACAGTGGACTTTTGGTTTTCCCAACCCACAGAATGATTAAAAATCTTCCTGAGTTTGACGAAAATGTTATAACAAGCTGTTTAACAGAGGATTTTGCGGTATCAAAGATTTACTTTACAGAAGGGGATTATGCCGAAATAATAATGGAAAAAATCTCCTCAGTTTTAGACGAAAAATGCTTTGCCCTTTATACCGGCAAAGATTATTATTACCGTTTCGAACTTAAAAATACTGATGCTATAAACAATTATATAACAGATATGTCGTCAGCTTATAAAAACCTTGATGTAACACTTCTTCATACTCTTGTTTTAGAGAGATTTTTTGGAATTGACAGCGCAAATATGGCAAACCAGAAAAACCTTTTCTACACAAGAGACGCAAAGGAAGCAATTGAGGCGGTTAAAAGCGGAGAGTATCAGTGTTCATTCTTAATCAACGCAACAAGCGTTGCAGAAATCAAAGAGGTTTCTCTTGCAAACGAGAAAATGCCTCAGAAATCGACATATTTCTGGCCGAAATTGGTTACAGGTATTGTTATAAACAAGTTTTAAACCTTGAGAAAGAGAGGATACACCTATGAAAATTGCAATTATGGGTTTCGGCGTTGTGGGAAGCGGAGTTGGAGAGCTTCTTATAACCAACGCTAAAAACATTGCAAAAAAAGCAGGCGACACAATTGAAGTTAAATATATTCTCGACCTTCGTGATTTTCCTGACAGTGAATATAAGTGCTTTACAAAGGATTTTAATGATATTTTAAACGACCCTGAGGTTGAGGCGGTTATCGAAGCCATGGGCGGAACAGTTCCTGCTTATGAATTTACCAAAAAGCTTCTCTTAGCAGGAAAGCATGTTGTTTCTTCAAATAAGGAGCTTGTTGCAAAGCACGGCACAGAGCTTTTGCAAATTGCCAAAGAAAAAAGCATAAACTATCTCTTTGAGGCAAGTGTTGGCGGAGGTATTCCTATTATAAGACCTCTTATTTCAAGCCTTACAGGAAATGACATAACAGGAATTGTTGGTATCTTAAACGGAACAACAAACTATATCTTAACCCAGATGATTAAAAACGGAAAATCCTTCCAGGAGGCTTTATCTGAGGCACAGGAAAAGGGTTATGCCGAAAAAGACCCGACAGCAGATGTTGAGGGAATTGACACCTGCCGAAAGATTGCAATCCTTGCATCCTTGGCTTACGGCAAGAATGTAAACTGCGAAAAAATCCCAACTGAGGGAATAACAAAGATTACAACCGAAGACGCAAAGTATGCTCAGGCAATGGGATACAGTGTTAAGCTTGTTGGTCAGTGCGTTAAGGTAAAGAAAGGCGTTTTTGCCCGTGTTTGCCCGGCGTTTATTGACTTAGACAGCCCTCTTGCAAATATTTCCGATGTATTTAATGGAATTCTGGTGCAGGGCGAATCCTTAGGGGATGTTATGTTCTACGGCAGAGGAGCGGGAAAGCTCCCAACCGCAAGTGCAATGGTATCCGACCTTGTTGATGTTGCAAAGCACAGAAACATAAATATCCGTATTTTATGGAACGAGGCAGAAGAGGATTATCTTAAAGACGGCAAGGCTCAGAAATATCCTTACTATTTAAGACTTTCCGGCGATGCTGATAAGTTAAAAGGCTATAAGATTACAAAGCTTGATGGTTTAGATAATGAATTTGCAATCATAACAAAAGCAGTAAGCGAAGAAGAACTTAATGAACTTTTAAAGAGCGAGCCGTTTAGTAATTGCGAGGTTTTAGGGAAAATAAGGGTGATATAAATGATTAAGGTGAGAGTTCCCGCGACAAGTGCCAATATGGGTGCGGGCTTTGACAGCCTTGGCATTGCTCTTACTATGTATAACTATGTGGGCATTGAGAAAATAAACGGACCCACAGAGGTTAAGGTTATGGGCGAGGGAGAGAGCTTTCTTCCCCAAAACGATAAAAACCTTATCTATAAATGCGTGGAAAGAATTTTTAAAGAAGCGGGAGAGGATATGGTTAATATCCGCCTTGTTATGGAAAACAACATTCCAATAACAAGGGGCCTCGGAAGCAGCAGCGCAAGTATTGTGGGCGGTCTTTTCGCGGCTAATGCTCTTTTGGAAAATCCTTTTGGCAAAGAGGAGCTTCTCAATATGGCGGCAGAAATAGAGGGACACGGGGACAATGTTACCCCTGCGGTTTTCGGCGGTTTCTGCGTCAATGTGCCATCAAAACATAAGATAAATTATATTTCTACCCCCGTTAAAGATGATTTGGAATTTGCAACTTTCATTCCTGATTTCTTTTTGCAGACCAAAAAGTCAAGGGCGGCACTTCCCGAAAAAGTTTTCCATAAGGATGCGGTGTTTAATTTAGGGCGGAGCGCTCTTTTAACCGCCAGCATTATTTCGGGGAATTACGAAAATATAAGAGTTTCTATGGGAGACAGACTCCATCAGGATTACAGAAAGAAATTTATTCCCGGAATGGGAGAAATATTTGATTTGTGTTATAATAACAAAGCTCTCGGAGTTTATCTGAGCGGCGCGGGGCCAACCATTATCGGAATTTTAAACGGCAGAGCCTCTGCTTTTTCCGAAAAGGCAACCCCTGTTTTAAATAAAAAAATGAAAAATTGGCATCTTAGTATTCTTAAAGCGGATAATGAGGGTGCTGTTATATTAGGAGGTTTTTAAATGTCCATTATTGTTCAGAAATTTGGCGGCAGCTCAGTTGCGGATGCGGCAAAGGTTTTAAATGTTGCATCAAGAGTTGTTGAGACCTACAAGGAAGGCAACGATGTGGTGGTTGTTGTAAGTGCTCAGGGCGATACAACAGACGACTTAATCGATAAGGCGAAAGAGATAAATCCAAATGCCTCAAAGCGTGAAATGGATATGCTTTTATCAAGCGGTGAGCAGATTTCAATTGCTCTTCTTGCTATGGCTATCGAAAAGCTTGGATGCCCTGTAATTTCTCTTACAGGCTGGCAGGCAGGGTTCAGAACAAACGCAAACTATTCTAACGCCCGCATTGATAAAATCGACACAGAAAGACTTATGTCTGAAATCGACAAGAAGAAAATCGTTATCGTGGCAGGCTTCCAGGGCGTTAACCGTTATGATGATATAACAACCTTAGGCCGTGGCGGAAGCGACACATCTGCCGTTGCAATAGCGTCTGCAATCCACGCAGACAAGTGCGAGATTTACACAGATGTTGACGGGGTTTATACAGCAGACCCCCGTATAGTAAAGAATGCGCAGAAACTTGATGAAATCACTTATGACGAGATGCTTGAACTTGCAAGTCTCGGCGCTAATGTGCTTCACAACCGCTCAGTTGAAATGGCGAAGAAATATAATACCCGTCTGGAAGTTAAGTCAAGTTTTGAAAAGATAGACGGAACAGTTGTCAAGGAGGTTATTAAGATGGAAAAAATGTTAATAAGAGGCGTTGCCCGTGATAATGATGTTGCAAGTATTTCAATAGTAGGTGTTCCTGATACACCTGGTATTGCGTTTAAGGTATTCTCTCATCTTTCAAAGAAAGGTATCAATGTTGATGTTATTTTACAGTCAATCGGCAGAGAGAATAAGAAGGATATCTCTTTCACAGTTCAAAAGGCTCATCTTGAAGAAGCAATCGCTACATTAGAGGCTGAAAAGGACAATCTCGATTTTGAAACAATCAAGCATAGAGAAGACCTTTCCAAGGTTTCAATTGTTGGCGCAGGTATGACTTCAAACCCTGGCGTTGCAGCTAAAATGTTTGAAGCTCTTTACAATGCAGGAATTAATATTCATATGATTTCAACTTCTGAAATCAAGGTTTCAGTTTTAATCAATGTTGAAAAAGCAGAAAGAGCAGTTCAGGTTGTTCACGAAGCATTCTTCGGCGCATAATTTAAAAAGCTTTTAAAAGCCTTCTTTCCCCTGAAAGAAGGCTTTTTTTACCTTTAAAAAAGTTCGAAAAAAATCGTAAAATCCCTTGACATTCGTGGAAAGCTGTGGTAGAATTAAATAAGATTTTTTTAGGAGGCGAAAAATGATGTTTTTTGGAAGAAAACATTCTTCAAATTCATCCAAAGATGCAATGACCTTTGCACCTTGTTTTCGCAGTGCAAAAAAATCTTTTAATAGTGTATCTTTTGCAGGCATTGTTCTTTCAATGTCTGTTTTTTTGTATTTTGCTCTATGCCTAATTTGCGCTATTGAGCTAATTAGCATTATTGGTATTATTATTCTAAGCATAATTATAATCAGGGAGATTGCTTTGAAAAAGCGGACGGCATACGGACTATGTTAGAAATTGGTTTGTTTTAAGTTGCGGTTTTGCTTTTTCGGCAAAACCGCATTTTGACTTTTAAACGAGGAAACTTTGGAGGCAAAATTATGAAGATTATTGATTTTCATACTCATATATATCCCGAAAAAATTGCAGAAAAGGCTGTGGAAAGCGTTGGCGAGTTCTACGGAATAGGAATGGACGGAAAAGGCACAGCAAAAGACCTTTTAAAAGAGGGTAAGGAGAGCGGAGTTACAGATTATGTTGTTCACTCTGTTGCCCTGACGGCATCAAGAGTTGAAGCCATAAACGATTATATCGCCTCAGAGTGCAAAACCCATAAAGAGTTTCACGGTTTCGGGACAATGCACGCTGATTTTGAAAATAAAATTGAAGAAATAGAAAGAGCAAGAAAGATGGGGCTTTTGGGCGTTAAAATTCATCCTGACACACAGCTCTTTAATATGGATGATAAGAGAATGTTTGAGTTTTATGATTACCTAAGGCAAAAGGATATTCCCCTCCTGATCCATTGTGGAGATTATCGCTATGATTATTCTCATCCGAGACGACTTAAAAAGCTCCTGCGCGAGTTCCCTGGACTAACAGTTATCGGCGCCCATTTCGGAGGCTGGTCAATGTGTGATTTGGCTTATGAATTTTTAGCGGACGAAAACTGTTATGTAGATACCTCAAGCTCCTTTTGGATGCTTGGTATGAAACGGGCAAAGGAGCTTATCAGACTATACGGAGCGGAGAGAGTTGTTTTCGGCTCGGACTTCCCTATGTGGAGCGTTTCGGAAGAACTTGAAAGATTTAAGAGTATGGAACTGACAGACGAAGAAAACAGTCTGATTCTATATAAGAATGCTGAGAAAATTCTTAAAATTAAGGAGTGTTAAAAATGACTGAGATTGCTATATCTGATATTACATTGAGAGAAGAAGGAAAGCAGGGTGGATACACTTTAAGCTTTAAAGAAAAAATTGAGGTTGCAAAAATTCTTGATAAGATAAATGTGTCTGTTATTGAAACAGCACCTATTAAAAACGGAAAGACTGATATTTTATATCTCCATTCCGTTGCGCCGATTATTAAGAACAGCGTCCTTTCTTGCCCTGTTGGCCTTGATGTTGAGGCGGTTGAGAAAACCTATGATGCAATCAAGGACGCTAAGAAACCAAGAATTCACATAATGGTTCCTGTTTCAACTGTCCAGATGGAATATATTTGCAACAAAAAGCCAAAGGCAGTACTCGCTCTCTCGGAGGAAGTTGTTAACAAGGCAGTTTCTCTTTGCAAGGATGTTGAGGTTTCCTTAATGGATGCAACAAGAGCGGAGAAGGACTTCCTTTATGAAATTATGAAAAAGGTAATTGACTGCGGTGCAAAGACCGTAACAGTATGCGACAGCGCAGGCGGAATGCTTCCTGCTGAATTTGAAGGTTTCTTAAAGGATTTGTTTGCGGCTGTTCCTAAGATGAAAGAGATTAAGGTTTCTGTTGAGTGCAGCGACTCTCTTAATATGGCGGCGGCTTGTGCCCTCTCTTGTATCGGAAGCGGAGTTACCCAGATTAAAACCTCTGTTGTTTCCCACGAATATCCTCGTCTTAGTGCGGTTGCCAAAGTGTTCCGCGAAAAGGGGGATGCTCTCGGGGTTAAGACAGGAATAAATATGGCTGTTTTAGATAACAGCGTTAAGAAGATTAAGCTTATGACAAGAGGCGGAAATTCATATACACCTTTTGACGGTGGAACAAATGCCACTGCTGAAAACATTGAGCTTTCTTCAAGCGATGATATTTCTGCGGTTAAACTTGCAGTTAAAAAACTTGGCTATGACTTATCCGAAGAGGATAATGCGAAGGTCTATGATGAAGTGGCAAGAGTTTCAAAGAGCAAAAAGGTTGGCTCAAAAGAGCTTGATGCAATCGTAGCTTCCGTTGCAATGCAGGTTCGTCCTACATATAAGCTCAAAAGTTATGTTATAAACAATGGTAATATAATCACACCAACAGCTCATATTGAGCTTGAAAAAGGTGGAGAAGTTCTCCAAGGCTTCTGCATCGGAGACGGCCCGATTGACGCGGCATTTCTTGCAATTGAGCAAATAACAGGCCACCATTTCGAGCTTGACGATTTCCAGATTCAGTCAGTAACCGAGGGCAGAGGGGCTATGGGTTCAAGTATTGTTAAGCTCCGCCATAACGGAAAGCCGTTTTCAGGCAAGGGCATTTCAACGGACATTATCGGGGCAAGCATCAATGCGTATATAAATGCCCTCAACAAGATTTGCTTTGAAGAGGAGGATGAGAGATGAAATTATCCTTTTCCACAAACAAGTGGAATGATATAACCCTTTCAGAGTTTTTCGACTTAGCAGGGGAATATAAGTTTGACGGAATTGAAATCCATGATGTTTCAAAGCTTAAAGAAGCGGATTTAAAAGACGCTCCTTGGCGCCTCATAGAAAGCGGAATAAAGATTTCCTGTATCGATATGGTAAAGGATATTTCCAAAGAAAAGGATGAGGCAAAGGCGGAACTTATAAGATGCCTTGAAGTTGCTGAAACTCTTAAAGCTCCATATATAAGACTTAAAGCTCTTTCAGAAGAAGGGGTGGAGGAGTTTTTAAGAGAGAACCTTTCTCTTGCAGAAGAAAAGGGCGTGGTTTTGCTTATTGAGACCGCAGGATTTTACGCAGACACAGAAAAGCTCCGTGACCTTTTAACAAACTTTGCAAGCGACACCCTCGCAGCTTTATGGGATGTTCACTATCCATACAGAATGCATGGGGAGACTCCTGAAAAGACTATTACCAATCTTGGAGCTTATGTAAAGCATATTCACATAAAAGACTCCGAAAGTCTTGAAACGAAAAGTCTTGTGGGCGAGGGCAACCTCCCTATAAATCAGTTTATGGAGGCTCTTCGGAGCGTAAACTATGATGGATTTTTCTCAATTGAGTGGAATCCGAAATGGGACGAAGAGATAAGCGAGGTTGATATAATCTTCCCGCACTTCGTAAGCTTTATGTCAAGATATAAGGGCCTTTCAAGAGGCAAGACCTCCCTTTATGACAATAAAACAAAGACGGGAAAGTTTCCTTGGAAGAAGGACACCCTTATTGAGAAAACCTTTTCTCAGGTTCTTGATAAAATGGTTGAGGAATTCCCTGACCAGTACGCCTTTAAATATACAACTCTTGATTACACAAGAACATATTCCCAGTTCCGTGACGATGTTGACACCTTTGCAAGAAGCTTAATGGCTATGGGCGTCCGCCCTGGGCACCATGTTGCAGTTTGGGCAACAAATGTTCCTCAGTGGTACATAACTTTCTGGGCAACAACAAAAATCGGAGCGGTTCTGGTTACAATGAACACCGCCTATAAAATTCACGAGGCGGAGTACCTTTTAAAACAGTCCGACACCCACACTCTCATTATGATTGAGGGGTATCGTGATTCTGATTATTCAGGGATTATTGCTGAGCTTTGCCCTGAGCTTGAAAACACCAAAGCAGGCGAGCCTCTCCACGCGAAGAGACTTCCGTTCCTTAGAAATGTTATAACAGTGGGCTTTAAGCAAAAGGGTTGCACAACATGGGAAGAGGCAATCGATAGAGCAGACAGCGTTCCTCTTGATGAGGTTTTAAGAGTTGCATCAAAGGTTAATGTAAATGATGTTTGCAATATGCAGTACACCTCAGGAACAACAGGATTTCCAAAAGGGGTTATGCTTACCCACTATAATATAGTCAATAACGGTAAGTGTATCGGGGACAGAATGGATTTATCCACAGCAGACAGAATGATGATTCAGGTGCCGATGTTCCATTGTTTCGGTATGGTTCTTGCCATGACTGCAACAATGACACACGGAGGAACACTCCTCCCGCTCCCTTATTATTCTCCAAAGCCCGCCCTCTCTTGCGTAAATCAGGAGAGAATAACCTGTTTCCACGGCGTTCCTACAATGTTTATTGCAATGCTTGAACATCCTGACTTTGAAAAGACTGACTTTTCTTATATGAGAACAGGTATTATGGCCGGTTCTCCTTGCCCTGAGGCTATTATGAATCAGGTTGTAGAGAAAATGAATATGAAGGAAATCACAATTGTATATGGCCAGACAGAAGCATCCCCGGGCTGCACAATGAGCAGCACGGACGACAGCATAGAGGTCAGAGTAACAACTGTTGGCAGAGCCCTTCCTGAAATTCAGTGTAAGATTGTTGACCCTGAAACGGGAGAGGACCTCCCTGATAATGTTACGGGCGAGTTTGTTGCCAAAGGCTATAACATTATGAAAGGCTATTATAAAATGCCTGAGGCTACTGCGGCGGCAATTGATAAGGACGGCTGGCTCCATACGGGCGACCTTGCACTTCGCACACCTGAGGGAAACTATAAGATAACAGGCAGACTTAAAGATATGATTATCCGTGGGGGAGAAAATATTTATCCGAAAGAAATTGAAGAATTTATTTATACCCACGATAAAGTCAAGGATGTTCAGGTTATCGGTATTCCTGATGAGCAGTATGGCGAAGAAATTATGGCTGTTATAATCTTAAAAGACGGAGAAGAAATGACAGCAGACGAAATGAAAGATTATATAAAAGCTCATATGGCAAAGCATAAATGCCCGAGATACATTGACTTTGTAAAAGAATTCCCGATGAATGCAGCGGGTAAAATTCTTAAATATAAAATGCGTGATGAATCTACTGAAATTCTTGGATTAAAAAAATAGTCAAAGGGGCGCAAGGCCCCTTTTTGTAAAATGAAAAGTACTATTTAAGAGCAGTATAAGCTGTTTTTGAGTTGTGAACATCGTCTTGTGTAAAGAAATAGTTATCAAAAACCTTTTTAAGAACCGAGCCGCTTGTGTAGCTTGAAGCGCCGTGCTCGATAACAACGGCAACGGCAATTTCGGGGTTTTCAAAGGGTGCGAAAGCAATAAACACGTTATGGTCTTTGCCCTTGCTTGTCTGTGCGGTACCCGTTTTGCCGCCAACGTTTACGGGATAGTTTTTGAACATTGAACT
>JAZNKJ010000031.1:0-1548 GCA_045578465.1 Clostridia bacterium | reverse complement strand
CCAAGGGCTGCGACCATTTCACATGGGGGCCAGGATGAACTTCAGAACTGCAATAACAACTCTCCCACAGACAGGCTTCTCTGAAATTTATAACTACATAATGTTCATAGCAGTTGCAATGATATTATCTGGTATCGGTGTAATGGCAAAGAGCAGAAAAAGAAATAAATGATTTCAAATAATAGGAACAGGATGTTAGTCCTGTTCCTTTCATTTTCAATCACTATGGAAATCTGTATTTCATTTTGTCCATTCCAGTGAACAGCACTAAAAGCACTGCTACTATGACTGGCACCAAAATGATTATGTATAGTTTACTCATAATTATCCTCCAACTCCTACCATGTTTTATTATGCCACTATTATACCTTTTCTACTTCATGTTTTCTATATTTTTTTAAATTACACCTCTTTAAACCACATCATATAGCAACTAAACTTTGCAATAAACTCCGCGCTGCAATCCGCACCGTATTCTTCTTCGCCGTTGATAAGAACATCCTCGTCCTGAATCAATTCATCATACAACGATGCATTATCCATGCGTGCTATCACATGTACGATTTCCAGCTCACGCAGTTCGTCATCCTCGTGGGAATAACAGTACGCCTTCTCACCCGGGAAGCAGTTCATCTCATGTATGTAATAATCCATCTGACAGTCTTCTCCTTCGTCATAGGAGGATACTACCCAGTTCTCTTCCAAAAACTCTCTGGTCATAGCTCCCTCCGGCTCACACGCGCCAAACAGGCTCGGCGTTTCAGGTTCACTCGCCTCACGTGCCTTATTGATATCAAAGTCGGAAGAAACATGGTTGTAATACTTCTGAAGTAAATTTATAACCGTTTCCTTTTCCTTTTCGTCAAAATTGAGCATTCTGCAGGATAAAAGTCGGTTAAGATATCCGTTATAGAGCTTTAGCATTTTCTTATAGCCGTAGGTTTCGTTATTGCTGCACCAGAATGTCACAAAATTATTTTCTTCCCAGTCTTCCTCAATCTCCCAACCTGCAAAAGCACGGAGAAGCTCCTCGTTTAACGGTTTTACATCCACCTGTTCATACTTATTGCATCTTTCGCTGTCATTCTCGTATTGACACATATAGAAAAATGCGATTGCGTCCTGATCGCTGTCAATGGATTCTTCAATCTTCCATGCGAACCATTCTTCCTCTTTCTTGTTTGGAAATTCACCGTTATGAAACAGGGCGTATACCACTTCTTCTGCTTCCCACGGAAAATCATATACATCGCAGAATTCCTTGTACTTCTTGCATGTCCACTTATTTCCCGTAAGTGCATTCAATTCGTCGCACATTTCTTTGGGAAGCGCACCGCCGATAGCAGCCCCCTCTTTTCCCATATCTTCAACTCTTGCAAGTACCTCTCTGTCCTTTGCTACCGTTTCCCAATTTGTTGTTTTCTTTGCCATAATTTTATCCTCCATTTTAAATATTTTATGTATACGTCTGATACTTATCCCACTGATATACAATCATTCCAAAGTACATCACCAGCACACCGGGGATACTGATATTCCCCACGCTTT
>JAZNKJ010000030.1:0-70380 GCA_045578465.1 Clostridia bacterium | reverse complement strand
TGTTTATGCGGGTTTGCAGGTTTGCAAACCCGCATTTACTTTGTCTGAACCGGGCTTTGTTTTGCCCAAATCTGCCTTGATTTGCCCTAAACTGTTTCATTATCCTTACCATAGATTATCTCCTTCATTGTTTCTGTTGCTGATATTTTATCAGTATAATCTAGGTGGGAATATATATTTGCAGTTGTTGCATAATCACTGTGCCCGAGTATCATTTGAATCTTCTTCATATTAACACCGTTTTTCAGCATTATACTTGCTGCAGTATGTCGGCAGTCATAAAGTCTTAAATTACGAATTTTATTCTGGCGAATAATCCTCTTAAAATTATCCGACAATGTTCTCGGTTTAATCAATTCACCAATCTCATTGACACAAACATAATCAGAATCTTCACGATAGTAGCTTCTTCTGAAAAGCTTTCTGTATTCCTGAATGCTTTGCTTCTTTTCTAAAAGCAATTCCTTAACCGGAGCTACTAATGGAAGCGAACGATAACTACTACTGTTTTTAGTTAAATCTTCTTTAACCATTTGCAGGTGTCTGTCAACCTTTGTTTCAGTTACAGTATGTGCAATCAAAAAGGTATCGTTGTCAAAATCAATGTTCTGCCATTTAAGACCGATCGCTTCTTCACGACGAAGTCCGTAAAACAACATCATTGTTATAGGAATTTCAAATATCGTATCGCTTATCAACGCAAGTATTTTTTGAGCTTCCTCAACAGTATATGTCTGACCGTGGTATGGCTCCTTTTTCGGAGGATCCACACACTCCATAGGGTTTGAGTCAATAAGCTGTAGTTTTCTTGCATCTTTGAAAGCTTTATGTATATTTGCATGATAGCTTTTAACTGTTGTACCTTTTACACGTTGTCTTTGCTTCGTATAAAAGTCCTGAATATGCTTAGGTGTAACATCTCTAAGCTTAAGCTTCATTGGTTTAAAATATGGAATTATAATTCCGTAAACATTGTCATGATAACCGCTGTATGTAGTAGGTCGGATTTGTAGCTTCATCTTTTCCAGCCATTGTTTCATATAATCGGTGAAAAGTATGTCTTTTGTGCTGTTGCCGTTTGCTACAAGCTCTGCCTCCTGCTCACGTTGAAAATCAATCAGCATATCCTGAGCACGTTTCTTGTTACCTCGTTCCGGTAGCTCTGTGCTTTTCGATTTCCTTTGTCTTTTACCTTCTGCGGACACCCAGGAGAGCTTCATATGATAAACACCTTTGATAATCTCCAGGTGTCCGGCAACTTTAATTTCCTTTTTCAAAAATAATCACCCTCTTATGATACTAACATTTCAACAAGCTTAGCTTTTACTATCCTGTATTCTCGTCCAATCTTCACGGCGTGCAGTTCTTTGTTCTTAATTGCCATATAAAGCGTTTTCTTGCTGACATTAAGAATTTCAGCTGCCTGATCCGACGTGAGCACATCAGGATAATGCTTTAACTTCTGTGTGTAATTCAATACGTTCATTCTGTTACCTCCTTTCTTCAGTATTCTTTACACCGATTATATTAGACGATTATTTTATTTGTGTTTCTTTATCGTCGTTTATAGTATAGCACGATGATTTTCATTTGTCAAGTATATTTTAAAATTATTTTTCTATAATCGTTTTATGCTTTTGTGTTGACTTTTCAAAAACGACGTGATATAATATTTATAAGAATTATTTATATTCGTTTATTGAAGGGGTGTATTATGAAAGAAAGCACAAAAATCTTTGGCTTTGCTAACGGCAACCAAACCTCATACAAATTAAAATTTAATAATATTGAAGAAACAATTGTCAGCACTGTTTCCGGTAAAGCTCTTTTTGACTTTCTCTGGATTGATGGAGATATGCTGAGAAAGATTTTTACAGATATAGTTATAGCCTACGGTGGAGGTGGCACAGAGCAGGTAATTAAAAAGTCTGCTGCTTATGTTGATAAGAATAGCTACTTAACCGTGTATATCGCCTCATTTATTGATTATCTTGCCAATGGTAGCAGTGAATTTATTAAATTTCTCGGAAGTGACTTCACAGCACCGAAAAAAGGCTCTGAAAAGTATTTTGATAAATTTCTCAATGCAATGCTTGATAGCATAGATCAGAAAAAAGCAGAAATTAAGTTTTATTTAGATAAGATTGTTAAAGATAAAAAAGGCTCCCTACCTCAGCGCTTTACAAAGCACCGTGAAGAGAGCAAGCTGTTCAGTTTTGATTTTTCATCCTACTTCGATGCAGATGAAGATGTTGTTGTGTATCCTTTAGAAACTATTGATGATGTAATTCGTTTTGATATTATGCTTATGCTTGTAAATAAGATTAAGTTTAAGCCTTGTAAATGCTGCGGAGAATACTTTATCCCCCGTGGTCGTATCAATAGCGAATACTGCGAAAGAATTATGCCCGGTGAAACAAAGCCTTGTAGCGAAATCGGCGCACTCAAAACCTTTGATATTGTCCATAAAGACGATGCTATCCATAAGGCATATATTACAGCTTACCGCCGCATGGATTCCCGTCAAAGAGCAAAGCTCATTACAAAGGAAGAATTCAAAGAGTTCGGTAAAACTGCCCGTGCAGAACGAAAGAAATGTTATAACGGCGAAATCACCCTCGAACAGTTCCAAACCTGGCTTGATGAATTTAGATAATCGAATATATGACAAAGCAGCAGTCCGACGGTCTGCTGCTTTTGATATTAAATCATGCGCCTTTACATTAATCAAAAATATTATTTTGTACTTCATATATTAATATTTCATTTTCTTTATTTTGCTTCATTTCTCCAATTATATCCCCGTTAAAGTGAACCGTATCATTGAATGCATCTATTGTAATATGTTTTGAATATTTGTCTATTATTAATGTTGCCAAGCTCAATGATATTCCATTTTTTATGAGTATGATCTCATTGTCTACATCAGTACCGTATTTTAATCTAAGATACAACGAATTTTCTATTAAACCCATTTCACATAACACCTCAACATACTTCATTATGGCGTTATCAATAAAATCCTGTTCTTCCTTAATCCTAACTATTGCAAGATTGATTTTCTCAGAATTATTCTTTTTTGAAATGTCTGTCCAGTAGTTTCTAAAACCACCATTTTTCGTAGTATCTCCCCATCGCCCCACATAGACAAGTGTATCTCCTCCATTATCTATCAACGAATTCCAGTAAGCTACCGTCTTAGATATCATTTGAGAATAAGAGTCATTTGATATTTTTTGATTCAAAATCATCGTATAGTAATTTCTTGCAGCAGCATTTTTAAATCTAAGATGATTTTCATATTTCTGGTCTGTAATCTTATTTATAAATAACTCTGTAACTCTATCAATCAACTGTTTGCAATCAGTAATCATATAGTTGCAATCTCTTAGATAATTTACATATCTCTGCATTTCGTTTTCACAAGAAAATATATCTAATTCAGTAACATTGTTCATCATACAGGATTTGCCAATTTCTGTCGTTGTATAACGTTGATTAAAATTTTCAATTATACCATTTTCGTAATTTTCTACAAATTCCTGAGCTTGTTCTAATCTTTCCTTATTAGTTGAATTTATCACTGTATTTTCTAATAAAACATTTTCTTTCTTATCATCCAGCTGCCTATCAACCTTCATAGAATTAGATAAAAAGCCTGAATAATCAGCATTGTTTCTATAAAAATCACCTACTACTAAATATATTTCCGGCTCAAGTCTTTTTAAATCGCCTCTTTCCGAATGAAATATTTCGTTAAATCTGCATACTCTTCCTATTAAATTTTTAAAATTGGAGGGGCTCAAGTTGCCAGGACCCTTTTTGTTATCTAACAAGAACATCTTATCTGCCGGCAAGTTTACTCCTTCTAAAAGAGTAGAGCTAGTCAGTACAAATTTAAGTTCTTCGCAAGTAGCGTATTGATATTCAATGTATTGCCTTATAGCATCAGGAACAGAACCGTGATGATAAATAAATCCTTTTTTCAAACATTTAACTAATGTATATTCCTGATTCAAATATTCTGATATGTTTTTTATGACTGATTCTAATCTTTCTGAAATCTGTATGTCAGGTAATGTATCAATCAATTGTTTCGCAAATTTTTCAATATCATACGGTTTATTAAAATAAACTATATTCTTTTTTCCTGCATATTTTATAATAAAATCAATTTCTGACAAATCTTTTGTTTCGTTTGAAATTTCAAAGAATTGGTCTAAAAATTGATCATATAGGCGCAACCCCTTTTTCCCTTGTATATCATATGCATAGATTTTTTCTGTTTTTATGTACTCGCTAATTTTATAGGTACTTAAATCATACGCCGTATATCGCACCTTCAAATTTGAACTATCATTTAAAAATGGTGTTAAAAATTTAAATACCGTATTGTTATTTCTTTTATTCAGTACCATTATTGAGCTAGCCAGCAATTCGTTTCTTTCATCCTTTTCTAACATATCATGCGCTTCATCTACTATAACATAGTCAAATGATAGTATGGGATGATTTTTAAGTAGCCTTAACAGTCGCTCTTGTGTTAATACTGCAACACATACATCTTCATTTGAAGTGTACATTTCTGGATGTACAACAACTTTGGGTATCCAGCTAATGTTTGCTGATAAAATCCTTTTTCTCGTTTGGCTCAATAATGATTTTGTGGGGGTTATAATACATATATTTTTCCCCTCTGCTTCTTTTAATGTGTCAATTATCAGATCTGTTTTTCCATATGATGTTGGTGCAACGACAGACACAGTTTTTCCTATATTCTCATAATAAAAACTATTCAATTTATATTGCTCGCCACTTTGGCATCGGTTTTCTTTGTCATAAATACTTGAATAGGCCGAGTTTAATTCAACAAAAAAATTTCTGCGTTGCTGACACATCAGGTTTTCTTCTATAAAACGACTTATAGGATACAGCTCTTGGTTAAGTGATATTTCATATAATGGCACATAATCTTTAAATCGATTTGAATATACCACTATAATTCTATAGCCAAGTTGCTTGATGTGCTGATTGGAACTATTAATCAAAACAATAGCTATTTTTAGTAATTGCTCTCTTTCAAAAACACTAAGCTCTTGGTTCATTAAAAGCTTCATGTACAAAGTTGGAAACTCTGTGTTTTTAATTCTCCTAATTGTCAATTCGCCCATAATTGACTCTCCTCTTTCAGAAAATTATATACGGCTTCAAACGTATTTTTTTGAATACCTATTACACATATATTTTTAAATATTTTTTCATTTTCGACACGTTCTTTTTTATTTTTAACATGATCGTGTTCAACTTTATCATTCATATCATGAAATAATGTTCCAACGAGCACAACGTTAAAGTCACTTGCATTCAATCGTTCTTCATATGATGCATTTCCGCACTCTTGTAGTATTTTTATTATAGCGTTTTTTCTATCACTGTTGTCTTCGTATACTTTTTTAGCTCCCGCAATGGCATTTAACCACAACGAATAGCTATCTCCATTCAATCTGCCTTTTAAGTCATTTTTAGCAGTGTTAATTAATTCTACAACGGTTTGATTTGAGGTTTTGTTTTTATGTAAATTACCAGCCTTTGATTCAGCAAGCCACATTTCATTTGTTTCATTATGAGTTAAAACCACATCAAACCCTTTTTTAACATTACGTTCTTCTATATTAAAAAACGGGGAATTGGTGCCAAATTCATCAATTTGTTCTTGTAAAAGAACTTGCAATAATAGTTCGCCAATTAGTCCTTTTTGCTGTTCGTCAGTTTTGTTATTATATCTTTTTATGAATTCTTTAAGAGTTGCACCGTAGCTAAACATTACATTGCCAGTAGCTGCATCTGCAGCACCATGGCAAATAGAAGCTAAATTTTCTCTAATTAAATTTTTAAACTCTTCAGATAAATACTCAATATAAAAAACATAACACGAATTTTCCCTTTGAACAATTACACCATCAATTTCCTTCAATTTGACACCTCCTTATATTATAGCCCTAAATAATATGTTTTCTATGTTAAATGCACTATAATAACAATTTAACATTCCCAACATATTGATTCGATTTTTTATTAATAAATGCTTTCTTTTATTATAGTTATTATACCATTATTATGTATACAAGTCAATTTTCGACGATAAATGTTCCAAAATTTGTTACTTATATTCCGTTATTTGCCTCCAAATTCTTGCATTTTTCATCCTTATATGCTATAATATACTCTGATTAATTATATAGAATAGGTGTTAAATATGGATAAAACATTTTGTAAAGGCTGTGATTTTAAAGATCGTCAGTTGCCACAATGTGTAGCTTATAAAATTGCAACTATGATTTCTTTGGATGATTTTATAGAAGGTAACTATGTACACAAAGAATTATATCCTATCTGCTACAAAAACGCTCAAAGCATAAACGATAGCAAACTTGTTATTTCAGACGAATGCGATTGCTGTTATATGTGTAGTGTTGCCTGCCCGGAATTAAGTATTGATAACTCACTTGTCCTTGAATGTAACGACAAAATCGTTTTAAAAAATCTCAACTTAACTAATATCGCTTTAAATTTGCTTCTAAATATTCCGGTTGCAAGCGAGGTAAAAACTGAAGGGAACTGTCGTCAAAAAAGAATAGACATATCAGTAAAGAGCGGGAACAACTTGTATTTAATCAAAGTGCTCCATTCTGCTGGTAAAATTGACTTCTACAACCGCTCTTACGAAGAAGTTGCTATGAAATATAATAAACAATATACGGATATGAATGTACAGGTTGCTTTCTTACTACCCGAAGAGATTTATTTAAATGTAAAAGATAAAACTGAGTTTCATTTTTTTACAATGAGAAATATTTATGAATACTTCAGAGGAGAATAAAAATGGCATTATTATTAAATAGAAAGTATGGCAGTCGATTAGAGTGCTTATATTATATATTACAATCTAGATATGAAAAGTTTGGTACAAACACGTCTTTTTCTTTAAGTGATTTTAAGTTTGATGAAGATGATGAGGATAATGTTCACAACTATTGCCAATTGCTAAAACCGTGTATCGGCATAAACTGTTGTAGATTTTTAAACAATCCTTTGGATTCATCAAAATGCTATGCTACACAGTCTGTAGATAGCGATTCTACAAAATCCAAAGCCGTAAGTGATGTAGGTGGCTCTCTTGAAGCTTTAGGTTTTATTGCTAGAGACGGAAAAAGAACGTATAAAATCTCAGAATCAGGAAAACGTTGGGTACAAACTGAATTTACTTCCGAGGAGTGGACTAACATTGCCAGAGAAGCAGTTCTCTCGTATGGTCCGCTTGTAGGTTTTCTGAGTAAATTAAGCGGTTTAGATGACGAATTCTCATATTCTGGAGTTTATCTAGGTTATCCAAAAACAGAAGAAAGCGTTGAGTATACTGGCGATGATGGTATTACAAGAATAATCAACTTGTCAACAGACAGCCAACGTGACAGTAATACAAGAACTGTTTCCAAAATTATAGGATGGTGTGTTACCACTGGTCTTTTAATACCCAAAACAACTGACGGGATAAATCCCGCCGAAACATTACCACAACTTAAATATCGCGATTTTGTTAATAAAGAAGAATTAACTGTTCGGACATTTGAAAAAAGTGAGATTACAAAAGAACTTTTTATTAATAATTTTATGGTAAACAATCCTCTGTCCTTTTCTCGTTTACATAAAAATGTCGGTTCTATGCGTGAAAACGGCGGAGAAGATTTAAGAAGAGCCACCATGCAGAATAATTCTAAAATATTAAACCGTCGTTATGTTTTTGTTAAGGTTTTAAACTACTGTAGTATCAATAACGCAGCTTTAGATTTCGAAAGATTAGTTGAGTCAATGAAAAAACGCGAGAATTACTTTATATCTTCCGGGAACAACCTCGAAGACATAATGGCTTCGGAGGCAGAAATTGCTGATATAGTTGGAATCCCTTTTATTGAAAATGATGAAGGATTGCTCGTTCCACTTACTAAAATTAACGAACAAATTTTAGACGAAGATGTAACAGCCGAGGCAAAAGATCTCGCAAATTTTATTATAGAGGATATGTTTGAATGATATACAACTACAGAAAATATAAAGATATAGATGCATTTGTAAAAAATATTCCTAAAAATCAAACCAACCATAATTATACGATACTACATAAATGTAACGGACTAGATATGTCTAATTCTTCTCCTGAATTTACAAAATATTGTTTCGGGTGTCTTTTTTGCATATTAAACAACGAGGAGTTAAAAAGTAAATTTATAGAATTTTGGGGCACTGATATAATCGAGGATACTGCACAAAATGCATTCTTGGGGAACAAGATTGATATTCCAGTTGCCAAGAAACAACTAAAAAATCCAACTAAGAACTTGGAATCATTTACATCCATTGATGAAACTTCAAATATTCAACCTTGGGCAGCTGGTGTATTAAACAGTATTTGTTCTACTGACAACCGAATCGGCATGGAGGTTCCTGTGTTTCATCCTGATTACGACAGAAACGGAAGACTGGATATTTGTTCAATTAACGAGCATAAATTAATCATTATGGAATCTAAAACCACTCTTGATGATGCTCTGTCTGATGAACGTTTTGTTGAACAACACAAAAAGTATACCGAGGTAATTGATAACTCTACAAACAAATACGTGTATATAACTCTAATAGGCGGCTCGGAAACAGATTTATTTCCCACAACCTCACCGTATTGTACTGGGAAAATTGGCGGAAAAACAGAACGTTTTTATAATCTTTTAGGCAATAACAGCATAAAATTTATTTCCGCAAATGCTCTTTGGGCTTTAGCATGCAAATACTGTACTTTTGGCACAGATTATTGTTGGGACACGTTTCTATACCCATTGTTTGAGGAAGAATGTACTATTGGCTTATTATCTTCAGGAAAAGTTGTTAAAAACGATAATGAATATATTATCACTTCTCTATAAACATAAAATGCGATGCTTTAAAGCATCGCATTTTATGTTTATTCCATTTCTGATAATGCCCGATCAATTTTCACATCAATTAGTTTTTTGAATTCAGGATTTATCTCATATCCTATTGCATTACGCCCCAATTCAAGCGCTGCTTCGGCAGTGGTGCCGGTTCCCATAAACGGATCTAATACCGTATCACCCCAAAAACTATAAAGCTTAATCAATCTATGAGGCAATTCCTTAGGAAACGGCGCAGGATGCCCCTCTACTTTCGCCTTGGCAGGTTGCATTTCCCAAAATGAATTTATTGCCCAATCCGCCCATTCTTGATGAGTTAATTTGGATTTTTCCTTAATTTCACTACTTACGGGAGGTCTTTTCCCTTTTTTGCAAAATACAATTATCCATTCATAAGGAAATGTAGAGAATATATTTGTCGGATAAGGATAACTCCCAAACGAACTAAATCTTGCAATTTTTCTTTTATCCCATATATAAAGTGCAAAAGTGAACATCTCACCAGTACTATCCATAAATTTTTCCAAATCAGAGATAACCGTGTGAGTTACTCGTCTATTAAATGGTGTTGCACTTCCAGACTCGAATAATGGCATTATATTTATACAAAGTTTTCCGTCAGGAGCAAGTACTCGTATACACTCTTTCCAAACATCCTCGAGATTTTTAATATAGGTTTGATATGATTGATTCAACCCGATCTGTTCATCATTTTCATAATCTTTAAGAGCTCCATATGGAGGACTAGTGATTATAAGATTAACAGAATTATCCGCAACCTCTTTCATATTTCTACTATCTCCAATGTGTATATTTGCAGCAGGTTTCTTATTCATATGTTATCACCTCTCCATTAAGTTTGTCCCAAACAACAATTTGTTCTTTTCTTTCTGTCTTATTTAACACATCAAACACCTGGCTAGATGTTCCACTATATGATCTTTCTGATATATATGATGCCTTTTTTATTTGATCAAAAAATTCGCCGCCGTTTATAATCTTGCTTTTGACTTTTTTATCTCCGACAACAAATATTATCAGAGCATCATCTGTGGTTACTTTATCTAATTCATCTAATACCATTTTCATATCTTCTCTATAGGTATCAGCATGTTGTATCAAATTTTGCTTAATTTCACATCTGTCCTCACCAAAAATTTCATATATTAACTTGCCATAATATGCGGTATAATCTAAACCATCAAAATATGGTGGACTTGTAAAAACAAAATTCACGCTCTTTTCTTTTATGAAACTTGAAAGTTTTCTACTATCTCCAGAAATTATATTTGATGTGCTTTTGGGCTCTTTTAAAAGGTATTTAGAATGCTTTTTGGCTTTGCTAATGAATTTATCAAAAAAATTGATATATGTTTTAGGTTCAATATTTTTACCGACTGTACTGGAAGTCCACATGTAACCGTTACATCCTCTTGCTGCAAGTGCAATAGATCCATAAAAAACACCTTTTAAATAGTCTCCCATGGTGTCAAAATAATTTTTTACACACATTATTTCAATAGCGGTCTGATGATGGAATGACTTCGCTACATTTTCAGGCATTCCTACATAATTCCCATTTTCTAAATCTATTTTTGCTTTTTCAATTATTTCGTTGCAATCAGACAAAAAATCAGCAGCATTCAAATCCACCTTTGCTTTAGCAATTTGAATTGCCAATGGATTATTATCAACACCAATTGCATTTAGCCCATGCTGCATTGCCTCATAAACAATTGTTCCGGAGCCACAAAACGGGTCTAATAAAGTCCCTTTATCAGGAAGTTGTGAAATAATATCAGCGGCGTCTATAGCAGAAATTTTTCCCCTATATGGATATATTCCATGCATAGAACTGGGGTTGTTTACGCTTTTTAAAATTTTTAGAGTGATTTTAGGATTTTTGCTTTTCATAATCATTTCCTCCAGTTCTTTTCAAAATACGACTCTTTATTTCTTTGTCAGAGGAAGATTTTTCTTTTGCCTCTCGTATTATTTGAAGAATACTACTATTGCTCAAAATATAGTCTTTAATATCTATCGGGATATCATTTCGTTCTTTTGCAGCCAAATCAAACAAATTGCTTTTAGTTTTCAAAGAAGAATCTAATTGTAATTCGTTAATGATTTTAAGAAGCAGAACTTTATCCGGCGGTTTATTATTTCCGTTCTCAATGTCACTAAGATATGTGGGTGTAATATCTATTTTTTTAGCTAATTGTCGAATTGATATGCCTTGACACATACGTACCCTTCTGAGGTATTGTCCAAAACTTTCTTCAGATGACAATAATTCCAAATCATATTCAGAGCATTTTGTTTTCTTATTTTCGTTCATTTTTCATCACCTCTATGTACGTTAGTTAACTTACAAACTATTATATAATAAAAATAAGTATTTGTCAATATGTTTTAAATAAATAGTACAATTAAAAGCCTATCCCTTTTAAGGAATAGGCTTTTACATACACTATGTAGTTTATTGAACTTCAAAGAATTCTTTATTACGTTGTTCGCTTTGTTTTAAATCTAAGTGATGTGAATCTATTATATTTTTATCTGAATCCCAATTATATCTACAAGGGAATTCCGAAACAACAACATTAATAACTCCTTCGATTGATTTTCTTTGGACTTCCGCCTCGCTTCTTATTTTCGTCAAAGCTTTTTCAACAAGTTTATCCGCAGCGGTAGGATTATAAGGAGGATTACCCATTTTTAGAGTTTCTATCTGAGTTAGATTTAACGCTTGTCGAAAATAATTATAATTCGCAACATGGCAATCTAATCTAGAAATCTCATTCTTTTTAAACTGCACTAAATTGTTATATAATGAATTCTTTCTAAATGGATTGTAATCCAGGCAACGCAGTGACATATTAAGCTGTGAAATTGCAGGAGCTCTCATATCAAATAATGCGCTCGGAACAATTTCTGATTTATTATTCAAAAACATTGTAGCATTTTCAATTTCATAAGAAAGCTCCGTGTATAACCTGAGTAATTGCTGATACAATAAATCTTCTGTGGTTCTTTTTGCATCAGCGTATTTTTTTATTTCTGACAATAACATTACGCAGAAACTAGAAAATAAACCGCCAAATAGAACTAATATAAAATCATTCGATATATATAAATGTTTGAATTCTACTATACTAAAAATATATGCAACTACTAATGTTATGCCAGTGCACCATGACAAAAACCAAATTATTCTTTTGTTGTTACTCATTCAAATCTCCTTTGTAACTAGATCTTTAAAATATCATTATAACTCACTAAACTTACATTACCCATCTCATTAACCTTATCAATACAACCTTTTGTGAATCCTGATTTTGAGAAAAGGTAGTAATGCTTTGTTTTATAAGAAAACAAATTACTACGTTTTACAAGCGTTTCTAAAACGCCAAGGTCAACCTTTTCGTTTGTCCATTTGCATTCCGCAAAAAGAGCTGTGGTTTTATCTTGTTCACCCATAATGTCAATTTCAGTCTGACACTTTTCTTTTGGATCATTGCCCCACCAACGACCAAGTGAGTTAAACTCTACCGGGCAGTTGCCGGAAAGAAGCTGTTTCCAAAGGTATTGCTTACAGATTTCTTCAAAAACCTTCCCCATATAGTCAGAAAGCTGAGGTTCAATTCGCTTATAAACCAAATCTGCAGCACCACGGGCTATAATTGAGTTGTTATCAAGCACAAAACGATACCAGAAACGGAACATATTATCCTCGATAGAGTAAACCGACTTACGAGAAGCTTTTTCACCGTATGGAGTTTCTTTCTGCACGATACCAAGATTCATAAGGTTCTTGATGTAGTTCGTACAAACATTAGTATCTTCGCCAACCTTGCTTGAAATTTCCGACATTCTCGAAGAACCCGTTGCAATCGCAGTAATAATAGCTGTATAAATTGCAGGCTCACGAACTTCTTGTTTTAAAAGGTTAGTCGGTTCTTCGTAAAGGAAAGAAATCGGATTAAGATATGTGTTTTTGATATTATCTTCAACACTTAAACTATCATCCATCTGTAAAAGATACTGAGGCGTACCACCTGCAACCCCGTATATAAGTGCTTTATCCTCGTCTGACAGATTTTTAAAATATCTGCAGGTTTCTTCAAAGTCAAATGGCAAAAGCTTCATTTGAGCCGTTCTACGCCCATATAAAGGTGCTTTATATGCAAGCACATGGTCCTCCATATACGACATAGAAGAACCACAGAGAATAAGCATCAATTTTGATGTGTCTTTATATTTATCAATCAAAAGCTGCAGAGTAGATGCAAGACTTTTTGATGAACGAGCCACATAAGGGTATTCGTCAATAGCGAGGATAATTCTCTCATTCTCTGCAAGCTTGAATACATACTCTAGCGCCGCCTGGAACGAAAGAAAAGAGGACTCGGTTTCAATACTGCTTGCAAACTCCATAATGCTTTTTGAGAAGTTTTCAAGATTCTGCTTTGCGTTACTTTCAACACCCATAAAGTAAATAGCTTTTTTATCGCCGATAAACTCATTTATGAGCGCAGTTTTACCCACACGGCGTCTGCCATAGATAACCGCAAATTCAAATTTATTTGATTTATAAAGCTTATTCAGAGCATCAAGTTCTCGTTCTCTGCCTATAAACATATATACGACCTCCATTTTAGGTTATCTACATTATAACACACAAAAACAAATTAGTCAAGTATAAATGAGTAATTTACACTTGACTAATTAAAATAATTTTTATTTGCTTTCTAAAATCAACTTTCTTGCTATTGCAAATAAGCTGTTATCAACGGGTGGAACATCTCTATAAATAGGATCTTTTGCGAATTCCACATCGGGATTAAACGACGGATTGATGGATTGATAGATTTTTACTCTTGCATTAAATTCGGCTTCAGCATATGTTATTTTTCCATTTTTATAATCATCAATTATATGTGCAATAATGCTTCTTATTCTCTCAACATTTTCAGTATAGAAGTTTGGTCTAAGATAAGCATTTCGATAATGAAAAATTGCACCATTGGCTATGTCAACAAGCTCACCATAACTAAAGCCGTTTGTCTGACCGTTCATAAAAGCACCGAAAATGATTCTATGGGATTTCGCTCTTGCATCCGCATATCCCAAACCGTTTTGTACTTCCGTTAGAATATCGCCTATAAGTCCTTCTGCCGTGATAATAGTTTCTTCTGTTGCGTTGCAGGGTGCCGATTCTCTCGGCACCTCTGCGGCGTATGTAGTAGTTGTAAAAACACCAACCAAAATAAAGATTACAATAGCTTTTAAAGTTTTCATAATGACCTCCTTAAATATCTTTGAATATTGTGGTAGCATCATACTTAAAGCAATCTGCCATAAGCTGAACGCCAAGAATGAATCCCATTTTAAAATTCTCAGTTCCGGTGCATGCTGAAAGTTCATCGCTCGCATCCACAAGCTTATTGAAGCGTTTTAATGCATCACCCTTCAACATTTCCGATAAGATTTTTTCGTTCTTACAAAATGTTTCCAAAGCTTTTGCATACTGTGAATCTCGGTCATATCGCTTTTCGCTGGGATTTAAGTTTCCGTAATACAGTTCTTCTATAAAGTTCATATTTATTCCTCCTAATCGTAGCTAAGTACACATTCCCATACTTCATTCATGAGCTGTGCTGCTTCGTTTATTTTATCCTGTGACACATGTCTTTCATAATTTGCAATATGAGCAATTTGATTTATATTGCATCCTATGTGATTCAGCTCCTTGTATATCCTCAAGAGCTCTTCGGTTTTAAGCGGATGAATGTCGTAACCCATGATAAGTTTCGATATAATTGCTGTCATTGTTAAACCCGAATCCCTTTTTAATTTTTGCAGTTTTTCCCACACCTTGTCAGAAACATAAAAATTTAATTGCTTTTGCTTGTATCTCATAATTCCACCTCCAATAACAAAAGGGTATTAGGGGATTCCCCCTAACAAGTGGCTTTTGTCTATACAAATGCCGTGCTTGCTAATGCAAAAACTAGCGTTTTTATTTTTTTGGTGTTATCCTCCATACAAATCGTGATTTACCTCTGCAGTGTAGTAGTGCGAAATAGTCTGCGGAGCACTGTAAATACACCTGAGCATATAGGCTTTTATGTTTCTGACCTTAGTGGTATTTTTCTTGATGCAGTCAATGACATACTCCACATGCTCGCTATTGATTTTCAGCATCTGAGATTTCACAACCTCTCTCGGAAATTCGTTATCACCGATGCGAACAGTCGGTGCAGTTCCGCAAACTGCTTCTACCATTACGCTGACAATTTCTTCAAGCATACCATCTTTGTATCGCTCACTTAAAATCTCATAATCGATATTTTCTTTGATTCGATTTTCCATCGCATCCATCTCGTGCGCGGTGATTGATTGATGGTTATTATTAAAATAATTATTAATATTATTATCTAGATATTGTTCGGGTGCACGTCGTTCACCACGTGGTGCAGGATATTCACCACCCGGTGGTGCACCACATTCACCAGGTAGTGCAGGAGATTCACCAGGTAGTGCAAAATCTGCACCACCTATCAGAACCACATAATCATTTGCAGTATTATCGCCCTTGGTGCTTTTCTGTTCAATCTTTTTGATACAACAAAGCTTTTCTAAATCGCCTATAATTTCAATAGCTTTTCGTCTGCTGATTCCGCTGTCATTTGCAATGGTCTGATACGATGGAAAAGCAAGGTTTTCATCATTGGCATAGCTACATAAAACCGCAAGCACAACCTTTTGCAAAGGCTTTAACACCTTGCTGCGAAGTATTTTATTGGGGATTTGCGTAAACCCATTGGGATATAATATTTTCATCGTTCTCGTTCCACCTCTCTGATTTTCTCGTCCTCAAAAAGAAATTCTCTGTACACGATTTCCTCGGCGCTGTTGCGGAGGTTATTCATAAAGCCAACCCATTCCATTTGATTTTCTCTTGGCGGTGCATCGCCGATTCTATCACGGATAATATCGTCATACATCTGGCGAGCTAGCTTATCGACGTGTGCCACATGCTTTAAAAGCTTTCCGGTAATCATCATCTGTGAATACAAGGCTCTTTTGTTTTGCTTCAGGTGTCTTAAGTAAGCGTGACCAAATCTGCATAAATCGTAATGCTCCTTTGGTGCTTCCAGTGCAGGTAAATAAATATCGCCGTATTTGATATAATCAACATTCATAAATCAATCCATCCTTTCAAACTCGTTTAGTTTTTCTTTCAGCTTTTTTGATTTCACATGCATATTGCGAAAGTAACTACTTGCCATAAATTCGAGCAGAGATGACTTCGGTATCTTATTTGAGCGATTCGTCTGATAGGCAGTAATAAGACCTCTGTCAATCCATCCCTGAACCGAGGATTTGCAGTAGCCTGTAATCCTCTTAATTTCAAGCACCGTTAAGCAGTCAGGCTCTGCAGCAAGCCAGCTTTCGCAAAAGTCATTCCATTTTGATTCCATAACTCAACCTTTCATACGTTTATTATCGGTTTTTAAGTGCGTTTTTGTTTTGCCCTCGTTTTGCCCAAAATGAATTATTTATGCAAAAAGCATAGTTTTTGAAGATTGCAGAAACCAAGCTGAAAAGGGGCAAAAAAGAGCTGAAAACCCTGATTTTATCAAGGTTTTCAGCTCTATCGTCTGAGAAATATTAGAATGTAGAAAGAGTCAAGAATGTCACAATGTACATCACTCGAAATGCGGTAGGTCGGCAATACCTGCTCCAGAGTTCAAATCGTCTCATCTCAGCCAAAAAAGCGTGATGGATTTCCATCACGCTTTTTATGTTATCCACACCTATTAAAAATAGCTTTATTTTATGTCTGTGCCGCCGAATATGCAAAAGCCATTTATTTTAAGAGTTGCACCATCTTTTGATGAAGGCTTTACTTTTCGCTTGTCGCTGACTCCGCCAAACAAGCAAAATGTGTTAACTTTTACATTCACATTTTCAGGCACAATAATATCAGCACCACCAAAGATACAGAAAAGGTCAAGCTGGCTCCCATCCTTAATCTTGGCGTCAAGCAAGTTGCATGTAGCTCCGCCGAAAACCGCTCCGATTTTTGCCACAGTAATTTCTTCTTCCGTATAATCAAATTTTCGTGAGCCAAAAGCTGCCATATATTCTTTTTGATCTTTTGCGGCTTGGGTGTTTTTCTTTTTCTCCTGCGGGGAAGCGGATTTTACAATCAGCTTTATTCCAATCACAATTATAATAACCGGCACAATGATTTTCCAAATCATATCATAACCAAAAACATTCTGTGCTGCCAAAAGAAGTAGCACTCCTACTAAAAGACCGATAAAATTTCCGAATTTCTCTCTGCCACTTAAAAGTCCGTTCAGGCACGGAATAATGATAAACAAAGTCCACCATCCGTCAAGAGAGATATCCATATTGGCAATACCAAAGGCATCTAAAAAATAAATAACCCCACACGCAATTAAAATTGCTCCTATTATAATTCCTGTTAATTTTTTCATTTTGTATTCCTCCGAATAATCTAAAAATACAATTATATTATAACATATAGTCTGCTGTATTTCAATATTTCTGCAAAAACACCCTCTATGAACCTTTTATCAAAATTGCAGTCATTCTTCAAAAAAGCGCAATGGAAATCCATCACGCTTTTTTATTTTTCTCTCTGTAATTTTCAGGGGTAATGCCTATTGTCTTTTTAAAGGCAAGGTAGAAGCCGTTGTAGGACTGATAACCCACTTCTTCTGCTATTTCCTTTATGTTCTTTTCTGTATCCGTCAAAAGTCTTTGGGCAATCAGCAGTCTTATTCTTTTAAGATGCTGACGAAAACCCTCTCCAAATGCACTCTTTATCATTCTCTCCGTTTGTTTTTCGCTTAAATAAAGATTTTCAGCAAGTTCTTCAAGGCTTATATCTTCTTTATAATGCTCATTAAAATATTCTTCAATCATAAAAGCTCGTGTATCATATTCGCTGGCATTCTTTTCATAATCATTGCCTTCGCCTTTCTCTTCCTCAAAAAGAGAGAAAATTTCCGAGAATAACAAAACAAGCTCGGCCTTTATTATATCCTCTGCTACGATGGACTGCGAATATATATTGGCGGCAATTTTACCAAGACATTCTCCCAGCTGATTATTCTGATAGAATGGGATTATATTATTCTCGCCTTTAAGCCGTTCCTTTACAAGTTTTTCGTAATCGGCACCGCTTTTCTTTTTGTTCCCCTCAATAAAGAAAGTAAAGCTCATAACGGCCGTATCTTCCCCTTGGGGAATCAAGCTGTGAAAGGTTTCGGGGGCAATAAGGACGGAATCCCTTTCTTCCAAGATAACAGAATCATTTTCCGTTTTAAGCATAGCGCTTCCACGCATAAAAAACAAAAACTCAAATGCGGCGTGGTTATGCATAGGAGATTTCGGGAACTTTTCTCCATGATGAAAGCCTGTTATAACAGCTTTAATCGTAATGTTCCCCATTCCTACCTTAAAAACCGAAAACATTGGCATGATTGTCCCCTCCTTCCTTTAAACTAACAAACCGCCCAAAACAATGCAATATTTGTTAGTTTTGTTTGTTTACTTTTGGGCTTTGTGATTAGTATAATATAATCATAACGAAATGTCAAGAAAATCTATTTTATGGAGGTTTTTAACTATGTCAAAAGCACAAGAACTTTATGCACACGCAAGAGAGAGAATTCCGGGCGGTGTTCAGCTTTTATCAAAGCGTCCTGAACAGTTTGCCCCTAATCAGTGGCCATCTTATTTCACTAAGGCTAAGGGCTGTGAAGTTTGGGATTATGACGGAAAGCACTACTACGATATGACAACAAACGGAATCGGCGCATGTTTACTCGGCTACGCTGACCCTGATGTTAACAAGGCTGTTATTAACAGAATCAAAAACGGCGCTATGTCAACACTCAACCCACCAGAAGAAGTTGAGCTTGCGGACAAGCTCTGCGAAATTCATCCTTGGGCTTCTTCTGTTCGTTTTGCCAGAACAGGCGGCGAAAGTTGTGCTGTTGCTGTTCGTATTGCCCGTGCAACAACAAAGCGCGATATGATTGCAATCTGCGGTTACCACGGTTGGAGCGACTGGTATCTTGCATCTAACTTAAATGCAGACGGCTCGCTTGACGACCTTCTTCTTCCTGGTCTTAAACCAGCAGGTGTTCCTCAGGCACTCAGAAACTCTGCGGTTACCTTCCATTATGATAACAAAGAAGAATTTGATGAAATCATCAAAAACTATGGCGACAGACTCGCTTGTGTTATTATGGAACCTGTTCGTAACTATCTCCCTGAAAATAACTTCTTAGAATATGTTCGCGATGGAATTCATAAGGCAGGCGGACTTCTTATTTTCGACGAGATCACAATCGGTTGGAGATTAACCTTCGGCGGTTCTCATAAACTTATCGGAGTTAACCCTGATATTGCCGTATTTGCAAAGGCTCTCGGAAACGGTCACCCAATAGGCGCTATAATCGGCACAAAAGAAGCTATGGACGGCGCAGAGGATTCATTTATAAGCAGTACATACTGGACAGAGAGCGTTGGCCCTGTTGCTGCTCTTGCCACAATCAAAAAGTGTGAAGAAACAAAAATCTGGGAGCACACAGAAAAAATGGGTAAGAGACTTATCGATGCGTGGAATACTCTTGCTAAAAAGCACGATATTCCGGCAGAAGCAGGCGGTATGCCTTGTCTTGCTCACATAACATACACAAAATATCCTCTTGAACTTAAAACATTATATACTGTTCTTATGCTTAAAGAAGGATTCTTAGGTAACAACGGCTTCTATCCAACCCTTGCTCATACAGATAAGATTATGACTAAATATGAAAAGGCAATCGACAGAGTATTTGCAAAGATGAGCGAAGTTCTTAAAAAGGACGACTATAATGCCCTTTTAGAAGCAATCGGCGGACCTGTTTGTCAAAGCGGATTTGCCCGTTTGCTTAAATAATAATATACCCCGAAAAGGCGGAAATCCAAAGGATTTCCGCTTTTTCTTTTGCCCTAAAACCATAGATTGCCACCTCCCTTTTCTTTATATATTGATGGATTATTATTCCGTCTTAAAGTTTGAGAGGGAAAAGACGAATAATAATTCCAAACTTTGGAGGTGATTTAAATCAAAACCATAAAAGTATTTTATGAAAATTCCAGAATTAAAAACATTGTTGACTCCGCCTCATATTATGAGCAGGAGAACAATTCCCTCAGGATTGATGCATCAATTCTGGCAGGGGAAAACCAAAAGGTCAGGGCCTATATCAAGGCATCAAACGGGAACTCATCAGTAACCGATGAGCTTCCTGTTTCAGATGGCTTATACTCTCTTAAAATTGAGGATACCTATATGGTTGAGGGTGAGCTATTGGTAGGATTTGAGATCTATGACGCTCTTGGCTATATTGAAAGGCTTGATCCAATTAAAATCTACATTGACTCTTTCGTATCTCTGGGGGAGGAAAACCATCCAAATGTCTATGTCGTTACGGCATCTGTTGGAGAGGTCAAAACCCTCCCTTATGGCGAAAAGGCTTATGTTAAAAACACAGGCACAAGCCGTGATCTGGTTTTAGAATTTGGCATTCCCAAAGGGGAAAAAGGAGCCAAGGGGAATAAAGGCGATAAGGGGGATGTTCCGATTAAGGGAGTGGACTATTATACCGCCGAAGAGAGACAGGAAATTGTTAAAGACTTTGAAAATGACATTGAGAATATTGCCAAAAACGCCCTTTGCGATAAGGCAGATGTCTTAGTTAAAAAATCCGAAACTGCAAAAAGTCTGAATATAACCGACAGCGCAAAAGGGACAATATCCGGCCTTAGCATTTTTGGAGATTGCAATCAGACCGGCACGCCTTCTCCTACTACGCCTATCGATGTAGTTTCCGCCAAAAATCCCGTTCTTAAAATTACTGATGAAGACGGAAATTCCGCCTGGGAATTAGAAATTCCTTATACCCTTATGGGACTTAAAAATAAAAACGGTAAGTTTGAGGCAAGGGATGAAATTGTTGTTGAAGAGGGAAAAGTTAAGCTTATACAAAGATGTTATAAATGGGTTATTTCGTCAAACGACTGTAATAAGTTCTCCCGTTACAATGACCCCTCTCCTGAAGGTTTTTATTACACCCTTATGAATACTCCGTCAGGAGTTCCGGCTATGAGAATAAAAACATGCAGTGCCGGATACGGAAACTTTTTACCGACCACTTATGAGGATTGGAAAGAATGGAATGCAGAAACTCTTCATTTCGGTCAATCATATACCAATAAAGTATATGCAGTTACAGCTTCACTATATAGTTCAGGTGAAGAGTTCTATAACTATTTATCAAATAATGGAACAAATGAAATATATGTAATATATCAACTTGCAACGCCTATCGACACGGATATAACCAACACAGACTGCGGTCAGGCTCTGCTTTCGCTTTTTACACATTATCCAAAGACTGTCATTTCCTGCGATACTGACTGTAATATTTCATATAAGGTGGACACAACCAAGGCTTATAATAATCTTTTAGGAGAGCTTGACACTTTAAAACAGGCTATAATCAATTTAGGAGGTACGATTTAATGTTTAATTTTTCAGATTGGCTTAAAGCAGGGATAATAGACGGCTACAAAAAGGGACTTACTCCTTTTTCAAAGGTTACGGAAATAACTGCAACATATTATTCCAAAGGCTTTCTTTCAGAGGAGCAGGTTCAGGAAATTATGAACGAGTGTCCTTTGGAAAAAACAGAAGAAAATATTTAACAAATAACGGTTAAGGATTTCCTTAACCGTTATTTATTAGGTTTTCTTCTAAAAGCAACTTTTCTTTAATATATTGGTTATACGGAGGTGTAAAAATGAAAATCTGGGTTATAAACAAAAAACGAGGGCTGACTGCACTTTTCTTTTGTGTTCTTTTAACTCTCGCTGTTATTTTAGGGCGGTCTGCAACAACCCCGACTGCAACTGCGCAGCGGGATTTGCCCATATACTGCGTTCAGAAAGCAGAAGACGATAAGGTTATTTCCATTTCCTTTGATGCCGCCTGGGGCAACGAGGATACGGAAGAGCTTATCAATATTCTTGGTAAATACAAAGTTAAGACAACATTTTTCGTGGTGGGAAGCTGGGTTGACAAATACCCCGAGTCCGTTAAACAGCTTTCGGATGCAGGGCACGAGATTATGAATCATTCAAATTCCCATCCCCATATGACCTCGCTTTCCAAGGAGCAGATGATTGAAGAGGTTACGAAGTGCGACGAAAAAATCAAGAAGATAACAGGTAAGAAACCTACCCTTTTCCGTGCCCCATATGGGGATTATGACAACGCTGTTATCGGTGCTATGCGGGAGAGCGGACACTATACAATTCAGTGGGATGTGGACAGCTTGGACTGGAAGGACCTTTCCGCCGAGGAGATTACGGAAAGAGTTACAAGCAAGGTCAAACCTGGCTCCATTGTTCTTTTCCATAACGCAGCAAAAAATACGCCTGCTGCCCTGCCGACTATTTTGGAAAAATTACAAAAAGACGGTTATAAAATCGTTCCTATTTCTGAACTTATCTTAAAAGATAACTATAAAATTGACCATAGCGGAATGCAGATTCCAACTGAGCCTCAAAAAGAAAAAGAGCCTAGCAAAAGCTAAGGCTCTTTTATATATTTCTCCCCGTGGATTAAGTCATAGATACTTTTTCAAAATCTCAAAAATTTCTTTCCCATATTCTTCATACCTAGTATTCTGAATGCCTTTTACCAACAGCAAATCTTCAATCTTGCATATATCCCCTTTGGCAATAGACAAAAGCTCTTTATCTGAAAATATTACAAAAGCAGGAACAGACAGTTCTTTTGCCTTATCAAGACGCCATTCTTTCAATTCATTGAAAATGGCGTTGGAATCTCTGTTAAGCAAATTTCTGCTTTCAGGTTTCATTTTCCCAGAGGCAATCATATAAAGACGGTATAACACATTTTTCAGCTGCGCGTTATTATACATATCTCGCCTATCAAAGACTTCACCCGTTGATGGATCAATGCCATTTAATATAGCATTTAACATTTTGTTTATATTGCAGAAATCATGCATATCTTATTCTCCTTTTATATATTTTTCGCCGTGAATCAGGTCATAAGTCATAAGCTTATGCCCGTTTATATATCTTTTTTGAATTTTGTTCGGCACTATTTTAAGCCTTGCATTATAATAGGGAATTGCCTCGTTATAGTCACTTAAAAACTCCATAAACGGTGTTTTGGGAGCACCCATAAGCTCGCAAGCGCCTGTTAATAGGCTGTATGAGGAAATAAGATTTTCTTTTCCTTTTTTCAGTATCTCCCCTTCTTCCATAGGGAAGTTGCTGTAAATTAAAAATGGTGTTCTTAAAATTTTCTCCCAGTCCGCATCGCTCATTTCGCCCTTTTCGATAAATCCGCTTTCTCGGTATGCGCCTTTATTTTCCCCAAGGTTTGGAAGGTGGTCGCCGAAGAATATGAGGATTGTTTCTTTCTCACGATTATCAACAAAATCGGCAAGCTTTCCTAAGGCTTTGTCTGAATTATAAACCCCTTGGGTATAGTGTTTAACCTCTTCCACTATGCCATCGCTTATTTTTGGGTTTTTAACCCCAACTTCAAAGGAGCTGTATTTATTGGTATACGGCTGATGGTTTTCCATAGTTATACCAAAAATAAAGTTTGGCTTATTTGGGTTTTCATTCAAAGTGTACTTAACATACTCCGCAAAGGAATCGTCGGAAATATAAAAACCGCTGTATTTCTTTGGAACTTCCTTGATATCCGCCAAGTCGTCCTCAAAGTATGCTTTATCAAAGCCAAGATATGGATAAGTGTCTTCTCTAAAATAAAAATCTGAGGTATAGGTATGCAAAAATGTCGTGTTATAGCCTAATTTTTTAAAGGCAGAGGCATAGGTTGGGATTTCCTCCTCCACATATTGCCAGGGAACTGCTCCTGCGGGAATTTCGTCACAGGAAAGGCCTGTTATAACCTCAAACTCAGTTCGGACCGTTCCGCCTGCAAAAGCCGTCTGATACATATATCCTGAAATCGCCGTTTCCCTTGATGCAATTTCATCAAAATTCGCCGTTGGGTTTTTGGAAAAGGTTGTTCCTGGAAGGAGTTTCGGGTCCCAGAAGCTCTCCGAAAGCACAACAATTATATCAGGAGATGAGAAGTTCTTTCCCCTTTCCCCGTCATATTTATCAATTATTTTCTTAATGCTGTTTTTTGAATATTCCTCAGGAACTTCTGTATCCATAGAAAGAGTATTTAAAAGAAAACCGCCCACAAAGCCGTTCTCATTATAATTTTTATCCTGATTTGCCGTCTGGGCAACGGACATATTATAAAGTTTCAGTGTTCTCTCCGCCATTCCCTGAGTACAAACGCTTATATACATCAAAAGGACAAGGAGACTTGCCAGAGTATACCTTGGGACTGCCTTTACAGGAAGAGAAGTTTTTGAGATAAACAAAACTACCAACGCACCTATCCCCAAAGCTATAAGCAACCCATACCAGACAGGAAAGCCTATTTTGACAAAGTCAGAAAGCGCTCCTAAATTCCCAATCTGGGTAAAGGTTTCCCAGGGGTATATATTTTCGCTTCGGAGGGCGAACTTATAATAATTGGCAACCCCAAGAGAAAAGCAGACTATCAAAAAGGTCAATGATGCAAAAAATCCCCGTTTAAAAATCAGCCACAAAAGAATATAAAGTCCATATAGTGCCCTAAGGGAAAATATAACCGCTCCGCTGTTTTCGCCTATAAAGTCAAAGAGTTTTCCTGCATCTTTAAAATGAATATATTCCGTTATCAGATATACATAAATCGGGAGAATTAATGACAAAACAATTCCTAAAATGCGAAATTTTGTTTTTTCCCGCCGAAAACCATAGTTTTGCTTTGAAATAATGACATATTTATCCAAAAAAGCACGCAAGGAGAAAGGCCTGTGATAGGCCCTTCTCCTTGTATTCTTATTTGGCTTATAATATCTTTTGTTTCTCAAACCTCTTCAACTCTGTTTCTTTTATCTGTTAACAATATAAGAATTGTTCTCCTTTAAAAGTACATCGTGAGCTCCACCCTCTATAATGCTTGTTGCGCTAACCAAAGTGATTTTCGCCTTTTCCTGAAGTTCAGGAATAGAGAGTGCGCCACAGTTACACATAGTTGAGCGAACTTTGTTAAGACTTAGTCTTACATTGTCGCGGAGGCTTCCGGCATAAGGAACATAAGAGTCAACGCCTTCTTCAAAGGAAAGCTTGCTTGCTCCGCCCATATCGTATCTCTGCCAGTTTCTTGCTCTGGCTGAGCCTTCGCCCCAGTATTCTTTCATATAGTTTCCGTTGATGCTTACCTTGTTAGACGGACTTTCGTCAAATCTTGCAAAGTATCTTCCAAGCATAACGAAATCAGCGCCCATAGCGAGAGCTAATGTTATATGATAATCCTGAACGATACCGCCGTCAGCACAAATCGGGATATAAACCCCTGTTTCCTTAAAGTATTCATCTCTTGCCTTTGCAACTTCCTGAACAGCTGTTGCCTGACCTCTGCCTATACCCTTTTGTTCACGGGTTATACAGATAGAACCGCCGCCTATACCGATTTTGATAAAGTCAGCGCCTGCCTCTGCCAAGAATCTGAAGCCTTCTGCGTCAACAACATTACCAGCTCCTACCTTAACAGTGTCGCCGTATGTCTTTCTTATATAATCAATTGTTCTTGATTGCCACTCGGAAAAACCTTCGGAGGAGTCAATACAGAGAATGTCTGCACCGGCCTCAATTAAAGCAGGAACTCTTTCTTCAAAGTCTCTTGTATTAATACCTGCACCAACAATATATCTCTTGGACTTATCCAAAAGTTCAAGCGGATTGCTCTTATGAGAATCATAGTCCTTACGGAATACAAAGTATTTAAGTCTTCCCTCTTTGTCAATGATTGGGAGGTTGTTAAGCTTGTTATCCCAGATTATATCGTTTGCTTCTTTAAGTGTTGTTTCTTCTGTTCCGTATATAAGGGATTCGAAAGGAGTCATAAAATCACGAACCGGTGTGGATGCGTCCATACGGCTTACGCGGTAGTCTCTGCTTGTTACGATACCTAAAAGCTTACCGTTTGGTGTTCCGTCTTCTGTTACAGCAATTGTGCTGTGGCCTGTCTTTTCTCTAAGATAAAGAACATCGGCAAGAGTCTGGTCAGGTCTGATATTTGAATCGCTTGAAACAAAACCTGCCTTATGGGCCTTAACTCGTCTAACCATATTTGCTTCGTCTTCAACAGACTGAGAACCATAGATGAAAGCAATTCCGCCTTCCTGAGCCAAAGCAATTGCAAGCTTTTCCCCTGATACTGCCTGCATAATAGCAGAAACCAACGGAATGTTCATTGAGATTTCAGGCTCTTCGCCCTTCTTGAATTTTGTTATAGGAGTTTTAAGACTCACATTCTGAGTCATACACTCAGATGATGAGTATCCCGGAACTAATAAATATTCATTAAAAGTATGAGATGGTTCGCTGTAATAAAATGCCATTTTATTCTTCCTTTCAACATAAAATTTTAGGTTATTTTATTTAGTATATAATTTTTCTTAGAAAAAAGCAATAGTAAAAAGGAACAAATTTTAATTTTTTTGACAATTTTATTTATATATTGACACTATCTTTCAACCGTTCTCGCATTTTAAGGAGTACCTTTTTCTCAATTCTTGACACCTGCACCTGAGAAATTCCAAGCATTTTGGCAATCTCCCCTTGGGTTTTTCGCCTGAAATACCGAAGTATTATAATCTTCTGCTCCCTTTCGGGAAACTCTTTAAGCATTGACGAAATAAGAATTTTATCAACTGACTCTTTCTCATAATCCGTGGGGTTTTCTATCCTATCTATTAAGGCTTGTCCTTCCTGACTGCCATCATCAATTTTAGCATAAAGCGAGTCAGGCTTTGCCGTTGCCTCTATGGCAACAGAAACTTCCTCAGGGCTTAGCCCCATCCTCTTTGCAATCTGGGAAATGGTTGGCTCTTCCCCTGTCTCTCTGATTAATGCCTCACGGACCGAGGAAACCTTATAGGAAAGCTCCTTTATGCTTCGGCTTACCTTTATAATCCCGTCATCTCTTATGTATCTTTTAATCTCTCCCATAATCATAGGAACAGCATAGGTTGAAAACTTAACATCATAG
This sequence comes from Clostridia bacterium, assembly GCA_045578465.1. Classification (GTDB taxonomy): domain Bacteria; phylum Bacillota; class Clostridia; order Monoglobales; family Monoglobaceae; genus SIG454. The sequence goes on along the minus strand of JAZNKJ010000030.1, from coordinate 43,134 downwards.
TTTAAATCAAAGCGCCTTATGGCTTTTATAAGTCCGATTGCGCCAATCTGAAATAAATCCTCCGTTTCATAGCCTCGCCCCATAAATCTTTTAACAATGCTCCGAATGAGGCCCATATTTTCTTTAACTAAAATTTCTGTGGCTTCTTCTTCGCCCTCTTTGGCAAGTCTTATGAGATTTCCTAAATCCTTCTCCATACTCATCTGCTTTTAAGACGCTTTCTCATAGTAATCTTTGTCCCTTCGGAAAGCTTTGACTCAACCAGCAAATCATCCATAAAGGTTTCCATAACCGTAAATCCCATTCCGCTCCGCTCTTCGTCAGGTTTTGAGGTATAAAGAGGCTCTCTCGCCTTTTCAATGTTCTCAATCCCTACACCAAAATCAGTTATTACGATTTCAAGCATATCCTCATCAATGCGACAGACTATACTGACAACCCCCGACATATTCTCATAGCCGTGAATAATAGCATTTGTAACCCCTTCGGAAACCGCAGTCTTTATATCCGAAAGTTCCTCAATGGTGGGGTCCGCCTGACTGACAAAAGCCCCCACCGCCATTCTTGCAAAGGCCTCGTTCGTGCTCTTTGCGGGAATTTCAAGCCTCATATAGTTATTCATTAACGCTCACCTCTTCTCTGCATTTTAAAATCTTTTTAATTCCTGAAAGCTCAAGCACCTTGTCCACCTGACCTGTTGCACGGATTATCATAAGCTGTCCGCCCAAGGCGTCAATCTTTTTATACCTCCCCACAATAACCCCTATTCCCGAGCTGTCCATAAAGGTTACCTTGTCAAAATCAAGAACAAGATTTTTTATGCTCTTTTCCATAATTTCTTTGTCCAGCACCGTTCTTAACTCATTTGAAGTATGATGGTCAATCTCGCCCTTAATCTTGGCGATTAAAGTCCCTGAGGCATATTCAAGCCTTATCTTCATATCTATCCTTCCTTTCCTTTTGCCTCCCGCAAATAGTCTCGTTTAAAATTTCTGTAATTGGGAATTTTTTCCTTTTTATTTTTCTCAAAATCGTATGCCAAAAAACTACAAAAACTTATTGACTTTTAGGGGTGTTTGGAGTAAAATATGGAGTATGCTACACTTTTTAAGGAGGGGATGTTTTGGAGTCTTACGATTTAGGGTACAGGTTTAAAAAAATCCACGAATGTTTCAGAGCAAACGGCAACCGAAGAGCAAAAAACTTCGGGCTTACCAGAACCCAGATGGACATTCTTTTCTATCTTTTTAAGGCAGATAAAGAAATCACTCAGCGCGACTTAGAATTGCATTTCGGAATAAAGCATTCCACCGCCAGAGGAATCTTAGGGCGAATGGAGAAAAATGGGTTTGTTTCTGTTTCCGTTTCAAAAACGGACAAGCGACAGCGGTGCATCTCCCTTTCCCAGAAGGCTTACGATGTTCAGTCTGATTGCAAGGCGCAGAGAGAACATATAGAAAAGCGATTTGCACAGAGGTTTACAAAAGAAGAGCTTGACACTCTTACTTCTCTTCTTGATAAGACTTATGACATTTTAAAGGAGGACAATGCAAATGATTAAAAAGCTTGCAAAATCAGTCAGGGAATATAAAACCCCTGCAATTCTGACTTTGCTTTTCATTCTTGGAGAGGCGGTTTTGGAAACCCTTATCCCATTTATAACGGCAAATTTAGTTAACAAAATCAAAAACGGAACGGATATGACTGAGATTTTAAATCTTGGCGTTCTTTTAATTATCGCCGCCTGCATATCCTTAGCCTTTGGCGGTTTAGCCGCTTTTACAGCCGCAAAGGCGTCTGCCGGATTTGCAAAAAATTTAAGACAGAGTATGTTCTATAAGGTGCAAGGATACAGCTTTGAAAACATTGACAAATTCTCCTCTTCTTCCTTGGTAACAAGAATGACAACTGATGTTGCCAATGTTCAGATGTCCTTTATGATGATTATAAGAACTGCCATAAGAAGCCCTCTTATGCTTATCTTCTCAATCATTATGGCATACATTATGGGCGGACCTTTGGCAACCTCTTTCGTTATTGTTATTCCTATTTTAGGCTTCGGTCTTTTCTTTATAAGCCGAAAGGCAATGCCTGCTTTCCGCCGTGTTTTCAAAAAATACGACAAGCTCAACGAATCAATTGAAGAAAATGTTCAGGCAATGCGAGTTGTTAAGGGTTTTTCAAGAGAGGATTATGAAAACGAAAAATTTGAAACTGCCGCAGAGGACATTAAAAACGACTTTACAAAGGCAGAGAGAATTGTTGCTTTCAACGGCCCACTTATGCAGCTTTGTATGAATATTAACTGGATATTTATTCTCCTAATCGGCTCTAAAATGGCAATAAATCATATTGGCGGCGTTGATGTTGGGCAGATTTCCGCTATGCTTACATACGGAATGCAAATCCTTATGTCCCTTATGATGCTTTCAATGATTTATGTTATGATAACCATGTCGGCAGAATCGGCTAAGCGTATTTTTGAAGTCCTTGACGAAGAGTCTTCACTTACCGAAAAGGAAAACCCAATCCTTACAGTTAAGGACGGAAGCATTGACTTTAACAATGTCAACTTCAAATACTCAAAGAAGGCAAAGCGCAACTCCCTTTCAAATATTGATTTGCACATAAAATCAGGGGCAACCGTTGGAATTATCGGCGGAACGGGTTCAGGAAAATCCTCCCTTGTTCAGCTTATCCCCCGTCTTTACGACGTAACTGAGGGAAGCGTTTTGGTTGGGGGAATTGATGTTCGGGAGTACGGACTTAAAACCCTCCGCGACAATGTTTCAATGGTGCTTCAAAAGAATCTTCTCTTCTCAGGGACTATAAAGGAAAACCTCCGCTGGGGTAATGAAAATGCAACCGATGAAGAAATTATAGATGCCTGTAAGCTAGCTCAGGCAGACGAATTTGTTTCTGTTTTCCCTGACGGCTATGACACGAAAATTGAGCAGGGCGGAACAAATGTTTCAGGCGGACAAAAGCAGAGACTTTGTATAGCAAGAGCTCTTCTTAAAAAGCCGAAAATTCTTATCCTGGATGACTCCACCAGCGCCGTTGACACAAAGACCGACGCTCTTATCCGTGAAGGCTTTAAGAAATTTATTCCCGAAACAACAAAAATCATTATTGCTCAGAGAATTTCCTCTGTTATGGATGCGGATATGATTATTGTTATGGATAACGGAACAATTTCCGATATTGGCACTCACGAGGAGCTTATGAAATCAAGCGAAATTTACCGTGAAGTTTATGAAGAACAGACACATGGGGGTGACGAAAATGAAACAGCAAAGTAAAGCGCCAAAAAGACGCCCCGATTTTAAGAAGGCTAAAAAGGGAACACTTGGCAGAGTTATAAAAACCCTCTTTAAGTTCTATCCCGTTTTAGTTCCATTCACAGCTTTTTGTATACTGTTCTCCGCAGTTGTTGCAGTTATTCCGGACTTTGTTTTGCAGAAGGTTTTAGACTGCATAAAAATCAACAGCGAGACAGGCTCATGGGCAGTTGCCAGACCGGAAATTCTCAGATACCTTATTTTTGTGGGAATTCTTTATGTTATCTCTCTTATAGCTGCCGTTCTTAACACACAGCTTACGGCGGTTATAACCCAAGGGTTCTTGTCAAAGCTTCGTATTTCAATGTTTAAGGGAATGCAAAGGCTTCCTATCCGCTATTTCGATACACACAAGCACGGGGACATAATGAGCCATTATACAAACGACATTGACACTCTCCGTCAGCTCATTTCACAATCTCTCCCTGCACTTTTAAGAGCAGGCTCCGTTGTTATCGGTGTGCTTTTCGCAATGCTTTATTTCAGCATCTGGATGACCCTCATTGTGCTTTTAGGTGTTGTTCTTATGACCATCGTTACCAAAAAAGCAGGTGGCGGTTCTTCAAAATATTTCATTCGTCAGCAGATTTCTCTCGGTCAAACCGAAGGATATATTCAGGAAATGATGAACGGCCAGAAGGTTATCAAGGTTTTCTGCCACGAGGAAGAATGTCAGAAGGACTTTGATAAAATTAATGAGGAGCTTTATAATGACAGCAAGAAAGCCCATTCCTATGCCAATGTTTTAGGCCCGATTATTCAGAATATCGGCAACATTTTATATGTTATTATGGCCGTTGCAGGCGGACTTTTCATTGTTACAAAAGCTCCGAATTTCAGCATTTCAGGGCTTCCATTTGGCATAAGCATTGTTGTTCCTTTCCTTAATATGACCAAGCAGTTTACGGGAAATGTCAACCAGCTTTCCCAGCAGATTAACTCAATCGTTATGGGATGCGCAGGTGCAGACCGAATCTTTACTCTTATGGATGAACTTCCTGAGGATGACGAGGGTTATGTCACTTTGGTTAACGCCAAGATTTCGGAAGATGGCAAGGTTACAGAGACAAAGCATCATACGGGTCAGTGGGCTTGGAAGCATCCTCACGGCGACGGCACATTAACCTACACTCCGCTTAAAGGAGATGTTCGTATTGTGGATGCAACATTTGGTTACACAGAGGACAAGACCGTTCTCCACGACATAAATGTTTATGCAGAGCCGGGACAAAAGGTAGCTTTTGTTGGTGCAACAGGTGCAGGAAAGACCACCATAACCAACCTTATCAACCGTTTTTATGATATTGAGGACGGGAAAATCCGCTATGACGGAATAAATATAAACAAGATTAAAAAGTCCGATTTAAGACGAAGCCTTGGCATAGTTTTGCAGGACACAAACCTATTTACGGGAACAGTTATGGATAACATCCGCTACGGAAACCTTGACGCCACCGACGAAGAATGTATTGATGCGGCAAAGCTTGCGGGAGCAGACGATTTTATAACAAGACTTCCTGATGGTTATGAAACAATGCTTTCAAATAACGGCTCAAACCTCTCCCAAGGTCAGCGCCAGCTTATCTCAATTGCAAGAGCTGCCGTTGCAGACCCGCCTGTTATGATTTTGGATGAGGCAACCTCCTCTATTGACACCCGAACAGAGGCAATCGTTCAAAGAGGAATGGACTCACTTATGAAAGGCAGAACAGTTTTCGTTATCGCCCACCGCTTATCAACTGTTAAAAACTCTGATGTTATTATGGTTATGGAGCAGGGAAGAATTATAGAACGAGGAACTCACGACGACTTAATCGCCCAGAAAGGCAAATATTATCAGCTTTATACGGGCGCATTCGAGCTGCAATAAAAACACAAAAAGGAAGGCTAAACACCTTCCTTTTTTATTTGGCTTTCCCTTGACAAAATTCGCCCCTCAAAGTATAATTAAATGGTATTGAAATTTAGAGAAAGGGGTTGTAAACTTGGTTTTTTCAAGTCTTCTTTCATTGGGATTATTCCTGCCCATAACTCTTGGGCTTTATTTCTTAAATAAAAACATTACCTGGCGTAACATTATTCTCCTTATTGCATCTTTAATCTTCTATGCCTGGGGAGAGCCAATCTTAGTTCTCAATATGCTTTTCAGTGCATTTGTGGGATACATAGCAGGCTTTGGGGTTACAAAATGGCGTGGTAAAATCGGGGCAAAGCTTTCACTTATAGGTGCAATCGTCATTGACATTGGTCTTCTTGGAGTTTTTAAGTATACAGGCTTTTTTGTATCAAATATAAACGCCCTTTTCGGATTTGGAATTGAGTTTGGAGGCTTCGCTCTTCCTCTTGGAATTTCTTTCTACACATTCCAGATTTTATCCTATGTTATTGACGCATACAGAGGAGAGGCAGGGCTTCAAAAATCCTACTACAAATTTCTTCTCTATGTAACAATGTTCCCTCAGCTTGTGGCAGGACCTATTGTCCGCTATGTTGATATTGAAAAGCAGATAAACCACAGAACAACCACCGCAAAGGACTTTGAATACGGCGTAATCCGCTTTACTCAGGGTATGTTCAAAAAGATAATCCTTGCCAACAGCGCAGGAAAGGTTGTTGACGCACTCCTTGGAACAGATATGACAAACCTTTCTTCTTTCGGGGCGTGGCTTGGAATTATTATGTATGCGTTCCAGATTTATTTCGACTTCTCAGGTTACAGCGATATGGCAATCGGACTTGGGCATTTCTTTGGCTTTAAGTTTAAGGAAAACTTTGATTATCCATATATGTCAAAGAGCATAACCGAATTCTGGAGAAGATGGCATATGTCCCTTGGAACATTCTTCCGTGACTATGTTTATATTCCCCTTGGCGGAAACAGACGCCACCAGCTCCTTAACATTTTCGTAGTCTGGTTCTTAACAGGCTTCTGGCACGGAGCAAGCTGGAACTTTATCCTTTGGGGGCTTTACTACGGTTTATGGCTCATTATTGAGAAAAAGCTTCTCTTTAAGTTCTGGGAGAAAGTCCCCTCATTTATCCGCCTTATATACAGCAATTTAATTGTTCTTGGTGGATGGATGCTTTTCTACTTTACGGATTTAGGAAGGCTTAAAGAATATCTTCTTGCCGCCTTTGGTCAGAATCCACGCGGAATGAACATTATGGCAGAATATCAGGCGATGTCTAATATCTGGCTCATAATTCTTCTCTTTATCTGCTCAACACCGCTTGTTCGTTTTATTGCTCGCAAAATAAGGGCAAAGAGCAACACTTTATATTCTGTTTTGCTCCCCGTAAGTATCATAGCAGTTTTCCTTGTGTGCTTCACTCTTTTGGTTAAAGATACTTACAACCCGTTTTTATATTTCAGATTTTAAGGAGGGAAAGGTATGAAAGCAAAAATCACTTCAATAACTTTTATCGCCCTTCTTCTTTTCTTCTTCTTGTTCGTTGTTGTCCTTCCGAAAGATGAGAGGGCATCAGAAAAGGAAAACAGACCTCTTGCCGAAATGCCTGAGGTAAGTTTTGAAAACATCTTCTTCGGCTCCTTTACAACGGATTTTGAAACCTATCTTACAGACAAGGTAGGCTTTCGCAGTTATTTTGTTGAGCTGGGGACAAAGCTTGACAAGTTAAAGGGCATTGAAAAAGATGAATCCGAAAAGGTTGTTACCCTGGCAAGCGGCGGAAAGCTGGTTTTGAGTAACGGCAAAATAATGGAAGTCTTTAAGGCAAATAAAGACGCCGAGAGAGAATATATTTCCGCTTTAAATAAGCTTTCTGAGAAGCTTGACTGCGAAAAATATATAATGCTCGCTCCCACTCAGCTTGAGTTTGACGAGAGCGAATACAGACACTACGCCGACAGTCAAAAAGAAACTATTGATAACATCTACGGTGGTCTTAAAGGCTTTAAAACCGTTAATATTTACGACAGCTTAAAGGAAAACAAAGGGGACTATATCTACTTTAAAACCGACCACCATTGGACTCAGCGAGGCGCATATCTTGCTTATGAGGATTTAATGGCAGCAAAAGGGGATAAAGCAACTCCTCTCAACGACTTAAAACACGAAAAGCTGGGTGGATTTTTGGGGTATTTATATAATCAGGCAAACGAGCCGACATACAGCAAATATGCCGACGATATTGAATATTTTATGGGAAAAGAAAACTATACCATACAAGCAAAAGGCCCTGATGCTGAGGGAAATATTGTTTCTTATCAACCGAAGATTTATTCAATTCCTGACCCCTCTGCCCCTGCTTTATACAGCATCTTTATGGGTGGGGATCATGCCTTTGCAAGAATTGAAACCAACAACAAAAACGGAAAAACCTTGCTTGTTATAAAGGATTCTTATGCAAATGCTCTTCTTCCGCTTCTTACAGAAAACTATGAAGAAATTTTAGTTATCGACCCGAGAAGCTATTACGGAAAGATTGACCTTTTGAAAGCTGCATATGACATTGACGAACTTCTTGTTGTGAACTATGTTTTCTCAACAACCTTTACAGATTATATCGGTGCAATAAATAAAATTTTGTAAAATAAAGACCTGCCGAATTGGCAGGTCTTTTTAGGTAAGCACATGCTCTATCGCAAAAAGGTGGTAGCGACAGAGAACCGTCGCGAATGCGTTTACAAATGAGCAGGTAAACCGAGCGTGCCTTTTTGCGAAAAAGGAGACGCAAGGAAGCGAGCGTATGATTTTTTGTATAAAAAAATCGAAGCAAAGCGAACTTTGCTTCGACGTGGTGGAGATAAAGAGAGTCGAACTCTTGACCCCCTGCTTGCAAGGCAGGTGCTCTCCCAACTGAGCTATACCCCCACAACAAAATATATTCTATCATACTTTTTTTCGTTTGTAAAGTATTTTTTAAAAATAAAAACTAAAAAGGAGAGGTTTGCCTCTCCTTTTTGTGTTATTTAATAGGCCTTTCTTTTATAAATAAAATTAACTCTATCTCCCGCTTTAAGCTTATACTGTGAGCTGGAAAGCATCGGATGTTCACCATTTACTGTATAAAGCCAGCCTGAACTTTTCCCGCAATCAAACTCGCAAATATTATCAATGCCCTCTATATATACATTATTGCCTATGGGCATTTGGGAATATTTAAGAGTTATCCCTGCTTTATCAAGCTCACGCTTTAACACATCAAAAACACTTTCTCCATCGGAAAATTCAGTTTCATTTAACGAAAGAACAATCCCGCTCTCTGAAAGTAAGTATTGTTTCTCTTTTTTCAGGGATGAAATATCTTCAAATATGTCGCTGTAATCCACCGTAAGAGTGCAAACGAGTTGCTCCTCTTCTTTCGAAGGAGTTTCTTTTTCCTTTTTAGGACTTTCTTCCAAAGCTTCAACTTCTTTGTTTTCGTCCTCGATTTCATTGGAAATAACTGTTTTATCCGATATTATATCCGTCTTTTTAACCTCGTCTTTTCCGCCACAGCCATAAAGGCTTATAATAAGCAAAGCGGAAATGAAAAGTGCAAAAAACTTATTACTCTTTTTCATTTTAAATTCCTTTAAGCTCTAAAAATCTCATAAATATTGTAGCCGCTTCCGCCCTGGTTATATTGGCCTGCGGAGCCAGGTCTCCATTATCCCGACCGACTATAATCCCATTATTTTTCGCCCAGGAAAGAGCATCGTATGCCCAAGGGGATGCGTCTTCAATTTCTTCCGCATAGGCATCGTCTTTTGACGGATTTGCAAATCTGTATGCGAAAACAATAAACTGTTCTCTGTTTATTTCATCCCCGGCACCAAAAGTTCCATCTCCGTTACCTTTTGCAATACCCATTTCGTTTGCCCAGATAACCGCATTTTTAAACCAGCTGTCATCCATAACATCCATAAATGAAACTTCTTTTTCCAGGGTTTCTTCTCCTGCTAATCTGTGGAGCATAACGATAACTTCCGCGCGGGTAATCTTGGTATCAGGAGCGAAAGACTTATCCGCAACGCCTTTCATAATTCCTCTGCTTGCTACATATTCAATAGCATCGCTTCCCCAATGACCTTTTGTATCGGAAAATTCTACGGGAGCAAGAGGTTTTTCCTGTTCCTTATTGTCTGTATTTTCAGGCTCTTTCTGTGTTTCTGTCTGCTGTTCTTCCTGTTTCTCTTCGTCAGGTTCCTCATATCGACTTCCGCCACCGCCTGATGGACGCTTTGGTTTTTCTCCGCCGTGCACCGTTTCATTGTCAGAAAAATCATATATGTTATAGGCTTCATCGTCGTATAACGACATTGCAACCAATGCTCTGAATGCCTGCTCTGTGGCAAGATAGTTTTCTTCTCCCCAGAATGTAAAGCCGTCGTTTGTTTCATTAACATAGGTTAAAAGTCCGTCGACTACACTATTTCCGCTTTCCGGATGCTTTAAGTCCGCAGGGTTTTCCCCCATAGTAATCCAGCTTATTATTACCATAGCGTCTGTGTTTGCACTTCCGAATGAGCCAGATTCCATAATATTTTCTCTAAGGCTATTCTTTACCGCATCTATCATTTCCTGCGCCATCTCGTTCTCATTGTCCATTGATACAAGCGCAGTTATGACTGTGCTTGCTGTGTCATAGTCAGGATATGAAACCCCGTCCCATTCATAGCCGAATGTTCCGCTTTGGCAGTTTGCATAAAGCAATTCGATAAGAGTTTCAATCTGCTCATCAGCAAGGTCTAAATTGCCTTGAAGATTTGCAAGAAGTATGTATGGTGCTGCATAATGTCCGCTTGATGTTACATCTGCCTTTCGAAGAGCTTTTGCGTTATCAAATGCTTTTTTGCTTCCTTCTTTATAAAGCTCACTGCTGTCTATTCCTAACGCTTTAAGAACAATTTCAATTCTTGCTCTGTCTGATACTGTTACAGGGTTTTCTTCATCAACTCTTGTGGCCTCTTCTATATAAGCCGCAATTATTTCTTCCTTTGTTTCATCGGGCATACTTGCCGCTGTTCCCTCAATCTTTTCATAAAGCATCATATCAACGGCAGTCCAGCCGTCAGCTGTGTCCTTGATTCTTTCCGCGATAGCATCTCTTAGCGCCACCATTTCTTCGCTTACAAGAACATCAGAGTTGCCATCTTCGGTGGTGTCGCCATCCGTTGTGTCATCTTCGGTGGTGTCGCCATCCGTTGTGTCATCTCCTGTGGTGTCGTCGCCTGTTGTGTCATCTCCTGTGGTGTCATCTCCTGTAGTATCGCCGCCTGTGGTGTCATCGCCTGTGGTTTCGTCGCTTGTGGTTTCATCCCCGAGGATATCCTCTGTTGTGTCTTCTATTACATCCTGTATAGCTTCTCCGTTTGAAATTTCTTCTGCAAATACCCCTACAGAAGAGAGCACTAACATAAATGATAGCACTACTGCCAAAATTTTTCTTGTCATTTTGAATTTCTCCTTTTCACATAAAAAAGTCGCAGTTATACCCTAAGTTACTGCGACTTTTATGTCTTTTTTATATTGTGCTTTTGCACTCGCATATTGCCAAGTCTTCTGACTTATGTAATAGGGCGTGAGCCTGCGAAATATCGTCTACCTTCCCTTTAAGTGGCCGACTTTCGTCGCGACAATATCTCTCATACAAATACAGCTGTGGGTACAGTTACGGATTCTAACCGTCTTCCTTCTATCTCAGGCAGATTATCTACCATTGATGACAACATGTCTTATTTAATTTTTTCTGAATTTATTTTACTCAGCAATTAAGCTTTCGCCTGTCATTTCCTCTGGCTTAGGTAGGCCCATAAGGTCAAGCATTGTCGGAGCAAGGTCAGCAAGTCTGCCCTGCTTTAACTTTTTGTCCTCTCCTACTAAAATAAGAGGAACAACATTTGTTGTATGCGCTGTGAATGCGCCGTTTGTGTCATAATCAATCATCTGGTCTGCGTTGCCGTGGTCGGCTGTAATGAGGGCTACGCCACCCATTTTTTCGATTGCATCAACAGTTCTTCCAAGGCAGGTATCAACTGTTTCAACGGCTTTAACCGCCGCCTCAAAAACCCCTGTATGACCAACCATATCGCAGTTTGCAAAGTTTAAGACTATAACATCATAATCTCCGCTTTCTATTCTCTTAACAACCTCGTCTGTTACCTCGATTGCGCTCATTTCAGGCTGGAGGTCATAGGTTGCAACCTTTGGAGAGTTTATAAGCGCTCTGTCTTCCCCGTCATATTCCTTTTCAACGCCACCGTTGAAGAAGAATGTTACATGGGCATACTTTTCAGTTTCCGCAATTCGAAGCTGTCTTAACCCCTTTTTGCTTATATATTCGCCGAAAGTATTCTCTAAGGTCTGTGGCTTAAATGCAACATTGACATTTGGCATAGACGCATCATACTGTGTCATACAAACAAAGTATGTCTTAAAGAAATCTCTCTTAAAGCCTTCAAAAGCCTCGTCAACGATTGTTCTTGTTATTTCTCTTGCGCGGTCAGGGCGGAAATTAAAGAAAATAACGCTGTCGTTTTCCTTAATTTTGCCGAGAGGTGCGCCATTTTCGTCTGTTATAACTGTTGGAACAACAAACTCGTCTGTAACATCTTCGTTATATGATTTCTGGATAGCGGAAACTGCGGAAGTATCATAGTTTCCTTCGCCTAAAACCATTGCATTATAAGCTTTTTCAACTCTTTCCCAACGGTTATCTCTATCCATTGCATAGTATCTTCCCATAACCGTTGCAATCTTGCCGATTTCCTTTTCACGGATTTTTTCAACAAACTCTGATGCAAAGTCTGCCCCTGATGACGGTGGAACATCTCTCCCATCTAAGAAGCAATGAACAAAGACATCCTTTAAGCCGTTTTTCTTGGCAAGGTCCAAAAGGCCGTATAAATGAGTGTTATGGCTATGCACACCACCGCTTGATAAAAGGCCCATAAGATGAAGGGCAGAGCCGTTTTTCTTGCAGTTTTCAACTGCTTCAAGTAGCACTTCATTCTCGAAGAAATCTCCGTCATTTATTGACTTTGTTATTCTTGTAAGCTCCTGATAAACAATTCTTCCTGCACCGATATTTGTATGCCCTACCTCTGAGTTACCCATCTGTCCCTCAGGGAGACCAACATCCATACCTGATGCGTGAATAACAGTGTTAGGGCAAGACGCCATAAGCTTATCGATATTTGGAGTTTTTGCAGACTTTATGGCATTACCCAATTCACGCTCGTTTACTCCAAAGCCGTCCATTATGATTAAAGCATAAGGTTTTTTCATAGATTTTGTCCTTTCATAAATTGAGGCGAACTTTTCGGGTTCGCCTCTTTCGTTTTGGTTTGTTTATTTTGCAGCCTTAACGATTACTGCGAACTTGTCAGCAACTAAGCTTGCACCACCGATTAAACCGCCGTCGATGTCTTTCTTAGAGAGAAGTTCCGCCGCGTTAGCATCGTTCATACTTCCGCCATACTGGATTGTTATTTCCTTAGCGGCTTTCTTGCTGTAAAGGTCAGCGAGGATGTCTCTGATGCCTTTGCAAACTTCCTGTGCCTGATCAGCTGTTGCAGTTTTACCTGTGCCGATTGCCCAGATTGGTTCATAAGCAACAACAACTTTCTTTGCATCTTCTTCGCTGATGCCGGCAAAAGCTTTCTTTGTCTGGATTGCGATTAAATCCATTGTAATTCCAGCTTCTCTTTCTTCAAGACTTTCACCAACGCAAACGATTGGGATAAGGCCTTTTTCGAGAGCCTTCTTAGTTTTAAGGTTAACTGTTTCATCAGTTTCAGCAAAATACTGTCTTCTTTCAGAGTGACCGATTATAACATAGTCTACCCCTAAATCAAGTAACATATCCGCACTAACTTCGCCTGTGAATGCGCCCTTATCTTCAAAATGAAGGTTTTCAGCACCGATTTTAACATGTGTGTCCTTTGCAGCACGAACAGCTTCAGCAAGACAAACATAAGGTGTGCAGCAAACAACTTCACATTTTGCGCCTTCTGTTACTTTTGCAACCTCTTTAACAAAATCATAAGTTTCACTTGGTAACTTATTCATTTTCCAGTTACCTGCAATAATATATTTTCCCATCTTCTGTATCTCCTTATTCAAAAATTATTTATCGTTAAGAGCAACAATACCCGGAAGGTCTTTGCCTTCTAAGAATTCGAGGGAAGCACCGCCGCCTGTTGAAATGTGGCTCATCTTATCCCCAAGTCCTGCCTGGTTAACAGCAGCAACGCTGTCGCCGCCGCCGATGATTGTTGTTGCATCAAGGTCAGCAAGCATTAAAGCGATTGCATTTGTTCCCTTTGCAAAGTTTGGCATTTCGAATACGCCCATAGGTCCGTTCCAAACAACTGTTTTTGCGTCCTTTAAAGCGTCCTTATAAAGAGCGATTGTCTTTTCGCCGATATCAAGACCCTGCCAGCCTTTTTCAATTCCGCCACGAGCAACTGTCTTGCTTTCAGCGTCGTTGTCAAAGTCTTTTGCAACAACAGTGTCAACTGGGATTAAGAGCTTAACGCCCTTTTCTTCTGCCTTCTTCATCATTTCTCTTGCATATTCAAGATAATCTGCTTCTAAAAGAGAATCGCCAACTTCTTCGCCGAGAGCGTTCATAAATGTATATGCCATACCGCCGCCGATAATAAGAGTGTCAACCTTTTCTAAAAGGTTATTGATAACAGAAATCTTAGATGAAACCTTAGAGCCACCTAAAACTGCAACGAGTGGTCTAACAGGATTATTAACTGCGTTTCCTAAGTATTCGATTTCCTTATTGATAAGGTACCCGCCAACAGCAGTATCAATATACTTTGTTACGCCAACATTAGAGCAGTGAGCTCTGTGAGCTGTTCCAAATGCGTCGTTTACGAAGATATCAGCAAGAGAAGCGAGTTCCTGAGAAAATTCGTCAACATTCTTTGTTTCTTCTGCTCTGTATCTTGTGTTTTCAAGAAGAACAACATCGCCGTCATTCATAGCGGCAACAGCAGCCTTTGCATTTTCGCCAACAACATTGTCATCAGCCGCAAAGATAACTTCCTTGCCTAAATGAGCGCTGAGGCTCTTTGCAACAGGAGCGAGAGAAAGCTCTGGCTTTGGTTCGCCCTTTGGTTTACCCATATGTGAACAAAGGATAACCTTTGCGCCGTCATCGATAAGCTTCTTGATTGTTGGAAGCGCACCGATAATTCTTGTTTCGTCTGTGATTTTGCCGTCTTTAATCGGAACATTAAAGTCGCAACGAACAAGGACGCGTTTGCCCTTTGCCATAATATCGTCTACTGTTTTTTTGTTCATTTTAGATTCCTCCATTTATATAAATTAAATTATTTACACACAAGATATATTTTACTCTATTTAGGAAAATTTATCAAGAGTTTTTGTTAAAATTTTCCCAATCAGGCATAATTTTATTTATTCTGCTAAAAGTTGCCCCCAATTCCGAGGGTTTCTTGTGTTTTTATATCCCTAATTCTTGACTTTAACCACCGTTGCAGAGCTGTTTCCTGTTACGAAAGCATACCTGCGGTTTTTAAAAAGCTTTATTCTTCTTACATCGTGGAGTGAGGTTACCGCATCGTCAGAGTCTCCGTCGGGATATACCCTTTTTATGTTTCGCATACTGCTGATTAAAATCGCCTCGCCACAGGCATCAACATTTGAAACCGTTTCGCTTTCACTTCTTGTTCCACGGAGCTTTCCCCGTCTTGAATAGCTTTCTATAACGCTGTCGTTTCTGTCTCCGCTGAAACAAAATACCATATTGTCGTCGCTTTCAATGTTATAGTTTTTAAGCTCCCGTCCGTTATAGCTTACGGTATAGTCAATTTCTCCTCGTCTGCCGTAGCCACTAAGGCTTTTATCGGAAACGGCAACGAAGTCTCCGTTTGACAAAAACTTTATATCAAAAATCATTTCCTCGGCCTTTGTTTCGCAGATTTTCTCCTCATTATCCGTCCAATCAACCAAGGCAACCGTTGAATAAATTGCATCGTCTTTGGCAGAAATCTGAGAGATAACAAACTTATCTTTTCTTATATCAAGGGCGCTTATATAGCCGTTTCCGCTTCCGAAAACATATTCGCTCTCCCCGTTTTTATTATAAACGGTTACGCCGCCTTTATATCCTTTTGCCTTTGTTGCAAGAGCAACTTTTCCATTTGGGTCAAGGGCCGCCGCAAAGATTTCTTCTTTGGCTTTTATGGTAGTTCTGAGGTTTTTCCCCTCATAGAGATAGGCGTTCGTTCCGCTTAAATCCGCAAGGAGAATGAACTTATCCTCAACATATACCTTTGGGGTTGCAGACTTAACCGCAACATTCCATTTAACCTCGCCCTTATCCGAAACAAAGGAAATTTCGTTATTGTTATAGGCAAGCATTCCGTCTTCATATCTTTCGAGATGATAGTCCCCGCCAATTAAAGTCTGTACTTCTTCGTGGTCTGAATACATAAAAAAGTCGTAGATTCCAGGAATGTTAAATATTAAAATCCCAGCTATAATCAGGCCTGTTACGGCAAACAACAGTTTTCTCTTATTGATTTTCAAGGGACACACCTCCTTTAAAATTTATAGTTAACCTCTTTTAAGAACAGCCCTTCGGGCGGGGCGGTCATTCCCCCCAATGTTCTGTCGCACTTTTTAATGATTTCGGGAAGGTCTTCCGGCGCAATCTTTCCCATTCCGCACTCTACAAGAGTTCCCGTTATAATTCTTACCATATTATAGAGATAGGCATCCGCCTCAATCTCCAAGGCAATTTGCTCATCCCATTCATATTTATCAAAAATTTCGCATCTTTTAACCGTTCTGACTGTGGTTTTCTGAGAACCGCCCTGAGCCATAAACCCTGCAAAATCGTGGGTACCCACAAAATGCTTTGCCCCCTCTTTCATTAAATCAACATTAAGCCGATAAGGGACAAACCAGCTATATTTACTCGTAAAAGGATTTTGGGTTTTACTGTTCCATATTTTATAAAGATATGTCTTTCCCTCGCAGGAAAATCTTGCAGAAAAGTCGTCGCTTACTTTTTTGCAGTCAAGGGCAATTATATCCTTATGCCCTGAGAGATTGTTAAATGCCAAAGGGATATTATTGGGCGGAATTTGCGTATCGGAAAAGAAATTTAAGGTATAGGAAAGAGCGTGGACACCTGCATCTGTCCGACTGCATCCTGTTACGCTTATTTCCTCTCCTATAAGACGGGAAAGAGTGTTTTCAACCACTTCCTGAACAGTTATGCCGTTATTTTGCCTCTGCCAGCCGTGATATGCTCCGCCGTCATACATAATCTGCATTCTGAAATTAGACATATTCTTTTCCTCAAACTATAAAAATATTGCAAGCAATAATTCCCGCAAATAAAACTGCGATATATATCCATCCTAAAAAGTCAATAACTCCCATTTTCAAGACTTTAAGCCTTGTTCTTCCCTTTCCGCCTTTATAGCATCTGCATTCCATTGCCGTTGCAAGCTCGTCTGCACGACGAAAAGCACTTATAAAGAGGGGGATAAGAATAGGCACCATAGCCTTTACTCTTCTTAAAATATTTCCTGATTCAAAGTCGGCGCCTCTTGCGGTCTGGGCCTTTATGATTTTATCCGTCTCCTCTAAAAGAGTAGGGATAAATCTTAATGCAATGCTCATCATCATTGCAATTTCGTGATGAGGGATGCCGATTTTCCCAAAGGGAGATAACAGTCTTTCTATACCGTCGGTCAGCATTATGGGGGAGGTTGTCAGGGTTAAAAGAGATGTTCCCATTATTAAAAAGAACAGTCTGAGTATCATAAACACTGCATTGTTAATCCCCTCGTCTGTAACCGTCAGAAAGCTCCACTGCCAGTAAACCTTGCCCGTTGTTGTTAAAAACAGATTGAATGCGCCTGTTAAAACAATAAAGAACATAACGGGCTTTAAGCCTCTTAACATAAACTTTGCAGGGATTTTGGTATTCATAATTGAGAGGAGCAAAAATGCACCCAAAACTATATAACCAAAAAAATTATTTATTATAAAAATCGCCGCTATATAGGCAATAATCATTAAGATTTTGCTTCTTGGGTCAAGCCTGTGAATAAAGGAAGCCCCGGGGAAATATTGCCCTAAAATTATATCGGAAACCATTTTATCATCTCTTTTCTCTTCTTATGTCAATTTAAGTTTCTTAATCTCTTCTACTGCCTCTGAAACTTTATATATTCCTTTTTTAAGAGGATAGCCTTTTTCAATCAAGCTGTTACAAATCTTGCTTACCTCAGGAATATCAAGTCCCATATTTATAAGCTCGTCGCTGCGAATAAAAATCTCATCAGGAGTTCCTTCCATAGCGACTCTGCCTTTATTCATAACGATAATCCTGTCCGCCATTGAGGCAATATCCTCCATACTGTGGGAAACAAAGATAACTGTTATATTCATTCTCTTTTGGAGGTCTTTTATCTTATATAAAATTTCATCTCTTCCCTTCGGGTCAAGACCTGCCGTTGGCTCGTCCAAAATAAGAGTTTTGGGCTCCATGGCGATAATTCCTGCTATTGCAACTCGTCTTTTCTGCCCACCTGAAAGTTCAAATGGGGATTTAGATAAAAGATCCTTTGAAATTCCAACAAGGTCGGCGGCTTTTTCCACTCTGTCTTTTATTTCTTCTTCCGAAAGACCAATGTTGCTGGGGCCGTATGCAATCTCTTTTTCAACAGTTTCCTCGAAAATCTGATACTCGGGATACTGCATAACAAGGCCCACTTTAAAGCGGATGTCGCGCATTTTGGTATCTTTCGCCCAAAGCTCGCTGCCGTCAACTGTTATCTTTCCGTCTGTTGGCTTTAAAAGGCCGTTCATAAGCTGGATAACAGTGGATTTTCCGCTTCCCGTGTGGCCCATAAGACCGATAAACTGTCCGTCAGGAATGGTTAAATCAATATTATGCACGGCGGTCTTTTCAAAAGGCCCGCCCTCCATATAGGTGTAGGTTACATTTTCAAGCTTAATCATTTACTCATCTTCCAAACATTTCAAAATTTCTCTGCTGCATTCCTCGGCATTTAAAACACCCTCAGGAATATTAAGCCCTGCTTTTTTAAGCTCTGTTGCAAGATATGTTGACTGAGGAACATCAAGGCCGATTTTTTTAAGCAAATCTACCTTGGAAAACACCTCTTTCGGTGTCCCGTCAAGGAGAATTTTGCCCTTGTCAACAACAACTATTCTGTCCGCTTTTGCAGCTTCATCCATATAATGAGTTATAAGAACAACGGTCATTTTCTCTGCTTTATTTAGGTCTTTGACGGTCTTTATTATCTCCCGTCTTCCCCTTGGGTCAAGCATAGCGGTTGGCTCGTCCAATACGATAATATCAGGCTTCATTGCAAGAACGCCCGCTATCGCAATCCTTTGCTTTTGTCCGCCTGAGAGCATATGGGGGGCGTGATGCCTGAAAGCCTCCATATTAACCGCTTTTAAGGCATAATCAATCCTCTCTACTATCTCTTCCCGTTTAACCCCCAAATTTTCAGGGGCAAAGGCAACATCCTCTTCAACAATGCTTGCAACAAGCTGGTTATCGGGGTTCTGGAAAACCATTCCGACTCTTTGCCTTATGGAATATAAAAGGCTTTCATCAGAAGTGTTCATTCCGAAAACCGTAACCTCCCCCTCTGTTGGGGTGTTTATTGCATTAAAATGCTTGGCAAGGGTTGACTTTCCTGAGCCATTATGCCCCAGGATTGCCACAAACTCGCCTTCGTGGATTTCAAGGTCAATCCCACGAAGGACGGGTATAACCTCCCCCGTGTCCTCATCACTGTATGAAAATTTAAGGTTTTGTGTTTTTATAACAGTGTCCATTTCCTATTCCTTCCGTTTATCTGTTCCACCTTGAACTGTATCCACAAGGAAGAACAAGCCCGCCCGTTGTTATGGGGAGACCGATTTCGTCAGTTTTGCTTTCTCCGCCGAAGCGTTTTTTAAGTGTCAGTTTATATATGTTTTCCATTACGCTTCCCGAAAGTCCCGTTGTATATGAATTTACTAAGAAGAAAAGGGGACTATCCGACATAACTTCCATACAAAGGTTTATAAGTCCGAACAGCTCATCCTCTATCTTCCAGACCTCTCCTGACGGGCCTCTGCCATAAGACGGCGGGTCCATTATAATTCCGTCATATTTATTGCCTCTGCGGATTTCTCTCTCAACGAATTTTTTAACATCGTCAACAATAAATCTTATTGGTCTATCCGCTATACCTGATAAAACCGCATTCTCTTTCGCCCAAGTTACCATTCCCTTTGATGCGTCAACATGGCAAACTGAGGCACCGGCAGAGAGTGCCGCCATTGAAGCGCCACCCGTATATGCAAAGAGATTTAAAACTTTAACATCCTTGCGACCTGACTTTCTTATTATATCAGAAAACCAGTCCCAGTTTGTTGCCTGTTCAGGAAAAAGGCCTGTATGCTTAAAGCCCATCATTTTTATACCAAAGGTAAGCTCCTTATAGGAAATATCCCATTTTTCGGGAACCTTTTTATTATACTCCCAATGTCCGCCACCGCTACTGCTTCTTATATAGACAGCGTCCGCCTTATCCCAGAGCTTTGAGCGCTCGGATTTTGGCACATTCCAGACAATC
This sequence comes from Clostridia bacterium, assembly GCA_045578465.1. Lineage (GTDB taxonomy): Bacteria > Bacillota > Clostridia > Monoglobales > Monoglobaceae > SIG454. The sequence continues at coordinate 23,190 of JAZNKJ010000030.1, read as the reverse complement.
TGAGGATCGGGGCGTCTTAATATAATATTCCCCCATCTTTCAAGCTTTTCGCCGTTTGCGGCATCTATTAATTCATAATCTTTCCATCCGTCTGATAAAAACATACTATCTCCCATTTTCTTTAATTAGGTTAACTTTAATTTTACCATTTTTTTGCGGTTTCGTCAAGTAAAACCAAGGAATTAAAAAAGCCCGACTGCAATAAAAACAGTCGGGCAAATTTTAAGCCGCAGGTTCTATAACTATATCCTCAGAAGTGTCAATATCAACAACTTCTCCGTCTTCACCTAAAACAGCTTCCTCGCTTATATGCTCGCAATACTCATCGGGAACATTTTTCTCTGTGAACGGAAGGGTAATTCCCTCGCAAGCTTCACTTGCCAGAAGTCCCGTATCCTTGCAGACGCTAAGCATTGTTATCCCCTCAGGAACGGAAATTGATCTTGCTTTCTTCTGGCTGTGCACCTTATCCATAACCATTCTGAAAGCTATCTGGCTTCCTGATGTGTTGCTTGCCACAACAGAATTCTTGTCATAGCCATGCCAGATTCCGCAGACATAGTTAGGGGTAAAGCCCATAAACCATTTATCTTTATTGTCATCAGTTGTTCCTGTTTTACCTGCCGCAAACACACCTGTTGAGAGGTTCGCCTGTCCACCTGTTCCGCTTGTTACAACTCGTCTTAAAAGCTGAGTCATAATATATGCAGTTTGCGGACTTAAAGCTCTGTTTGAATGAGGGTTGCTTTCTAAAACAACCTCTCCTGTTCTGTCATAAACTTTTGTGTAAATATAAGGCTCGGTATAAATTCCGCCGTTTACAAAAGGAGTGTATGCCGCTGTCATTTCAAGAGGAGAAATCCCCTTTGTCATACCGCCAAGGCCGAGGGCCGGAAGGTTTTTGTCTGAATCATAAAGGGAGGTTACCCCAAGATTATGCTTTAAGTGGTTGTAGGAAGTTTCAACCCCCAAATCTCTTAAAACGCGGCAAGCGATAATATTGGAAGAGCGCTGAACAGCCACTTGAACTGTTTTATCTCCTCCGTCACTATAGCTGTTTCTCGGAGACCAGCCGTTGAAATCCTCAGGCTCGTCACTATAAGAAGTTGACGCGTGGATAATTTCCTCTTCAATTGCAGGAGAATATACCGCAATAGGCTTTATGGATGAGCCCGGTTGACGAGGAACAGTTGTTCTGTCTAAAATAAGGTTGGCAGATTTCGGACCTAAGCCTCCGTAAAGTCCGCTTATTGCACCCTTAGGAGTTAAAACAACGATTGCAGACTGAGGAGTGTTTTCTGTATCCGCTTTCCAGCCGAAAACACTTGCGCAGGTTTCAGGGTTTGCATAAACCTCATCAATTGCATTCTGAACAACAGGGTCAATTGTTGTCATAATTTTAAGACCGCCTGAGGTTGCTTTTCGAACGGCCAGCTCATAGCTATAACCCATATCCATAAACTCATTTGTTATTGCCTTGGTTATTGCCTCAACATAATAATCGTTAACCTTTATGTTTGCGCTTCCGTAATTGGTTTTGCGGAATGTCAGTTTATAATCAACCGCTTCTTTATATTCATCCTCTTCGATATAGCCAAGGTCAAGCATTTTCTTTAAGACTATTTCCTGCTTTGCCTTGTTGTTATTCGGGTTTCTGAGCGGGTCGTATTTTGACGGGTTTTGTGTTATCCCCGCGATACAAGCGCACTCTGCAAGGTTAAGCTCATCTACGGGCTTTCCGAAAAATTCCATTGATGCAGACTGAACACCATAGCAACCGTTGGAGAGGTTAATAATGTTCAGATAGAGCTCTAAAACCTCGTCTTTGGTAAGCTTTTTCTCAAGGTTAACAGCCTGAGAAATTTCTTTTATCTTTCTTGAAGGGGTGTTGTCCCAGTCCCCTGTGGCATTCTTAATAAGCTGCTGAGTTATTGTGCTTCCGCCAAAGTCGGAGCCCTTACCTGTAAGCTTTCCCACGAAATACATAGCAGTTGCCTTGGTTGTTCTTAAAATATCAAAGCCTGAATGCTTATAGAATCTTTCATCTTCTATGGAAACAAAGGCGTCAACCATATCCTTTGGAATATCCTCAAAGTCAACCCACTTTCGGTTTGCGCCGTCAGTTATGGTTGCCATATAGATTTCCTCCCCTGTTTCGGGGTCTTCATAATAAATTTCAGAGCTTGTCCCAATGGTCAAGTCCTGAAGATTAATCTCGCCTACATCACCGAGCCAGCCTGCCATTGAGCAGAATATAATAAGCCCGATAAGCACAACAAAAACACCCACTGTTGTTCCGAAAACTTTCAGGAATGTTCTTGCAGGTTCTTTAAGTATCCATTTTTTCTTTTTCTTCTTCCTTGAAGAAGTTTGTTTGCCTTTTCCTCGCCCTTTAAGCTCTGAATCGTCTATTGGCCGAAGTCCCATAAAAACGCCTCCTCTAAACACAGAGAAATCATTATACTTACTTCTATTATAACACACTATCTTCCTTTTGCATAGTATAAAATTCAAAAATAAGGAAATAATTTTAAAAAAGTTATAAAAAGGAGACTTTAAATTGGCCAGAGGAATATTAAAAGGTGTTGGCATATTTCTGTTTTTAGTTGCTGTTGCGGTCATAAGCTGGCTTACCTCTTATTTTGTTACCACAAAAATCAATGAGAAATACAGAGAGGAAAATCCCCCGTCCTATGCCGTTTTTGCCGAAGAAGACGAGCCTACAAATACTATTAAATTCGAATATTATATTGTAAAGCTTGAGGATAACTATCTTAAAGTTTATACCTGCGCGGACAACTCAGAGGAGTTTTTATACAGCGAGAAGATTATAACCTCAAATCTTACAAAAACCGATATTGAACTTTTGGAGAAAGGCACGGTTTTATATACAACCGCACAGCTTACGGAGTTTATGGAGAACTTTGTCAGTTAAATTTGCCTTTTCCTATTGCGATTTTGAAAAAAATGTAGTATAATTGGAGTGTGATTTTTCATCACTTCAATTTTCTGCGTTTTAGGGGCTGATTTTATGGCAATACATATTAAAACTCCGCTTACCAAAGAAGCTGTTTCTTCTCTTAAAGCAGGAGACCGTGTTTTAATCAGCGGAACAATCTACACAGCCAGAGATGCTGCTCACAAGCGGATGATTTCTGTCCTCGAAAACGGGGAGAAACTTCCCATAGATATCCAAAACCAGATAATTTATTACGCAGGGCCCTCCCCTAAAAAGCCGGGAGAGGTTATTGGCTCATGCGGACCCACAACAAGCGGAAGAATGGACGCTTATGCCCCCACCCTTATTGCTCTCGGGCAGACGGGGATGATTGGCAAGGGCGAGAGAAATTCCGATGTGGTGAGTGCAATGAAAGAACACAAAGCGGTATATTTCGGGGCAATCGGCGGAGCAGGAGCTTTAATTTCAGAGTGTATAAAGGAATGTGAAGTTGTTGCTTATCCCGACCTTGGCGCCGAGGCAATCCACCGCCTCAGAGTTGAGGACTTTCCTGTTTTTGTGGTTATTGATTCACTTGGGAACAGTTTATATGAAAGATAATTAAATTTATATATAAGGAGAAATTACTATGGCAAAGGTTACAAAAGACACTATCATTATGGATGTTTTAAAGCTTGATGTTGGCACTGCGCCTTTCTTCCTTGAAATCGGTATGCACTGTCTTGGCTGTCCTTCCGCTAGCGGAGAGAGCATTGAGCAGGCTTGCATGGTTCACGGAACAGATGCAGATGCGCTTGTTGCAAAAATCAACGCTTACCTTGAAGAAAAGGGCATCTAAACCTTATTTTGCTTTGATTTTCTTTTGCCACAGACTGTCCTGTGGCAAAAGATATTAAAAGCCCCAATATTTTCACAAATTTCGTTAAAACACTTGACAAAGCGGTTTACTTTGGGTATAATAGTTGCTGACGCTTTTTGTGGTGTTTGCGCCATAAAAGTAAAACAGTGCGGGCGCATAGCTCAGCTGGGAGAGCATCTGCCTTACAAGCAGAGGGTCATAGGTTCGAGCCCTATTGTGCCCACCACACTTTTTTATCGTCAAATTACATAAGGGCGCATAGCTCAGCTGGGAGAGCATCTGCCTTACAAGCAGAGGGTCATAGGTTCGAGCCCTATTGTGCCCACCATTTTGTTCTTATAAAGGGTGTTTATATGACGGTTGATTTATTATCAATTATAAACATTGAAGGCAAGGTTTTAAAGGTTAATGACACCATTGACTTTGGAGATAAAGGCGAATTTGATGTTAAGTTTACCTCTCCGGCCGAGGTTGAGGCTTCTTTTTCTTCCCTTGGCGGTGAAGTTAATCTTTCGGGAAAAGTTACTTGCTCTGTTGAATATACTTGCGACAGATGCGCAAAAGCTTATCCTTCTTCTCTTTCCGTCGAGTTCGAGGAAGTTTTAAAGAAAGAAACTCCTTTTGAAAACGAGGAAAATACTGATAATGACATTATTTTCTTCAAAGGAAACTTGGTGGATTTAGACGAGATTGTTTATAAAAATATTTTTATGAACATTCCCACTAAAAAGCTTTGCAAAGCCGATTGCAAAGGGCTTTGTGCAAAATGCGGAAAGGACCTCAACGAAGGGGACTGTTCTTGTGACACACGAGAGACTGACCCGAGATTTGATGTTCTTGACAACTTTTTTAAGTAGATTATGCAGGTTTTCCTGTTAAACATTTATTATTTGGAGAGAGGTGTATAAAATGGCAGTTCCAAAGAGAAAAACATCCAAAGCAAGAAGAGATAAAAGAAGAGCTAACTGGAAGCTTAGCGTTCCTGGTATGATTGCTTGCCCACAGTGCGGTGCATTCAAAATGCCTCACAGAGCTTGTAAGGCTTGTGGTTCTTACAAAGGCAAGGAAGTCATTAAGGTTGAAGATTAATCTTGTTTAAATTGCGGCAGGGCTGAATTTTTTCGGCTTTGCCGTTTTTTCTGCCCGAATGTATTGATATTTTTATCAGGGTGTGCTATTATTTTGTTAAGGAGATGATATATATGAAAAAAGCAATTATTCTTTTAACCGTAATTTGCCTTTTTGTTTCCTTTTCAGGATGCGTAAAGCCTGAGGTTCCTTCCTCTGAACCCGAGCAGGAGGTTTTAAGTCAGGATGTTACCTTCTATTTCCCTGATGAAGCAGTCATGTATCTTTGTCCTGAAATTATAAAAGTTAATGCAGATAAGGACATTTTTTTGGAAACCGTTGTTGCGTCTATTATAAATGGTCCTGTTTCAGAGGATTTAAACCCTTCTGTTTTCGGGGATGTTGATGTTTTATCCGTAAAATCAGAAAACGGACTTTGCACAGTTGATTTATCTTCTGAATTTGCTGAATATAACACAGGCGGCACAACCAAGGAGGTTATGGCTATTTATTCTATTGTTAACACTCTTTGTGCTATCGACGGCGTTGAAAAGGTTAAGATTAATATTGAGGGCGAAGAAAATCCTGAATTTGGCGGACATTTCAGTTTAGATGAGCCTTTTGAAGCTGATATGACTATTGTAAAAAAATAAGCGTGATGCCTTTGGCACCACGCTTTCCTTTTGAGAAAAATCATTCTTATAATAACAAAATATTTCGCCCTCGTCAAGAGGGTAAATAAAATTTCTATATCTTTGTGAAAAACTGTGTATTTAAGGCCCATAATATTATGCAAAAATTAAAATATAAAAGTTGACACAGGTTACTTTCAGATGTTATAATAATAAATTAGAGTATTATGGTTTTTTATAATATAAAACTAGATAGGGGGACAAGCCGGTGGCAAAAATTTTTGACAGAAAATTAGTTTTAGAAGACGGAACCGAGTATTTAGGTTTTGGCTTTGGCGGAAAGAAAGGCAGCGTTTGCGAAGTTGTTTTTGATACTTCCATGGTTGGATATCAGGAGGTCGTTTCTGACCCTTCCTACACTTCTCAGATGGTTGTTATGACTTATCCGCTTATTGGTAATTATGGAATTGTTGAGGATGATTTTGAATCTAAGAACCCAACAATCGGCGGACTTATCGTTAGGGACTATAACGATATGCCAAGCAATTTCAGATATACAAAGACCTTATCCGAGGTTTTAGAGGAAAATAACATTCCCGGTATTTATGGAGTTGATACAAGAAAGCTCGCTCGCTTTATAAGAGAAAACGGCTCAATGCGAGGAATTATAACCGACATCTCCGTTTCAAGCGAAGAAGCAGTTAAAATGATTGAGAGCACACCTATCCCCCATGACAGTGTTGCTAAAATAAGCTGTAAGAAGCGTTGGTATGCAAGAACATCCAACCACAAGTTCAATGTTGTTGTTATCGACTGCGGAATTAAGCTTAACATTATCGAAAAGCTTAAAGAAAGAGGCTGTAATGTTACAGTTGTTCCTTATAACACAACGGCTAGCGAAATTGAGTTTATGAACCCTGACGGCGTTTTCGTTTCAAACGGTCCGGGAAGTCCTGAGGATGTTCCTGAAATTGTTGAAACAGTTAAAAAGCTTATTGGCAAATATCCAATCTTCGGCGTTTGCCTTGGGCATCAGATTATTAACCTTGCTTACGGCGCAAAGGTTTACAAGCTTAAATTCGGCCACAGAGGTTCAAACCACCCTGTTAAGAATCTTATAACAGGCAAAATTGATGTGGTTTGCCAAAATCATGGCTTTGCAGTTGATGAAAAATCCTTAGAGAAAACAAAGCTTACCCTTACTCATATAAACATTTTAGACGGCACTGTTGAAGGAACTGCCTGCCCCGAGGACAAAGTTTACTCTGTGCAGTATCTTCCTGAAAAACAGCCAGGGCCAAACCCTGTTAAGTGCTTATATGACCAGTTTGTTGATATTATGGAAGGGGGAAATATAGATGCCTAAACGCAAGGATATAAAAAAGGTTTTAGTTATCGGTTCAGGTCCGATTATTATCGGTCAGGCGGCAGAGTTCGACTATGCAGGAACTCAGGCATGCTTGGCTCTTAAAGAAGAGGGCTATGAAGTTATTTTGGTTAACTCAAACCCAGCAACAATAATGACAGACACAACTATTGCCGACAAGGTTTATATGGAGCCTCTTACTCTTGAATATGTTGCAAAGATTTTAAGATATGAGCGTCCTGATGCTATCGTTCCTGGAATCGGCGGACAGACAGGCTTAAACCTTGCTATGCAGCTTGCAAGAAAGGGAATTTTAGCCGAATGTCAGGTTGAACTTCTTGGAACAAGCTGTGAAAGCATTGAAAGGGCCGAGGACAGAGAGCTTTTCAAAGAACTTTGTGAAGAGCTTGGCGAACCTGTTCTTCCATCCTTAATCGCAACAAGTATGGAAGAGGGTATTAAAGCCGCAGAAGAAATCGGCTATCCTGTCGTTCTTCGTCCTGCTTTTACTTTGGGCGGAACAGGCGGCGGTTTTGCCGACAACGAAGAAGAACTTCGCGAGATAATGAAAAATGCGCTCCAGCTTTCACCTGTTGGTCAGGTTTTGGTTGAAAAGAGCATTAAAGGTTATAAAGAAATCGAATTTGAGGTTATGCGTGACAGTAACGATAACGCAATAACAATTTGCAGTAAGGAAAATATGGACCCTGTTGGTATCCACACAGGCGACAGTATTGTTGTTGCTCCTGCCCAGACCTTAACAAGCAAAGAATATAACATGCTCCGCGATGCGGCTCTTCGCCTCATCCGTGCCCTTAAAATTGAGGGTGGATGTAATGTTCAGTTCGCTCTTGACCCGCAGTCATTTACATATTTTGTAATTGAGGTTAACCCACGAGTTTCCCGCTCCTCTGCTCTTGCATCAAAGGCAAGCGGATACCCAATCGCAAGGGTTACAGCAAAGGTTGCGGTTGGCATGACACTTGACGAGATTAAACTTGCAAACATTCCTGCAAGCTTTGAGCCGTCTCTTGACTATGTTGTTACAAAGATGCCTCGTTTCCCATTTGATAAGTTCGCTAAGGCTTCCAACAAGCTCGGAACTCAGATGAAGGCAACGGGCGAGGTTATGAGCATCGGCAGAACTTTGGAGGAAAGTCTTCTTAAAGCTATCCGCTCCCTTGAAATCGGAGTTTGCCATATCTATATGTCAAAGTTTGACCAGAGCAAAATGTCTGTTGATGACCTTTTAGCTTATATTGCTGAGGGCACAGACGACAGAATTTATGCCATCGCTCAGCTTATGTGGCTTGGTGTTGACCACAGCAGAATTTGCAATATAACTCATATTGATATGTTCTTCCTTGATAAAATCAAGAATATTGTTGACCTTGAAAGAGTTTTAGAGGCCGAAGAAAATATCGGCAACATTGATGTTCTTAAAGAAGCTAAGAAAATGGGATTTTCCGATAAGTATATCGCTCATCTCTGGAAGACTGACGAGGATGCAATTTATAATCTCCGTAAGGAAAACGGCATCTTCCCTGTTTACAAGATGATTGATACTTGTGCAAGCGAGTTCGAGGGCTACATCCCTTACCTCTATTCAACTTATGAAGATGAGAACGAATCAATTGTCAGCGACAAGAAGAAAATTATCGTTTTGGGTTCAGGTCCTATTCGTATCGGTCAGGGCGTTGAGTTTGACTATTCAACAGTTCACGCAGTTAAGACCATCAAGGAATACGGCTATGAATCAATTATAATCAACAATAACCCTGAAACAGTTTCAACAGACTACACAACAAGCGACAAGCTCTATTTTGAGCCACTCACTGTTGAAGATGTTATGAATATTGTTGAGCTTGAAAAACCGATGGGCGTTATCGCTTCCCTTGGGGGACAGACTGCAATCAACTTAGCTGAGCCACTTATGAAGCGCGGTGTTAAGATTATCGGAACAGATGTTGACGCTATTGAAAGAGCGGAAAACCGTGACTCCTTTGAGCACATTATGAATGTTTTAGGCATTCCTCAGCCAAAGGGTAAGGCGGTTACAAAGATTGAAGACGGCGTTAACGCTGCAAAGGAAATTGGCTACCCTGTTCTTGTTCGCCCAAGCTATGTTTTAGGCGGACGAGCAATGCAGATTGTAAACAGCGAGGAAGGCCTTCGCCACTACCTTAAAACTGCCGTTGAAATCGACGAGGATAAACCTGTTTTGGTTGATAAATATATCGTTGGTAAGGAAGTTGAAGTTGACGCAGTTTGCGACGGCGAAAATGTTTTCATCCCCGGAATTATGGAGCATGTTGAAAGAACAGGCGTTCACTCCGGCGACAGTATCAGCATTTACCCGACTTTCAGTATTTCCGACAAGGTTAAGGAAGTTATTATTGACTATTCAAAGCGCCTCGCTCTTGGCATAGGCATTGTTGGTCTTTATAATATCCAGTTTATCGTTGATAAAAACGATGATGTTTATGTTATCGAGGTTAACCCTCGTTCTTCAAGAACCGTTCCTTTCTTATCCAAGGCAACAGGCTACTCTCTTGCTGACATTGCAACTCTTGCAATACTTGGCAAAACTCTTCCTGAGCAGGGCATAACAGAAATTTACCCTAAGGAAAAGAGCAGATGGTACGTTAAGGTTCCTGCCTTCTCCTTCTCAAAAATCAGAGGCCTTGACGCTTACCTCTCTCCTGAAATGAAATCAACAGGTGAGGCAATCGGCTACGATAAGAGCCGCACAAGAGCTCTTTATAAGGCTCTTCAAGCATCAGGAATGAATGTTGTTAACTACGGAACAATCTTCGTTTCTCTTGCCGACAAAGACAAAGAAGAGGCTCTTCCTCTTATCGAAAGATTCTATAAGATGGGCTTTAATATTGAGGCTACAAAAGGAACAGCCAACTTCCTTAAATCCCACGGAATTAAGACAAGAATCAAAAAGAAACTCAAAGAGGGCAGCGAGGAAATTTTAGAGTCAATCCGCAAAGGATATGTAAACTATGTTATCAACACCCGTGATATTGGCGAAATGGACGAAGAATCAGACGGATATATGATTCGCCGTTGCGCAGTTGAAAACAATGTTACAATGTTTACGGCTCTTGACACCGTTCATGGACTCCTTGATGTTTTAGAAGAAATGACAATCTGCATTTCAACTATCGACAGCGAAGAATAGATAAAAAAATTAAACCCCCGAAATTTTCGGGGGTTATTTTTTATCTTTTCCAGATTTTTCGTGAGAATAAAATCAGCATCGGGAAGATTTCAAGTCGGCCTATAAGCATAAGCGCCGATAGAATCATTTTTGAAAGATTAGAAAATCCCGAGAAATTGCCCGTCGGGCCTACCACAGAAAGACCGGGGCCAATGTTTCCTATCGTGGCTGCCACAGCCGTAAAATTCGTGGTAAAATCGAAATTATCAAAGCTTATAAGGAGCAGAGCCGTTGCAAATATAAACATAAATGCAATAAAGAAGACATTTATTGAGCGCAGGGTTTCATGCTCCAATATTCTTCCGTTAAGCTTAACCTTTATGACGCTTTTAGGATGAGCAAGAACTTTTATCTCTTTGATAATAGTTTTAAACAAAATGAGTATTCTTGACACTTTCATTCCGCCACCAGTGCTTCCTGCACAGGCTCCGCAGAACATCAGCATAACAAGAATTATTTTCGAAAATTCCGGCCATGCATTAAAGTCCACAGTTGAATAACCCGTTGTGGTTATTATTGCCGCTACCTGGAATGAGGAATGCTTTATTGTTTCAAAAACACTATTGAAGGTTGAATAGACATTAAGGCCTATCAAAGCAATCGATACTAAAATTATCAAAAGATACGCCCGCACTTCTTCCATCTTAACAGCATCTTTGACCTTTCTCATAAGAATTAAGTAGTAGAAAGAAAAGTCTATGCCGAAAAGAATCATAAACACAGTTATAACTATCTGAACATAAGAGGAATACCCTCCGATGCCCGAATTCAAAATTGCAAAACCACCTGTACCTGCTGTACCAAAGGATAGTGTTGTTGCTTCAAAGAGGTTAAGCCCGCCTGCTAAGAGGAGAATAATTTCAAAGCAGGTTAAAGCCATATATATAAGATATAAGATTTTAGCTGTTGATTTAACATGAGGGACAAGCTTTCCAACCGATGGCCCCGGGCTTTCTGCCTTTATAAGATGGAAGTTGTCTCCTCCTGAAAGAGGGAGGACCGCAACCAGAAGGACCAAAACCCCCATTCCGCCTATCCAGTGAGTAAAGCTTCGCCAGAAAAGCAGGGATTTGGGGAGCACCTCAACATCTGTTAAAATTGACGCTCCTGTGGTTGTGAACCCTGAAACCGTTTCAAAAATTGCATCAAAAAAGTTTGGTATGTAACCTGATGCGTTAAAGGGGATTGCCCCGAAAATACTTATTATAATCCAGCTAAGAGCAACTGCAACAAAGCCTTCTTTTGCAAATATTGATTTGTTCTTAGGGGGTTTTACGGTAAGAGAAAGTCCTACCACAAGGCACAACAGAGCGCAAAACAGGAAAAGGAATTTATTCTCCTCCCCATACGCCAAAGCACACAGAAAAGGGAGAAGCATACACACCGCTTCTATATTAAGCGCCCAGCCCACAACATAAGAAATTACTTTTAAATTCATAAGCTTTCTCCTATTTCAGTATATCCTGTATGTCATTATAGCCTGTATTTATCGTAACAATTATAACTGTGTCCCCAACTTTAATGATATCTTTACCTTTGGGAGTTATAATCTTTCCTTTTCTGTTTATTGAAGCTATAATAATTCCGCTCTTTAAGTTAAGAGATTCGATGGTTTTATTAATTACAGGAGAATCTTCCTTAATCCTGAATTCAAGAGCTTCCGCCTTGTCGTCCAAAATATAATGAAGCGTTTCAATATTATTTCCGATAGAATTATTCATTGCGCGGACAAATCGGATTATGTATTCCGCTGTAATCTCTTTCGGATAAATTATTGTGTCAAGATTTAAGTTGCCGATAACCTCTTCATATGCAATTCTGTTTATTTTAGTTATTATTTTTCCGTTAGTTTTTGTCTTTGCATAGAGAGAAAGGAGAACATTTTCTTCATCAATCCCTGTAAGAGCAACAAAGGATTCCGCCTTATCAATTCCCTCTTCCAATAGCAAACGGTTTTCCGTTCCGTCGCCGTTTATTATTGTAGCTTTCGGGAGAATGTCGCATAAAAATTCGCATCTTGCGGGGTTGTTTTCAATAATCTTAACGCTTATTCCTGCTTTTATCAGTCTATGAGCAAGGTATACAGCGGTAGTTCCTCCGCCCACTATGATACAGTCTTTAACTTTGTTGGTCTTAATACCTATTTTCTTGATAAACTGAGACGCATTTTCGATAGAGGAAACTATACTTATAAAGTCTCCCTCTTTTAAAACAAAGTCACCGCCGGGGATAAAAGCTTCTTCCCCTCTTTCAACTCCGCATACCAAAACATCACAGCTGAGCTTTTGGGAAATATCCGCAAGCTTCATATCACAAAGAGGCGAACCACTTGGGATTTTAAATTTTAAAATTTCAACTCTGCCTTTTGCAAAAGTATCAATCTGGACCGCAGTTGGAAAACGCAAGAGTCTTGCAATTTCATCGGCGGCAGTAAGCTCAGGATTGATAATCATAGCAAGACCCAGATCCTCCTTGAAATGGTGGATTTCCTTGCTGTATTCAGGGTTTCTTACTCTTGCAATAGTTTTACAGTCTCCTAATTTCTTAGCTAAAAGACAAGTTAAAAGATTGAGCTCGTCTGAGCCTGTTACGGCAATTAAAATGTCCGTATCCTCAACCTTTGCCTCACGGAGAGTGTCAACGCTGGCACCACTGCCTGAAACACCCATAACATCATAGGTGTTAACAACGCTTTTAGTAACCTCGCTGTTTTGGTCAATAACTGTTATATTGTGTTCTTTTTCACGGCTTAATCGCTCTGTAAGCTTTTCGCCTATCTTTCCAAGGCCAATTATCGTAATATTCATATAAATATCTCCATATACAATATTGTATTCTACATTATACCAAATGCCGCAAACAAAGTCAATAGCGCCATTAAAGATGCTTCTTCATATGGTTTATGGCATTCTTTTCAAGGCGGGAGACCTGTGCCTGTGAAATGCCTATTTCGTCCGCAATCTCCATTTGAGTTTTCCCATGGAAAAACCGCATGGAAATTATATTCTTCTCTCTTTCGGGGAGGCGGTCAATCGCCTGACTTAAAGAAATCTCGTCAAGCCAGCGCTCGTCCGTATTTTTTTCGTCTTTTACCTGGTCCATAACGAAAACCGCATCGGTGCTGTCGTGATATACAGGCTCATTTAAGGAAACGGGGTCCATAATGGCATCAAGGGCCATATCCACCTCGGAGGTTTTAACGCCCAGCTCTCTGGCGATATCGGAATTCGTAGGCTCTTTTGAGGTTTCGGAAATAAGCCTTTCCTTTACTGCCAGAGCTTTATATGCGATATCGCGAAGGCTGCGGCTTACCCTTAAAGCGTTATTATCCCTTAAATATCTTCTTATTTCCCCGATAATCATCGGGACTGCATAGGTGGAAAACTTAACACCATGGGAGGTATCAAAATTATCAAGGGCCTTTATAAGACCGATACAGCCAATCTGAAACAAATCGTCGGCGCACTCCCCACGGTTATTAAACTTTTGCATAACGCTCAAAACAAGGCGCAGATTTCCATAGATAAACTCCTGTCTTGCCAAGGCATCTCCGTTTTTTATCTTTTCAAAAAGCTCCCTCTTCTTATCCTCTGAAAGTGTGGGGAGCTTCGATGTATTAATACCGCAAATTTCCACCTTATTTATCATAATGTTTATGCCCCTTTTAGTTTTTTACATAAACATTATTGGTTCTTTTTTCATAAATTATACTGAAAATGAATAGATATATACGGGGTGATTTTATGCCGTCTTGCAGTATAAACGAGATCAGAAATAAAGAAATAATAAATATAAAAACGGGGGTCCGCCTTGGCTTTCCCTCCGACATTGAAATCGACCTTGAAACGGGGAAATTCGTTTCCATTGTGGTTTCGGGAGGCTATAAAATTATGGGCCTTTTTGGCAGGGAAAATGACATAATAATCAAATGGGAGAATATAAAAAATATCGGCGACGACCTTATAATAGTTGAAATGGAATAGAAAAAAGGCTTTGCATTACGCAAAGCCTTTTTTGAATTTTCTTAGAGTTCTATGTCAGCAAGAGCAGAAGCGATTGCTTCGTTTTCGTTTGCCTGAACATAAATTCCGCTGTATTCCGGCATACCGGTTCCGGCAGGAACGAGCTTACCGATAATAACATTTTCTTTAAGACCGATGAGTGGGTCTTTCTTTCCTTTGATAGCCGCATCAGTTAAAACTCTTGTTGTTTCCTGGAAGGATGCAGCAGAAAGGAATGAATCTGTTGCAAGAGCAGCCTTAGTGATACCCATAAGAACATCTGTTGCAGTTGCAATCTCCTTGCCTTCTGCTTCCATTCTCATATTTTCTCTTTCAAGCTCATATCTGTCAACGAGTGAGCCTGTTAAGAATTCTGTATCGCCTGCTGTTTCAATTCTTACCTTACGCATCATCTGTCTTACGATAACTTCAATATGCTTATCGTTGATATCAACGCCCTGAAGTCTGTAAACCTTCTGAACTTCCTTAATGAGGTAGTCATGAACGGCTGTGTAGCCCTTGATAGCCATAATATCCTGTGGATATACGCTACCTTCTGTAAGTTCATCGCCGGCCTGGACAACCTGACCGTCTTCTACCTTGATTCTGGAACCGTAAGGAATGAGATATGTTGCACTGTTTCCGTTTTCATCGTCTAAAACAGTAACTTCTCTCTTCTTTTTAGTCTCGCTAATCTGAATTCTACCGCCGATTTCGGAAATAATTGCAAGGCCCTTTGGTTTTCTTGCTTCGAAAAGTTCTTCAACACGAGGGAGACCTTGTGTGATATCGTCGCCGGAAGCAACACCGCCGGCATGGAATGTTCTCATTGTAAGCTGTGTACCAGGTTCACCGATTGACTGAGCCGCAATGATACCAACAGCTTCACCTGCGTCAGCAATGTCACCGCTTGCAAGGTTATATCCATAACACTTAGCACAAACGCCAACCTTACTTCTACATTTGAGGACGCTTCGGATTTTAACTTCCTTAATGCCTGCATTTTCAATCCTCTTAGCCTGATCTGCATTGATTGTTTCGTTTTCAGTAGCAATAATCTCGCCTGTTGCAGGGTCAACAATGTTTTCAACAACTGTTCTACCCTCTAAGCGGTCAGCGAGAGGCTCGATTACTTCCTTGCCCTCTGTTATAGCTGTTGCAACGATATAATCTCTTGTTCCACAGTCAATTTCACGAACGATAACTTCCTGAGATACATCAACCAAACGACGGGTGAGGTAACCGGAGTCAGCAGTTCTGAGCGCTGTATCGGTAAGACCTTTACGAGCACCGTGAGTTGAAATGAAGTATTCAAGAACTGTAAGACCTTCACGGAAGTTAGCCTTAATAGGAATTTCCACAGGACGACCTGATGTATCCGCCATAAGACCACGCATCGCAGCCAGCTGACGAATCTGGTTAACGCTACCACGGGCACCGGAGTTAGCCATCATAAAGATTGGGTTTAACTCGTCAAGGTTTTCCATCATGGCGTCTGTAACCATACTTGATGCGCTGTTCCATACATCAATAACCTTATTATATCTTTCTTCGTCTGTAAAGAGACCGCGTCTGAACTGCTTGTCAATCTTATCAACGCGCTTTTGAGCACAATCTTCAAAAACAAGCTCCCAGCCGTCTTTTTCCAAAGCTTTCTTTTCTTTGTCTGTTAAAGCTGCAATCTTATAGATAGCTTTCTTACCCTTAACATACTTTGCAAACTGACCTTCAGCGCAGCCGAACTTCTCTGCTTCTTCCTTTGTATAACCATTAAGGATGTGCTTCTTAGCTTCAGGAATGATAATATCGTCAACGCTGACTGTTATAGCACCCTTAGTTGAATACTTAAAGCCCATAGCCTTAACATTATCAAGAAGTGTTGCAGTTTCTGTAATGCCGTGAATTTTGATGCTTCTGTCAATAATCTGACCGAGCTTCTTCTTATCAACCTTAAAGGTTACTTCAAGGTCTAATGCATTTTCTTCGCTTGTTCTGTCAACAAAGCCAAGGTCCTGAGGAATCTTGCTGTTAAAGATAAGCTGTCCCACAGTTGCGTCGATAATCTTTGTTACTTCCTTATCGCCAAACATTCCTGTCTTTCTTACCTTGATAGGAGCGTGGAGGCCAACAGCGCCGTTCTGGTAAGCCATTAAAGCTTCGTCTTCGGACTTGAATACCTTGCCTGTTCCAAGTTCTCCGTCAATAGTGATTGTAAGATAATAACTTCCCAATACCATATCCTGAGTCGGAACTGTTACAGGTTTACCATCCTGAGGCTTTAAGAGGTTATTAGCTGAGAGCATTAAGAATCTTGCTTCTGCCTGAGCCTCAGCAGATAATGGAAGGTGAACAGCCATCTGGTCACCGTCGAAGTCCGCGTTAAACGCAGTACATACAAGCGGATGGAGTTTGAGGGCTTTACCTTCAACCAATACAGGCTCAAACGCCTGAATACCAAGTCTGTGAAGTGTGGGGGCACGGTTGAGTAGAACCGGATGTTCTGTAATCATTTCCTCTAAAACATCCCAAACCTCAGGGCGAACACGCTCAACCATTCTCTTTGCAGACTTAATGTTATGAGCAAGTCCGTCTTTAACAAGCTTCTTCATAACGAAAGGCTTGAAAAGTTCAAGAGCCATCTTCTTAGGAAGACCACACTGATAAATTTTAAGTTCCGGTCCAACAACGATAACGCTTCGACCTGAGTAGTCAACACGCTTACCGAGGAGGTTCTGACGGAAACGGCCCTGCTTACCTTTAAGAAGGTCAGAGAGGGATTTTAAAGCTCTGTTTCCTGGTCCTGTTACAGGACGACCGCGTCTGCCGTTGTCGATTAATGCGTCAACAGCTTCCTGAAGCATTCTCTTTTCGTTTCTGATAATGATTTCAGGAGCGGATAAATCAATAAGTTTTTTAAGACGGTTATTTCTGTTGATAACTCGTCTATATAAATCGTTAAGGTCTGATGTTGCAAATCTTCCGCCGTCAAGCTGAACCATAGGTCTGATATCAGGAGGGAGGACAGGGATAACTGTCATAACCATCCATTCAGGCTTGTTTCCGCTCATTCTGAAAGCTTCAACAACTTCAAGTCTTCTGATTGTTTTGCTCTTTTTCTGACCCTTTGCGCCGTCTAAATCCTCTTTAAGTTCTTCATAGAGGGCGTCAAGGTCAATGTTTTGAAGCATTTCAAGGATAGCTTCCGCTCCCATTCCTGCTTTAAAAGAGCCTTCTCCGTATTTTTCAACTGCCTCGTGATATTCCTTTTCACTAAGCACCTGATGTGCCATAAGGTCAGTTCTGCCCGGATCAATAACAACATATTCTGCAAAGTATAATACCTTCTCCAAAACTCTTGGAGACATATCAAGGATAAGTCCCATACGGCTTGGGATGCCCTTAAAGTACCAGATATGTGATACAGGGGCAGCAAGCTCAATATGACCCATTCTTTCTCTTCTTACCTTTGCACGGGTAACTTCAACACCACAGCGGTCACAGATAACGCCCTTATAACGAACTCTCTTATACTTACCGCAATGACATTCCCAATCCTTAGTTGGTCCGAAAATACGCTCACAGAATAAACCGTCTTTTTCGGGCTTTAAGGTTCTATAATTAATGGTTTCAGGCTTTTTAACTTCGCCTCTTGACCATTCTCTTATTTTTTCAGGGGATGCAAGACCAATCTGCATCGCCTCAAAATTTTGATATTCACTCATAACGAACACTCGACTTTCTGCTCACAAAATTTTTTCGGAAATTTCCTGCTGTGAGCCACAGGAACTCGACAATAAAGATTAATTAAATTTCGTCATCCTCATCGTCGCCGTCAAGTTCACTTTCGCCCATTTCTTCAACAGATAAGAAATCTGCTTCGATTTCTTCTGCGTCAAAATCAGGCTCGTCAAAATCATCGTATTCATCATCGTCAAGAATACTGTCGTCGTCTAAATCGTCGTCATCATCTGAAAGGGTAAATGCACCCTTGCTGTCGTCAACATTATTCTCAACTTTGTCAAGGTCTGTAACCATTGGCATATCGTCGTCATCCTCATCAGAAAGCTCTTTAAGAATAACTTCGTTGCCGTCTCCGTCTAAGACCTTAACATCAAGAGCAAGACCTTGAAGTTCCTTAATTAAAACCTTAAAGGATTCAGGTACGCCCGGTCTCGGAATGTTTTCACCCTTAACAATTGCTTCGTAAGTTTTAACTCTTCCCACAACATCGTCAGACTTAACAGTTAAGATTTCCTGCAATGTGTAAGCTGCGCCGTATGCTTCAAGAGCCCAAACTTCCATTTCACCGAATCTCTGTCCACCGAACTGAGCTTTACCACCAAGTGGCTGCTGAGTAACGAGAGAGTAAGGACCTGTGGAACGAGCGTGGATTTTATCATCAACCAAGTGAGCAAGCTTTAAGATATGCATATATCCAACTGTAACTCGGTTATCAAATGCTTCACCTGTTCTACCATCATAAAGAACTGTTTTACCGTCTTTATCGTAACCTGCCTGAACAAGAGCTTCTGCGATATCCGCCTCGTTTGCACCGTCAAATACAGGAGTTGCAACCTTCCAGCCAAGCTTTTTAGCAGCATAGCCTAAGTGAACTTCAAGTACCTGTCCGATGTTCATACGGGAAGGAACGCCCAGAGGGTTAAGAACAATCTGGAGTGGTGTACCATCCGGCAAGAATGGCATATCCTCTTCAGGAAGAATTCTTGAAATAACACCCTTATTACCGTGACGACCAGCCATCTTATCGCCCACAGAAATCTTTCTCTTCTGCGCGATATAACATCTTACTATCTGGTTAACTCCCGGTGGGAGTTCGTCGCCGTTTTCTCTTGTAAACACTTTAACATCAACGATAATACCGTATTCGCCGTGAGGCACGCGGAGTGATGTATCTCTGACTTCTCTTGCCTTTTCGCCAAAGATTGCACGGAGAAGTCTTTCTTCTGAGCTAAGGTCTGTTTCTCCCTTAGGAGTTACCTTACCAACCAAGATATCGCCACTTTCTACCTCAGCGCCAACTCTGATAATACCTCTTTCGTCCAAATCACGAAGAGCGTCTTCTCCAACATTCGGGATATCTCTTGTGATTTCTTCAGGTCCGAGCTTTGTATCTCTTGACTCAATTTCATATTCTTCAATATGGATTGATGTTAAGATATCTTCTTTAACAAGCTTTTCGTTGATAAGCATAGCATCCTCGTAGTTATAACCTTCCCAGGTCATAAATCCGATAAGGATGTTTCGGCCAAGACCAAGCTCACCGTTCTTTGTTGAAGGACCGTCGGCAATAATGTCGCCAGCTTCAACTCTTTCCCCAACCTCAACAATCGGGCGCTGGTTAATACACATACCCTGGTTGGAACGAGTAAACTTAATGAGCTTATACTTGTCTGTTTCGCCGACCTCTGTCTTAATCTCAATATGAGTTGCACTAACCTTAGTAACAACACCGGAATTCTTAGCAAGAACACAAACACCGCTGTCTCTTGCAGCTTTATATTCCATACCTGTTCCAATAATAGGAGATTCAGGCATTAAAAGCGGAACGGCCTGACGCTGCATGTTAGAGCCCATGAGGGCACGGTTAGCGTCGTCGTTTTCAAGGAACGGAATCATTGCTGTCGCAATAGATGTAACCTGTCTTGGAGATACATCCATATAGTCAACACGGCAATTTCCCGGTTCAGCGCTGACTTCTAAGAACTGGTCCTTATATCTTGTAACAACACGGCTTGATAAGAACTTTCCGTTTTCGTCAAGCTCTTCGTTTGCCTGTGCGATATAGAATCCGTCTTCTGTATCAGCTGTCATATATTCAACTTCATCGGTAACGATACCCTTTTCCTTGTCAACCTTACGGTAAGGAGCTTCGATAAAGCCGTATTCGTTAACCTTTGCAAATCCGCTTAAAGAGTTGATAAGACCGATATTCGGACCTTCAGGAGTTTCAATAGGACACATACGGCCGTAGTGGGAATGATGAACATCTCGCACTTCAAAGCCTGCTCTGTCTCTTGAAAGACCGCCGGGACCGAGGGCAGATAATCTTCTCTTATGAGTTAATTCGCCGAGAGGGTTAATCTGGTCCATAAACTGTGAAAGCTGTGAAGAACCAAAGAATTCCTTAACAGCAGATGTCACAGGTCTTATATTGATTAAAGTCTGAGGAGTAATTGTGTCTAAATCCTGAGTTGTCATTCTCTCACGGACTACTCTTTCCATTCTTGCAAGACCAATTCTGAACTGGTTCTGTAAGAGTTCGCCAACACTGCGGAGTCTTCTGTTTCCAAGATGGTCGATATCGTCAATATGACCTACGCCGTGAGCGATATTACACATATAAGAAATGGACGCGATAATATCGTCAATTATAATATGGCTTGGAACAAGCTCATAACGGCGTTCTTCGATTTCCTTCTTGAACTCGTCAGAGTTAACATCAGGATACTGCTCTAAAATTTCCTTTAAAACAGAAAGTCTAACCTTTTCCTTGATGCCGTAATCTCTTGGGTTATAGTCAACGATATCTTTAAGGTCAACCATATTGTTAGAGATAACTCTTGTTACTTTGCCTTCGTCAGAAACCTTGATATTAACTGCATTAATCCATTCTTTTTCAATGGCTCTTGCAATCTCTCTTGTTATCATTTCGCCTTCGGAAACAATAACTTCGCCTGTCTTTTCAGATGCGATAGTGTCAGCACTTACTTGACCTACGATTCTGTCATATAAAGCAAGCTTTTTGTTGAACTTATATCTTCCAACATGAGCAAGGTCATATCTTCTTGGGTCAAAGAAGAGGTTTGTTAAAAGAGTCTTAGCGCTTTCAACCGTTGGCGGTTCGCCCGGACGAAGCTTTCTGTAAATCTCTAAGAGACCTTCTTCTTCTGATGTTGTTGTATCTTTTCCGCTGAGTGTAGCAACAATCTTCTCGTCCTCGCCGAAAAGGTTTAAGATTTCCTGGTTTGTTCCATAGCCCAAAGCACGAACTAAAACTGTTACAGGAATCTTTCTTGTTCTGTCAATTCTTACATAGAATAAATCGTTGCTGTCTGTCTCATATTCAAGCCATGCACCACGGTTTGGAATTACCTGAGAGAAGAAAAGCTTTTTACCAAGCTTATCAAACTCCTGAGTATAGTAAACGCTGGGGGCGCGGACAAGCTGACTTACGATAACACGCTCAGCTCCGTTTATGATAAATGTACCGGAGGGAGTCATAATCGGGAAATCGCCCATAAAGATTTCCTGCTCCTTAACTTCGCCTGTCTCCTTATTGATAAGGCGCACCTTAACACGGAGGGGAGCAGCGTATGTTGCATCTCTTTCCTTGCACTCCTCAATGTCATATTTTGGCGTCATATCAATTCTGTAGTCAACAAATTCAAGCATTAAGTTGCCTGCATAGTCGGCTATAGGCGATACATCGTGAAAGACCTCCTTAAGACCTTCCTCTAAAAACCAATTGTAGGAATTCTTCTGAATTTCGATAAGATTCGGCATATCAATAACCTCTCTAATCTTACCGTAACTCATTCGGGTATTCCTTCCGAGCTTGACCGGATGTATCATAAACAATCACCTCTAAGTTTTATTTACGCAGAAAAGTGCTTTTTTTACTGCGCATTGTGTATAAAATGCATCAAAATAATGCACTAATAATTTACAAGTTAAACATTTTTGTTTCTTTGCAGAGAAATTTTCGCCCTTTTCGTTAGGCAAACTATACAAATTGCACAAAAACTCTACCAAATTTTGACTTTTTTCTTCCCAAATTTTGTCATTTTTTGGGAAAAAAGCCTAAAAACGCATTATAATAGGAATACAGTATATCACAGGAGATGTCAAATGTCAAGCATTTTTTTATTGTGTTTTTGCATAAAATCACTATCCTCCTCTTTCCCATCTTTTCTGTCCTTTTAAAATATAAAAACCGAGGTATTTTCAACCTCGATTTTTTCGTTAAACCTCTTGCAATTATTGTTTATTTGATATATAATGTATGTATCTATATGTATTAAATACAGAAAGGATGTATGCATTTTGAAGAATCAAGAAAAAACAATGGAAAAAATCGTTGCCCTATGCAAAGGCAGAGGCTTTGTATATCCGGGATCCGAAATCTACGGCGGTCTTGCAAACACCTGGGATTATGGTCCTCTTGGTGTTGAGCTTAAAAACAATGTTAAAAAGGCTTGGTGGAAAAAGTTCATTCAGGAAAGCCCATATAATGTTGGTCTTGACGCTGCAATCTTAATGAATCCTGAAACATGGGTGGCTTTCGGCCATGTTGGCGGTCTCTCTGACCCTCTTATGGACTGTAAGGAATGTAAATCAAGATTCCGCGCAGACAAGCTTATTGAAGATGTTGCCGGTGTCAGCGCTGACGGTTGGTCTGACCAGAAGATGATGGATTATATCAAGGAAAATCAGCTTGCTTGTCCTGACTGCGGAAAGCATAACTTTACTGATATAAGAAAGTTCAACCTTATGTTCAAGACTTTCCAGGGCGTTACAGACGACTCTAAGAACGAAATCTTTTTAAGACCTGAAACTGCTCAGGGTATCTTCGTTAACTTCAAGAATGTTCAGAGAACATCAAGAAAGAAAATTCCGTTTGGTATCGGCCAGATTGGTAAGTCTTTCAGAAACGAAATTACTCCCGGTAACTTCACTTTCAGAACACGTGAATTTGAACAGATGGAGCTTGAATTCTTCTGTGCTCCCGGAACTGATCTTGACTGGTTCAAGTATTGGAAAGACTTCTGTAAAAACTGGCTCTTATCTTTGGGCGTTGCAGAAGAAAATCTTAAACTCCGCGACCACGACCCTGAAGAGCTTTCTCATTACAGTAATGCAACAACTGATATTGAGTTCATGTTCCCATTTGGCTGGGGCGAGCTCTGGGGCATCGCTGACAGAACAGACTTTGACCTCACACAGCATTCAAACCACAGCGGCGAGAAAATGGAATACTGCGACAGCGAAACAGGAGAAAAATACACACCATACTGTGTTGAGCCATCTCTTGGTGCTGACCGTGTTACTCTTGCAT
>JAZNKJ010000029.1:0-106575 GCA_045578465.1 Clostridia bacterium | reverse complement strand
AGCAGGTTTTGAAATGATCGTAAAGGATGTTGGAAACGGCTTTGAATTCTGGTTAAGAAGAGACGGCGCAACAGATTTTACACTTATGACAACATATAATGTATGTAACGATGAAAATGCAACAGCAATTGAGGCAAAAGGCACAGCAGTTGCAAACCTTGTTTCTGCTGTAATATATAGCCCTGAAGTAGTTACAGAAGGCGGCGGCGGTTCTGTAACACCGGACCCAGGTCCTGATGTGCCAGGCCCAGACGAACCTGACACACCTGGAACAGACGAAACATATACTTTTGATGAAATCTTACCATCTCTTGAAAATGCAGGAGATGCAGAATATGTTTATAACCAGTTCTATGGACTTTCTGAAACTCAAGTTACTTCCTCAACAGGTAAGGATTTAGTGGATGAAACCGGTGCGGAAGTTTTACTTCCTGTTGGCGGTGCGGTTTATTATAACTTTGCAAGCATTACAGGAACTACAAAAAATGCAGATAACTATGTTTCAGTTTTTGCAGATGTTGACGGCACTTCAAGTTCATTAGGCTTACAGATTGGTGTTGACGCTACAAATGCAATCAGAGCTCAGGTTGACAGAGGTTGGACAGATGCGAAATCAGCAATTGCTACATACGATACTGTAAACCTTACACAAGGCTTTGAGTTGATTGTTATAAATAGTGAAGATGGCGCAACTTTTGATTACTGGTTAAAGGCAGCTGGGGCTGAAGGATTTACCCTTGTTGGTGACAATGTTCCAATTGCTTCTGATGACACCAGAACAACTCAAATCACAGCTAAAAACAGTGCGGTTGCAAACCTTACTTGTGTAAAATTCTACACAGGAAAGAGCCTTAAAAACCTTGACAGCGTTTCATCAATTATAAACAATACAAATGCTGGAGATGTAACAATTTCTCAGGCGGTTGTAGAAGATGACAAAATCACAGTTACAGGTAATGCAAACTTTGAAGGACCTGAAGGCTATCGCAGAAGAGCAACAGTTATTTTGGTAGGCTATGACGAAGACGGCTATATCAAATATGTTGAAACACAAGGAAATACAGGTGAAATCAACACAGATATTGATTTAACTGTGGAATTTGACAAGCCAGACAATTATGAAGAGACAGATACTTTTGCAGTATTCGTATGGGATTCATTAAATAATGGAGCTGCTCTTATTGATGGACTTAACAATCCATATTCTAACGCAGCAACAGGAAAGCCTGACACATATAGCGGCACTCCTGAAGTAGGAATTACAGCAGAAGGACACTTTAACGAGGTTTGGATTACAGGTTATACTGAAACAGCGGTGGATGTTGTGGCATACCTTACAGACGATGAAGGTAATGTATTAGGTGTTTCACAGGCTAAATCAAACAGTTCAGGCTTGATTGATACTGTAATGCCAATCGATCCTGCTAATATTACAACAGGAGAATATAAGTTATATGTTCAGTATGGCACAAATGCAATTGCGGAACAGACAGTTAGCCTTGTAAGCGAGACTGATGTTACAGAGTGGCTTACTGAGGCAATTGCTGATGCGGCTGACTTTAAAGAGTTTGTTGATGAATTTGGAACAGATGCTGAAAAGGCAGCTGTTGCAGATGCAGATTTCTTGGAAAAAGCTTTTGCAAAATTTGATGCTTCAGAAGATTCTGATTCTACAGAATACCTTGTAGTTACAAATCTTGTTTCAGAGGTAATTTCTCAGGCAGTAGTTGAAGAAGAAATACTTGAAAAGGTTAACGATGCTGCTAAAAACAATCGTCCAACAAGAATGGAAAGCTTACTTCTTTCTATCTATGAGGGGGATATCTTTGGAAGCGATGGATATGAAAAATATCTTGAAGATAACTTAGAGGAAGGATATTCACTTTCATCAATTGATGATGAAGAAGCATTATACCTCAGATTGTGTACAGATGAAAATGGAAACAAAATCATCTATGCAAGCCTTGATGATTTAAAAGCAGGCTTTGTAGCTGCTATTGAAGCTCAGCAAGACGCTGAAAGTGCAGGCGGCTCTGGTGGCGGCTCTGGCGGCGGTTCCGGTGGCGGTTCCGGCGGCGGTGGCGGCGGTGGTTCCAGTGATTCTGATATCTCTGGTGCTGACAGTCTCATTGGCGGCGCTAATGCTGGAGTTCCTGCTCCGGAAGCTCCTCAGGGAACAATTGATTCTGTTGAACAGTCTGGTGTAGTTAATTTCGGATTCTCAGATTTAGATTCAGTTGTATGGGCTGCTGAAGATATCAAGGTACTAAACAGATTAGGAATTATCAACGGAGACGGTAGCGGAAAATTCAACCCAACCCGTCAGGTTACAAGAGAAGAGTTCTTAAAGATGATTATGTCAGCTTTAAATGTTGAACTCGACGAAACAGTAACAGTTGGATTTAGAGATGCAAAGAGCAGCGAGTGGTATTATCCATATGTTGCGACAGCGTATAAAAACGGTATTATTAACGGAATCAGTGATACACAGTTTGGTGTTGGTAAGGCAATCACAAGAGCTGAAATGGCTGTAATGATTGAAAGAATTTTACTTGCTAATAACATTGAAACTGAGCCGGTTTTACCAGCAATCGTATTTAGTGATTATGATAAGATTCAGGATTACGCTTATGAAAGCATCTTAAATCTCTATCAGGCAGGACTTATGAAAGGCACAGGCAATAATAGCTTTGCGCCGACAGCGACAGCAACTCGTGCAGAAGCAGCGGTTGCTATCAATAGAATATACAATTATTCTAAGTAAAGGAGAGACCTATGAATAGAATTATAAAGAAGATTAGTTTAGTGCTAACACTTGTAATGTTAGTTCTTACAATCCCTTTTGGAACTAATATCTTTGCCGCAGAAGAATCTGTATATTCGCTTAGCCAGGGAGAAGAAGGGCTACTTCGTTACCTTGGAATCATAGATGAAACAGTTATAAACTATGACAAGCAGATTACTCGTGGCGAACTTGCTCATATTGCAGCAGGTGTAGCTAATATTAAGGATACTGCGGTAGAAAAGCAAGCCTTTTACGATGTTGAGGCTGATCACAAATATTATCAGGAAATTTGTGCTTTAGCACAAATGGGAATTGTAGCAGGAAACGGTTCTGGCTATTTTATGCCGGATAGTGTTGTTGGAGACGCGGAGATTTCAAAAATCTTCGCCTCCATCCTCGGCTATCGTGAAACAGGTCACTATGGCTCATATATTGGGGTAGCTAAATCTGCCGGAATTCTCGATGGCGTTCAGATGGACAATATCGTAACTTACGGGGAAGCTTTAGAAATGGCTTACAACACACTTCATTGTTCTATGGTTGAAGTGTTTTTCCGTGTAGACGGAACAAGCTATTCATACACCGTAAATGACGGATATTTGGCAGTTGAGTATTATTATGATTTAGTAATGCAGAAAGGCATTTTAGAAGGTGCTGATGGCACTGACCTTGTTTCAGTAAACGATAAAGTTGAGCTGGGAAAGGTGCTTATCAATGACAAACTTTATAAGTATGCTTCTGCAGATGCATTACTTGGTCAGGCGGTAGTATTCTACACTAAGCGCCTTGACCGCCGAACAGGTGAAACATCGGATGTGATTGATTATATTCATCCTAATTCAAGAAATAATATAATAACAATCAATCCTGATGATATTATCCTTGCAGAAACAAGCTATGATGAATTCACATATTATAAAAACGATAAAAAAGTAAAAGCTGAGCTTGGAGCAGCCGTAAAATGTGTTATAAACGGAATTGCTTACGATGGCGATTTTATCAGAAATGGAAAAGTAAAGCCAAACGCAGGCACAGTAACTCTTGTTGACAACAACTTTGATGAAAAATATGATGTTATCTTAATAGAATCATATCATTATGTATTAGCGAAGTCTGTTGACGATGAAAGAGGTGTCGTTCAGTATGAGCGTAACGCAGCAGGCGTTGCAGGCGAGTGGAATTTCAGCGACCGTGATGAAATCCGTATGGTAGTTTCTGATAACGGAAGAAAGATACTTCCAAGTTCTTTAACAGGCGGTGCACCAATCGTAGTTAAAGTGAGCGAAAACACGGAAGGCCTTTTAAAACTTGATGTTCAGCCTTTAAGAGCTGTTATTGAAGGACCTGTTGAGGCTATAAGCAGCGAGTATATTACAGTAGCGGGCAAGAAGTTTGAGCTTGCTAACTCCAGTGCTTTTGTTAAAAATGTAGATAGAATAAACCTCAATGACAATGTTCAGGTTTATACTCATTTAGGCAAATGTGTAGCTGTTGTTCACTCTGCTGGGGACGAATATGTTCACGGCTGGTTAGTAGGTGCTTGGAAGGAAACTGCTGCATTCAGCGAAAGCCTTAACTTCAGAATTATAAACCGCGACAAAACAATAAACAACTATGTTTCTAAAGAAAGACTTGTTATCGATAATGCGGCTTACAAGAATATAGATACTATCCTCACAAAGCTTAATGAAGCTGCAAGAACAATGATCAATTATGATGCGGCATATCCACAGTGGCAGATGATAAGATATAAGCTTGACAGCGCGGGAAAAGTTTCTCATATTGATACTGTTTTGGCAGGAACAATTCTTTCTGAAAATGAGTTATACGGAATGGTTGATTCTGCTATGAATCCTGTTACTCATTCAATCGAAACAGGAAAGGCAGAAGACCAGCATTTAAGAGATTCCTATTTAGGCGGTAATTATTATTATATCAGCTATACCCGTTCATTCTACACTGATCCTCAGGGCGAGCTTACTCAGCAAGTAGCTTGCACAGTACCGGCATCATTTACTTGCTGGACTGTTCCGATAGACACTTCTGTCAGAGATAACCCTGATTATTACTGGGCATCAAGAGCCGGCGGACCTGATAGCCAAACGACTGGTCAGGTTGAGTTCTACTCAGTAAATGAGGATGTTTTAATTCCAAAGTATGCAGTGTTCTATTCAGGTGTTACCGAAATCGGATCTGAACCGGAGACTTCCGGCAGACCATCTGTAGTTTCTGGTAAGTGCGAAGTTCTTACTGCAAATGAAGATGTTGTAACTGAGATTGAGTTGATAAGTTACAATGGAACAGCGGCTACTTATACTTTGGCAGAGCATATTGATGCAGATTCAATTGATGTTGGTGATTTGATTTTCACCCGTCAGAATGCGACCGGCACACAAATTATTGCTGTTACAAGCGTATGGAAGTATGGCGATGCCGTAGCCGGCTGGAAGCACGAAGGTTCAGAGGCTACACATAGAGCTAAATCTGTTCTCAGAGCTTACAACACAATCGGCGGAACGGTTCTTTCTATGACGGACGATGTTATATCATTTACTACATCTTCACCGGATAATATGGAAAAAGCAAATTATAATCATTATGTTACAAATGCAAGCACACAGTATTTTATTTATAATGAAAATGATAGACTTACCAGATTTAAAGTCGGAAGTTCTGCAGATCTCTTAACCTACGACAAAGCAGGTGCAGATGCTGATGAAGTTATTATTACTTATCAGAACGGTCAACTTAACTACGTATACATTATCAAGAAGTAAGGGGTGGCTAAATTATGAAAAAAATATTAACATTTTTAATAGTGGTTTGCATTTTAGCTACCACTTGCCTACCGGCTATGGCGGCTGAAGAGGGCTGGTATACCGGCTGGACAGAATACGGAACAGTAGAACAATCAGGAGATACTATTACTTTACCGGATTCATATATCGGTAAACCATTATCAACACCAGGTAATAAGTTTGATGTTGAGCTTGAATATAAAGTTAACACATCATCTAACGGCGGTAACTCTATCGGCATTATGAACGGAACTAACCGTTTATTTGCGATGATTTACAGTGGCTATGTAGAATATAATATCCCGGGCTGGGCAGTTGGAAAGAACCTTACCCACAGAAAGAAGGTTATGTATCCAATCGGTATGGATTGGCACACCTATCGTTTCATAGGTCAGGGTCAGCGCTGCGAAGTTTATATTGACGGATATTATATGGGTGAAATTGAGATTGAAACAAGAACCAGCAGCAGCGGAAGAATTGAAATCGCAGGTGGAACAGGACAGGGTGCATCTGTCAGAAATGTAATATTCCATGATCCTACTAAGGTTTCTTTAAGCAGCAGCGGCGAGGC
The DNA here is from genome assembly GCA_045578465.1 of Clostridia bacterium. Lineage (GTDB taxonomy): Bacteria > Bacillota > Clostridia > Monoglobales > Monoglobaceae > SIG454. The sequence continues at coordinate 100,421 of JAZNKJ010000029.1, read as the reverse complement.
TGAAGTAGTTGTTTCTCCAACATATCCCGCCGAAGAATATTTCTCTGACTTTGTAGCAGGGGAAGATACAAGCGTATGGGAAAACAATAAGGTAAACCGTTGGAGAGTTGAAGACGGTATGCTCCGAGGCGACAACAATATGGGCGTAAAGAGCGAAATGAACCTTGTTAGCAGAAAAACAGGCTTTGCTGATGACTTTGTTGTAACAGCAAGACTTCGCTGGCCGGTTAAATCCACAGAAGTTCCTATGCAGAGCGGTATCTTACTTTATTGGGATAACTGTCAGTTCCATGTAAAGCTTACCTATCAGCAGTTTACCTATTATAACGGTGCTGCGGGCAGAGCTGTCGGAAGCAGCGCAAACCTTACAGGCGACTTAAGAGGCAAACTAAATAGTGAATGGCAAGAAATAAGAATTGAAACCTATAACTACTGTGAGGGCGCTAAGTTCTATTTAGGCGACACACTTCTCTTTGACGGTTATATCAAGCGCTTTGCTGAACAGATGGGAGAGAGTACACTTTCTTTCTACACAGAACAGAACTTCTTAGGTGAAGCAGAAAGCTGTATGGATGTTGACTGGGTAAGATATGTCCCGATTACACACAATATTATTATAGAAGAACCTATCAATGAATCCACATATTTACAGGGAAATCCAATTCCTTTAAATGCACTTGTGAAGAATAATCAGGAAAACATTCCTTATGTTGATTATAAAATCAATGGCAATGTTGTTGCAAGAGGAATGGCTCCTGACTACGAAGCACAGCTTACAAACATTGGACAGGGTAATTATACTGTAACTGCTGAATATGGCGAACAGGTTTCTCCTCCAGTATCATTCAGTGTTGTTCAAGCTGTAAAGGGCAGCCTTAATGTAAAAGCAAACAGTAATGGAAGCTATACATTAAATGCAGGTCTTTACGATAAAATAAGCAATGTTGCTAAAGTTCAGTTTGTCCTTGACGGTGTTCCCGTTGGAGAGGATACAGTAGCTCCTTATAGCCACACTCTTTCCTCTTTAACTCCTGAGCCTCATAAGCTTGCTGCTTATTATTATAGTAAGTCAGGCGTGCTTTTGAGTATTGCTGGGGAAGATTGGGCTCCAACTCTTACACCAAACAGTGCTTCAAGAAGCTATACAAATGAAGTTGCTTATACAGTAACAGGCGGTAGCGGAAGCGGAACTTATGAGTTAAATAATGGACACCATAAGGTATCTTTAACTCATACTCCATCTGCAGTAACTTATGTAACCGCAGACGGCGTGGAAAGCTTTAGCCCTGGAACAGGCACATTTAATATTATAACTCAGGGTGCAGTTGCAGATGTTTACAGAAACGGTCAGTTTGCATTTTCATTCTTCCTCCCACAGACAAGTGCGGTAGGACAGAGCTATAAGCAAAACGGCTTAACATTCACAGGCAAGAGCATATCCGTTCCAAAAGAGAGAGGAACATATTACTCTGATACAAATGTAACACAGGGCAGATATTCATACAGATTACCATCTCTTCCGTATGCATACAGAACTGTTTTTGTGGCAGACAAGACAGACAATGCGAGAATTGCTGTAAATGATAGCTTATTCCGCACAGATGTTGAGCTTAAAGATGGTAAGTTCTACGTATGGACAATTCAGCTTGATGCATCCCCTGCTGAAAGAATAGAACTTTGTGATGCTGTTGACGCAGACAATGTATATTATCACATTGAAACAGTGGGCGGTATGAACCGTATCTATGGAAACGGTAAATTCTTAAGCTCATTCAGAAGTATCCCGTCAGCAGGAGAGCAGTCAGTTTTAGTTGAAGTTAATTCAGGCAATGGACTTTCCTATGTTACTGTAACAGATAATAAGGATGTATTCATCTATAATGATGATTTTACCGGTTCCGGCGAATTTAATTCAGTTGATTACTGGCAGGCAACAAAGGGAATGGGACTTCTTTATGACAAGACTACACAAAGAATGTTCCTTATGGCAACGGGTCAAAAAGATGCAGTTGCCGAGCTTACAGCTTATAGCGGAGATACCTATGTATCTGCTGATGTAATTGCAACAGGTGAGTCAGGTGGTCTCTGGATGATTTATCATCACAGCCATACTGAAAAATGGACAAAAGTTGGATATAACTTTGAAACAGGAAAGTATGAGGTTATCCATAGTTTAGACGGCACAACTTATAAGCGTGCTGAAAAAGAAGGAACTTTCCCTGTTGGAGAAAGTGTTCATCTTGAACTTGTGGTAGAATGTGGGGATTGGCAGAGAACAGCAACATTATATGTTAACGGAATGCAGGCTATTTCTTATTCAGATTCTCTTGGCAATGTTCGCGGTAAAACTGGTTTTGTGGTAACTGATAACTTTGTTTACCTCGAAAACGCATCTTATCGCGGTGATGCAAGACCTGTTCTTTCTATGACAGACTCTGTAGAATTAGCAAGTGGTTTAGGTGCAACTTGTGATATTATTGAATTAGCAGACGGAACACTTCAGGTTGTAACAGAGCTTGGTAATTCAAACTACACAGATGACGGCGGAAAGACTTGGACAAAGGGCCCAAGCAATTCTGCATACAAGCAGAATATATTACAGCTTAGAGTAAAACAAGCTGATGGCACCTATGCTTTAGGCGATGAAGTTCTTTCCTTTATTCCTATGGCAACAGGCGGTGCTGATGAAAACGGAAAAGCGTTAGGAAACGTAAAGATTTGGCATTCTTCTGACAGAGGTGCAACCTGGGAAGAATGGGGCTTTATGTTCCCTGAACCTATAGGCGACACCTACTTCTTTACAGCGGAAGGTGTTAAGCAGGGACCATCAGGAAGACTTTACGCTGCTCCAAGCCGTGATGACTTGATGGAGCCTGGTATATTCTCAGAAGATGCCGGTGTTGCTCAATGTGTATACAGTGATGACGGCGGAAGAACCTGGACACTTGGCGGAATAGTTTCGTATAAGGATGTTAAATCTGTTATAAACGAGCCTCAGATTGTAGAGAGCCATGACGGCGTTGTAACTATGTATTACAGAACTGATACAGGTATGATCCGTGCCGTAAAATCTTATGACGGTGGTAATACCTTTGACTTAGAGCATATTTACCGCACACCGTTCCTTGCAAATGGTAACTGTTTCGGTGTTACAGTTGATCCGATTGACGGAAAAACTTTATATATAGCTTGGGGTTATGATAACGCTAACCTTGCAGCTTCTAACCAGGTTCCAAGACAGAGATGGTCTATTGCAAGAAGTATGGATGACGGTGTAACTTGGGAATTCTTAGGAACAACTTATGAATGCACCTACGGCGGCGCTAAGAATACAAATATGAACACTATGATGAATGTAACCGGTGATTATCTTATGATTAATGGTTACTGTCTTGACGCTGAGGCAAACATTCATACTTACAGAAGAATTGACCTTGTAAGAAAAGACAGACTTAAAGGTTCAAAAGCTTTTGAACAGATTCATTTAAGCAGCGTTGATACACTTGAAACCTATTGGGGAACAACATTCGAGCAGATGGCACCATATATTGTTGCAAATGACTCTAACGGTGTTGTATATCTCAACGGACGCAAAGTTGATGGAGCAGCTCAAAATGGCGAAATCCTTCTTGACTGTATCGCTTCTTATATTGGTGCAACTATCGAAAGCAATGAAAAAGGCGAAATACTTTTAACTTATGGTGAAGCTAAAATTGTTATCGATAATGTAACTAACAGAAACGGCAAACTTTTCGTGAACAGAGAAAGTGTTGCAAACCAGTTTGGCTTTGGAATCTTTACTACTGCAGACGGAATTTGCTACCTCGGTAACACAGGTAAACTTCTTGAAAGCATAGAAAACCGTTTCAAACGGGGAACTGAAATTGCCGACTAAAACTAATAATAAAACTGCGGAGATATTCTCCGCAGTTTTTCTTTTTTATAAGACAAAATGACCCGTTTGTTAGTTAAATTATTTGGCAAAACCTGTTGCAAAACAAAAAACACTATGATATAATAAAAATGAATAATGATAAGTAAAATTCAGTCCGTATGCCTTTATGAGAATATGCGGATTGCTAAAATAATAAGGAGGGGTAATATGAGTTTGTATAACTACATCTTAAACAAAGAACACCATAAATTCAGAAAGAATATTTCTCTTGAATTTGACAAGGCGATGTCGCCGATTGAAAGAATGACTTATAGATTTGAAGAGCTTTCTAAGGCAGAAACTCCTGTCATTTTACCCGAGGAACAGATTTGTTTCATAAGAACTATTAAAAATATTCCTGACATTTTTTCCGAAGAAGAATGGGCAGAAATAAAGAGCAAGCATTTTATTCACGAGCTTGGATATTTCTCAAACTTGTCCCCAAATTATGAGGACACTATTAAAGTCGGCCTTCTTGTAAAAAGAGAAACAGCTGATGAATACGGCAAGCGCGTAATTGATGCTATTTTAGACCTTACAAGAAGATATAAGGAAGAGGCTCAGAAACAAGGCAGAGATGACCTTGTTAAAATTCTTGAAGTAGTGCCTGCAAATGGGGCAACAACTTTCAGAGAAGCTCTCCAATCTTTCAGAATTATCCATTACTCTCTCTGGCTTGAAGGTAACTACCACAACACAGTTGGTAGATTTGACAAGTATATGTATCCTTACCTCAAAGCTGATTTGGATAAGGGAATAATCACAGAGGAAGAGGCACAGACTCTCCTTGATGATTTCTTCTTATCCTTTAATAAGGACAGCGACCTTTATGTTGGTGTTCAGCAGGGCGATAACGGACAGAGTATGGTGCTTGGCGGTCTTGATGAGAATGGCAACGAAGTGTTCAACCTCTTATCCAAGATGTGCCTTATTTCAAGCAACAATCTTTTGATGATTGACCCTAAAATTAACTTAAGAGTAAGCAAAAATACACCTATTGAAGTTTATGAGCTCGGTTCTCAGCTTACTAAAGCAGGCCTCGGTTTCCCACAGTATTCAAATGACGATGTTGTTATTGAAGGTCTTACAAAGCTTGGTTATGAATATAAGGATGCAGTTGATTATGCAATCGCAGCGTGCTGGGAATTTATTATTCCAAAAGTTGGCGCAGATGTAGCAAATATCGGAGCGCTTTCTTTCCCGAAAGTTGTTGATATTTGTCTCCATAAGCATCTTGAAAATGCCGAAACCTTTGATGCCTTTATGGAAAAGGTGAAAGAGGAGATTAACATTGAATGTGACAACATTTGTAACGGAATAAAAGACCTCTGGTTTGTTCCATCTCCGTTTATGAATGTTTTAATGGATTGCAATATCTATGAGGGTGGAAAATATAACTACTTTGGTATTCACGGCACAGGAATTGCAACGGCAACAGACTCTCTTGAAGTAATTAAGAAATATGTTTTTGATGAAAAGACAATTTCCAAGAAAGATTTAATTGAGGCTGTTGACAGCGATTTTGAAAAGCATGAGGAAATTCTTCCGATTGTCAGATATAACACACCAAAGTTTGGACAGAACATTGACGAAGTTGATGCCCATGCGGTTAAGCTTCTTGATTTGTTTGCCGATGCTCTTGAAGGAAGAGTGAACTGCCGTGGCGGAAAATTCAGAGCAGGAACAGGCTCTGCTATGTTCTATCTCTGGCACGCGAACGATATCGGTGCATCCCCTGACGGAAGAAGAAAGGGCGAGCCTTTTGGAACAAACTTCTCTGCAAGCTTGTTTGCAAAGATTGATGGACCTGTTTCGGTTATTAAATCTTTCTCAAAACCTCATTTTTCCAAAGCAATCAACGGCGGACCTCTTACGCTTGAATTCCACAACAGTATGTTTACTGACGAGGATTGTATCCAGAAGGTTGCTATGCTTGTTAAGGCATATGTTGATATGGGAGGACATCAGCTTCAGCTTAACGCTGTAAATATGGATAAGATGGTTGATGCACAGCTTCATCCTGAAAACCACAGACAGTTGGTTGTTAGAATTTGGGGTTGGAGTGCGTACTTCGTTGAGCTTGATAAAGAATATCAGGATCATGTTATGAGGAGACAGGAATACACCATATGACAGGTATAGTTTTTGATATAAAGGAGTTTTCGCTCCACGATGGCCCCGGCCCGAGAGTGACTGTTTTCTTAAAAGGTTGTCCTCTTCGGTGCCTTTGGTGTCATAATCCAGAGGGGTTAAGCCCGGAGCCTCAGCTTATGATAAAACATACTCTTTGCGGGCATTGCGGAAGATGTCTTGAAAAGTGCGACCACGAAGAATGCAAGCCTTTTGACCGATGTGTTTACGCCTGCCCCAATGGGCTTATAAGTATTTCGGGTGTTGAATATACGGCGGAAAAGCTTGCTAAAAAGCTGATGCAAAATGCGGATTTTTACATAAAAAACGGCGGTGGAGTAACTGTTTCAGGGGGAGAACCTCTTATGCAGGCGGATTTTGTCTGTGAGCTTTTTGAAAAAGTGAGAATGCACAAGGCAATCCAAACCAGCGGTTATGCCAGCGAAGATACTTTTAAGAAAGTTATCGACCTATGCGACTTTGTTATGATGGACATAAAGATTGCAGACAGAGAAGAGCATAAGAAATATACAGGCGTATATAACGATATTATACTTAAAAATCTTGAATATTTGATGAATAGCGGTAAGGAATATGTTATAAGAACACCGCTTATTCCAAATATTACTGACACGGAAGAAAATTTAAAAAAAATACAAAAAATAATAAAAAATTCACCCTGGGAAAAGCTTCCTTTCAATAAAATGGCAGGGGCTAAATATCCTATGGTTGGGTTAGATTTTAATTTATTCAAAGGAGATATGTAAAATGGATTACAAAAAGTTATTTGACTTAACAGGAAAAGTTGCCATAGTTACAGGCGGAGCAGGTTACTTAGGCGCAGAGAATGTTAAAGCGTTAAAGGATTTCGGTGCAACAGTAGTAATTGCCGGCATCCCTATGGCAGCTCGTTGGGAAGGGGAAGAAAAACCGGTATGCGATTTAGAGGTAGATTGCGATATTTCTTCAACTGAGTCTATTGCAAACTGCTTTAAAACTGTGTATGAAAAATTTGGAAGAATAGATGTTTTGGTAAACTGCGCAACATATGGCGCAGGCTACGGAGAAGCAAGTCAGCTTGAATTTATGGATGATGAAACTTGGGGAATAGGAATAGACGGGTCTCTTAACTCTGTATTCCGTTGCACTCGTGAAGTTGTTAAATATATGAAGGAAACAGGCGGTTCTATTATCAACTACTGCTCAATGTATGGCGTTGTTTCCCCTGACCTCCGTATATACGGGGATAACCCACAGAAACAGCCACCGAACTATGGTGCAGGTAAAGCAGGCGTTGCTCAGCTTACACGCTATTCAGCAGGTGCACTTGCTCAATACGGCATCCGTGTTAACTGTGTAACACCGGGCCCATTCCCGAACCCTGCAAACCAGAATGATATGGAATTTAATGCAAAACTTGCAGGAAAAACTATGCTTGAAAGATTTGGACAGAGCTATGAAATGTCAGGGGCTGTGCTCCTTCTTGCATCTGATGCATCTTCATTTATGACAGGCTCTAACATCACAGTTGACGGCGGTTGGACAGCTTGGTAAGATATAGCTTTTAAGGAGATTTTACTATGGAAAAAGTATCAGTTAAAGGTCTTGAGTTTTCTAGGCTACAGCTTGGGACTGTTCAATTGGGATGCGCTTACGGTATAAACAACGCCGGAGGCCAGCCCGACAGAGAAGAGGCATTTAGAATTCTCAATTGTGCCCTTGAAAAAGGAATAAATATTCTCGATACAGCAAGCGGATACGGAGAATCGGAAGAAATAATCGGACAGTGGCTTAAAACTGTTCCAACAGAAAAGAAACCTATTATCGTTACGAAAATGATGGACCTTGACCATTCATCTTATGATGCTTTAAAGGCAGATGTTTTCGCAAAGGTAGAGGAATCAAGGAGAAAATTAGGAGTAGAAACAATTGATGTTTTGATGCTCCATCGCTTTGATGATTACACCAATGACCCTGAAAACATGATGAAGGTTTTCCAGGATTTAAAGGATGAAGGCTTGATTAAATATGCGGGTGCTTCTGTGTATTCTTATCACGACTGGAAAGTTCTTGCAGAGTCAGGCTTTGATGCAACCCAGATTCCTATGAATATTTTTGACTGGACCCAGATTACAAATGGCGGACTCTCAGAACTTGAAAAATCAGGAATGATGGTTTTTGTCCGAAGCGTTTATTTACAGGGCATTATTTTCCGCGACCCTGAAAATCTTCCTGCTCATATGGATTATTGTGTTGAGCCTCTTAAGAAATTCCACGGACTTTGCGAAAAATACAAATTGACTCCTGCTGAACTTGCAATGTCTTTTGTTCTTTCTCTTAAGGGAATTCATAGCTTGGTTTTAGGCAGTGAAAAAGTAGAACAGGTTGAACAAAATGTTGAACTTTTTGAAAACACTGTTCGTTTCAGTGATGAAGAAATGGAAGAAATTCGTGGTCTTTTTGAAGTTATGGATCCAAGAGTTATAAACCCGAGTGAATGGGAGAAAGTGTAGACAAATATAATAAAACAAAGAGGGTATTTTTATGATGGAAAAAGCAACAAGAGAAGTTTTGGCAAAATTTGATGAAATTGCTCAAAACAGGATAAATGAAATCCGCAATACGAAAGATAATATTAAAGTTTCAGGCACAGTTTACTATGTAAGCACAAGCGGAAATGATGACAATGACGGAAAGTCTCCGCAGACACCTTGGAAGAGTCTTGGAAAAGTTTCAACTGCTGAGCTCAATCCTGGTGATGGTGTTTGCTTTAAAAGAGGCGACATTTTCAGAGGCGGAATTGAAACACAGTCAGGTGTTACATATTTTGCATATGGCGAAGGTGAAAAACCAAAGTTTTATGGCTGGGACAGAAGCCTTGACGACCCTGCTTTGTGGTCTTTATATGATAAAGAGCATAACATCTGGAAATTAAACGAAAAAATTGTTGATTGCGGAACTCTCGTTTTTAATGAAGGAGAGGCTCATTGTCGTAAGTTGATACCTTCTTACAGAAATGATATGTTTGTATGCCGTGAGGATGAAACAAAACCATTTATAATGGCTGACGAAATGACAGAGGACCTTGATTTATTCTGTGATGTCCGTGAAAAATGGTCTGACGGCGAATCTAAGGGCGAAAGCTTTTTAGTTCCTGTTATTGACAACGAAACCAAGGGAGACCTTTATCTTCGTTGCGATAAAGGAAATCCGGCTGAAGTTTTTGATACAATCGAAGCTGTTGCAAGAAAAACTATTTTCCCAACAGGTAAAAGAAACAGTATTACTATTGATAATATTTGTATTAAGTATGCAAACTTTGGTGTTACAGGCGGAAATAAGATTCATGTAACAAACTGTGAAATTGGTTGGATTGGCGGAACTATTCAGCATTATTTCGGAACAGACCCTAACTATCCGCAGGGAAAAAGAGGAACTGTAACTCGCTATGGTAATGCAGTTGAATGTTATGGCGCTTGTAACGATTATGTAGTTGATAACTGTTATTTCTATCAGCAGTATGATGCGGCTGTAACTCATCAGATTACAACAAACGGCAAAAAATATGAACTCAAAGATATCAAATATAGCAATAATGTTATTGAAACCAGCGTATATTCTGTAGAATACTTCTTAAATCAAACTGAGGGAGATACAGAAAGCTATATTGAAAATTGCGAAATTTGCGGAAATATTATGCGTTTTGCAGGTTGCGGCTGGGGGCAGCAGAGACATAATACTCATACTCCTGCTCACATTAAAGGCTGGAGCTATACTAACACAGCAAGAAATTTCTCTATTCACGACAATATTTTTGACAGAAGCGCGTATAGACTTTTCCATATTGTTGCTCAGGAAGAAACAAGTCTTCCAAGAATGTATAATAACACATATATTCAAAAGTATGGTATGACCCTTGGCCAGTTTGGCGCAAACAAAGAAAAAGAGCCTGCAATCCTTGGATTCTACCCCGATGCTGAAGAAATAATATGCGGTGATATGGGCGATAAAGATGCAAAAATTTATTATATAGAATAAAAAAACGGCTCGATAACAAAAGATGTCCTAAAAATTAAAAAAATTTGTCCTATTTATGCTTGATTTTTTTGTTATATTTTGTTATCATTAGAGTAGTACATTATAATAAAATCATACGAGAGGAAGATGAACTTGCAAAATCATAATAATGGCGATGTAGCAATCCTTTCAATTAAGAAAGAATCGTTGCTTCAAAGAATCTTAAAATGTTGGCAATTGTATGTATTTTTATTGCCGGGTGTTGTGGCTCTTCTTATTTTCCACTATTATCCGATATACGGCATTCAGATTGCATTTAAGAAATTCATTCCGGGATTACCTATGTCTCAGTCTCCTTGGATAGGCTTTGACCATTTCAAGAGGTTTTTCTCGGCACCTGATAGCTGGAGAATTATATGGAACACCCTTAAAATTTCTTTGGTTTCACAGGTTTTGTTGTTTCCATTGCCTCTTATCTTTGCTTTATCTTTAAATCAGGTTCAGCATATAAGAAGAAAGAAATTTATCCAGAATGTTACATACATTCCTTACTTATTCTCAATTGTTATCGTAATGACTATGGCAGTTGTTTTATGTGCGCCAAAGACAGGTATTATCAATATAATTGTAGAGAGAATTACAGGAGAACCTATACTGTTCTTTGGTGATGGTAAATATGTTCTTCCTATATATGTTATTACAGGTCAGTGGGCAGGTCTTGGATATAGTGCAGTTATGTATTTATCTGCTTTATCTTCTGTTGACCAGGAACAGCTTGAAGCGGCTAAGATTGACGGCGCAAGCAGAATGAGAATTATATGGAGCATAGAGCTTCCTGCTCTTAAAGATACAATTGTTATTCTTCTCATCTTAGGTTGCGGTCACTTATTTACAGTTGGTGCGGATAAGATGCTTCTTATTCAGACCGACCTGAACCTTGACGCCTCCGAAGTTATTGGTACATATTCGTATAAGACAGGTCTTATAAATAATGACTTTGCTTTCTCAACAGCTATTTCATTATTTAATAATGTCGCAAATGTTGTTTTGTTGTTGTTAATCAATGGTATTTCCAGCAAACTGACAGACAATTCAATTCTATAAGGAGGTGGGATAACATTGTTTACTAAAAAATTGGATTCAGATAAAGTATTTGGATTTTTTAACAGTATTTTTCTTATTTTGATTACAGCAATTGTCGTTTACCCAATATATTTTATTCTTATTGCTTCAATCAGTGACCCTAATGCGGTTGCTGCAGGTGAAACGATGCTTTTACCGAAAGGTGTAACTTTCCTTGGTTATGCTAAGATTTTGGAAGATACAAGACTTATAAATGGTTTCATAAATAGTGTAATAATCACAATTTTAGGAACATTGTTAAATATGCTTATGTGTTTATTCACAGCATTTGCATTATCAAGAAAAGAACTTCCGGGAAGAAGAATTTTAAATGGTTTCTTCGTATTTACTATGTATTTCAGTGGAGGTTTGATTCCTTCATATTTGCTTCACTCTTCCTTAGGAACTCTTAATACATTCTGGGCTCTTATCTTACCTGGACTTAATGTTTATAATATGATTATCTGTCGTTCATTCTTCCAGTCAAATGTTTCTGAAGAGTTGTTCGAATCTATAAAGGTTGACGGCGGTTCATATTTTACATTCTTCTTCAAGATTGTGCTTCCGCTTTCAAAGGCAATTATTGCGGTTATGGTGCTCTATCACGCACTTAATCACTGGAATAACTATATGGCAGCACTTTACTACATCCAGGATTCTGATAAATTCCCGCTTCAGCTCGTTCTTAAAAATATAACAGATCAGCTTAAAGCAAATTCAAGTGAAGTTGGTGCAAGTTCGCTTATTGCGATGGAAACACAAAAAGCAGAACAGCTTACAAGATACTCAGTGGTTATTATTTCCTCAATCCCTGTATTCTTGTTATATCCTTTCATCCAGAAATACTTTGTAAAAGGTGTAATGGTTGGCTCTGTAAAAGGCTAGTGAAAAATTAAAATTTATATATAAGAGGAGAAAGTAAAATGAAAAAAAGTTTAATCAAAATTGTAACACTTATGCTTGCAGTTATGACACTTGTTTCTTGTTTCGCTGGTTGTAAGCCTGAAGTAACAACAGAAACAATTTCTTGTGTTGGCGCAGATCCTAACTTCCGTGGTTTTAAGGAAGTTGGTCAGGAACTTCTCGACTACGCAGCAAGCTTCACAGAACTTAACATTGAATGGTTAGGTACAACTACTGAACAGTTAAAGCTCCAGCTTGCAAGCGGTAATTACCCTGATGTTATCTTTGGTAATAAGCTCAGTGCAGTTGAAGTTGTTAAATATGCAGATGCAGGTATCTTAATCCCTCTTGATGAGTATATCAACAAGAAAGATACTCCAAACATTTATAAGATGTTTGAAGAGTATCCAACAGCAAAAGGTATTGCAACATTATCCGATGGTCATATCTATTCATTACCAGCAGTTGAAGATTTCCCAGCTGGTGCATATGAAAGTGCTTTCTACATCAACAAAGCTTGGCTTGATAAATTAGATTTAGAAGTTCCTAAGACACTTGATGACCTTTATGAAGTATTAAAGGCATTTAAGACAAAGGATCCTAACGGCAATGGTCAGGCTGATGAAATCCCAATGACTTGGTATAATAATGCAGGTTACTCCTATCCGGAAGTTCTCCTTTCTGCTTGGGGTGTTTCTGCAAAACACGGCACATGGGACCAGTATCTTGCAATCGTAGATGGCAAGGTTAAGTTCGCTCCTGTTATGGACGAGTGGAAGGAACTTATGAAGTTCTATAACAAGCTTTACAAAGAAGGCCTTCTTGATATGGAGTGTATGACACAGAACCAGGCAAGCTTCAATGCAAAGGTTGCTAACCAGACTTCTAAGGTTGGGTTCTTCTGGAACGATGCTAACATTTGTGCAAATGCAGACGAATACATTGCTATTGCTCCACTTTCTGTAGATGGTAAGATTAAACCACAGTTACATCTCCATCCACTTGGAATAACAATGGCTAATACAAATATGTTCGAAATAACAGCTAAGTGTGAAGATCCTGCTGCTGTTATGAGATGGGTTGATAATTTCTATGACTTTGAACTTTCTATGCAGCTCAAGAACGGTATGATAGGAAGAACAATGTATGAAGAAGATGGTATGTTGAAGTTTAACGAACCTGAAGAAGGCCAGAGCCAGCAGGTTATGATAAACAACAATACTCTTATTTCTTTCCCTGGTCTTAGCAAGGAAGAATGGCTTGACGAAAAGATAGAAATGACTGAAGTTCAGAAGGGTTATTTAACAAACTGGGAAATTTATAAGGATTACATTGATGATGAAATCTGGCCTCGTCCTTACTACGGCATCGAGGATTCTACAACAGTTTCTCAGCTCACTGCTGACCTCTTCAGATTTGTTGCAGAGAAGAAAGGTGCTTGGATTGTTGGTAAATCTGACATCGATAAGGATTGGGATCAGTATAAGAAAGACTTAAAGAAGATGGGTCTTGACGATTTAATAAAGATTAGCCAGGAAACATACGACACATATTTAGAAAACCAGAAATAGGAATAAAATTATAAAGGGGTATTCCTTTGGGAATACCCCTTTATCTACGAAAAGGAGCATAAAAGAATGAAAAACATTAAATTTGAAGGAATTATGCCGGCGATTATTACGCCATTTAATGAAGACAACAAGACAATTAATGTGCAGGCTGCAAAAGATATAATCGACTGGCAGTTAGGCCAAGGCGCTGACGGTTTCTATGTTCTCGGTGCAACAGGCGAAGGTGTTTTGATGGGAAGAGAAGAAAGAGAAATTATGTGCGAAACAGCAGTTAAGCATGTTGCAGGCAGAAAGCCTATTATCTGCCATATCGCTTCAATCAACTTCCTCGAAGCTGTTGAACTTGCAAAGCACGCTGAAAAGACAGGTGCAGATGCACTCGCTGCAGTTCCACCTTTCTATTTTGGATACAGCGATGAAGAAATCTTTAATTACTACAAAAAGCTTGCAGGAAGCGTAAACATCCCTGTAATTATTTATTATCATCCTGCAGCTCAGGCTAATATGAGCCCTGATTTAATTGCTAAAATCTTTGAAATTGATAATATTACAGGCGTAAAATGGAGTAGCAGTGATTACTATAGCATGATAAAGCTTAAAGATATGACACACGGCGAGATGAATATTATCAATGGACCAGACGAAACACTTCTTTTAGGTCTTACATCTGGTGCAGACGCTGGTGTTGGTGCAACATACAACTGTATGCTTCCTGAATTTATCCGTCTTTATAAAGCGTTTAAGGCTGGAGATATTGCAAAGGCTCAAGAGCATCAGTTTAATGTAAACAGAGTTATCGATGTTTTGATTAAGTATGGTGTAATTCCAGGCGTTAAAGTCGGTGTTCAGATGCTTGGTTATGAGGGCGGAAATGCTAAATTCCCATTCCCTGTATTTGATGCCGAAACAAGAGCAAACTTTGAAAGAGATATGAGAGCTGCAGGGATTCCTTTTGCTGAATAATTTTTAGGAGGACAAAGAAAATGCCAATTTCCTTTGATGACAAGACAAAAACTTTTCATATTCAGACTCCAAATACCTCGTATGCTTTTCGTTTGAGAGGAGAGCATATTGTTGAGCATCTTTACTATGGTAAGAGACTTGAAAGCTTAGAGGGTATGAATACTTATGATTACAGCCCCTTTGTAAGCGGTGTTGTAATGGATAATGAGTTTGTGGATGAAGATGTAATCGGCGGAGCAGAAGCTGCGGCTGACCTTGAAGCAGAAAAGCAGCCTGAATTTGTTTCTAGCGGTGTATTGTGTCAGGAATATCCTACTTTTGGAAGTTGTGATACGAGAAGACCAGGTTTTCATGCAACTTATGGAGATGGAAGCAGAACTACAAAAGTAACTTATGTATCTCATAAAATCTATGACTCCAAGCCAAAACTTGAGGGACTTCCTGCTACTTATGTAGAAAGTGATGACGAGGCTCAAACCCTTGAAATTATCTTAAAAGATGAGATTACAGGTCTTGAGTTTTTACACAGATACACAGCTTATAGTAACCTCGATGTTATAACAAGAAATGTTGAGGTTATAAATAAGGGAGAGGCTCCTGCTAAAATTCATCGCATAATGAGTATGAGCTTTGACTTTTTCGACCACGATTACGACCTTATTTGTCTCCACGGCGCTTGGGGGAGAGAGGCGTATATTGAAAGAAGCCCGCTTACATATGGTTGCAGAACTATTGAAAATAGAGGCGTTTGCCGTTCCCACGGACAAAGACCGTTCTTTGCATTAGCAAGAAAGGATTCAACTGAAACAGCGGGAGATATCTATGGCTTTGACTTTGTATACAGCGGAAATTTTGAATGCGGTGTCGAAGTTGAAAGATATGGCGCAGCCCGTGCATTTATGGGTATTGGTTCAACAGATTTTTGCTGGTATCTTGACAAAGGCGAGAAGTTTGTTGCCCCAGAAGTTGTTATGGTTTATTCCGCAAACGGTATGGGTGGAATGTCAAGAACATATCACGAGCTTTATCGCACCCGTCTTGCAAAAGGACCTTGGCGTGATAAAGAGCGCCCTGTTCTTATCAATAACTGGGAAGCTACCTATATGAAATTTAATGAAGAAAAGCTCTTAGATATTGCAAAACAGGCAAAAAAAGCGGGTATTGAAATGCTTGTTGTGGATGACGGTTGGTATAGAGTCCGCGATGATGAGACTTGTTCCCTTGGCGATTGGAAGGTTAATTTAAATAAACTTCCAAGTGGGCTCAAAGGCTTTGGCGAAAAGCTTAATGCTATGGGGATTAAATTTGGACTTTGGTTTGAGCCTGAAATGATTTGTCCTGATAGTGATATTTACAGAGAACATCCTGATTGGTGTCTCCACGCCGAAGGCAGAGACAGAAGCGTTGCAAGATATGAACTTGCTATGGATTTATCCCGTGCGGATGTGCGAGAATATATCATCGGAAGATTAACGGATATTTTAAACAGCGCACCAATAGAATATGTTAAGTGGGATGTTAACAGAGATATTACGGAAATAGGCTCTGCTGAGCTTCCGCCTGAAAGACAGGGAGAAATTACTCACAGATATATGTTAGGTCTTTATGAAATTTTAGAAAGACTTATGAGTGCTTTCCCGAATGTTTTATTTGAAGGCTGTGCCGGCGGCGGTGGCAGATTTGACGCAGGTATGATGCAGTATTTCCAGCAGTATTGGGCAAGTGATGACTCTGATGCGGGAGAAAGAATGTTAATTCAACATGGAACAAGTGTTGTTATGCCAAGTGCTTTTGTTTCTGCTCATGTATCCGCTGTTCCGAACCACCAGATTGGAAGAACAACCTCTATGAAAATGAGAGGCTATGTTGCGACTGCTGGTCAGCTTGGTTATGAGCTTGATATTACCAAGATGAGCGATGAAGAGCTCCTTGAAATTAAGGAGCAGATTGCTGAGTATAAAGAGGTAAGAGAAGTTATTCATAAAGGTAAGCTTTATAGGCTCAAGTCCCCATTTGACAGCAATTATGCTGTATGGGAATATATTTCAAAGGACGAAAAAACTGTTGTTCTTCTTTACTTTAAAACAAGAGCAGTTCCTGGCTTTGAAAGAAATATGCAATGTCTTGAAGCTCTCCAAAAGGATGCAACATATAAGCTTCGTGGCACAGACGAAACATATAATGGAAATGTGCTTATGAATTACGGCATTTGTGTTGAAAAGAAGATGGCACCAAATGGTGAAAAAATGGGCGATTTTTCTGGTAAAAAGCTTGTCTTTGATAAGATTGACTAATCTTTATAAAAAATGATTTTAGGCGTTGATATATTGAAAATTTATATTATAAAGAACAGTATATCAGCGCCTTGCTCTTTTAAAAAAGAACTTTGTATTGCGAGGGAGTAATATGGAATTTAAAAATATACCTAACAAATTTAGACCAATTCCTTTTTGGAGCTGGAATGAAAAATTAGATACAAAGGAAACTGCTCGTCAGGTAGAGCTTATGTATGAGGCTGGTCTTGGTGGGTTTATTATGCATGCCCGAGGTGGACTTCAGACTGAGTATATGGGGGATGAATGGTTTGAAAATATAGGCTGTTCCATAGAAACTGCAAAAAAGCTTGGAACAAATCCTTGGGTCTATGATGAAAACGGATGGCCAAGCGGATTTGGAAACGGCAAGATTAACGGAAAAGGTGAAGAATATCAGCAGAAATATCTTCGCATGGAAAAGGGAGAGAAAAACACTCCTAACACAATTTGCAATATAGACGGCAACCACTTTTACTACGAAATCAATCCTTTCTATGTCGATGTTCTCGACAGTAAGGTTACAGACGCGTTCATTGAGGAAATCTATGAACCGTATTATAAAAAATATGATAACCAGATAACAGGTTTTTTCTCCGACGAACCGCAAATTTCAAGAAATGGTATTCCGTGGAGCCTTGTTTTACCTGATGAATATCAGGCGAAATACGGAGAAGACTTGCTTTTGGTTATTGACGAATTGTTTATCGAAAAAGGAAACTATAAAGATACCAGAGTGAAGTTCTGGAAACTTATTACTGACCTTTTCTCAAACAATTTTATGAAGAGGCTCTATGATTGGTGTGTGGCACGAAATCTTGAATTTACAGGCCATATGGTGTGCGAGGGAACACTTTTAGACCAGCTTACTTCAAACGGCGCTATAATGCCTCATTATGAGTATTTTACCATTCCTGGAATGGACTGGTTAACAAGAGATGTCCGCGATGAACTCCATTGCCATCAGGTTGGTTCAGCGGCTCAACAGCTTGGTAAAAAACAGGTTTTATCCGAAAGCTTTGGCCTCAGCGGACATAACACAAGCTTTGAAGAATTCAGGAAGGTTTGCGAATGGCAGATGGTTAAAGGTATTAACCTTTTCTGTCAGCATTTAGAAGGATATTCATTAAGAGGTCTTAGAAAAAGAGACTATCCACCTGCAATGTTCTATCAACAGCCTTGGTGGGAAGAATATAAAACCTTTAATGATGCTATCTCCCGAGTTGGAATGATTTTAGCAGAGGGAAAACCTGAATGTGATACTTTGGTTATTCATCCGCAGACAACAGCGTGGACACTATTTAATAATGGAGAAAACGAAGGCTTAGAAGAGCTTAATGATGAATTTATCAGGGTGCTTAACAATTTACAAGATAAACACATTAAATTCCATTTAGGAGACGAAACTCTCATTGAAAGGCACGGCAGTGTGGATGAAGATGCTTTTGTTATAGGCGAGATGCGTTATAAAACAGTGGTTATTCTCCCTGACACAGTTCTTTTGGATAGTACGAAGAAACTTATCGACGAATATATGCAAAATGGCGGAAGAATTGCAAAAGAAGAGGATATTGCTCCAAACGACATCATTGATAATCAAAATGTTCGATATACAAAACGAGTTTATGATGGATTTGATGTTCACTATTTTGTTAACCCAACCAGCCAAAAACAAAAAGCGCACATTAAGGCTGGCGCTAAGATGGTTGATATTATTACAGGGGAAATTAGACCCTTTGGCGGAGAATACGAATTCTCTCCATATGATAGCTTGTTAGTTATTGACGACGGCACAGCAAGAGAAGAAGCGAAAGAAGAATCCCTCAAAGCCTTAAATCTTGAAGGCGAGTGGAAAGTCGTAGGGCAAAGCGAAAATGTTCTCACTTTGGACTATTGCAAATATTCTTTTGACGGCGAAGTGGTTGAGGAGAATGGATATGTTCTTAATATCCAGGAAAGAGCCTGTGCTTTGGGCCGTCCTGTTGAAATCAAGCAAGAATTCAGAGTTATGTCAGAAATAGTTCCTGAAAACCTCTGCCTTGCAATTGAAAAACCTGAGAACTTTGAAATAAAAGTTAACGGCGTAGTGGTAAATAATACTCCGTGTGGTCATTTTCTTGACGCATCATTTAAAAAGGTTGATATCGCTAAATATTTTAAGGCAGGAGAAAATACAATAGAACTTAAAACTATTTTCAAACAGTCTGAAAAGTTCTATGAATCCCTTAAAAAAGCCTATGTTTTTGAAAGCGAACTCAATAAGCTTACATACGATATGGAAATTGAACCTGTTTATCTTGTGGGAGCTTTTTCTGTCGAAACAAATGGAAAGTTTGAAAAGCTTGACAAAAATGCGGTAAGATACTTAGGAGAATTCTCTGTTGGGGCGCCAAAAGAAAAAGTGATGCTTGCGAATATGGAACAGCAAGGCTTCCCGTTCTTTGCAGGAAAACTAACTCTTGAGAAGACAATTTTTGTTGATGATGTCCATCAGAAGATTGTGTTTGACAAAAAGGGTATTAATGCTGTTTTGGTAGAAGTAAATGATAATTTTGCTGGAAAGATAATTTGGAATCCAACTGAACTTGACTTGTCGGAGTATCTTAAAAAAGGCGAAAATAAAATTCAGCTTACAGTTGTTAACAATTTGAGAAATATGCTAGGCCCGCATCATTTGGAAGAGGGCGAAAGCCACTGCGTTCTCCCGGCATCGTTCCTTAAAGAAAAATGTGTATGGGTAAGCGAGCCGATGGAATGGAATGACGGTTATTGCTTTGTTGAAACGGGTCTTATGTAAAATTGCGAATAATCAAGAGGACATATTATGAAAATGCAAAAAATAGGTAAAAGCAATTTAATAAAATATTATACTTATTTAGGGTTATATAATATAATGACCCTATTCACCTCAGGGACAATTCTGCAGGTATTTTTGAACTGGAAAGCTTTATCGAGCGAAGAAATATCTTTAATAATTTCTTTCGGATTTTTAATGCAAACTTTTGGAATAGGAGTATCCACCTTCTTCGCAGATAAAATTAAGAATGTTTCAAAAGTGGTGGCGATATTTAATATTCCCCTTGTGTTGTTTCCGATGTTATTGCTTTATCTTTCTGCTGAAAATGCTTTAAATGCTGAGAATATTCTCTCTCTAATAATCCCTGTTTATGCAGTTTTTAGCTTTTGCATAGGAGTGAATGCAACCCTTGCATATAAATTACCTTATCATATTACCGACATAAGCAATTATGGAACAATTTCCAGCGTATCAGGTATTATAAGTAATTTGTTAGGAATAGGTTCATCCTTTGTGTTTGTTTTGTTAACGGGCGTTTATGAATATCGAAAAGTTATTTTCTTCGGATATTTAATAGTTTGTTTTGCGATAGTTTCAGGGGTTGTTGCAATATTTTCAGTGAAAAAATATGAGGCAGAGCTTGAAAATGTCAAGCAGAAAAATATAGCAAAAGAAATCTGGATAGTTTTGAAAACTCCTTTTATGAAATTTCTCATAGTCCCTAATTTTCTCCGCGGAATAGGAAGCGGGATTTTGGGGATGAGCGCGGTTATTATGATAGCACAGCTTGGTGCATCTGAAAGCATTTCTTCACTGCTCTCTGTTGCTATGGCGATTTCCGTAGTTATCGGGTGCATCATTTTCGGGCAGATTTACAGAAAGATAAGAGTTATAAAATGTGTTCTTGTTGGCGGTCTCGTAGGAACGGTGTTCCTCTGTCTTATGATTGCCAATAAAAATCCTATGGTATTTGTTTTAATGTATTCTCTGACCTGGCTGTTCTTTACTTTTGTGGATTATGGAATTCCGGTTTATGTCACCCAAATAGTGGGATATGAACATATGGGAACCTATTCAGCCATAAGAATGCTCACTCATATGTCAGGAACAACAGTGGCAACATTTATTTCAGGAAAAATGATTGATAATAATTCGTTTTTGTTGTTACTCCTTGGCGGAGCCTGCATTACTATATCGGTAGTATCATATTATGCCTTTGAGAAAACTCTCGGCAGACGAAACCTTCGGGCGTAATAAGACATAATTTGCCTTGACTTTTTCTGATTATTCGTATATAATGATACGGAAATATTATCATATGCGAATAATCAGCATATCGGGGTGTGGCGCAGTTGGTAGCGCACTAGACTGGGGGTCTAGGGGCCGCAAGTTCAAGTCTTGTCACTCCGACCAAAAAAATCCTCGTATCAATCGATACGAGGATTTTTGTATGTATTTTTATCTGAATTTGATTTTTCCATCGGACATATCATCAACGATCGCCAGAGATTCAAGACGAATTCCCTTATCTCTTATAAGCTTACCGCCGCTTTGGAAGCCTTTTTCAATAACGATTCCGGCTCCAACCAGAGTTGCTCCTGAGTTTTCAATGATTTCCGCAAGGCCTAAAAGCGCACAGCCGTTTGCCAGGAAATCGTCAATAACAAGAACTTTATCTTCCGGCTTTAAATATTCCTTAGCAACAATAACATCGTAAACTCTGCCGTGAGTAAAAGACTCAACCTTAGCACGATAGACATCTCCGGCAATGTTTTTGGTGCTGTTCTTTTTAGCGAAAACCACAGGAACATTAAAATATTGAGCAACAACACAGGCAATGCCTATTCCGGAGGCCTCGACGGTCAGGATTTTGTTTATTTCTTCGCCTTCGAAACGCTTTTTAAACTCTTTACCAATCTCTTGAAAAAGGTTTATGTCCATACGGTGATTTAAAAAACTGTCAACCTTTAAAACATTTCCTTCTTTAACAATGCCGTCTTTTAATATACGCTCTTTTAATAGTTCCATGGCCAGTATCCTTCTTTCTGAATTTGCATAAAACAATTATATCACAGAGTTTTACATTTTTCAAGAAGTTTCGCAATATATCTTCTTGACAAGGAAAAATAAAAATGTTACAATTATTGAGAGAGAAAGGGAGGATAATCCAATGAGAAATTTTCTTAAAAAAGTTGTTAGTTTGGTTATGATAGTAGGTATCTTAACAGTTTCTGCTTTTGCGGGTTTTGTTGATATGCCTGCAAACGAGGTTGAAAAAGCAGCTCTTACAAAAGCTGTTGAAAACGGCCTTATTAAAGGTATAAGCGACACTGAGATTGCTCCATATATGACTCTTACCCGTGCTCAGATGGGAACAATTGTTGTTCGTGCTATGGGCGCAACAAGAGAAACTAATATTGCAAAGTTTAAAGACACTCCTAAAAAGGCGTGGTTCTATACAGATATGAGCCGTGCGGTAGCTATGGGTGCTTTCCAGGGCGATGGGGGAAGATCTCTCTATCCTAATAAGGAAATAACTTATCAGGAAGCATTTTTGGTATTATCAAGAGTTTTTGATTTAAGATACGAGAAAGAAGATGCCTTAGATGGTTATGCTGATAAAGATAGTGTTGCAAGCTGGGCAAAAAGCGGAGTTGCAAAAATAGTTTCAGGTGGATACTATGACGGCGCAAAGCTTAATCCAACAGCTCCTATAAATCGTGTGGAGTTTGCGAAAATTATGGATAAGCTTGTTACAACATATATTGATACTCCTGGAACATATAAAGAACTTCCAAAGGGTAACACATTAGTTCGTTGCGATGGCGTTATTTTTGACGGTGTTGAGTTTGAACAGACCGGCTCTGTATATGAAGGCGATATCATTATAATCGGCGATGGTGTTAAGGAAGTAGAGTTCAAGGATATCAAGGGTGTTAATGCCGCTGTAAGAGGCGGAAATGCTACTATAAGCGGCGAGGTTGGTCTTATCAAAGCAGCTGCAGCCGGTGTGGCTTTAACTCCTATTATGGACGATTTTACAATTAGAAAATATGCTGACGGAACTAAAGGTGTTATTGATGCTTCTTTCCCAGGCTCATACATCGTTGTAGAAGACTAAATTTAATAAATAATAAAAAAGCGGTCAGGATGACCGCTTTTTTAATGCTTGAAATTTGAATTTTTTGCCAAAAAAATATTACATAAAAACGAATCTTTTGCAAACACTAACAAAGTAAAATAAATGCAAAAAAGGAGTTTTTTATTATATGAAAGCAACTGGAATTGTGAGACGAATAGATGATTTGGGCAGAGTTGTTATTCCCAAGGAAATAAGACGGACAATGCGCATCAGAGAGGGAGACCCACTTGAGATTTTTACGGAAAGTGATGGGACGGTTATATTTAAAAAATATTCTCCAATAGGTGAGCTTGGCGAATTTGCACGGCAATACGCTGAATCATTATCCAGGACTTCGGGGCTTGCGTCTTGCATTTCCGACAAAGATACAATTATTGCCGTTTCAGGAATATCCAAAAAAGAACTTAGCGACAAAAAAATTTCTTCTGAACTTGAAAAAATTATGGATAACAAGACTATTTTTGTGGCAAATCCAGGAGTCAAGAAAATAAATGTTATTGACGATAACGAAAAATATAAAGCGGGAGTTGTAGCACCAATAATCTATGAGGGCGACAGTATAGGAACGGTAGTTCTTTTGTCAACTTCCGATGAGAAAAATCCAGGCGAAGTTGAAACGAAGCTGGTGGAAGTTGCGGCAGGTTTTTTAGGGCGAACAATTGAATAAAAAATTTATATGTCAAAAGTATTTCTTTTGACATATTTTTTTAAAAAAGTGGGTTACATAATAATATGAAATTCAGAGAAAAAAGTAAAAATTCGCCATATAATAAGGAATTTTGCGATTTGAAAAATTTTTAAAAAGTGTTGTTGAAAGTTGAGGTGTGTTATGGGATAATAGTGATACAGACGGTCGTCACAAAAGACGCAAGGAAATACGGAGAAAGGTTATATGGAATTTACTTTTAGAGAAGGCTTTGAAGAAGGCGAGATTTTAGTTGAATACAAAGCAGTTAAGGGCGAAAAATATAAGATAATTGGACGCGAAACATTTAGGGGCGACACGAGGGAAAACATATCCCCTGAGCTTTTCTTTATGGAAGAAGAAGCAAACTGCTGGTGTCGCTTCTTGTGCGAGAATAAGGTATTGCCTTCATCCCTTAATCAAGTGTTAAGAGATGAGTTATACATTTAAACCCTGTTGATGTCTGCTCGGGTTGCAGACAGCCCCTTTTCAGTAGAGAAAACACCGTGTATTTTCAGCACGGTGTTTTCTCTTTTTTTAATAAATAAAGGGAGCCGTTTTTCTTGACAAAGGCTTTGCTGTGTGGTAAAATATATAAGATATCAATACAAAGGAGCGTAAGACAAAATGAAGTTTGCCATATTAAACGCTATGGTTTATGAAGACAATTCTTTTAAGAAGAAAAATATATTCATTGACAACGGATTGGTATCTGAAATTTCTGACAGAACTGCGGACGCGAGCCGTAGTCTATTTGATTTTGAAAATTGTTATGTTTTTCCCGGTTTTATTGATGTTCATGTGCATCTTCGAGAACCGGGTTTTTCATATAAAGAAACAATAAAATCGGGAACTATGGCATCCGCTAAGGGTGGATATACTGCGGTTTGCTCTATGCCAAATTTAGACCCTGTTCCTGACAGCGTATCAAACCTTAAAGCACAGACTGATATAATTGAAAAGGATGCAGTTATCTCAGTTTATCCTTATGGCGCTATTACTTGCGGAGAAAAAGGGGAAGAACTTTCCGATATGGAGGGTATGGCGGATAAAGTTATTGGCTTTTCCGATGACGGCAGGGGTGTTCAAAGAGAAGAATTGATGAAGAG
Organism: Clostridia bacterium; assembly: GCA_045578465.1. Lineage (GTDB taxonomy): Bacteria > Bacillota > Clostridia > Monoglobales > Monoglobaceae > SIG454. Next base: position 75,736 of record JAZNKJ010000029.1, on the reverse strand, counting down.
CGCTATGGAGAAAGCGAAAACCCTTGAAAAAATTATTGTGGCTCATTGCGAAGAAAATTCCCTCTTAAATGGCGGATATATTCATGATGGAGAATATGCCAAAGAGAACGGACATAAGGGGATTTGCTCTGAGAGTGAGTGGCTCCCGATAAAAAGAGATATTGAACTTTTGAAAGAAACAAAGGCTAAGTATCATGTCTGCCATATTTCTACTAAGGAAAGCGTTGATTTAATCAGAAAAGCTAAGGCTGATGGGGTTGATATAACCTGCGAAACGGGACCTCATTATCTTACACTTTGCGATATGGATATAAAGGACGAGGGAAGATTTAAAATGAATCCTCCAATCCGAAGCGCAAAGGACAGAGATGCTTTGGTTGAAGGGATAAAAGACGGCACAATTGATATGATTGCAACGGACCACGCTCCTCACTCCAAAGAGGAAAAAGGCAGAGGCTTAAAAGATAGCTTAATGGGCGTTGTTGGGATTGAAACTGCTTTTCCGATAATGTATACTAAATTTGTTAAAACCGGGGAACTAAGCTTAGAAAAACTTATAGAGCTTTTGAGCATAAACCCATCAAAGCGATTTGATATAAAAACCGGAATTAAGGTAGGAGATGTTGCCAACTTTACCGTGTTTGATTTAAATGAAAAATATACGGTTAATCCTGATGAATTTTTATCGATGGGTAAGGCGACACCTTTTGAGGGAGAAGAAGTATATGGTAAATGCAAGATGACCGTTTCAAACGGGGAAATTGCACATCTGGAGGAAGAATAATGAAACAAAGTTTATTTGATATAGTATCAAACAAGAAAATTGCAAGGGACATCTATGAAATGGTCCTCTATGGAGATACATCTGATTTGGTAAATCCCGGCCAGTTTATCAACATAAAACTTGACGGTCTATTTTTAAGACGACCAATCTCTGTCTGCGATTATGATGATAAAACCATAACAATAATCTATAAGGTTGTTGGCGAAGGTACAGAAAAAATGAGCAAAATGGATGGCGGAAAGCTTGATGTTTTAACAGGTCTTGGCAATGGCTTTGCCATAGAAAAAAGTGGGGACAAGCCTCTTTTAATCGGTGGAGGGGTTGGCGTGCCACCAATGTTTAATCTTTGCAGAAAGCTTATAGAAAAAGGAAAAGATGTTACGGTTATTATGGGCTTTATGAGCCAGGAAGATGTTTTCTATAAAGCTGAATTTGAAAAGCTTGGTGCAAAGGTAATTGTAACTACTAACGACGGCACAGAGGGTATAAAAGGCTTTGTAACCGATGCAATGAAAGAAATAGAAGATTATACATATTTTTATACCTGTGGTCCTGAGCCTATGCTTAAAGGCGTGTATGATGCATCAAAAACATCAGGCGAGCTTAGTTTTGAGGCGAGAATGGGATGCGGTTTTGGAGCATGTATGGGTTGCTCCTGTGAAACAAAATATGGAAACAAGCGAATTTGTAAAGACGGCCCTGTTCTTAAAAAGGAGGAAATAATATGGTAGATTTAAGCGTTAATTTAGGCGGACTTCGCCTTGATAATCCCATAATTCCTGCAAGCGGAACATATGGTTTCGGATATGAATTCTCTGAACTTTATGATATAAATATTTTAGGAAGTATTTCGTTAAAGGGTACAACAAAAGAGCCAAGATTTGGCAACCCACTTCCTCGAATTGCAGAATGCATAGAGGGAATGATAAACTCGGTTGGTCTTCAAAATCCGGGAGTTGAAAAAGTTATTTCCGAGGAAATACCAAAGCTTAGGGAGTGCTTTAATAAAAAAGCAATTGCGAATGTTGGTGGATTTTCCCTTGATGAGTATACATATAACTGCGAAAAATTAGGGGAAGTTCCTGAAATCGGAATTATTGAAGTAAACATAAGCTGTCCTAATGTTCATGCAGGCGGGATGAGTTTTGGCACTGATGCAAAAAATGCTGCAGAGGTTACAAGACGGGTTAAAGCTGTTACAGATAAGCCTGTTTTCATAAAGCTTTCTCCCAATGTTACGGATATTGTTGAGATTGCAAAGGCTTGCGAAGATGCAGGGGCAGACGGACTTACCCTTATAAATACACTTATGGGAATGAAGATTGATTTAAAGACAAGAAAACCTGTTATTTTCAATAAAAAAGGCGGTTTTTCAGGTCCTGCAATTTTCCCTGTTGCAATCAGAATGATATATGATGTTTATGAAGCCGTTAAAATCCCGATTATGGGTGTTGGCGGAGTTGCAACTGCTGAAAATGTTGTTGAAATGATGCTTGCAGGGGCGACTGCTGTGCAGGTTGGTGCGGCAAATTTAACTGAGCCGTATGTTTGCAAGAATATCATTGAAGAGCTACCTGCTCTTTGTGAAAAATACAAAATAGAAAAGTTAAGCGACATTATAGGAGGTGCCCACTAATGGGAAAGGATGTAATTATTGCTTGCGATTTTGCCAGCAAAGAGGAAACTTTAAACTTTTTGGATAAGTTTACCGAGAGAAAGCCTTATGTTAAAATAGGCATGGAACTTTATTATTCAGCAGGTCCTGAAATTGTTAAAGAAATTAAGGAGAGAGGACATAAAATATTCCTTGATTTAAAACTTTGTGATATTCCAAACACAGTTAAAAAATCAATGGCAGTTTTATCTCGCCTTGATGTTGATATGGTAAATCTTCACGCTTTTGGAACAAAAGCTATGATGGAGGCGGCTCTTGAAGGATTAACAAGAGAAGACGGAAGCCGTCCTCTCTTAATCGCAGTGACAATGCTCACATCGACAAGTGAAGAGAGAATGAAAAATGATTTGCTCATTGACGCACCTCTTGATGAAGTTGTTATGAAATATGCAAAGAATGCGTCTGAATGTGGTCTTGACGGTGTGGTATGTTCACCTCTTGAAGCAAGTAAGGTTAAGGATGTTTGCGGTAAAGAGTTTTTAACAGTAACCCCTGGAATAAGATTTGCAGGCGGAGATGTCGGAGACCAGGTAAGAATAACAACTCCGGAAAAAGCTAAGGAAATCGGCTCTGACTATATCGTTGTGGGAAGACCGATTACAGCGGCAGAGGACCCTGTGGCAGCTTATGAAAGATGCGTGGCAGAATTTATTGACTAAACTTAGGAGGAAATAAAAATGGAAAATATTAAAAGATTGATTGCACAGGATTTATTAAGTATAGGTGCAGTATTTTTAAGACCTGAGGAGCCTTTTACCTGGGCAAGCGGAATTAAGAGCCCTGTATATTGCGACAACAGACTCACCCTTTCAGCTCCGAAAGTTCGCGATGACATTGAAAATGCCATTGCTGAAACTGTTAAGGAGAAATATCCTGAGGCAGAGGTTCTTATGGGAACAAGCACAGCAGGTATTGCTCATGCGGCAATTTCAGCGCATATTTTAGGTATTCCAATGGGGTATGTAAGAAGCGGTGCAAAGGACCACGGCAGACAGAACCAGATTGAAGGAAAGCTTGAAAAAGGACAGAAGGTTGTTGTAATCGAAGACCTTATTTCAACAGGCGGCAGCGTTATTGAAGTTGTTGATGTGTTAAGAGAAGCAGGTGCCGAAGTTTTAGGTATCGTGTCAATCTATACCTACGGAATGGAAAAGGGAATTAAAAGACTCAGCGAAGCGAATGTTGAAAACACAAGCCTTACAGATTTTGATACAACAGTTGATGTTGCAGCAAAAATAGGGTATATTAAAGAAGAAGACAAGGAAAGACTTATAAAATTTCGCAACAATCCAAGCGACGAAAGTTGGATAAAATAATTTTAAAGGAGCGATTTTATGCGTAACCTTATAGATATTCTGGATTTATCGGTAAGCGAAATCGAAGAGCTTACCAATATCGCAGAAGACATAATTAAAAACCCTGAAAAATATCAGGAAAAATGTCGTTATAAAAAGCTGGCAACGCTGTTTTTCGAGCCGTCAACCAGAACAAGGCTTAGTTTTGAGGCGGCGATGATGGAGCTTGGCGGAAATGTTATTGGCTTTTCCGAGGCTAATTCAAGTTCTGCGGCAAAGGGAGAAAGCGTTTCTGACACAGTAAGAACTGTTGGATGCTATGCAGACATTATCGCTATGAGACATCCGAAAGAGGGAGCGCCTCTTGCAGCATCTTTTAAGGCAGAAGTGCCGATTATAAATGCAGGAGACGGTGGACATAATCACCCAACTCAAACTCTTGCCGACCTTCTTACGATAAAGATGGAAAAAGGTGGTTTTGACAACCTGACAATCGGTTTTTGCGGAGATTTGAAATTCGGAAGAACAGTTCACTCTCTTATCAACGCTATGTCAAGATATAAAAACATCAAATTTGTCTTAATTTCTCCTGAGGAGCTTTCTCTTCCTGACTACATAAAGAAGGGTGTTATTGAAAAAAATAATATCCCATACACCGAAACAAGAGATTTGGAAGAAGCGGTTAAAGAACTGGATATTTTGTATATGACAAGAGTTCAAAGAGAGCGTTTTTTCAATGAGGCGGATTATATAAGACTTAAAGATAGCTACATTCTTACTTTGGAAAAACTTGCAAATGCAAAAAAAGACCTTTGCGTTATGCATCCTCTTCCAAGGGTTAATGAAATTTCTCCTGAGGTGGATGAGGACAGCAGAGCTTGTTATTTTAAGCAGGTTAAGTATGGCAAGTATATGAGAATGGCTCTTATCTTAAAGCTTTTGGAGGTAGAGATATGAATATAGACTCCATAAAAAATGGGATTGTAATTGACCATATTGCATCAGGAAACAGTATGGAAATCTATGAGCTTTTAAAGCTTGAAGAGCTTGATTGTTCTGTTGCAATTATTAAGAATGCACAGAGCCGAAAAATGGGAAAGAAGGACATTATCAAAATTGACGCCGATGTTGACATCAATTTTGATGTTTTAGGCTATATTGACCCTAATATTACTGTTAATATCATTAAAGACGGCGTATTGGTTGAAAAGAGACATCTTTCTCTTCCGAAAGAGCTTGTTAATGTTATTGTGTGCAAAAATCCAAGATGCATTACATCAGTTGAACAGGGCATAAAGCATATATTCAAACTTTCTGAAACTGAAAACGGCGTTTATCGCTGTGCCTATTGCGAAACAAAAGCAAAAAATCAGTAGAATTTGGAAGAAAAAACAGAAATTACAATGTTTATTATATAGTCATTGAGGCAAACTAAACTTGAAAACAAAACATAAAAAATTCAAATATTTTTAATGTTTTGGAAAATAAGGGAGGTGAGTCAGAAATGGCTAACAGAAGTAACAACAGTGTAGTAGTTCCAGAATCAAGAGCTGCTATGGATAAGTTTAAAATGGAAGCTGCCAACGAAGTTGGAGTACAGCTTAAGGAAGGTTATAACGGAGACCTTACTTCAAGACAGGCAGGCTCAATCGGCGGACAGATGGTTAAGAAAATGATTGAGAAGGCTGAAAAAGATTTAGCAAACGGTCAAAGTATGTAATTCTTTAATAGAAGAAAGACAAACCTGCCTTAAATTAGGTGGGTTTGTTTTTTAGTTGAGGTATCTTATGAGGAAAATTCTCTATATTATCTTGTTGTGCCTTGCGGCTTATGCAGTTACATATTTTTACGGACTTAAAATAACAAATGACGGAACACCTTATGAAAAGCAAGTATTTGACAGAATAAAGGAAATTGATTTGGGTGCCGAGAATGGAATTGACATAAATAAGGCGACTAAATGGGACTTTATGAAGGTCTATGGAATTGGCGAATCAATTGCGGAAAAGATTATTAAGTATCGCGAAGAAATTGGCGGTTTCAGAGGGATTGAGGATTTGCTTGGCGCTGAGGGAATAGGAGAAAAGAGGATGGGAAAACTCAGAGAAATATTTAAAATTGAAAAAGAGGAGACGCGAGATGGAAACAATTAAAGTTATAAAAGAGAGAAGAGCGGTAAGAGGTTTTGACCCCGAAAACCAGCTTAGTATGGAGGATGTTAAAACCATTGTTGAGTGCGGGATGTATGCCCCTATGGCTGTTAATAAGGTATCATGGCATCTTACTGTTGTACGCAACAAGGAGTTTTTGGAAGAGCTTTCAAGGGATGTTATCGCGCAGATGAGCATAAATCCGACCGACCATATAAAAATGCGTCTTGCTATGCCTAATTATAGCCCGTTTTACCATGCACCAACGGTTATTTTTGTAACAGGCGATAAAAATAACACCTGCACAGGTGTTAATGCAGGTGCTGCAATTGAAAATATGTTGCTTGCCGCCAAAGACCTTGGAATTGACAGCTGTTGGATAGGTCTTGCCAATGATTTTCTTAAATCTGAAAAAGGCCAGATCTATATGGATAAGCTTAACGCTCCACAGGATTACGAGATTATTGCCGCAGTTGCTCTTGGATACGGAAATGTTAATGTTCCTATGCCAAATAAACATTTTGACAAGATTGACGAAATTGTTAAATACATAGACTAACTATTTTTGAGCGAGATACTCTGTAACACCCATAAATATGGCCCATGCAACTTTTTGCTGATAACTTTCGGTCATAAGACGGGCGGATTCCTCTTTGTTGGAAAGAAATCCACATTCAACTAAGATTGACGGAATAGTTGCGTCTTTAAGAATGTATATGCTATTTCCGATTTTCAGATTTCGGGTGTTTTGAGGGTCAGCGTTTTTAATAAGGGAGGCTTGAACAAGCTCTCCGAGTTTTTCACTTTCAGATGATGAGGGGGCGCAAAATACTTGTGCTCCCTTATATTTTTCTTCTGAAAATTTGTTCATATGGATACTTATGAAAATGTCTGCCTTTTCTTTTTCCGGCAGATTTTTTCGTGTTATAAGGTCGGACTTTTTCTGGGAGACGGTTTTTGCCCGGTTTGGGTCTGCTGTGTTTGTGTCAGAGTTTCTGGTCATAACAACTCTGCCGCCATTTTCTTCTATAAAAACACGGAGGCAGTTTGCAATTTTTAAGTTTAAGTCCTTTTCAATTGCATCTCCTTCGGAAGCTCCGGCATCTATCCCGCCATGTCCCGGGTCTATGACAAAAGTCTTTCCGGAAACAGGCGTTGAAAAAGTGCTTACTGTCTGACTTCGCTCAACAGAAAGGGAAGACACGAATATAACGGCTAAAACGAAAGTTAAGACAGTAAAAATAATATTTCCTCGCTTTATAGTAATAAACAAAACAACCACCTCGATAAAGTATATGAGGTGGTTGTTAATTTTATTTAAAATAAAAAATCGAAGCAAAGTCAGCTTGCTTCGATATGGAGCGGAAGACGAGATTCGAACTCGCGACGTTCACCTTGGCAAGGTGACGCTCTACCACTGAGCCACTCCCGCAAAAATTTGTATCCTTATTATACTTTGAAATGCCCGAAAAGTCAATAGTTTGGCGATAATTTTACGAAAAAAACAAAAATGGACATTTTGACGAAAAAACTGGGCGTAAGTTTGGTAAAAATGACGAAACAAAAAAAGAAGTTAATTGTAGATTTTTTCACAATTTTTTGATATAATTAAAAAGGTATAGCGGTAGAAGTATGCTATATTGAAATTTATGAAAATCCGTTTGGAAGTTTACGGTAAAATAAACTTTCAATAATTCACTTATAGGAGGGTTTGTACTGATGAAAGAAACTATTGCTTTCAAAGGAACAAAAGAGCAGGAAGAAAGACTTATGGCTGTTATCGAAAGTCATAAAGGTCAGGAAGGTGCTGTTATCCCGGTTCTTCATGAAGCACAGGGAATTTATGGCTATCTCCCTATTGAAGTTCAGGAAATGATTGCTGAAGGTCTTGATGTTCCGCTTGCTGAGATTTATGGTATAGTTACATTCTATAGCCAGTTCTCAATTAATCCAAAGGGTAAATATCAGATAGGTGTTTGTCTTGGAACAGCGTGTTATGTTAAAGGCTCAGGCGATATTTTAGACAAGTGTAAGGAAATTTTAGGCATTGATGTTGGAGAATGTACTCCTGACGGTCTTTTTTCAATTGATGCAACCCGTTGTATTGGTGCTTGCGGTCTTGCACCTGTTTTAACAGTTAACGATGATGTTTACGGCAGACTTGTTGTTGATGATATTGAAGGCATTATCGCTAAATACAGAAATTAAGAGGTAAAAAGATGCGCTTATCTGATGTAAAATCTGTTTTAAATGCCAAAGTTTTAAGTGGCGAGAGTGAAAGCCAGTTAAATGAGAAAGAAATTCACACTGCTTGCGGTTGTGATTTAATGAGCGATGTTTTGGCCTTTGTTAAAGACCAGACTATGCTTTTAACTGGACTTATCAATTCTCAGGTAATCCGCACAGCTGAGATGATGGACATTGTTGCTGTTTGCTTTGTAAGAGGTAAAATGCCAACAGAAGATGTTATCGAGCTTGCGAAAGAAAAGGGAATCAGTCTTCTTCAGACAGATTATCCGCTTTATCTTTCTTGTGGATTGCTTTATAGCAAAGGCCTTGGTGTAAAAAATGATTAAAAGATATATTTTGTCGGGAGAGGATTTCTCCATAGCCGGAGAAGCTTCAAGCAGTTTCAAAGCTGTTTTAAAAAAGCTTGGAATTGACGCAGGTATTATCCGTAGAGTTGCCATTGCTATGTATGAGGCGGAAATAAACACAATCGTGCATGGCGGCGGCGGGGAATGTGAAGCGGAAATAGAGGGTAATAAAATTACTCTTGTTTTTCGCGATAAAGGCCCCGGTATCCCTAACTTAGACCTTGCGATGCAAGAGGGGTATTCAACTGCAACTGAAGAAATACGCGAGCTTGGGTTTGGCGCCGGAATGGGACTTCCGAATATTAAGAAATATACTGACAGTATGCATATTGAAACAGAACCTGGAAAGGGAACTACGGTGACATTGGTCATAAATCTGTGAGGTGAGTAATATGGAATATTTCCACTCGGTTACACTAGATACAAATAAATGTCATGGCTGTACGAATTGCATTACTCATTGTCCGACTGAGGCAATAAGAGTGCAAAACGGAAAGGCTAAAATCATTAAAGAGCGTTGTATTGACTGCGGAGAGTGTATTCGCGTTTGTCAGTCTCATGCAAAGATTGCTGTTGCAGATACCTTCGCTATGCTTGATGATTTTAAATATAATGTTGCTATGCCTGCTCCGTCTTTTTACGGACAGTTCAATAGTATGTTCACAATAGGTCAGATTCTTACAGCGTTTAAAAAGATTGGTTTTGACCATGTTTTTGAGGTGGCGAGAGGTGCTGAATATGTCAGCGCCGCAACAAGATATATCCTTGAAAACGAAAATCCTAAAAAGCCGGTTATAAGCTCAGCTTGTCCGGCGGTTTTAAGGCTTATAAGAGAGCGTTTCCCAAACCTTTTGGGGAATGTATTAAATATTATTTCTCCTATGGAGGTGGCGGCTATTCTTGCAAGGCGTGAAGCCTCTGAGAAAACGGGCCTTGCTCCTGAGGAGATAGGGGTGTTCTTCATTTCCCCTTGCCCTGCGAAGGTAACGAGTGTAAAGTCACCACTTACCCTTGAAAAATCAAATGTAAGCGGAGTTATAACCGCAAAGTCTGCTTTTAAGAAAATTATCTCTGTTATCGAGGACATTAAAGAGGAAGAAAATCTTTCTGTTTCCGGATATGAAGGTATTTTCTGGGCAAGAACAGGTGGAGAATGTTTGGGAACAGGCTCGGTTGACACAATTGCGGTTGATGAAATACATAATGTTATAACTGTTTTAGAAGAAATTGAAAACGGGAAAATGACATCTGTTGATTTCGTTGAGCTTTCTGCTTGTCCAAGCGGGTGCAGCGGCGGAGCCCTCAATATTGAAAACCCATTCTTGGCGTCAAGCCGAATTTCTCAGCAATCCAAGAAAAAACCTCAGCTAAAAGAGATTAAAGATCTTGATGTTGATGGTTTAAGATGGGAAAAAGAAGTTCAAAGCGTAACTTTTGCTCCTCTTGACAGAGACCTTGGTGAGGCAATGCGCAAAATGGAACTTATGGAAGAGATTTATGAACGACTTCCAAAGCTTGATTGCGGTTCCTGCGGGTCTCCATCTTGCAAAACTCTTGCCGAAGATATCGTAAGAGGTTTTGCAAGCGAGAATGATTGTATTTTCTTGATGAGAGAAAAAGTCCGTGAGCTTGCAAAAGAATTGTTTGAACTTAACGAGAATTATCGTGATTTTAAAAAAGAGGGATAGATATGAAAGTATCAGAGCTTATTAAAGCGCTAAATCTTGAAGTAATAACCGAGTCCAGCTATTCGGACAAGGAAGTAAACGGTTGTTATATCGGAGATTTGCTCAGCCGTGTAATGGGAAAAGCGCAGGAGAAAAATGCGTGGATAACCATTATGAATAACATAAATATTCTTGCGGTTGCAACCCTTACGGAAGTTTCCTGCATAATCTTATGCGAAAATGTTGGCATTGACGAAAATGTTTTAGGTAAAGCCAATGAAGAGGGGATTGTCATTTTGAAAAGCCCCAAAAGCGCATATGAAATTGCAAATGAAATGGGCGAAATTTTAAAATGATTTATTATGATTTTCATATCCATTCGGCGTTGTCTCCTTGCGGAGATGAAGATATGACACCGAATAACATAGTAAATATGGCTGCTCTTGGTGGACTTGATGTCATTGCAATTTCCGACCATAACACAATCGGAAATGTGGCGTCTGCTATTAAAGTCGGCGAAGAATGTGGAATAAAGGTTATTCCTGGGATGGAAATTGAAACTGCGGAAGAGGTTCATATTTTAACTCTCTATCCTGATTTAAAATCAGCAGAGTATGTAGCGGACACAGTTTATGAAAGCCTTCCAGACATTAAAAACCGCCCTGAAATTTTTGGCAGACAGCTTAAAATGAATGAGATGGATGAGATAGTTGACATTGAGGAAAAACTACTGATTTCTCCAACAACTCTTTCTATTGAAAAAGTTTTTGAATTGGTTAAAGAAGCAGGAGGGTTATTTATCCCGGCCCATGTTGACAGACATTCATACAGCGTTTTAACTAACCTGGGATTTATCCCTGATAATCTTGACATAAAGCACATTGAGGTTTCAAAAAAGGTCAGCGTTTTAGAGGATTACCTAAACGCCAGACCTGAGCTTCGGAAATACGAAATTTTTAGAAATTCCGATGCTCACTATCTTGAAGACATCTCTTTAAATGATACCTTTTTGAATGTTAATGATGTGCTTGAAATTTTTAAGAGGTGATTCTAATGGAAGAATTATCACTTCACATATTGGATATTGCAAAAAACTCTGTTAAAGCAAACGCTAAGCTTATAACAATTAAAATTGATGAAGACGAAAGGAAAAACCGCCTTACTATTGAAATTATTGATGATGGCTGTGGTATGAGCGAAGAGTTTTTAAAAACAGTTAAAAATCCGTTTTCCACAACAAGAACCACAAGGAAAGTCGGAATGGGAATTTCTCTTTTTGAAGCGGCCGCTGTTCAATGCGGCGGAGGTCTTGAAATTACCTCAAAGCTTGGAGAAGGAACAACTCTCAAAGCCGATTTTGAGCTAAATTCAATTGACAGAGCTCCTCTTGGGGACATTGCTGGGACAATGACGGTTTTAATATCTGGGTCTCCCAATATTGACTTTATTTATTCTCATATTAAGAATGGAAAAGAATTCATAATGGATACAAAGGAAATAAGAGAGATTTTAGGTGGCGTTCCTCTTGATAATCCGGAAGTTATTGGATGGATTGATGGATTTATCAATGAAGGAATAGAAAGTTTACAGTAAATTATGACTCCTCAGTAGGGGTTTGGATATTTAAATTTTAAGGAGGTCAACTTATGAAAAGTTTGGCAGAATTACAAGAAATCCGTAACAGAGCTTTAAGTCAGGTTAATATGCGTAAAGAACGCGAAAACGGCACAAGAATAGTTGTCGGAATGGCAACTTGTGGTATCGCGGCAGGCGCTCGTCCTGTTCTTAATGCTTTTGCAAAAGAGATTGAAAAAAGAGGTCTTACTGATGTAACAGTTACTCAGACAGGCTGTATCGGTATGTGCCGTTTAGAGCCTATCGTTGAAGTATTTGTTCCTGGTCAGGAAAAAGTTACTTATGTTCATATGACAGAGGATAAGGTTGCAAAGATTGTTGCAGAACATATCATCAACCAGAAACCTGTTGCAGAATATTTAATTAAAGCAGAAGAATTATAGTTTAGGAGGACAAAAAGATGAATATATACAGATCTCATGTATTGATTTGTGGTGGTACAGGCTGTACTTCTTCAGGCTCAAAAAAGATCCAGGCTGAGTTTGAGAATCAGCTTAAAGCTAACGGTATTGAAAACGAAGTTAAAGTTGTTCAGACAGGTTGTTTCGGACTTTGTGCTCTTGGCCCGATTGTAGTTGTGTATCCAGAGGGTGCTTTCTACAGCCGTGTTGAAGTAGAAGACATTAAGGAAATCGTTGAAGAACACCTTTTAAAAGGCCGTATTGTTACAAGACTTTTATACCATGAAACTGTTGAAGAAGATGGTGTTAAGTCTATTAACGAAACTAACTTCTATGCAAAGCAAAAGCGTGTTGCTCTTCGTAACTGCGGTGTTATAAACCCTGAAAACATTGATGAATATATCGCAGCTGACGGTTATCAGGCACTTGGTAAAGTTCTTACTGAAATGAGCCAGGAAGAAGTTATCCAGCTTATTAAGGACTCAGGTCTCCGTGGCCGTGGTGGCGGTGGCTTCACAACAGGTATGAAATGGGACTTCACATACAAGGCACAGGGCGACCAGAAATATGTTGCTTGTAACGCCGATGAAGGTGACCCGGGTGCATTTATGGACCGTTCTATCTTGGAAGGTGACCCACACTGTATTATTGAAGCTATGGCGATTGCCGGTTATGCGGTTGGTGCAAATCAGGGTTATATCTATATAAGAGCGGAATATCCAATTGCTGTTGACAGACTTAGAATTGCTATAAATCAAGCAAGAGAATATGGATTACTTGGTAAAGATATTTTTGGAACAGGCTTTGATTTTGACCTTGACATCCGTCTTGGTGCAGGTGCTTTCGTTTGTGGTGAAGAAACAGCACTTATTACCTCTATTGAAGGTAAGAGAGGCGAACCTCGTCCGCGTCCACCGTTCCCTGCTGTAAAGGGTCTCTGGGGTAAGCCAACCCTTCTTAACAATGTTGAAACTTATGCAAATGTTCCTCAGATTATCTTAAACGGCGTTGACTGGTTTAGATCAATGGGAACTGAAAAGTCTAAGGGTACTAAGGTATTTGCTCTTGGTGGTAAGATAAACAACACAGGTCTTGTTGAAATTCCTATGGGAACAACACTCCGCGAAATCGTTGAAGAAATCGGTGGAGGTATCCCAAATGGTAAGAAGTTTAAGGCAGCGCAGACAGGTGGTCCGTCAGGCGGTTGTATCCCTGCTCACCTTATTGACACTCCAATTGACTACGATTCTCTTATCGAAATTGGCTCAATGATGGGTAGTGGTGGTCTTATCGTTATGGACGAAGACAACTGTATGGTTGACATCGCTAAATTCTTCCTTGAATTTACTGTTGATGAATCCTGCGGTAAATGTACTCCTTGTCGAATTGGTACAAAGAGACTTTATGAATTATTAGAAAAGATTACAGATGGTAAAGGAACAATGGAAGATCTTGACAGACTTGAAGAACTCTGTTATACAATTAAGAATTCTTCACTTTGCGGTCTCGGTCAGACAGCTCCAAACCCGGTTCTCAGCACACTCCGTTATTTCCGTGACGAGTATATTGCCCATGTTAAGGATAAGACTTGTCCTGCAGGCGTATGTAAGAAGCTTGTTAAATACGAAATTGTTGCTGATAAGTGTAAGGGATGTAGTCTTTGTGCAAGAAAGTGTCCTGTTGGTGCAATTTCCGGCGAGATTAAATCTCCATTCGTAATTGACCCAGACAAGTGTATTAAGTGTGGCGTATGTATGGATAGCTGTAAGTTTGGCGCTATTGAGAAACATTAAGGAGGAACTTTTGCTATGGAAAATGTAAATATTAAGATAAACGGACAAAGCTTAAGCGTTCCGGCAAATTATACAGTCCTTCAAGCAGCAAAGGAAGCGAATATTGATATTCCAACTCTTTGTTACTTAAAGGATCTCAGCGAAACAGGTTCTTGCAGAATGTGTGTCGTTGAAATCAAAGGAGGAAGAGCTCTTCAGGCGGCTTGTGTATATCCTGTATCTGAAGGCCTCGAAGTTTTAACAAACACTCCAAAAGTTAGAGCGGCAAGAAAAGCAACTCTTGAACTTATTTTATCAAACCACGACAGAAAGTGCTTAACTTGCGTTAGAAACCAGAACTGTGAGCTTCAGACACTTTCTGAGGATTTAGGTATTACAGACATCGCTTATGAGGGCGAAATGAACGAATACACAATTGACGAGCTTTCTCCGTCAATTGTTAGAGATAACAACAAGTGTGTTCTTTGTCGTCGTTGCGTAAGCGTATGTAAAAACATTCAGACAGTTTCTGTTATTGATGCAACAGAGAGAGGCTTTAAAACAACAATTGCTTCTCCTTTCAATAAGTCACTTGGCGAAGTTCCTTGTGTAAACTGCGGTCAGTGTATCGCGGCTTGTCCTGTTGGTGCACTTCGTGAAAAGGACAACACAGAAGATGTTTGGGCTGCTATTGCTGATGAAGACAAGTATGTTGTTGTTCAGACAGCTCCTGCTGTTCGTGTTGCTCTCGGCGAAGAATTCGGTTACCCGATTGGAACTGCTGTAACAGGCCAGATGGCTGCTGCTCTTCGCAGAATGGGATTTGATAAGGTGTTTGATACTGATACAGGTGCAGACCTTACAATTATGGAAGAGGGAACAGAATTTATTAACAGACTTAAAAATGGCGGCAAGCTTCCGCTTATTACATCTTGTAGCCCTGGTTGGGTTAAGTTCTGTGAACATAATTTCCCTGATTTTCTTGAAAACCTTTCAAGCTGTAAGTCTCCTCACCAGATGTTTGGTGCAGTAATCAAGTCTTACTATGCTGAAAAAATGGGCATTGACCCTGCAAAAATCGTTGTTGTTTCTGTTATGCCTTGTATCGCTAAGAAATTTGAGGCAGGCAGACCTGAAATGGAAGCTAAATACCGTGATGTTGATTTCGTTATCTCAACTCGTGAGCTTGCAAGAATGATTAAGCAGGCAGGTATCAGATTTACAGAGCTTCCCGAAGAAAAGTTTGATAATCCATTTGAAGAAGCAACTGGCGCTGGTGTTATCTTTGGTGCAACAGGCGGTGTTATGGAAGCAGCTCTCAGAACTGTGACTGAAATCTTAGAAGGCAAGACCTTTGATAAGGTTGAATATGAAGCAGTTCGCGGAACTGAAGGTATCAAGGAAGCGACTTTAACAGTTGCAGGAACAGAAGTTAAAATTGCTGTTGTTTCAGGCCTTGGTAATGCAAGAAAACTCTTAAATGATATAAGAGAAGGTAAAGCAAACTATCACTTCATCGAAATCATGGCTTGTCCTGGTGGTTGTGTAACAGGTGGTGGCCAGCCAATCGTATCTGCAAAGGTACAGGCTGAATGTGATGTTAAAGCTCTTCGTGCTGCTGCTATTTACAGCGAGGACGAGAGAGCAACTCTTAGAAAGAGTCACGAAAATCCTGATATCAAGCTTCTTTATTCTGAGTTCTTTGGCGAACCAGGTAGCCACAAGGCACACGAACTTCTCCATACTCATTATACAGCAAGACCAAAGTTCTAAAATAAAAGGCAGACACGAAAGTGTCTGCCTTTTTTATTCTACCTATCTTTATGGGGAGAGATTTTAAAACGCTTTTTATATACTCGGCTAAAATAGTTATAGTCGGAAAAGCCAACTCTGGTGGAAATCTCAGAAACGGATAGCTTGCTTCCCTGGAGAAGACGCTTTGCTTCATTAAGCCGGAGTTCTTTAATGTATGAAGCAATTCCAAGACCATATTCCGACTTAAATATCTCATAAAGCTTTGTGCGGTTTGTTTTTGTATAGCAGCAAAGGTCGTAAATGTTTATCTGGTCAGATAAATGCTCCAAAATATATTCCTTAGCCAAAGAGAGAATTCTGTATTCAACCCTTTTTATATCTCTTTCGGCCCCGATCATTTCTTTTAGAAGCATATAATCAGTGCAAATTTCAAGAAGCTTTGATGCCGCAAGAATTTGATTTTTATTTTTATACTTTATTTCAGAGGTGTTGCACTCAACTCCATATTTTTCAAATATTTCCGTCTCTAAGTGTTTAAGCTCGGCTTTATCTTTAATGTCCGTAATCTGTCCAAGCATTATGTAGCCGATAATTCGGTTGTCGTTTTTAATAGGCATAACAGCCTCAACTAACCCTGCGTGGCACTTATAAACAAAAATGTTTTTCATATTTTTGCATTTTTCAAATGCGGAAAGGTCGCTTTTTCGACATTTTTCCATAAGGTCAGGATTTTTGCGGATTACACTGCAAAAGTTACACGCCGTTTCGGGATAAGAGAAGATTTCTTTGAATTGAGCATCAAAAATAACCGTTCTCACACCTGTAAGCATATAAAAATATTTAAGTGTTTCATATAGGTTAAGAGTATCTAATTTGATTTTCATAAATTTATCCCTCAAATCCGTACAAATTTACAATTTTACATACAAATTTAACTATTATTATAGCAGATATTTTGATAAAATCAAGATATAAGGTATAAAAAATATGAAAAAAGGATGTGTTTTTATGAAAAAAATGACATTTGCACTTTACTTTGGTAACCGTGGGTTTATGCCTGCTGAGCTTATCGAAGGCGCTCGCGAAGATATGGTAAAGGCGGTTACAGATGCCGGATATGATTACTTAATTATGGATAAGGATGCAACACGCTACGGCGCTGTTGAAACCCGTGATGAGGGAAGAGCTTATGCGAAATGGCTTAAATCTCATGAAGGCGAATATGACGGCGTAATCCTCTGTATGCCTATTTTCGTTGATGAAAACGGTGCAATCGCTGCCCTTCAGGATGCAGGTGTTCCGATTTTAATGCAGGCATATCCTGATGAAATTGGCAAGATGGACTTCCAGCACAGAAGAGATGCATACTGCGGTAAGTTCTCTGTTACTGATGTTTTCGAGCAGTATCAGGTTCCATATACAGTTATGAAACCTCATGTTGTTCATCCTCTTACAAAAGAATTCACACAGAATCTCCACGATTTTGCTGCTGTTTGCCGTGTTGTAAACGGAATGAAGAGATTTAACATCGGTTGTATCGGTGCAAGAACAACTGCATTTAAGACAGTTCGTTTTGATGAAATTACAATGCAGCGCCATGGCATCAATGTTGAAAGCTTTGACTTATCCGAATTCTTTGAATTTGTTAAAGCAAAAGCAGATGATGACGAAAAGGTTATCGCTAAGAAGGCTGCTCTTGAAAAATATACAGACTTCTCTAATGTTCCGGAAGATAAGAAGATTATGCTTTCAAAAATCAGCGTAGTAATCGACGATTATATTGAAGAATATCATCTTGATGCTATTTCTCTCCGTTGCTGGAACGAAATGGAAACATATTTAAGAGTTTGTCCTTGCGTACTTATCAGTGAACTTAACGACAGAGGCATCACAGCTTCTTGCGAAATTGATATGTGCAGTGCAATTACTATGCGTGCATTATCTCTTGCAACAGAAGGTCCTGCTGCTTGTCTTGACTGGAACAACAACTATGGCGACGATCCAGATAAGGTTATTCTTTTCCACTGTGGTTCAACAGCTCAGAAGCTTATGGCTGCAAAGGGTACAGTAACATCTCACAAGATGTTCGATAAAGGCGACCCAGGAAGCGGTTGGGGAACAAACGAAGGTAGAATTGCTTCCTTCCCAATGACATTCTCTAACTGTAAGACTGAAAACGGTAAGATTACAATTTACTTTAGCGAAGGCGAATTCACAGACGATGTAATTGAAGATGCATTCTTCGGTTGCGGTGGTGTTGCTAAGATTGACGACCTTCAAACAAAGCTCATTAACCTTGCAAGAGGCGGATTTAAGCATCATACAACAGTTGCAAACGGCCATGTTAAGAGTATTCTTGAAGAAGCGTTCAAATATTATCTTGGCTACGATGTTGTTTCTATAGAGGGTTAATTATGATAGTTGGCGGTCTTGATATAGGAACAAGCGGATGTAAAATAGTCCTTTATGATGAAAAAGGAACTTTTTGCGGAAGCTTTTATAAAGAATATGATGTCAAGCGCTCAAAAGGCTTACACGAGATAGACGCAGAGGAAATCTTTGCGTCTGTCTGTGATGTTTTAAAGAGTGCTTCAAGCAAAGAAATTGCTTCTATTGCGGTAACAAGCTTTGGGGAAACCTTTACAATGCTTGACGAAAACGACAGGCCTTGTGCTCCTTCAATGCTTTATACTGACCCAAGAGGAAAGGAAGAATGCAAAATATTAACTGATAAGTTCGGAGCAGAAGAACTTGCCAGAAAAACAGGGGCAATGACCCACGAAATGTATTCCCTTCCTAAAATTATGTGGATTAAGAAGAATATGCCTGAAAACTATAAAAAGGCAAAATGCGTTCTTTTAATGCAGGACTATATTGTTTATATGCTTTCAGGAAAGCGTCAGATTGACTATTCTTTGGCGGCAAGAACAATTTGTTATGACATTAAAAATCGCAAATGGGCAAAAGAAATCTTAGAGTTCTGTGGCATTGACGAAAATCTCTTGTCAACTCCTGCTCCATCAGGAACAGTTGCGGGAACAATCAAGAAAGAAATGGCTGAAAAACTTGGACTTTCCGAAGATGTTAAGATTGTTTCAGGTTGCCATGACCAGATTGCCGCAATGACAGGGGCAAACGCCTTTGCGTCTGACGAGGTTATGGATGGTACGGGAACAGTTGAATGTGTGCCTGTTATAATGGAAGATTTGCCAAAGGATTATTCTCTTTACGAAAAGGGATTTTCTATGGCAGAACACATCAACGGCAAATATGCTTGTTATGTGCTTTCTTATGCAGGTGGAGCAACATTAAAATGGTATAGAGATAATTTCTCAGATAAATCCTATGCAGAGCTTGATAAAATGGTAAAGGATGAGCCTTGCGATTTGATGATTATGCCTCATTTTGCAGGGGCGGCAACTCCTTATATGGATTCTTCTTCAACGGCGGCTATGATTGGCCTTACTTTTGAACATGGCAAAGAGGATATCTATAAAGCGCTCATGGAAGGAACCGCATATGAAATTATGCTTAACCTTGAAATTTTGGGAGAATATGGAATTGCTCCTAAAATGCTTATTGCAACCGGCGGCGGAGCAAACTCTGATGTCTGGCTCCAGATTAAAGCGGATGTTTTAAACACATCTGTTTCAGCTCTTGACGGAAGCGAAATTGGCGGTGCGGGAACTGCATATCTTGCAGGTAAGGCTGTTGGAATTTTCGATGATAATACTCGTCTCTTAAAAGAAAGAAAAGTGTTCCATCCAAATGCCGAAAAGCACGAATTCTATAAAGAACAATTTAAGAAATATAAGAGAATTTATAGCGCAGTAAAGGGGGTTGAATGTAGTGATTAATCGTTACATAGGTCACTCAGCGCAAATTGCAGGCGTTGAGGAAGTTACTCTTGCAAAAGGCAAAGGTAAAGGAATGACTCTTCTTGAAATAAGAAACGGAAAGGGGCTTAATGTTACGCTTTCTGCTGACCGTGCTATGGACATTTCAAGAGTAAGCTTTAACGGCGACAATATGGGGTATTTTTCCCCATGTGGTTATGTTGCTCCTGCTTTTTATGATAAAGAGGGTGCAGGCTTTTTAAAGTCGTTTACAGCAGGATTTTTAACAACTTGCGGTCTTACGGCTGTTGGAACTCCTTGCACAGACGATGGCGAGGATTTACCGCTTCACGGAACAATTTCCAATACTCCTTGTGAAAACTATTCTTACTATGAAACTGATGATGAAATCGTTGTCGAAGCATCAGTAAGAGATGCATCCATTTTCGGCAGAAAGCTCGTCTTAAAGAGAAAATTTATCTGCTCTAAGAAAGAGAATATCCTTGAAATTGAGGACTCTGTTGAAAATCTTGGTACAGAAAAAGCACCAACAATGCTTTTATATCATTTCAATATGGGTTATCCGCTTTTGTCAGAAAATTCTATCGTTAATGTCCCGAATAAAGGCGTTATAGGAAGAACTGATAATGCACAGGAAGATATTGAAAACGCTCTTAATATGGAAGTTCCTCAGGCAGGATACGAAGAAAAATGCTATTTCTTTGATGTTTTAGAAAAGGACAACATCGCATCTGTTGGAATTTTCAATCCTGATATAAAAAAGGGTGTTAAAATGTCTTATGACAAGAGTACTCTTGATTATTTTGTTGAGTGGAAGATGATGGGCGAGAACGATTATGTTTTAGGCTTAGAGCCTGCAAACTGTACTCCTGACGGAAGAGCTTTAATGCGCCAGGAAGGAACTCTCAAATTTATCGAACCAAAAGGATGCTATAAAACAAAAATACAACTTAAATTTACAGAATGTGAGGAAGAAATAAAATGCTTGTAAACTTAAATGACATTGTTAAACTTGCGGAAGCAGGCAATTTTGCGTTAGGAACTTTTAATGGCCCTAACTTTGAAAGTATTAAGGCTGTAATCAATGCGGCGGAAGAACTTGACCAGCCGGTTGTTTTAACCCATGCACAGCTCCACGAAGATTGGAATCTTTGTACAATTGACGAAATCGGTCCTTTGATGCTCTTTATGGCTGACAAGGCAAAAGTTCCGGTTTGTGTTCATCTTGACCACGGCACAGACCTTGACTACATCAAAAGAGGTCTTGAAATTGGCTTTACATCCGTTATGTATGACGGTTCTGCGAAAAGCTTGGAAGAAAACGCTGCTAACACAAGCATCGTTGTTAAAATGGCTCACGCATATGACGCATCTGTTGAAGCCGAGGTTGGAAGTATGGGTGCTCGTGATTTAGGTAAAGGAAACGGCGGAGACGGAAGTATTCACACAGACCCTGAGGTTGCAAAATGGTTTGTTGAGCAGACAGGCTGTGATGCATTGGCTTGTGCTTTCGGTACAGTTCACGGTCTTTACACAAAAGAACCAAAGCTTGATTTTGACAGAGTAAGAAAAATCAGAGAAGCTATCAGTGTTCCGATTGTTATGCACGGTGGTAGCGGTGTAAGCGATGAAGACTATGAAAAGGTAATTGAAGCCGGCGTTCGTAAAATCAATTACTATACCTATATGGGTAAAGCAGGTGCAAACGCTGTTGCCGCAATGGAAGATAAGACATATTTCCACGATATGGCAAAAGTTGCTGAACTTGCAATGAAGGAAGATGTTAAGAGAGCAATTTCCGTATTCAGCAGATTAATCTAAGGGAAAGGACAAATAAAAATGTTAGTAAACTTAAATCAGGTATTAGTGCCTGCAAAAAAAGGTAAGTATGCAGTAGGCCTTTTCAATGCGGTTAATATGGAGCTTGCAAGAGGAATTATCGCCGCTGCTGAAAAAACACAGTCTCCGGTTATTATGGGAACAGCGGAAGTTTTATTCCCATATGGCCCACTTGAAGAAGTATCATACTATCTTATCCCAATGGCAAAAAAGGCTAAGGTTCCGGTAGTTATCCACCTGGACCACGGTCTTAAAAAGGAAACCTGTCTTAAAGCGTTAGAGCTTGGTTTCTCTTCTATTATGTATGACTGCTCAACAGATGACTATGATACAAATGTTGCAAAGGTAAAGGAAATGGCAGAGATTGCCCATTCCTACGGCGCAACAATTGAAGGTGAGCTTGGACATGTTGGGGACAATGAAGGCTCCGCTGAGGGTTCTTCTCATCTTTCTGACCCAAGCAAGTTCTTTACAGATCCAAAGCTTGCAAAGGATTATGTTGAAAAGACAAAGGTAGACGCTCTTGCAATTGCAGTTGGTAACGCCCACGGAGCATATAAGCTTCCTCCAAAACTTGATTTTGACAGAATTAAAACAATTGCAAATACAGTAGATGTTCCTCTCGTTCTCCACGGCGGAAGTGGTCTTACAGACAATGACTTCAAGAGAGCGATTAAGGAAGGTATAAGCAAGGTAAATATCTTTACCGATATCAATATTGCAGCAGTTAAGGCGGAATTCAGTAAGTTTACTGATATGAATAAGGGTATTATCGACCTTATTCCAGCGGCAGTTGAAGCGGTTAAGCAGGCAACAATTGAGAAGATGGAACTTTTCTCAAGCGACGGTAAAGCACCATTCGGCGCAGAAGGTGGCGCACCTGATATAGATAAACTTGTAGAACTTGTTGCGGCAGAGGTTCGCAGACAGCTTAATAAATAAAAGTTAAGTAAAAACTCCTTATCTTTAAAAGATAGGGAGTTTTCTTTATTTTAGGCCAAAAAAAGGTGTATAAACTGCGAAAAACAGAGGGATAAATAAAAAGTGTTTAATACTGTCAAAAAAAATAAAAAAAGTCTTGACAAAAGGGTAGTTTAGTAGTATACTATAAAAGCTGGTTGTCAGCAGAATATATATGCGAGCATGCTGGAATAGGCAGACAGGCACGTTTGAGGGGCGTGTGTCAACCGACGTGTGGGTTCAAGTCCCACTGCTCGCACCAAAATTCCTTTATCGTTTCTACTTGTAGTTGCGGGAAAGG
This sequence comes from Clostridia bacterium, assembly GCA_045578465.1. GTDB lineage: Bacteria > Bacillota > Clostridia > Monoglobales > Monoglobaceae > SIG454. Next base: position 53,048 of record JAZNKJ010000029.1, on the reverse strand, counting down.
ATTTTTATATTGCCGGATTGTGTAAAGGTAGCACAGCAGACTCTGACTCTGTTTGTCTGGGTTCGAATCCTAGTCCGGCAGCCAAATAAGAATGGTTATTTTAATACAATAACCGTTCTTATTTTTTGCCTTTAACTCATGAAATAAGTATCTTTTGCTATTTTAACATTTCTGACATGCTAAAAAACTGTTATGGGATAATTTTAAATCCTTGTAATATTTAATTTTAGTATATGTTAAAATAAATTGTTCAATTTTTGGGTAATTGTTCACTATTTATGTTTCCTGTTGAAAAATACTAAAATATATTATATAATTATGTGTAATAATTATATGGAGGCGAATTATATGAAAAATTTTATATCACTGTTGTTTGTGTTTATAATATTAAGTTGTTCATGTGGAATACATGGCAATGCAGAAGAAAATGCGATATGGCAAGATCCCAATAATGTAGTGCTTGTTTGGGACAATGACGAAGGTAACGAGTATAAAATTTTCAGAAGCGACAAACAAGATGGGGATTACGAATACATAGGAGTTTCTGACAATGGTTCTTACCGTGATGATACGGTAACATATCCAAATACATATTATTATAAAATTGAGAAGAACGATCTGCCAAATCAGCAATCCCAACCTTTTAAGGCAGTTGTTTCACCAGAGGAAATTTCTGCTGTAAGTGTAATTATGTATCACAATTTTGTTTCTGATGAAGATATAAAAAACGGTGTTGAATTCGAAGAATATTCTATATCTCCTGATGCCTTTGAAGAAGATTTGATATGGCTTAAAGATAACGGCTATATTACTATAACCTCTGACGATTTGTTGCGACATTTGGAAGGGGAAAAAACTATTCCGCAAAAGGCAGTTATTATATCAATTGACGACGGCTCGTGGGGTGTGTATAAGAACGCATGGCCTTTACTTAAAAAATATAATATGAAAGCGGATTTCAATATAATCGGCGCGCAGATTGATGCCACTTGGGATGCACTTGATTCAGGCAAAACAAGAGACGGTGAACCGGCCCCTTATTGTACATGGGAAGAGCTTATTGAAATGTCAAAAAGCGGTGAAATCAACCTCTGTTCGCACACATACGGTTTACATGTTTATAATAAAGGTAAACGTATTGGTATGAGCATGATGGAGTACGAAACGGCTGAAGATTTTGCTTCAGTTGTTAAAAAGGATTATACCCTGGCCGTAAAATGCATCGAAGGATGGACAGGGAAAGCCCCTGAAACTGTTGCGTACCCTTATTCAAAGAGGAGCACTGAGGGTGATAAAATTGTGTTGGAAAATACCGGCTATAAAATTCTTATGGCAGGTGAAGGTGCAAGGGGTACAGCAGGAAATTACTTCGTAAAGGGTTGTGATATTGCAAATCAATTTACGCTTATGAGCAGACCATGCAGAATGGATGGTACCCCCATTAGCCATTATCTTGAGAGAATAGTTGCAAAAGACAGTAAAAATGGTGTAAACTCACAAATTGATTTTATTTATGTAGAAAATACTGACGAAATAGCAAAGGATTATCAAATTTTCAATGACGTTAATAAAGATGCTTGGTTTTCAGGCAGCGTTTATTATTCATACTTAAATGGCTTAATGAAAGGTGTTTCGAGCAATGAATTTGCGCCAAACGCCAATATAAGCAGAGCAATGGTGGCGACCCTTCTAAACAGGCTTGCAGGGAATCCAACAGCGCAATTAAACAATGACTTTGTTGATTCAAATGGTTCAGAGTGGTGGTTTAAGTCTGCACAATGGGCGGATAATGTTGGTATACTTCCTACATATGAAGATGATACTTTCAAACCCGATGACACAATTAGCCGTGAAGCGCTTGCTAAGGCAATGTATAATTGTGGAGAGTTTTTAAAACTTGATATGTCAAAAAGAGCTGATGTTGAAAAGTTTATTGATTCATCAAGTATTTCAACCGAAAATAAAGAGGCTGTGAGCTGGGCTGTGGCGTGTGGCATTTTCAAAGGTAACGCTGACGGAAGATTTAACCCTTCCGGCAATGTTACAAGAGCAGAAATGTCTATGGTTCTTCGCAATTGGCTGAAGAAATAAGACTTTTAAAAAGATAATTAAAAAACTGTATTATAAGTTGATGGTCACTTTTTAAAAATGGTGGTCATTTTGGCCATATTTGAAAGATTTTTGATTTGTATTGATAACTGTATTTTGTTCCAATATAAAAAGCACTCGGAAGAGTGCTTTTTGTTTTTGTATCAATATTCAATTATTTATTAAAAGAGGGCGCGGTGACCTCATTACCTGCAAAGGCATTAGGGCCGGGGTCGGACATTGAAAAATACATTTTAGCGGCTTTTGTTGTGCCGAAATCTTTATTAGACCCGCTGTTTTGTACCTTGTTAAAAGCGTCGCGGAACATCTGATTATGGGCTTCTTCACGGTTAAGAAGAAAATCGATTGTTTCTTTTACTTTTTTATCATCTATCTGTCGGTAAAGATATTCATAAACTACTTTTGCTCTCTGTTCAGAGGCTATATTGCTTAAAATATCGGCGCACAAATCCCCGGTTACCGTAACATAATCTGCGGTCCAGGAATAGCCAGAGGCATTTATAAGACCGGGATTTAAGCCTAATATAACATGGGACTGAATTTCTCCAGCTTGCACTTTCATAGCGTCTACATCATGACCGTTGAGCAAGTTAATGGTTTGTGCGACCATTTCCATATGACCGAGCTCCTCGGCGGCGATGTCAAGAAACAAGTCCTTGATTTCCGGGTCTTTAATTCGGAAGCTTTGTGACATATATTGCATAGCTGCTTTTAGCTCTCCGTTTCCGCCTCCGAGTTGCTCTTGGAGCAAAACGGCGTATTGCGGGTTTGGTTTTTCAACGCCAACAGGATGAAAAAGCATTTTTTCGTGTTTGAACATTTTTCTTACCTCCAATTATAGTTTTATTTATTTTTGACAGTTTTGGAAGTATTATGCGTGTTGGCATAAATTTAAAACATCTGTTTTGCTTGTCAAATGCGAAAAAGTTTTTGATTTTCTTGCAAAACGCATATTTTTTTGATAGAATAATGTTATGATATAAGTTTCGAAAGGAGTCTATTATGCAGTTTTCAAATGAGTTAAAGAAGCTGAAATTAAGAAATTTTCTTATGTTATTTATCTCCGGGTGTATAAATGCGTTTGGCGTAACACTTTTTCTTTATCCTGTTAAACTCTATGACAGTGGAATTTCGGGAACATCAATGCTCTTGTCACAGATAACGCCTGAATATTTTAACTTGTCTTTTTTCTTAATTCTCTTAAATATTCCACTGTTCTTATATGGATTTAAAAAGCAAGGGGCAGCATTTACAGTTTATTCGCTCTTTGCTGTATTGGTATATTCTCTTTGTGCCTGGGTTATTACGGATATTCTTCCTGTGGATGTGTCTGTTGTATCGCCTCTTGCAGGGGATGACCTTTTGCTCTGCGCCTTGTTCGGCGGAATGATTTCGGGCATTGGAAGTGGTCTTACTATACGCTTTGGCGGCGCGATTGACGGAATTGAAGTTATGTCTGTTATCTTTGCTAAAAAGATGGGGATTACAGTCGGCACCTTCGTTATGATATATAATGTTTTGCTGTACAGCATCTGCGGAATTATAATAAACAGCTGGATTTTGCCACTATATTCAATCGTTACTTATATGGCGGCTCTTAAAACCATTGACTTTATCGTTGAAGGCTTCGACCGTTCCAAAGGGGTTATGATTATAACGGAAATGGCAGAAGAAGTTAGCTCGGCATTAATGGAAACTTTTGAAACAGGGGCCACAATTTTAGACGGCAGAGGCGGTTATTCGAAAAAAGAAAAGAATGTTATTTATTTTATAGTAAACAGGTTTCAGATTTCAAAAATGAGGGAGATAGTTCACGCTATTGACCCAAAAGCATTTATGACCATATCTGAGGTTGCCGATGTTTTTACGAATATTAACGATACGAAAGAAATTTAAGGAGTGATAAGAATGTCTGAAATACTTGAAATTGGAATGATATTTTTATTTGGTCTTTCATGGCCGCTAAATGTTATAAAATCCTATAAAGTGAGAACCACAAAGGGCAAAAGTCTTATGTTTTTAATTTTTATATTCTTTGGATACATATCAGGAATTTGTGCAAAGCTCACGGCTGAAAGTTTTAAGTGGTATGTTTTATTCTTTTATGTGCTGAATTTTATAATGGTAAGTCTTGACCTTTTGTTGTATTACAGAAATTGGCGACTTGATAAAAAGAATGCTGAATAAATAGGTATAGAAAAGATTGGATGATTTCCAATCTTTTTTGTTAATTTAAATTATATAATAAAAAACCAATAAAATGAGGAATTATACTTGAAATTTATCTTTAAAAGTAGTATAATTGTTAAATGGCGAATTATGTAGAAACGCTGTTTGATTTTGAGATAAATTCGGAAGGATGAAAATAGATTTATGACTAAAAAGATTAGCAGAATTCCACTGCTTCCTTTAAGAGGACTTACGGTTTTCCCGGGAACAGTTATCCACTTTGATGTGGGAAGGAAAAAATCTAAAATGGCGGTTGATGCCGCTATGAAAAATGACCGCCTTTTGTTTTTGGTTTATCAGCCGGATATTTCCGTTGAAGAACCCACAAAGGCAGACCTTAGTAAGATGGGAACAGTTGCCGAAGTGAAGCAGACACTCATTTTACCTGACGGGAATATGCGAATTTTGGTTGAGGGCGTTTTCAGAGCAAGCCTTACAAGATATTATGATGATATTATAGGTGCTCCTTTGGTAAGCTATAAGGAACAAAAAGAGATAGAGTGCGAAGATAAGCTTTATGAAAAAGGTCTTATGAAGCGCGTTGAGAATCTTTTAGAGGACTATCTTGATGTTTATGACAAGGTTACTCCCGAAACCATTGCATCATTAGAAGATATCGATGATGCAGGGACGCTTGCAGATGTAACTGCATCTAACTTTCCTATAAAACCATATCAGAAACAGGAAATTTTAGAAGAGCTTGATGTTGCAAAACGACTTGAAAAGCTTATCGAAATGATGCAAGAGGAAGTTCAGGTTTTAGAGATTGAGCGTGGCGTTGCCAAAAAGCTTGGCAGAGCAATTGACAAAAACCAGAGAGAATATGTTATTCGTGAGCAGATGAAGGTCCTCCAAAGCGAGCTTGAGGATATGGAGCCTTTGTCAAATGATGCGGATAAATACAGAGCTGAAATAGAGAAGAGAAATCTTCCAAAGGAAGTATGCGAAAAGCTTAATGAAGAGATTGAAAGGCTTTCAAGACAGCCGGGAATGACACAGGAGTATTCTGTTATTCAGAACTATATTGAAACAGTTCTGGCACTCCCATGGGATAGAAAAACTGAGGAAAATCTTGACCTTAACAAAGCGAGAACAATCCTTGACCGTGACCATTATGGTCTTAAAAAGGTTAAAGAGAGAATTCTTGAATTTTTAGCCGTTAAAAAATTAGGCGGAGAAGGCAATGGCTCAATCATTTGTTTGGTTGGCCCTCCGGGAACAGGAAAAACATCTATCGCAAAGTCCCTTGCGGAGGCTATGGGTAGAGAATATGTTCGCATCAGTCTTGGTGGAATTCAAAATGAGGCTGAAATCAGAGGTCACAGAAAAACCTATATCGGCTCTATGCCCGGCCGTATTATGAATGCAGTAAAAATAGCAGGGGTTTCAAACCCGCTCATTCTTTTTGATGAAATTGATAAAATGGCAAGCGATTATAAAGGGGACCCGGCGTCTGCTATGCTTGAAGTTCTGGATAAAGAGCAAAATAAAAATTTCAGAGACCATTTTATAGAGCTCCCATTTGACCTTTCGGAAACTGTATTTATAACAACTGCAAATTCCTATGAGGGAATTCCATATCCCCTTCTTGACAGAATGGATGTTATTGAAATTTCAGGCTATACTGAGGATGAAAAATTAAGTATTGCAAAGAAATATCTGCTTCCAAAACAAAAGAAAGAATGCGGACTTGAGAAAAATGCTCTTAAAATGTCCGACAAAATGATAAAAGAAGTTATTGACGGATACACAAGGGAATCAGGTGTCCGTAATCTTGAAAGATGCTTAGGGGCAATTTGCAGAAAGACAGCTTTTGATATTGTTGAAAAAGACGAAGAAAGCATAAGCATAAACAACGAGATGCTTAAAAAATATCTCGGTGTTCGTGTTTATCAAAAAGAAGAAAAAGAAAAGAATAATCAAATTGGAATGGTAACAGGTCTTGCGTGGACTTCTCACGGCGGGGAAACTTTAACTGTTGAAGTTAATATTATGCCGGGAAGCGGAAAAATTGAGCTTACAGGAAACCTTGGGGATGTTATGAAAGAGTCTGCCAAGGCGGCGATGAGCTTCGTTCGTGCAAATTGTGAAGAATTGGGTATTGAATGTGATTTTTATAAGACGAAAGATATCCATGTTCATGTTCCTGAAGGCGCCGTTCCAAAGGACGGCCCGTCAGCCGGAGTTACAATAGCAACTGCTATGGTTTCGGCACTGTCAGGAACGCCTGTTTGCTCTGATGTTGCAATGACGGGAGAAATTACTTTAAGAGGCCGTGTTCTTCCAATCGGCGGGCTTAAAGAAAAGACCCTTGCGGCATATAGATTAGGAATTAAAACGGTTGTAATCCCTTATGAGAATAAAAAGGATTATGAAGAGCTTCCTGATAAAATTAAAAATGAACTTAAATTTGTTTTTGCGAAGGATATGAAAACTGTGCTTAAAACAGCACTCGTAAAATAAGGAGAAAGTATGGAATTTATAAACGCCTCGTTTTTGGCAACTGCGGTTAACAAAAGTCAATATCCAGACGAGAGCATCCCGGAGATTGCTTTGGTGGGACGCTCAAATGTGGGGAAGTCGTCTCTTATTAACTGCGTGTTAAATAGGAAAAAGCTTGCAAGGACAAGCTCAACTCCTGGGAAAACGGCTACCATAAACTTCTACGATGTAGAAAAGAAATTCCGTTTTGTTGACCTTCCTGGGTATGGATACGCCAAGGTTTCCAAGGTCGAAAAAGAGAAATGGGCAAGGATGATTGACGACTATTTAACAAGCAGACAGAACCTTGTGGCAGTTGTTCAGCTGGTTGATGCAAGACACAAACCTTCTGAGGATGACAAAATGATGGCGGAATGGGTTAAGCGTTGCGGTTATTACACCTATGTTGTGGCAACCAAGCTTGACAAACTTAAAAAATCGGAAATAGAGAAAAATCTGACCCTTATATATGATGAATTAGGTCTTGATGATGAATGTATCTTAATTCCGTTTTCTTCGGAAAATAAAGCCGGAAGAGATGATGTTTTAGAACTTATTGATTATATACTTGGGGGAAAGGCGGAGAAAGAATAATGATAACAAAGCCAAGAGGAACCGAAGATGTGCTTCCCAGCGAAGTGAAGCTTTGGCAAAAAATTGAAAATACAGCGAGAGCGTGTTGTGACCTTTTCGGTTACAAGGAAATCCGCACACCTGTTTTTGAAAGCACCGAGCTTTTCAGCCGTGGTGTGGGAGAAACAACTGATGTTGTTCAAAAAGAAATGTATACCTTTTTGGACAAGGGCGGAAGAAGTGTTACCTTAAAGCCTGAGGGCACTGCAACACTTGTGAGAAGTTATATTGAGAACTCTCTTTATGCAAATCCACAGCCAACAAAACTTGCGTATATAATACCATGTTTTCGCTATGAGAAGCCTCAGTCAGGAAGACTCAGAGAATTCCACCAGTTTGGAATTGAATGTTTTGGTGCTGAAAGTCCTGAAACTGATGTTGAGGTAATTTCTCTTGCTCATACATTCTTAAATAAAATTGATATTAAAGGAATTTCCCTTTATATAAACAGCATCGGCTGTCCTGCTTGCCGAAAGGCTTATAACGAAAAGCTTAAAGAGTATTTTAAAGCAAGAGAAGAACGCCTTTGCGAAACTTGTAAAGAGCGTCTTGAAAAAAATCCAATGCGTATTATTGACTGTAAGTCTCCTATATGCAGTGAGATTGCAAAGGATGCGCCAAGAATGGTTGATTATCTTTGCGAGGAGTGTAGTACTCATTTTGAAAAGACAAAGGCAGGACTTGATAATATAGGAATTTCCTATACAGTTAACCCTGACATCGTACGCGGACTTGACTATTACACCAAAACGGTTTTTGAATTTGTTTCCGATTCTCTCGGAGCACAGTCAACAGTTTGCGGTGGCGGAAGATATAGCGGTCTTGTTGAAGAGCTTGGCGGAAAACCAACAGAAGGCATCGGTTTTGCCATGGGTATTGAACGCCTTGTTCTTACAATCAAAAACCAGGGAGCAGAAGCAGACAACGATATTTGCCCTGAGGTTTTCTTAGGTGCTATCGGTGATGATGCTGTAAAAATTGCTCAGAAGACGGTTTATGATTTAAGACAAAAAGGCGTGTTCGCCGAGCAGGATTTATGCGGAAGAAGTGTTAAAGCTCAGATGAAGTTTGCCAATAAGCTTGGTGCAAAATACAGCGCGGTTATAGGCGATGATGAAATTGCCAATAATAAGATAAATCTTAAAAATATGGAAAGCGGAGAACAAAAAGAGATTTCTCTTACAGCAGATTCCATATATGAATATATAACGGAGGGTAAATAATGGATACAATGCAAGGCTTAAAAAGAACCCACTATTGCGGTGAAGTTGACGGAATAGGATGCGAAGTAGTCGTTGGCGGTTATGTTCAGAAAATTCGCGATATGGGAAACCTTATCTTTATAGATTTAAGAGACAGAACAGGTATTGTTCAGCTTGCCTTTGACGATACAACTGACAGAAGCGTATTTGAAAAAGCTTCTCAGTGTCATAGCGAATATGTTTTGATGGCAAAAGGCGTTGTAAGAGAAAGAGAAAGCAAAAACAGCGCAATAAAAACCGGTAATATTGAGGTTTTTGTAAACGACCTCCGTATTCTTGCAAAGGCGCAAACACCACCATTTGAGGTTACCGACAAAACAAATGTTAATGAAGAGCTCAGGCTTAAATATCGTTATCTTGATTTAAGACGCAAGCCTTTACAGGATAACATTATAAAGAGAAGCCAGATTGCCAAGAGCGCCAGAGACTATTTCTATGAAAATGGCTTTATTGAAATTGAAACACCAATGATGATAAAGTCAACTCCTGAGGGCGCAAGAGACTATATTATTCCGTCCCGTGTTCATAACGGCAAGTTCTATGCTCTCCCACAGTCTCCTCAGATTTACAAGCAGCTTTTGATGATTTCAGGCTTTGACAGATATATTCAGCTTGCTCGTTGCTTCCGAGACGAAGATTTAAGAGCGGACCGTCAGCCTGAATTTACACAGATTGACCTTGAAATGTCCTTTGTTGATGTTGAGGATATTTTAGAAATGGGTGAAGGTTTAATCAGACGCTTATTTAAGGATGTTCTTGATATGGATATCCCGACACCTCTTCCAAGACTTACTTACAAAGAGGCTATGGAAAGATACGGAAGCGACAAGCCTGATACTCGTTATGAAATGGAAATTATAAACCTTTCTGATTTAGTTAAAGACTGCGGTTTCGGAGTATTCACTTCTGCGATTGAGGGCGGTGGCTCTGTTCGCGCAATCTGTGCTAAGGGCGGGGCGGAAACTCTTACCAGAAAGGAAATTGATAAGCTTACTGAATATGTAAGAGGCATTGGCGCTAAGGGTCTTGCTTATGTAAGATGGGTTGAAGATGCGCCAAACTGCTCTTTTGCCAAGTTTATGACAGAGGATGAATTAAAGGCTATTTTGGATAGATGCGGAGCCGAAAAGGGAGATGTTGTATTTATTGTTGCAGATAAAGACTCTGTAACTCTTCCAACCCTTGGTGCACTTCGCCAGAGAGTTGCAAAACAGCTTGATATAATAAAAGACGGATTTAATTTCCTTTGGATAACTGAGTTCCCGTTCTTTGAATATGACGAAGAAAGCGATTCTTATCTTGCTATGCACCATCCGTTTACAATGCCACAGGATGAATGTATTCAGTATCTTGAATCCGCACCTGAAAAGGTTATCGCAAAGGCTTATGACCTTGTTTTAAACGGAACAGAACTTTCTTCAGGTTCTATCAGAATCAATGACTACGAACTTCAACAGAAGATGTTTAAGGCTCTTGGTCTTACAGATAAAGAAATCGAAGAAAAGTTTGGGTTCTTGGTTGATGCTTATAAGTATGGTGCAGCGCCTCACGGCGGAATGGGAATTGGTCTTGACCGTATTGCGATGATAATGTGCGGAGCTGAAAGTCTTCGTGATGTTGTTGCGTTCCCGAAAGTACAGAATGCATCAGAACTTATGTCAAATTCCCCTGGAATCGTTGACGAAAAGCAACTTGAAGAACTTGCTATTAAAACCATTACAAAAGAGTAAGGAGATATAAAAATGAGCGTATTTGATACCTTGAAAGAGAGAGGCTTAATCGCCCAGACAACTCATGAGGAAGAAATAAGAGAACTCTTAGAGAAAGAAAAAATTAACTTCTATATTGGATTTGACCCAACAGCGGACAGCCTTCATATCGGTCACTTTATGCAGCTTATCGTTATGAAGCATATGCAAAACGCAGGGCATACACCGATTGTTTTGCTTGGTGGCGGAACAACAATGGTTGGAGACCCTACAGGTAAAGCAGATATGCGTCCTATGATTTCCCAGGAGACAATTCAGTACAATGCTGACCGTTTCAAGGAACAGATGTCAAGATTTATAGAATTTGGCGATAAGCCTGGCCAGGCAAGAATGGTTAATAATGCTGATTGGCTCTTAAAACTTAACTATGTTGACTTTTTGAGAGAAGTTGGCGTGCATTTTTCTGTTAACAGAATGCTTACTGCTGAATGCTTTAAAACAAGAATGGAGAAAGGTCTTTCTTTCCTTGAGTTTAACTATATGTTAATGCAGGGTTATGATTTCTATAAGCTTAACCGCGACTATAACTGTATTATGGAATTCGGTGGAGATGACCAGTGGTCAAATATTATCGGCGGTATTGAACTTATTCGTAAAAAGGCTGGAAAGAGCGCATACGGAATGACCTTTACTCTCCTTACAAACTCAGAAGGTAAGAAGATGGGTAAGACCGAAAAAGGCGCACTATGGCTTGATGCTGAAAAGGTTTCTCCTTACGATTTCTATCAGTACTGGAGAAATGTTGATGACCGTGATGTTATCAGAATGTTAAAGCTTGTTACATTCATTCCGATGGAAGAGATTTATGAATATGAAAAGCTTGAAGGTCAGGAATTAAATAAGGTTAAGGCTCTCTTAGCTTATGAAGTTACAAAGATGGTTCATGGCGAAGAAGAAGCAAAGAAAGCTCAGGAAGCTGCCCAGTCAGTTTTCGGCGCAGGCGCAGCAAATGCCAATATGCCAACCTTTGAACTTTCAAAGGCAGACCTTGGTGACGGAATGAACATTGTTGACTTAATGGTTGTATCCGGACTTGTTCCTTCAAAAGGCGAAGGCAGACGAGTTATTCAGCAGGGTGGACTTAGTGTTGACGGCGAAAAGGTAACAGATATAGCACAAACAATTGTGGAAGCTGATTTCAATGATGGAATTATCATTGTTAAGAAGGGTAAAAAGGTTCATATTAAAGTTGAACTGGTATAATTTGTGCATATTGCACAAAAGAAACGCTCTTTTATTGATAATATGTTCTAAATTACCTATTGAAAAAAGTCGAAAAAAGTTGTATTATATATACATACCACAACAAACAAACTTTTTTCATTTCCCTTTATGGAATTTAATTTCCAAAAAAGAACGGATGCATTTGGCATCCGCTTTTTTTTGCCCATAATAAAATTCCTTAAATTAGGTCAAGCTACTTTACAAAAGGAAAATTTGGTAGTATAATATGATGTGGTATGTTTTGTAATAAAATATACTTCTAATTTACGGAGACGGTCTACTTTTCATAGATTTTTTCTCTGGAAAAGAAAGGTAGGATAAAAATGACAAAAAGAGTTTATGCAGACCATTCTGCCACAACCCCTCTTAAAAAAGAGGTTTTGGATGCTATGGTGCCATATTTAACCGAAAATTTCGGTAACGCATCAAGTATCTATCTTGAAGGCAGAGAATCAAAGAAAGCTATTGAGTTGGCGCGTGAGCAGGTTGCGAAAGCTATTGGTGCACAAAGCGGTGAAATATATTTCACAGGATCAGGTACTGAGGCTGATAACTGGGCAATAAAAGGCGTTGCCTATGCTCTTTCTGAAAAAGGAAAACATATTATAACATCAGCTGTTGAACATCATGCGGTTCTTCATACTGTTAAGGCGCTTGAGAAAGAAGGTTTTAAGGTTACTTATCTTCCTGTTGATGAATACGGAATGGTTTCAGCGGAAGATGTTAAAAATGCCATAACCGACGAAACAATTCTTATTACAATTATGTTTGCCAATAACGAAATAGGAACAGTTATGCCAATTGAGGAAATTGGCAAGATTGCAAGGGAAAAGGGGATTGTTTTTCATACTGACGCAGTTCAGGCTGTGGGAATGGAAGAAATTGATGTTGAAAAAATGAACATTGACTTACTTTCATTAACTGCCCATAAGTTCTATGGCCCTAAGGGTATCGGCGCCCTTTATATAAGAAAAGGTGTTAAAATCAAGAGATTCATTGAAGGCGGAGCTCAGGAGAGAAACAAGAGAGCTGGCACAGAAAATGTTGCCGGAATTGTTGGACTTGGAAAAGCGATTGAACTTGCAACAATTGATATTGCAGGTAAAAAAGAAAAGCTTTCAAAGCTTCGCGATTTTTATATAAAAGAGGTAATGGAAAGAATTCCATTTACAAGATTAAACGGTCATCCTACAAAAAGAATGGCAAGCAACGCAAACATTTCTTTTGAGTTTATAGAAGGGGAATCTCTCCTTTTGATGCTCGACATGAAGGGGATTTCTGCGTCATCAGGAAGCGCCTGCACATCAGGGTCATTAGATCCATCTCATGTGCTTTTGGCAATAGGACTTCCTCACGAGATTGCCCATGGTTCACTCAGAGTAACCTTCGGGGACAGCAGCACAATGGAAGATGCAAAATATATTGCCGACTGCCTTGTTGAAATTGTCACAAGACTTCGGGAAATGTCACCGCTTTATGAAGATGCGGTTAAATCAGGAAGAGTATAAGAAAGGAAAATAGATATGTATAGCGAAAAAGTAATGGATCATTTTACTAACCCAAGAAATGTTGGTGAAATTGAAGATGCAAACGCAGTTGGAAATGTTGGAAATCCAAAATGCGGCGATATAATGAAAATTTATATGAAGATTAATGAAGACTCAAAGGTTATTGAAGAGGTTAAATTCAAGACCTTTGGTTGCGGTGCGGCTGTTGCAACATCTAGTATGGCAACAGAAATGGTTAAAGGAAAAACCATCGAAGAGGCTCTTGCGGTAACAAATGTAGCCGTAGCCGAAGCATTAGATGGTCTTCCACCGGTCAAAATGCATTGCTCTAACCTTGCTCAGGAAGCAATCCACAGTGCAATTGCTGACTATTATAACCGCAAAGGAATTGACCCAACCGGTATAGTTGGTTGCAACGGATGTTGCGAGGCTTGTCATGGCCACCACGACGAAGAAGAGGAATAATCCTATGAGGGAAAAGGTTGTCATAGGTTTATCCGGCGGTGTCGACAGCAGTGTTGCGGCGGCACTCCTTTTAGAGAAAGGCTATGAAGTAATCGGCGTTACAATGCGCCTTTGGAACAGTGAAGATATTGAGGGGTCCTGTTGCTCATTCTCGGCGGCAAAAGATGCAAAAATTGTAGCCGATAAACTTGGGATTGAGCATATTGTTATGGATTTCCGTAAGGAATTTGATAATAAAGTTATAAGCTATTTTGTTGACGAATACGAAAAAGGAAGAACTCCAAACCCTTGTATTGCCTGCAATAAGCACCTGAAATTTGACCATCTTTTAAAAGAAGCAAAACTTTTGGGGGCAAAGTATATTGCGACAGGACACTATGCCAAGGTTGAGTTTAATGAAGCAACAAAAAGATACGAACTTAAAATGGCGGAGAATTCTGCCAAGGACCAGACATATGCACTATATAATCTGACGCAGCAACAGTTATCTCATATTCTGATGCCTCTTGGCGAACTTGAAAATAAAGCTAAAACCCGTGAAATTGCGGAAAAATATGGTCTTGTAACTGCAAAAAAACCTGATAGTCAGGAGATATGCTTTGTTCCTGACAACGATTATGCAGGGTTTATAAAGCGCAGAACAAAGAAAGACTATCCCCAAGGGAAATTTGTTGACACAGACGGAAATATTTTAGGGGAACATAAAGGGATTATCCATTACACAGTGGGACAGAGAAAAGGTCTTGGCGCCTTTGGAAAGCCTATGTTCGTACTTAAAATTGACAGTGAAAACGGAAACATTGTTTTAGGGGAAAAAGGAACAGAATTTTCCGATAGTTTGCTCGCTGAAAAACTTAACTTTATTTCTGTAGAAAAGGCAAAAGATAATATGAAAGTTTTTGCTAAGGTTCGATATAGCGCGAAACCTGCACCGGCAGAGCTTTTAGTAATGGATGAAGAAACTGTTAAAGTTGTTTTTGATACGCCTCAAAGGGCGATAACTCCTGGACAGGCTGTGGTGTTTTACAGTGAGGATAAAAGTGTTATCGGCGGTGGAATTATTAAATAAAGGAGCCTTTAATGGACTTTTTGAAAATAAGACAAGAAATAATTGAAAATAGATATAATGGGCTTAATGCAAAACAAAAAGAAGCGGTTTTCACAACTGAGGGACCGTTGCTTGTTTTAGCAGGCGCAGGCTCAGGGAAAACCACGGTTATAATTAACCGTATTGCCCATTTGATTGAATATGGCAAAGCGTATTTCGATACTAAAATGCCTCAGATTTCTGATGAGGAAATTGAGGTGCTTTCTTGGTATGCAAAGGGCGAGGTTGACGAAATTCCTGAGAGCATGGAAGAATTTTTAAAGGTTTCTCCTGTTTCGCCATATAATATTTTAGCAATTACCTTTACAAATAAAGCGGCGGCAGAGCTTAAAACAAGACTTGCAAAAAGACTGGGAGAAGAAGCGAACGACATAATGGCAAGCACATTCCATTCTGCGTGTGTTAAAATTTTGCGCCGTGATGCAGACAAAATTGGATATGACAGAAGCTTTAATATTTTTGATACGGCAGATGCGCAGACTGTTATCAAAGAATGTATGAAAGAACTTAATATTGATAGTAAGAATTTTTCCCCAAAAGCTTTTGGTGCGGTTATAAGCAGAGCGAAAGATTCTCTCTTGACCCCAGAAGCCTTTATTAAAGAAGTCGGAAAAGACTTTTTCGGAGAAGTTGCAGGAAAGGTTTATGCTCTTTATCAAAGTAAACTCAAAAGCTACAATGCCTTTGATTTTGACGATTTAATTGGCTGCACAGTTAAGCTGTTTGAAGAAAATCCAAAAGTTTTGGAATATTATCAAAACAGATTTAAATACATATTGGTTGACGAGTATCAGGATACAAACCACGCTCAGTATAGACTGGTCAGCCTTCTTGCCGGCGAAAGTAAAAATCTTTGTGTTGTTGGAGACGACGACCAGAGTATTTACAAATTCCGCGGAGCTGATATCGGTAATATTTTAGGCTTCGAGAATGAATTTCCGAATGCTAAAATTATAAAGCTTGAGGAAAACTATCGTTCAACAGGGAATGTTTTGTCCGCAGCCAATGAGGTTATTAAAAACAACAAAGGCAGAAGAGGGAAAGAACTTTGGACCAAAAATGAACAGGGAGAAAAAATTACACTGTATAGGGCCGAGGACGAGCGGGATGAAGCAAAATTTATAACAGAAGAAATAAATAAGCTTACCCAAAACGGTGGAAGCTTTAACGATATTGTTGTTTTATACAGAATGAATGCCCAGTCCCGAGTTATAGAAGATGCGCTTTTGCATAACGCGATTCCTTATAGAGTTCTGGGCGGACTCCGTTTCTATGACAGAAAAGAAATCAAGGATTTAACGAGTTATCTCCGTCTTATCCAAAACAGCGGGGACAATATTGCTTTAAAGCGTATTATAAATGAGCCAAAACGAGGAATTGGCGATACAACTATTGAGAAAATCGAAAATATTGCCCGTGATGAAAATAAAAGTATGTATGAAATATGCCTTAGCTGCGGGGAATACGAGGATTTATCCAAGGCGAAGAATAGACTAATTGGTTTTACCGATATAATCGAGAGCCTCAAAAATACTTTATGCGAGGAAGAAAGCCTCGAAAAATTTGTTGAGGCAGTCATAAATAAAAGCGGAATGATAAGTGCGTTAGAGCTTGAAAAGTCCGTTGAAAATCAGACCAGAATTGAAAATATCAAGGAATTTTTATCCATGGTTGTTGAGGCGGTTAAAAATAACCCCGAGACAACTCTTGAAACACTTCTTGAAGACATTTCCCTTATATCAGACATTGATAACTATGACGAGTCGGCGGAAACGGTCACGCTTATGACTCTTCATAGCGCAAAAGGTCTTGAATTTCCAAATGTATTTTTAGTAGGTCTTGAAGAAGGGATTTTTCCTGGAATGAGGTCTATGGAATCCGAAGAGGAGCTGGAAGAAGAAAGACGCCTTTGCTATGTTGGAATAACAAGAGCCAAGAAACGACTTTTCATAACTCATGCAAGATGCAGAACACTGTTCGGCTCAACGAGATATGAAACCGAGTCAAGATTTATCGGCGAAATATCTGATGACCTTTTGGACAAACAATATCCCAAAAAGGCGAAAGCTACTTTTGGTGGCTTTGATACAAGAGGAACGGCACCGAAAGTTTCGTTTGATAAAGGAAGCTCTAATCTTGGGCAGACCCGTGAGGCGACTAAAAAGGCGAACTTTGAATCCTTCTCTGAGGGAGATAAGGTTGTCCATACTGCCTTTGGTAGCGGCATTGTTAAAAGTGCAAAGCCAATGGGTGCAGATTTGTTCCTTATAATTGATTTTGAGGGAGTTGGCGAGAAGAAGCTTCTTGCTTCATACACTGGGGATAAACTTAAAAAGGTGTGATTTTATGTACGGTGATTTTGCAAAACTCTATGAAGAATTACAAGACATAAACTATATTGCTTTTGCGGACTATATTGAGGCGATTTTTGAGAAAGAGAAGGTCTCCCCAAAACTTGTTCTTGATTTAGCCTGCGGAACGGGAACCCTGACCTCTATTCTGGCAAAAAGAGGCTACGATATGATAGGGGTTGATATGTCTTGCGAAATGCTCAATATCGCAAGAGAAAAAGCTTATGAAGAGGATCTTGATATTCTTTATCTTAATCAGGATATGACAGATTTTGAGCTTTACGGCACTGTCGATGCTATAATCTGCACTCTTGATGGGGTTAACTATCTCACGGAAGACGGCGAGCTTGAAAAAATGCTTTCTCTTGCGAAAAATTATCTTAATCCGGACGGGATAATGATTTTTGATATAAACACAGAGTATAAATTAAGCAAGATTTTGGGGAATAATACTTTTGTAAACGAAGAAAAAGATATTTTTTATGTCTGGCAGAATGAGTATGATGAAAAGGATAAAATTTGTTATTTCAGGCTGGACTTTTTTGAGAAAAATGGGGAAAGCTATAACAGATATACGGAGGAACAGGCAGAAAGAGCGTATAGCGAAAAGGAAATACTTGACGCCTGCCAAAAATGTGGACTTAGCGTTTCGAAAGTATATGACGAGCTTAAATTTTCTCCGCCAAAAGCGGATACACAGCGATGCTTTTTTGTATTAAGAAAAACAAGCTAAAAGGATGATTGATATGAAAAACTGTGAGAAACCCATTGGTTTTTTTGACTCAGGGGTTGGGGGTATAAGTGTTCTTCGTAAATCGGTTGAGCTTATGCCTAATGAAAATTTCATATATTTTGGCGATTCAAAGAATGCTCCTTATGGAACAAAGTCCGTAGGAGAAGTTCGTGATTTGGCTATTGCTAACGCTGAAATGCTTGTTTCTATGGGGGTTAAAGCAATAGTTATTGCCTGCAACAGTGCCACAAGCGCTGCGGCGGAGCTTTTAAGACAAAAATATACTGACCTTCCTGTAATAGGCGTTGAACCTGCTATAAAACCTGCTGTGCTTTATAAAGAGGGCGGAAGTATTTTGGTTATGGCAACGGATATGACTTTGGGCGAAAATAAGTTTAAAGAGCTTTTGGATAAATATAAAGGAATGTGCAATATTGAGTTGCTCCCATGCCCAGGTCTTATGGAGTGGGTTGAAAAAGGTATTTTAGAGGGCGAGGAAGTCGAAAAATTTGTTGGCAGCCTACTTTCCGATTATCGAGGCAAGGTTGACAGAATTGTTCTTGGCTGCACCCATTATCCGTTCCTCTCAAAAACCATTAAAAAGGTTATGGGAGAAGAAGTGGTCCTTTTTGACGGAGGAGAGGGAACCGCAAGAGAACTTTTAAGACGACTTAAAGGTATGAATCTTGAAAATACTGGAAAAAATAAAGGTAAAATTAAGTTTTTAAATAGCAAAAACGAGGACGAAATAGAGCTCTCTAAAAGGCTTTTTAGTTGCTAAAATGGTTGACATTGGAAATTCCATGTGATATACTTATACTCGTGGCTGAATGAACGGCTTAATTTTTAGGAGGTATAATTTATATGCAAAACGGAAAAGTGAAATGGTTTAATGCTGAGAAAGGCTTCGGTTTTATCGAATGTGAAGACGGAACAGATGTTTTTGTTCATTTTTCAGCAATTGCCATGGAAGGCTACAAGACATTAGAGGAAGGCGCAGAAGTTGAATTTGAGGTTGTCGAAGGTGCTAAGGGTCCGCAGGCTGCAAATGTTACAAAGCGTGCGTAAGATTTTTGATATACGATAAACAAAATAAGACTTAAAAGCCGACAATTTCGTCGGCTTTCTTTCTTTATATAGGAGATATTTATGGATTTATTAACAAAAGCAGTAACAAAAGACGGGTTTATGAGAATTTATTTCGCTAACTCCCGTGAAACAGTTGAAAAAGCTAGGAAGTATCACAATCTTTCCCCGGTTGCGTCAGCAGCTCTTGGAAGAACATTGGTTGCCGGTCAGCTTATGGGCGCAATGCTTAAAAATGATGAAGCGACTGTTACCATTCAGTTTAAAGGTGGCGGAGAAGCGGGAATTGTTTTGGTTGTGGGCGACGCAAAAGGCGGAGTTAAAGGTTATATTGAAAATCCTTATGTGGATTTACCGCTTAACAGAAAAGGTAAGCTCGATGTTGGTGGTGCTGTTGGCAAAAACGGCTTTTTAAGCGTTATTCGCGACCTTAAAATGAAAGAGCCTTATATCGGCCAGGTTGAGATTCAGAGCGGAGAAATCGGGGATGATTTGGCGTATTATTTTGCCCAGTCTGAACAGGTTCCAAGCGTTGTAGGTCTCGGTGTATTGGTTGATAAGGATTTGTCTATTGCTCAGGCTGGTGGCTTTATTGTTCAGGTTATGCCTGACTGTGATGAATTTAGCTTAAAACGCCTTGAAAAATCCCTTGAAAGTGTATGCAGTGTTACCGATATGCTTTCTCTTGGAAAAAGCAATAAAGAGCTCATAATGGAGATTATGAAGGACTTTGAGATTGATATTCTTGATGAAACCGAGATAGAATATAATTGCGATTGCAGTCTTGATAGAATGGAGAGAGCTATCATAAGTCTCGGCAAAGAAGAAATCCAGAATATTATAGACGAACAGGGCGAAGCAGAGATTGTTTGCCAGTTCTGTGACAGAAAATATTTGTTCGATAAAAATGCTCTTGAAAACTTTAAAAATAAAGCAAAAAGGTGAATAAACGAGAAAATCAAAGTATTTACTTGTAAAATGTGCGATAAATCGAAATAATCGCATATAATTATCTTGACTTTTATCCTGAAAACGAGTATAATTGCTTTTGTTGTCGCGGGTTACACACCAGGCAACGAGGATTGATGTGGGCGCATAGCTCAGCTGGGAGAGCATCTGCCTTACAAGCAGAGGGTCATAGGTTCGAGCCCTATTGTGCCCACCACATGCGGTCCGGTAGTTCAGTTGGTTAGAATGCCAGCCTGTCACGCTGGAGGTCGTGGGTTCGAGCCCCATCCGGATCGCCAATTTTATTTTCCTTCATGGTGAGGCTAGATTTGCCTCTGTAGCTCAGTCGGTAGAGCAGAGGACTGAAAATCCTCGTGTCGGTGGTTCGATTCCGCCCGGAGGCACCATTTTTATATGCGGGAGTGGCTCAGTGGTAGAGCGTCACCTTGCCAAGGTGAACGTCGCGAGTTCGAATCTCGTCTTCCGCTCCAGACAAAAGACGCATTTTGCGTCTTTTGTCATAAATTTTTAAAATTTTCATATAATTTAATATGGCGCCATAGCCAAGTGGTAAGGCAGAGCTCTGCAAAAGCTTTATTCTCCAGTTCAAATCTGGATGGCGCCTCCATAGAACCCGAATGATTTAGATGACAATCTAGATTGTTCGGTTTTTATTTTTTGCTAATTTTGTATTGACAACTAAATAGTAATGTGATAAAATACATAAAACTAAGGGAGTAGTCAGCACAGAAATGTGCGATGATGCCAACATCGTGAAGATTTATTGTTTTCAATGATTGATTTTCTGGTTTCATATTAAATGACGAGACTTATCTGATATAAAGATAAGGTTTCGTCTTTTTTTATTAATTGTATGAGAGGGTTATAAAATTAATATAATATAAGTTATGAAAGGTGGTATTTTAATTGCAATTTTTCAGTCAAACCAAAGAATCAGTTTTAAAAATTTTAAAGACTAATGAAAAAAGAGGTTTAAGTGAGCGTGATGTGGTGAAGCTCAAGGCGAAATACGGACCGAACAAGTTAAACGAAAAGAAAAAGAAAACTACTATGCAGCGTTTCCTTGACCAGTTCAAGGATGCGATGATACTTATTTTGATTGCCGCTGCCATTGTTTCTTTTGTTGTAATTTGTGTTGAGAAAAATTGGGGCGAACTATTTGAACCTGCACTGATTGTGTTAATCGTTATCCTTAATGCAGTTATGGGTGTATATCAGGAGGGCAAAGCTGAGAAAGCGCTTGATGCTCTTAAAAATATGTCTGCACCACACGCAAGAGTTATCCGTGACGGAGAAGAAAAAGTTATAGATGCAAGTGAGCTTGTCCCCGGCGATATTATTCGTCTTGAAGCAGGCGATTTTGTTCCGGCAGATGCAAGACTTCTTCACAGTGCAGGTTTAAAATCGGAAGAATCGGCACTCACCGGTGAATCCGTACCCTCGGAAAAAGATTATCTTGCAGAAGTAAAAGACGGTGCACCAATCGGCGACCGCTTGAATATGGTTTATTCAGGCTGCAGTATTACTTACGGTACCGCTACTGCTGTTGTAACCGCAACGGGTATGGATACTGAAATGGGCAAAATCGCAAACCTTTTAGATAACGAGGATGATGGTCAGACACCGCTACAGCAAAAGCTTGCACAGCTTGGTAAATATTTAGGAATTATGGCTCTTGCAGCTTGTGGGGTTATATTTATAGTCGGCATAGTAAACGGCATTCCTGTGCTTGAAATATTTATGACCGCAGTTTCACTTGCAGTATCTGCTATCCCTGAAGGACTTCCGGCTATTGTTACAGTCGTGCTTTCCATCGGGGTACAGAGAATGGTTAAGAAAAATGCACTGATCCGAAAATTACCTGCAGTTGAAACATTAGGCGGAGCCTCTGTTATCTGCTCTGATAAGACAGGTACACTTACCCAAAATCGTATGACACTTACGAAAGCTTACGCAGACGGATTTTCCGATCCCGAAAATATAAGTAATAACAATACAGAAACAATTAAAAAGCTCCTTATGTATGGAACACTTTGCTGTGACGGTTCGGTTGTATTTCACGGTGACGAAGAACAGCATATCGGTGATCCTACCGAAACAGCCATTGTCCTTGCGGCACATAAAAACGGAATGCCAAAAGATGAGCTTAACAAAAAATATCCGCGTCTTGCAGAAATTCCCTTTGATTCAGACCGAAAGCTTATGACAACAGTAAATCGTATAGACGGCAAAAACATTGTAATTGTAAAAGGCGCCTTTGATATGATGGCAGAGCGTTGTATTGCAGGAGATTTGCAGACTGCAAAGCACTTTACTGAATCCATGAGCGAAAATGCTCTTCGTGTTCTTGCAATAGGATATAAGGAAATTGACGAGATTCCCGAAAATCCTACATCAGAAGAACTTGAAAACGGCTTAACATTTATGGGACTTGTAGGTATGATAGATCCGCCGAGACCTGAGGCAAAAGAAGCTGTAGCAGTATGTCGAAGAGCGGGAATAAAGCCCGTTATGATTACAGGCGACCATGTTGTTACCGCATCTGCCATTGCAAAGGAGCTTGGTATTCTTTTAGACGGCGACCGTGCAATTACAGGTAGCGAGTTAGATGCAATGACCGACAGAGAGCTTGATGAGCAAGTTGAAAATATTTCTGTTTATGCAAGGGTATCACCTGAAAATAAAATCCGCATAGTTAAGGCTTGGCAGAGAAAAGGACAGGTTGTATCTATGACAGGCGACGGTGTAAACGATGCTCCTGCGCTAAAAGCGGCAGATATTGGCTGTGCTATGGGTATTACAGGTACAGATGTCGCAAAAGGTGCTGCCGACATGACTCTTACCGATGACAACTTTGCAACAATTGTTGATGCCGTTCGTGAAGGTAGAGGTATTTATGAAAACATCAAAAAGGTTGTAGGCTTCCTGCTCGGAACAAATATCGGCGAGGTTATCACCGTATTTATGGCAATGCTTTTATGGCATAAAACACCACTACTTTCAATGCAGTTACTTTGGATAAATCTTGTTACCGACTCAATGCCTGCAATTGCTCTTGGTATGGAAGCGGTTGAAAACGATATTATGGATAGAAAGCCAAAGCCGAAAAATGAGGGCATCTTTGCTCACGGTCTTGGTGTTCGTGTGGTTTTACAGGGAATAATGTTTGCAGTTTTAACACTTATCGGCTTCAAACTTGGAGAAAATATGACCGGAACCTTAGAGGGTGGTCAGACAATGGCGTTTATCGTACTTGCACTTTCTCAGGTTGTGCAAAGCTTTAACATGAGATCGGAACATTCCCTCTTCAAAATAGGCGTATTTTCAAATAAAAAATTAAACGGTGCGGCACTTATCTCAACGCTTCTTGTGGCAGTTGTACTGTTTACCCCTTTAAGAATTGCATTCGGTCTTGTGCTTCTTCCTGTAAAGCTTTATTTAATCGCATTAGGATTAATAGTTGTTCCTCTGGTGATTATTGAATTATCAAAATCATTGCAGCAACATCTATAAAAAAGACAGCATGATGACAGAAGGAGAATAAAAGATATAAATATCATAATTAAAGGCATCTGAACTATTCGGCGCCTTCAAAAAAAGGAACAAGTTTTTCTTGTTCCTTTTTTATTTATATCTGTCTATATCCGAAAGGTTTATCCCCTTATGAACGGAGATGTTTATTCCGTTAGCAATTACGGACGAAATATCCTCAATAACTCTATCAATTTCTTTTGGTGTAACTATAAAGTCTCCGATGCTTTTGTGAAGAGACTGCTTTATTAATGGGTATTTATCTTCTTCGTTAATAGTTGTCAGCATTTTATAAAGTGGCTCGTTTTCCTTGGCGTTTTCCTTTAAATCGCCGATTAAAAGGTCGATTGTATCCCCAGTTATTGTGGCGGCATCAACTACTGTTGGAACACCGATTGCAATAACGGGAATGCCAAGAGTTTTTTTATCAAGAGCCATTCGTTTATTTCCAACTCCCGCCCCCGGTGTTATGCCTGTATTTGATATCTGAATAGTTGTGTTAATTCGTTCCATACTCCTTGAACATAAGGCGTCTATAACGATTAAAACCGATGGTTTAACCTTTTCGCAAACACCTTTGACAATTTCCATAGTTTCTATTCCTGTTATCCCTAAAACTCCAGGTGCAAGAGCACAAAGAGGTTTTAAACGCTTATCAATTTCTTCGGGAATATACTGGATTAAATGACGGGTTACCAAAAGAGAATCAACAACGGCAGGGCCTAATGCGTCAGGGGTTACATTTCTGTTTCCAAGACCTATAACCAAGACGGTTTCTATATTTTCTTTTTCTAAAAGCGCAGCAAGCTCCTTTGCAACCACCTTGCATATATTTTCATACACGGTTTGCTCGTTATAAATTGCAGGCGGAATATCGATGGTTATATAAGTTCCTACTGATTTTTTAAGGATAGATGCCCCTTTTTCCGAAAGGATATTAACTCTTGAAATTTTTGTTTCCTCAAAGGGATATTCGGTTTTAACCTCAACCCCTTCAAGCTCGTTTTCAAGCTTTGATGCCTCCATATACATCTCATAGTTTTCAATAGCAAGGTCTGTTCTTGCGCTGTATGACATATAATCACTCCTAATGTGTATAATATATATTAATTGCTATTATGTCCAAAAAAATATTGGCATATCCAATAGGAAATGAGGTGCTTTAAAGATGAAGAAGAAAACTGTGCTAAGTCTTATTGGAACGGTTTTAAGCATTATTTTTGCCATAATTTCTATAACAATATTCAAGGAGGACGAGGCTGACATCTATATTGGAGACAGAAGAATAACAGTTAAGGGGAATATGGTGGGCGAAGAGTTTTATATTCGTGCAGACAGCTTGACAGAGAATATGGGGATTGATAAAGAAAGTTTTAATATTGATATGACGACGGGAGAGATTGAAATTTTCGGAGAAGCAAAGCCTTATGAAGTAAAAATCGAAGACAACAAGGTTTTATTGCCTTCGTCTTTCGCAGGAGATGTTTTAGGCGGAAAAACAGTTGCTGTTGACGACGAAATCTATGTTATAAAGCCTGATACCGTAAATGCCAGACTTAGCGGTGGCGGAGAGTTTTTTGTTGATTACAGCGACGATTTTTTTGTTCAGGAAGCGACAAAATATAATCATCCATTGGCTCAATCGTCAGTTGGTCTTGCAGCCGCGGCGTTTTCGTCGAAAGAGGCAGGCAAATTTTGGGGAGATAACGGGAAAGTAGACAGAGATAAAAATATAGTTGAGCTTTGCCAACGACTAGGGTTTTCAAATATTAAAGCATATAATTATGATAAATCCTTAAACGATAAAACCGATAAAGTTGCTTTTACTTTTGCAGAGAAAAATATAAATATTGACAAGGAAGATTGCCGTCTTGTTGCGGTAGTTATACGAGGTGGGGTATACGGCAATGAGTGGGTCAGCAATTTTAATTTAGGAAGCGGAGAAACCCATAAGGGTTTTTTAGCATCAGCCAAGGAAGTGACCACTGAATTATCTGAATATTTAGGCAATAAATCTAAAAAAACTAAGCTTTGGATAAGCGGATTCAGCAGAGGAGGAGCTGTTGCAAATATAGTGGCATCACAGATTGGGGATTGCGGAATAATCGACCGAAAAAATATATACGCCTATACATTTGCTTCTCCAAGGGTAACCACTTTAAATAGTGCAAAAGACAAAAAATATAATTATATTTATAATGTTATCAGCGACAATGATTTGGTTCCTTTTATTGTGCCTCATAGCTGGGGATATCAAAGGTTCGGTCGAGATGTTACACTTCCTTATCTCAGTAGTTACAGCGAGAATGTAGCCAGAACCCAAACTGAAAAAATTGAGAAAGCATACCAAAAAATCAGTAATGGTAAAAGGCTTAATCTTGCAGGAGTTGAAGAAGAAAATCAAAGTATGCAAATCAAAACTGCTGTTGATAGTTTAACCACCGCCATAAAAGATAAAGAAAATTATACAAAGCATTATGAAAAAATAATTATGGATTTCATTGAGCTTAAAAATACAAAAATAAAAAACGGCAACAATAATTGGGTTGTGCCGCCGTTAAAGGATGGGATTTTGATTAAGTATAAAAATGAGGGAAGAGAGCTTCTTAATAAAATAGAAGATGCTGATTTTTTAGAAAATCTTAAAAAGGAGTTTGGGGATACCTCGGATAATCTTTATTATTTTGGAGCCATTTGTATGAAATTTGGGAAAAATCCTTATAAAATCATAAAGGAAGAAATAGGAATAAGCAATTTAATAGAGATAGTAGGGCTATTAAGCGGTGATGCCACGAAAATGCACACCCCCGAGAGTTATATTGCGCAAATTTATTCAATAAACGGCTCGGATTATTTAACAATTGAATAAAAAAAGGAGCCATAAGGCTCCTTTTTAAATACTTTTTTCAGCAGCGGTAACTGTATTTTGCATAAGCATTGAGATTGTCATAGGCCCTACACCGCCTGGGACAGGAGTGATGGCAGAGGCAATAGGCTCAACCTCGTTAAAATTAACATCTCCGCAGAGTGTTCCGTCTTCCATACGGTTCATTCCCACATCAATAACAACTGCGCCCTCTTTAACCATATCGGCTGTGACAAAGTTGGCTCTGCCAACAGCGGCAACCAAAATATCAGCTGTTTTTGTAATTTCTTTGAGGTTCTTTGTTCTCGAATGGCAGATTGTTACGGTTCCATTCTGATGGAGAAGAAGCATTGACATTGGTTTTCCGACAATATTGCTTCGGCCAATAACAACGCAGTTTTTACCCTCAACCTCGCAACCGCTTTCTTTAATCATTTCCATAATTCCTGCTGGAGTGCAAGGAACAAAATCATAATCACCAATCATAATTTTTCCCACATTGACAGGATGGAAAGCGTCAACATCTTTATGAGGAACAATTGTATCTATAACTGCCTTTTCATCAAGACCTTTGGGAAGAGGAAGCTGAACTAAAATTCCGTGAATTTTATCGTCCGTATTGAGCTTTTTAATTAAAGCAACAAGCTCTTCCTGAGTAGTTTCTTTCGGGAGGGCATATTTTTCAGAGTGCATACCAAGTTCTTGGCACATAGCCTCTTTTCTGCCCACATAAACTTTTGATGCGGGGTCATCTCCTACGATTATTACGGCCAGCCCCGGATTTACTCCTTTTTTGTTGAGAGCCTCGATTCGTTCCATTAGTTTCGATTTTACTTTTGCGGAGATTTCCTTTCCGCTGAGAATTCTTGCCATTTTTTATATCTCCTTTCGGCTTTATAAGACATTTAGAGGAGTAACCAATAAGGTCCTCGCGACCTGCCTTTAAAAGCGCTTTTTTGACTGTTTCATAGTTTTCAGGATTTCTGTATTGAAGAAGAGCCCGTTGCATTTGTTTTTCTTCCGGAAGTTTTGGAACATAAATCTTCTCCAGAGTAAAAGGATTAAGCTCGGTGTAATACATACAGGTTGAAATGCTACCCGGTGTGGGATAGAAATCCTGCACCTGGTCGGGCTGAATGTTATTATCTCTTAAATATTCGGAAAGAGCAATTGCATCCTTTAATGTGCTTCCCGGATGAGATGACATAAGATAAGGAACGGCATATTGTTCTTTATTTAGCTCTTTGTTTATCTTATTAAACTTTTCAATAAATTTGTCATATACCTTTCGGCTTGGCTTTCCCATATATTTTAAAACTCGGTCCGATATATGTTCAGGTGCAACGCGAAGCTGGCCGCTTATATGGTGTTTGCAAAGTTCGTAGAAAAATTCATCGTCTTTATCAGCCATAAGATAGTCATATCGTATTCCTGAGCGGATAAAAACCTTTTTGACTTTCGGAAGTTGTCTGAGCTTCCTTAAAAGTGAAAGATAATCTCTGTGGGAAACTTCTAAGTTTTTGCAAGGGGAGGGATAAAGACATTGTTTGTCCTTGCAGGTTCCGAATTTGAGCTGTTTTTCACAAGAAGGTTGACGAAAATTTGCAGTAGGTCCGCCAACATCGTGGATATATCCCTTAAAATCAGGGTGCTTTGTCATATTTTCGGCTTCTTTTAGAAGGGAAGAATGACTTCTCGCTGTAACAGTTCTGCCTTGATGAAAGGCGAGAGCACAAAAGTTGCAGTTTCCAAAACAACCTCTTGAGGATGTCAGGCTGAATTTTATTTCAGAAATAGCAGGAACTCCGCCAAGCTTTTCATACATAGGATGATAAGCGTTTTCGTAGGGAAGTTCATAAACCGCATCAAGCTCATCCTGGCTAAGAGGAGAAGAGGGCGGATTTTGGACAACATATTTCTTGTTGTCTTTTTGCGCCAAAACTTTTCCTCTGATATAATCTTGTTCATATGACATTTTTGCGGTTGCAATTGCATATTCCTTTTTATTGGTAGAAACTGCGTCAAAATCGGGGAGGATAATGCAGTCTTCCGGCAGATTTTCTTCGGTTTCTTCATAAACTGTACCAGGGATATGTTTAATATCCTTTATATCAGCTCCGCAATTTAACAAATCTGCAATTTCTACAACCTGTTTTTCTCCCATACCGAAGACTAATATATCGGCACCGCTGTCAATTAAAATACTTCGCCTTACTTTGTCAGACCAATAGTCGTAGTGGGCAAATCTTCGAAGGCTTGCTTCAATACCGCCGATAATTACAGGAATTTTCTTGCCAAAAGCCTCGTGAATTTTATTGCAATAGACGATTGTTGCTCTGTCAGGGCGTAACCCAGCTTTTCCACCCGGGGAATAGAAGTCCTGACTTCTGCGCTTTTTGGCTGCTGTATAATGATTAACCATGGAGTCGATATTTCCCGGACAAACAAGAAAACCAAGGCGGGGAGTACCTAATTTTTTGAAATCATTGGTGCTTTGCCAGTCAGGTTGAGGAATAATTCCAACGGAATACCCATGGCTCTCTAACACTCTTCCGATAACTGCATGGGCAAAAGAGCTGTTGTCAACATAGGCATCGCCTGATATTATAATAAAATCAAGCTGGCTAATGCCAAGCTTATTCATATCTGCTTTGCTTACTGGTAAAAACATACTAACATTCCCTCAAAAAATAATATATTCATATAATATCATTTTTTTATACAAAATTCAAGTAAAGTTTGCAAAATCTGCTTGACTTTAAAAGAAAAAAAGGGTAGTATTATACTAATGTATAAATAATGTTATTTGGAGGAAAGTTATGCGTGCTATTGTAACTGTTATGGGAATTGACAAAAAGGGGATTATTGCGAAAGTAAGTTCTTGTCTTTCTGAAAACAATGTAAATATTCTTGATATAAACCAGACTATTATGCAGGATTTATTCACTATGGTTATGCTTGTTGATATGGCGGAGGCTGAAAATAAGTTTGCTGATATTTCTAATGAGCTTACTAAAATTGGCGAGGAACTCGGTGTTGAAATCAAAATTCAACACGAAGAAATTTTCAGAAGCATGCACAGAATTTAAATTTTGTCAGTTTCTTCACGGAGGGTATAATGATTAACACAAACGAAATATTTGAAACAATAAAAATGATTAAGGATGAACACCTTGATATAAGAACTATTACTATGGGGATCTCCCTTCTTGATTGTGCGGATTTTTCTGCTCAGAAATCTTGTGACAAAATTTATGACAAAATAACACGCTATGCCGAAAATCTTGTAAAAACAGGTAACGACATAAGCGATGAACTTGGTATTCCGATTATAAATAAGAGAATTTCCGTTACACCGATTTCCATGGTAGCAGGGGCAAGCGACGCAAAGGATTATGTATGCTTTGCAAAAGCTTTGGACCGTGCCGCAACAGAGACAGGTGTTAACTTTATCGGTGGTTTCTCTGCCCTTGTTCATAAGGGTTTTTCAAAAGGAGACGAGATTTTAATCAATTCTATCCCTGAGGCTCTTGCGACAACTGAAAAAGTTTGTTCCTCTGTCGGGGTTGCAACAACAAAAGCGGGAATAAATATGGATGCTGTTAAAAAAATGGGTGAAATCATCAAACAAACTGCTCATCTTACAGCATACAGAGATTCTTTCGGTTGCGCTAAGTTTGTTGTTTTTGCTAATGCCGTTGAGGATAATCCGTTTATGGCAGGCGCTTTTCACGGCGTAGGCGAAGGAGACTGTGTTATTAATGTTGGCGTAAGCGGTCCCGGTGTTGTTAAAAGCGCTCTTGAACAGGTTAAGGGCCAGAATTTTGGCGTTGTTGCAGATACTATCAAAAAGACTGCTTTTAAAATTACAAGAATGGGCCAGCTTGTTGCTCAGGAAGCATCAAAGCGCCTCGGAGTGCCATTCGGTATAGTTGATTTATCATTAGCACCTACCCCTGAAATCGGAGATAGTGTTGCATATATCTTAGAAGAGATGGGCCTTGAAAAGTGCGGAACCCATGGAACAACTGCGGCTCTCGCTCTCCTTAATGATGCAGTTAAAAAGGGTGGAGTTATGGCTTCAGGATATGTTGGCGGTCTTAGCGGAGCTTTTATTCCGGTCAGTGAAGACGCAGGAATGATTGCGGCAGCTAAGTGTGGCGCACTTTCCCTTGATAAACTTGAAGCGATGACCTGCGTTTGCTCTGTTGGTCTTGATATGATTGCAATTCCGGGTGATACTCCGGCAGAAACAATTTCTGCAATTATTGCGGATGAAATGGCAATCGGTATGATAAACCAGAAGACAACGGCTGTAAGAATTATTCCTGCGGTTGGCAAAAAGGTAGGAGAAACAGTTGAATTCGGCGGACTTTTAGGAGAAGCACCTATTATGCCTGTTCATAATTTTTCAAGTCAGGAATTTATAAATCGTGGCGGAAGAATTCCTGCCCCGATACACAGCCTCAAAAATTAAAATTTGTTTTAATGGGGTTTATTATGGGATTTGAATTCGATGTTTTACATATGATACAAGGCCTGCGCAATGAGGTTTTAGATGCCGTTATGACTTTTGTTTCCTTTATTGGTAACAGTGGCGCAATATGGATTATCATAGGCCTTGTTATGACAGCGTTTAGAAAATATCGCAAATGCGGAATTTCCATCCTTATTGCCTTAATTTTCTGCCTTATAGCAGGAAATGGAATGCTTAAAAATTTGATTGCAAGAGAAAGACCTTGCTGGATTGATGAAAGCGTAAAATTGCTTATTGCGATGCCAACAGATTTCTCCTTCCCGTCAGGACATACTTTTTCATCTTTTGCAGGGGCAAGTTGTATTCTTTATTTTCACAAAAAGGAAGGAGTTATTGCTCTTATTCTTGCAATTTTAATAGCCTTTTCAAGACTTTATTTGTTTGTGCATTTCCCCAGCGATATTTTAGGGGGAATTGCCCTCGGTCTTATCGCTTCTGCATTCGGGATTTATCTTACTAAAAAAATATATAAAAAAAATGAGCGTTAAGCTCATTTTTTTATGCCTGTAATTACTCGGTCATTTCCGCCTAAGTCTTTTATTATGCGGATATCTGTATAATCGTTTTCCATTAAATCGGAGACGCTCTTTCCTTGATTATAACCTATTTCAAAGGCTAGAACTCCGCCCTTTTTCAGAGGGTTTTCTTTTATTATACTACGATAAAAATCAAGACCGTCACTTCCGCCGTCAAGAGCAGTGAGAGGCTCAAAATTCTTCACATTTTCATCTAATGTTTTTATAACATCACTTTCAATATATGGTGGGTTTGAAACGATACAATCAGGTGCATCTTCAAGAGATGGAAAGCCGGATAAAATATCATGTTCAATAAAGGTAACCCTGTCATAAACACCGTTGATTTTGGCGTTTTCTTTGGCGGTTTCAATTGCACCTTTTGAAATATCGCAGGACACTATTTTAGCGTCTTTAATATAATATGCAAGGCTTACGGGGATACATCCCGAGCCTGTTCCGATTTCAAAAATAAAAGGGTTTTTGCCCTCATATATTTTTATAAGCTCCTCAACAAGAATTTCTGTGTCAGCTCTGGGAATAAGAGTGGAGGAGTTTACCTTAAACTCAAGAGACATAAATTCTCTATGACCTATGATATAGGAAACAGGTTCTCCCGAAAGGAGCCTTTTAATATTTTCTCGTATTGTTTTTTCCTCAGTTTCAGATACATAAATATCTGAAAAAAGCTTGCTTTTATCTATTTTGAGAGTCTCTGTAAGGATAACATCCGTGTCAAGACGGTCAAGGGATAAAGCACAGAATTCTTTGCGTAAATCACTAAGTTTTACCATTGGTCGCTACCTTTTTCTTCAGGAATTACCGCCATAAGAGATGCGATTGCAACTTCAATCTGGGAATCGTCAGGCTCACGGGTTGTTACATGCTGGAAAAGCATTCCCGGATAGCTTATGATTTTAGTAAACCAGTTGTCATGTCTTCCGGCAAATTTAATAATTTCATAAGAAATTCCTGCAACAAGAGGAATTAAAACGAGTCTTGCAAGAAGCTTTAAAAAGATGTTGTCAAATCTTATAAAGAAGAAAAGGACAATACTTATAACCATAACAATAAGCAGGAAGCTTGTTCCGCATCTAGGATGAAGTCTTGTATGCTTTCTGACATTTTCAACGGTAAGTTCTTCGCCGTGTTCGTAGCAATGAATTGACTTATGCTCTGCCCCGTGATACATAAATACTCTCTTGATATCCTTCATTTGAGAAACTAAAACAAGATAAAGGACAAAAAGTGATATTCTTACAACACCTTCTGTTGCGATATAAAGAGTGTGGCTATCAGAAAACAGTTCAACAAAACCTGCAAGATAAGCAGGAAGAAGCATAAAAAGTCCAACACTGAGGCAAACGGATAGGGCTACTGAAATATAAATAAGGATATTAAAAGCCTTCTCTGAGCCGAGTTTTTCAGTAAGCCATTTTTCAAACTTGCCTGGTTCTTCGGTAATTTCGTTTCCCTCGTCGTCAACATCAAAAAATTTTGCGGAAAACATAAGGGCCTTAATTCCTATAACCATACTGTCGATAAAATTAACACAGCCTCTTATAATCGGAAGTTTCGCAATCTTGCTTTTTCTAGCGTTGCCAATAGGCTGTTTATCTATTATAATTTCTTTATCAGGCTTTCTGACAGCCGTTGCGATAGACTCAGGCCCTCGCATCATAACACCTTCCATAACGGCCTGACCGCCTATTGAAGTTTTATATGCTTTGCATTTATCTGCCATATAACTACCACCTTTCTGAATTATTCTTTTATTTTTTCGGCAACGGAAAAAATAATGTCCTTCATTTCTTTTTCTGTCGTTGCCTTGTTAATCTCTACTCTAAGAGGTGCTCCGCCGTGGACACCTTTTAAATACCAAGCCATATGCTTTCTTGCCTCTAAAATACCTATATGCTCTCCTTTATATTTAATAAGTAAATCAAGATGAGAAAGCATAGTTCCTATCCTTTCGGATAGCGTTGGAGGTGGAAGAGGAATGCCGGTTTTTAAGTATTCAGCTATTTCTCTGAAAATCCAGGGATTTCCCTGAGCTTCTCTGCCAACCATAATGGCATCACAATTGGTATATTCAAGCATATGCTTTGCTGATTTTCCGTCAACAATATCTCCATTGCCCACAACAGGGATGGAAACAGCTTGTTTAACAGCTTTGATTATATCCAGATTTGCCTTTCCGCTGTAAAATTGCTTACGGGTTCTGCCGTGTATGGTTATGGCATCTGCACCATTATTTTCTGCAATTTTTGCAAATTCCACAGCGTTTATATTTTCTTCATCCCAACCCATTCTGAATTTGACGGTTAAAGGGATAGAAATAGCACTTTTAACAGTTTTGATTATTTCTCCTGCAAGAGCAGGATTTTTCATAAGAGCAGAGCCGTCCCCGTTATTAACGATTTTAGGAGCAGGGCAACCCATATTTATGTCAATTATCATAGCGCCGTTTTCTTCGGCTAATTTGGCGGTTTCGGCCAGAATCTCGCTGTCGTGACCAAAAAGCTGAGTAGCAACAATGCCTTCGCTTTCTTCGGTATCCAAAAGGCGCTGGGTTTTCTTATTTTTATACATAAGTCCTTTGCCGGAGACCATTTCGGTATACATAAGACCAACCCCGAAAGGCTTAACGATATTGCGAAACGCCTTATCGGTAACCCCTGCCATTGGGGCTAATATTAGATTGTTTTCCAAAGTTATATTTCCAATTTTCATAAAATCCTCCGAAACCTATACTTATTATATATCTCTTATTGACAAATTGCAAGAGAATATGTTAAAATGCAAAGGAAATGGGGTAATTACTATGAAAAAAAAGAGGATAGTCGTTAAGGTTGGAACATCAACTTTAACCCATGAAAACGGCAAAATTAATATAAGACAAATGGAAAAACTTGTTCGGGTTGTTTCTGAACTTGTGAACTGCGGAAATGAAGTTGTTCTGGTGTCCAGCGGTGCTGTTGGCGCAGGAGTAGGGAAGCTTGCTCTCCCGAATAAGCCTGAGGAAATAAGAAAAAAACAAGCCCTTGCTGCAATTGGTCAGGCAAGCCTTGTTTCGATGTATGATAGATTTTTCGCAGAATATGGATACAATGCTGCCCAGGTTCTTCTTACAAAATATGTTTTTGATAATGAACAGAAATATAACAACACTAAGAATGCGTTTATGACAATGCTTGAATATGGAGTTATTCCTATTGTCAATGAAAACGATGTTGTTTCAACAGAAGAGCTTGAATTTGGTGATAACGATACTCTATCTGCCTATGTTTCCGTTTTAATAGATGCTGACCTTCTTGTTATTCTTTCAGACATTGACGGCCTTTATGACAGCAACCCCTCTAAAAATCCTGATGCGAAAATTATCCCTATTGTTGAAAAGATTGACGATAGTGTTTTGTCGGTTGCAGGGGGCGAAGGGACAAGAAGAGGAACAGGTGGAATGAAAACCAAGCTCCACGCCGCAGAAATTGTTATGAAAAACGGAATTGATATGATTATTGCAAACGGTGGTAGAATTGAAAACCTTTATGACATAATTGAAGGGGAAAAAATAGGAACATTATTTAAAGCATAATAAAACGGTTGCCAAAAGGCAACCGTTTTTTAAATTGTATAATTTTAACAAAAAGAAAATGAAAAATTTGTCAAAATAAGTTTATGAAATTTATTGAAAAATGGAAACAAATATTATATAATGGTGGTGTATTCTTTTTTGAATGCGAAAAATATTAAATATTTAATGGAGGAACTTGAAATGTTCAAGAAAATTGCATCACTTATTTTAGTTATTGCACTTGCAGCTTCTATGTGTTTATTCACAGCTTGCGGTGACAAAGCGGCTGATGAAGACTTCAAAGTTGGTTTTATTTTCTTACACGATGAAAACTCAACTTACGATAAGAATTTCTTAGACGCTGCCAAGGCTGCTACAAAGGAATTAGGCCTTTCTGATGATCAGGTTATGATTAAGGTTAACATTCCTGAAGGTAACGAATGTTACGAAGCGGCTGCTGAACTTGCAGAAGCTGGTTGCGATATCGTATTCGCTGACAGCTTTGGTCATGAAAGCTTTATGGTTCAGGCTGCTAAGGAGTTCCCTGAAGTAATGTTCTGCAAGGCTACAGGTACAACAGCTCACACAGAAAACCTTCCTAACTTCTACAACGCATTTGCTTCTATCTACGAAGGCAGATATCTTGTAGGTGTTGCTGCTGGTTTAAAGCTTAACGAAATGATCGAAAGCGGAAAGATTACTCCTGACCAGGCTAAAATCGGTTATGTTGGTGCTTACCCATATGCCGAAGTAAAGTCCGGTTATACATCTTTCTTCCTCGGCGCAAGAAGTGTTTGCCCAACAGCTACAATGAGTGTTAAATTTACAAACTCTTGGTTTGATATAGCTCTTGAAAAAGAAGCTGCTAACGCTTTAATCGCTGATAACTGCGTTCTCATCAGCCAGCATGCTGACTCTGAGGGTGCTCCAAAGGCTTGTGAAGAAGCAGGCGTTCCTAATGTTGCTTACAACTTAGATACAAGAGAATGGGGTCCAAATACAGCTCTTATTTCTTCTAAGATTAACTGGGCACCATACTTCAAGCACATTATCACAGCTACACTTGATGGCGAAGCTATCACACAGGATTTCTGCGGTGGCTTAGCTGATGATGTTGTTCAGATCATGGGTCTTAACGACAAGGTTGCTGCAAAGGGCACAGAAGCTAAGCTTGAAGAAGTTAAGCAGGACCTTATCGACGGCAAAATCAAGGTATTTGATACTGCTAACTTCACAGTTAAGGGCGAAAAGCTTACATCTTACTTAGCAGATGTTGATTCTGATGCAGCTTTCACACCTGACACAGAAGTTATCGAAGATGGCGTATTTATGGAATCTAAGTTCCGTAGCGCACCTTACTTTGATATCGATATCGATGGTATCACAATTAAATAATATTGTGACAAAATAGTGAAGCGGAGTTTTCTCCGCTTCATTTTTTTATTGTAAAAAAATGTTGACGAAAAAAATCTGATTTGGTATAATTATATAGTTAAATGAATTTTACATCTGTTAAAGGAGTGATAGTGTGGGAGCTGTTGCAATTGAGCTTAAAAATATCACAAAAAGCTTTGGAAGCGTTGTTGCAAACAAAGGCGTAAACCTTACTGTTAATAAGGGCGAAATTCTTTCTATTCTCGGCGAAAACGGAAGCGGAAAGACAACTCTTATGAATATGATTTCCGGGATCTATACACCTGATGAAGGTGAGGTTTATATTGATGGAAAGGAAGCTGTTATCGCTTCGCCAAAAGATGCCTTTGATTATAAAATAGGAATGATTCATCAGCATTTTAAACTTGTTGATGTTTTTTCCGCCGTAGAAAATATTATTCTTGGTCTTGATGACGAAGAAAAGTTTGATTTAAAGCACTACGCTAAGAAAGTTAAAGAGATAAGCGAGCAATATGGCTTTGAGCTTGATCCCCTTAAGAAAATTTACGAAATGTCTGTTTCAGAAAAGCAGACGGTTGAAATTATAAAAGTTTTGTTCCGTGGCGCAGATATTCTTATTCTTGATGAACCAACTGCGGTTTTAACTCCTCAAGAAACAGAAAAGCTTTTCGCAGTTTTGAGAAAAATGAGAGATGCAGGAAAAGCTATAATTATCATAACTCATAAATTAAATGAGGTTATGGCTCTTTCTGACCGAGTTGCAGTGCTCAGAAAAGGCGAATATATAGGAACAATTGAAACGAAAAAGACGACTGAAACCGAGCTTACCGAAATGATGGTAGGTAAGAAAGTAAGTCTTAATATAGAAAGAAAAGAAGTAAAAGAAACACAGGATCGACTTGTTGTTAAAGATATTGAATGTCTTAGCCGTGAAGGTGTCAAACTTTTGGAAAATGTTTCATTTACTGCAAAGGCAGGCGAAATTTTAGGTATTGCAGGTATTGCAGGAAGCGGTCAGAGAGAGCTTCTTGAAGCAATCGCCGGACTTCAACATACTGAGGGCGGAGAGATTTTATACCACAACCCAAAGACAGGAGAAACTGAAAATCTTCGGGATAAAACTCCTGTTGAGATTCGTCAGATGGGAGTAAGATTGTCCTTTGTTCCTGAGGACAGACTTGGTATGGGCCTTGTTGGAAACATGGATATAGTTGACAATATGATGCTCAGAAGCTATAAAAAAGGAAAAAGTATGTTCCTTGAAAGAAAAGCTCCTAAGGATTTAGCTGAAAGAATTATCGACCAGCTTGAAGTTGTTACTCCGGATGCAAACACTCCTGTAAGAAAACTCTCAGGCGGTAACGTTCAAAAAGTTTTGGTAGGAAGAGAAATTTCTTCTGCTCCAACTGTTTTAATGGTTGCTTATCCTGTAAGAGGACTTGATATTAACTCATCATACACCATATATAACCTTTTAAATGAGCAAAAAGAAAAAGGTGTTGCGGTTATTTATGTCGGGGAAGATCTTGATGTTCTTTTGGAATTATGCGACAGAATCTTGGTTCTTTGCGCAGGGCAGATAAGTGGCATAGTTGATGCAAGGTCTACAACGAAAGAAGAGGTTGGCCTCTTAATGACAAAGTTAAAGGAGGAACAGGTAAATGAGTAATGAGATAAAACATCATGAAAAGCCTATTCAGATTGCAAAACGCGACGATATGCCTATGCTCAAATCCTGGGGTGTAAGAGCTATCGGCATTGTTCTTGCTCTTGTTGTATGTTCCGTTGTTATCCTTCTTTTAACTGGATACAATCCTTTACAGGTCTATAAAGCGATGTTTGTCGGTTCCTTTGGCTCGCCGAGAAAAGTATGGTATTTATTGCATAATCTTTCTATGCTTCTTGCTATT
This sequence comes from Clostridia bacterium, assembly GCA_045578465.1. GTDB lineage: Bacteria > Bacillota > Clostridia > Monoglobales > Monoglobaceae > SIG454. The sequence continues at coordinate 14,793 of JAZNKJ010000029.1, read as the reverse complement.
TCTCTCGCGGTTACCCCGGCATTTAAAATGAAATTCTGGAACATCGGGGCAGAAGGACAGACACTTGTTGGTGGTTTGGCAGCAGCTGCAATGATGATATATTTCGGAAACATTCTCCCTGGGTTTGTTTTAATCCCGCTTATGATTATCGTATGTATGATTGCAGGTATGATATGGGGTATTATTCCGGCTTACTTTAAGGCGAAATTCAATACAAACGAAACACTTTTTACACTTATGATGAACTATGTTGCTATGCAGCTCATTTCGTTCTTCATAGTATTTTGGGAGAATCCAAAGGATTCAAACCATATAGGGATTATAAACAGTAATTCAATGGGCGGATGGCTTCCGTCTTTATTCGGACAGAAATATTTGCTTAATATCATAATCGTTGCTGTTATCACGATTGGAATGTATATCTATCTTAAATACAGTAAACATGGCTACGAAATTTCCGTTGTGGGCGAGAGTGAAAACACCGCACGATATATCGGAATCAATGTTAAGAAGGTAATTCTCAGAACAATGGCACTCTCAGGTGCCCTTTGCGGTGTTGCAGGTTTCTTGCTTGTTGCAGGAACACATCATACTGTTGACACAAACACAGCAGGCGGTCTTGGTTTTACAGCAATAATGGTTTCCTGGCTTGCAAAATTTAACCCGATTGTTATGATTTTAGTTTCTTTCCTGATTGCTTTCTTAGAAAGAGGAGCAGGAGAAATTGCAACAGCTTGTGGTTTAAATCAGAGTATTGCAGAAATATTAACTGGTATAATTATTTTCTTTATTATCGGTAGTGAATTCTTTGTTCAATATAAAGTTAATTTCCGTAAGAAGCATAAGGAGGTGGCGTAATGTTTGCAAAAATTATTAACAGCGCTGTTGTGCAGGGCATTCCGCTTCTCTTTGGTTCAACAGGGGAAATTATAACTGAAAAATCAGGCAACCTTAACCTTGGTATTCCGGGTATTATGTATATGGGCGGAAGCGCAGGGGTAATTGGAGCTTATCTCTATGAAAGCTATTGCAAAGGCGCAGGTATTATGCCTAACGCGTTCTGGGGAATTTTAATTCCGCTTTTGGCGTCTCTTTTAGGCTCGGCTCTCCTTGCTTTAATTTATAGTTTTTTAACCATTACATTAAGAGCTAATCAGAATGTTACAGGTCTTGCCCTTACGACTTTTGGTGTTGGATTTGGCGACTTTTTCGGTGGCTCAATGACAACAATTTTCGGTAACGGCGGTAACTTAAATGTTAAAACAACCGCTGACTTTTTCAAGACAACCCTTCCTTTTGCGGATGATTTGGGTGCTATTGGAACAATTTTCTTCTCTTATGGATTTTTGGTTTATGCAGCAATTATCGTCGCTTTTGTTGCATCCTTTATCCTTAAAAAGACAAGAGTAGGTCTTCATCTTCGTGCTGTGGGAGAAAATCCTGCAACAGCGGATGCGGCCGGAATAAATGTTACTAAGTATAAGTATCTGGCAACAGTTATAGGCGGAGCAATCGCAGGACTTGGCGGATTATACTTTATCATGGACTACACAGGCGGTTCCTGGACAAATGGCGGTTTTGGCGACAGAGGTTGGCTTGCTATCGCCCTTGTAATCTTTGCCCTTTGGAAGCCAAGCGTTGGCATAATCGGCTCACTTATTTTTGGTGGCCTCTATATCGCATATGCTTATACACCGGGGTTAAGCCGTGCTTCTGCGGCAATATTTAATATGCTTCCATATCTTGTTACAATTGTTGTTCTTATTATAACAAGTGTAAGAAACAAAAAAGAAAATCAACCTCCGGGAAGTCTTGGACTCCCTTATTTCCGAGAGGAAAGATAGCGCAAAAAAAGTGACCCTTCGGGGTCACTTTTTTAGTATTTGCTTTAATGATTTGTTTGAGGGTCTTATAAATCTGTTCAAGAGATATAAGCCGTCTTTGTCGCCTGCTTTTATATAGTTGGTTTTATTCTCGCAAGAAAGGGATGCTAAAAAGCCTAAATCTTTTATTATCTCGGTTGAAGCAAGGCTTATTGCACCAAAGGGATATGTATAAGTTGTCGGGCAATATCCTGTATGCTCTATAAACTCATTTTGCAGTATTTTAAGGTCATCGGATAAAATCCGCTTATAATCTTCAAGGCTTTCTGTAAGCTTTTTCTTAGAACCGTTTCTGCCTTTATCGGTGGAATGGAAGTTATAAGAATGATTTTGGAACTCAACAAGACCGCTATCCATCATCTCGCTGACATTATCCCACGAAAGATGGGAATATTCAGGAGATACATCTTCGTTTTGGGTGTATAAATCCGTGTAAATTCCCACAATGGAAATAACCGCCTTCATTTCATATTTTTTAAGAAGAGGAAGAATATACAGATAATTATTATAGTATCCGTCGTCAAAGGTTAAAATAATTGGCTTTTCGGGAAGTGGAGTGCCTTTATAAACATAATTAATTAAATCCTGCATAAAAATCGGCTCGTATCCATTTTCTTTTATAAAAAGCAAGTCTTCCTCGAATTGCTTTGGTGTTATAACAAATTTTCCTGATTTATTTGTATCAGTAAGAATACTATGGTACATTATTATCGGGACATTTAAAGAATCTTCAGCCGAAACGGTTTCGGTGTTATGAGTGAAAAAATATCCCCCTAAAACAGTTATTAAAAGCGCAAAAAGAGCTATATAAATTATGATTGTTCTCATTTTTATAACAAACATATTTTTATCCTTTCTATTCAAGGTTATCAAAAGATTTTTCAAAAAATTCTGTCTTTCGGAAATAGTCGTTTTTCTCTGCATCTTTATAAACCGAAGATTTGTTTTGCAGCAGAAATTTTGTTATTTCATAACAATCAATCCAAATTTCGCCGTTGCCGTCTTTTTGAGATTCATCAAAGATAAGCTGAATTCCAAAGTGGAGGTGAGGAGTGTCAATATTGTTTACATTTTCCTTGGCGCTGTAACCGGTCATGCCTACATAGCCTATGACATCCCCGGCTTTGACAACACTGCCTTCGGTTAGCATATATGCATAGGGGTGGTCTTTCCGAAGATGAGCGTAATAATAATATCTCTTTTTGTCAAAGCTTCTTATGCCAATCCGCCATCCACCATATTGATTCCAACCAAGAGCCTCAACAATTCCGCTTTCAACAGCAATAACAGGGGTCCCGACGCTTGCCATAAGATCGTGCCCCAGATGTTTTCTTTTATACCCATAAGAACGGCTTGAACCAAAATCGTCAAAATGGGAGAAATAGTAGCCATTCGCTATGGGCGAAAAGGCTTTGAGCCCGTATTTCGTCTCGTTTTTGCCATCCTCAACCAGAGTATATTCTCCTATATATCCGCTTAAAACCGCAGAGTAGGCATCGTGATAATAATCATAATATTTCGAGGAGATTTCGCTTGGCTGTTCCCTGTTTTTTAATTGAGTTACAAGTTTTTCTAAATCTGATTTTTTATAGCGCTTAAAATCTCCGCCGTATTTTACCCCAAGACAAGCAAGAAGCTTTATCCAGTTTATTCTGGTTTTATCATTATACGAAGAGATGTCAGCCTTCATTGCGTCTTTTAAAGCTGTGCTTGTAATAGAAAAATCAACCCATTTAATAATGTCTTTATCTTTTTCGATAATTTCCTCGGGAGAAACAGGCGTTAGGATAATATTGCCTGTTTTTTGCATTTTTTCAAAGGATTTGAATGATTCAGAAGAAAGCTTTTTAACGGGATTTTCGGTAAAATACATAAAAAGCCCTGCGATAGCAAAAACAGAGAGCAAAATGGCTATAAATCTTTTAACTTTAACGGTTAAAAACATAATTTCTCAGTCCTAATAAAATCTTATAAAATATATATGGATTTTGAAAGTTAATTATGATATAATAAAGGAAAAGGAAAGTTTTTGCAGAATATAATATTATCCCAAAATACATTTGGAAAAGAGGGAAAGAATTGGAAAAGCTTCTCATAATTGACGGTAACAGCATTTTAAACAGGGCATATTACGGAATAAGAATGCTTAATGCTCCTGATGGAACACCAACCAATGCTGTTTACGGATTTTTAAATATTTTATTTAAGCAACTGGAAGAACTGGCTCCTGACGGGGTTTGTGTTGCTTTTGATGTTAAAGAAAAGACATTCAGACATAAAATGTATGATTTGTATAAGGCACAGAGAAAACCTGCTCCTGAGGATTTTTTGGTTCAGCTTCCCTTGATTAAAGAAGTTCTTTCGGCAATGAATATTACATGTCTTGAAAATCCCGGATATGAGGCAGATGATATAATTGGAACAGTGTCAAAACTTTGCGATGAGCAAGGGGTTGAGTGTTACATTTTAACAGGGGATAAGGATGATCTCCAGCTTGCCTCTGAAACTGTTAAAATAAGCCTTGTTATAACAAAAATGGGGTCAACCACCACAACAATTTATGATGATAAAGGCGTTTTTGAAAAATATGGGGTTACTCCAACAGAATTTATAGATGTTAAAGGCCTTATGGGAGATACATCTGACAATATCCCCGGTGTTGCCGGAATAGGCGAAAAGACCGCCTTTTCACTTATTGCGAATTATAAAAGCATAGAGGATATTTATGAAAACATTGATGCTATTGAGGTAACCAATTCCGTCAGGGAAAAACTCAGAAACGGAAAAGAGGATGCTTTTTTAAGCAAAACTCTGGCCACAATCAACAGAGAAGTTCCGGGAGATTATAATCTTGGCGACTACGCTTTAAAAGAATATAAAGAAGAGCTTGGCGAAATCTTTGCAAGACTTAATTTTAAACAGCTTATGTCAAAATTAAAGCTTTCTGTTGCTAAACCAAGTGAAAAGAGTTTTGATAAATCTTGCGAAAAATGCGACGAAAGTGTTATTTTAAATCTTAACGGCAAAGCTATATACAAGCTTTACCCCGAAAACCAATCCCTTGCCGTATGTAGCGGAGAAAATTATTTCTATATCGAGAATATCTCCGACGAAACTCTCAGAAGTTTCTTTGAAGGGGATTCCTTTAAAGTCGGTTACAGCGTAAAAGAGGATATGGTTTATCTCAGTGAAAAAGGCATCCAATTCAACAACCTTGAATTTGATGTTATGATTGGTGCCTACATCTTAAACCCTGTCAGAAACGGCTATAATCTTGACGAAATAGCTCTTGAATTGGCTGGAGTGGATATTTCTGCCGACGAAGAGACGCAAGACGGTCAGATTATGATGGATTTTGGCGATGAAAAAGCTGATAATATCTTAGAAAAGTCCGCAAAAGAGCTTTTTGCAATAAAAGAGCTATACGAAATAATAGATAAAAAGATTAAAGAAAACAATCAGGAAGAATTATGCTATAAAATTGAAATGCCTCTTATTGAGGTTCTTGCAAGTATGCAGACGGAGGGCGTTTTAATTAATAAAGAGGCTCTTGAAAGTTTTGGAGCTGAGCTTTCTGATAAAATTGACTTTTACACTCAGGAAATATATAATTATGCAGGAAGGGAGTTTAACATAAACTCTCCAAAACAGCTTGGCGAGGTTTTATTTGCAGAATTAGGGCTTCCTCACGGTAAAAAGACAAAGACAGGTTATTCAACTAATGCAGATATATTGGAAAAGCTCAAAAATGTTCATCCAATTGTTGCGAATATTTTGGAATACCGTCAGGTTGCAAAGCTTAAATCAACCTATGTTGATGGTCTTATTGCGGTTATAAACCCGAAAACAGGCCGAATTCATTCTAATTTTAAGCAGACGGTTACTGCAACTGGCAGACTCAGCAGCACTGAGCCTAACTTACAGAATATTCCTGTAAGAACCCCTCTCGGACGAGAAATGAGAAAGATGTTTGTTGCCCCCGAGGGCAGAATTTTTGCTGATGCGGACTATTCACAGATTGAGCTTCGAGTTTTATCCCATATTGCCGGGGATGAGAATATGCAGAGCGCATTCCTTAATAATATCGATGTTCATACCCAGACTGCGTCTCAGGTGTTTAAAGTTCCTCTTGATAGTGTTACCTCTGAAATGAGAACAAGCGCAAAAGCTGTTAATTTCGGCATTGTTTACGGCATAAGCGATTACTCATTATCTCAGGACCTTAACATTTCTTTTAAAGAGGCAAAGCAGTATATTGACGGCTATTTTGAGAACTATCCGAACATAAAGCGATACCTTGATAATGTTATTAAAGAGGGTAGAGAAAAGGGCTATGTTTCAACAATATTCGGCAGACGCAGATATATGCCTGAGCTTCGTGCAAGTAATAAAATTACCCAGTCTTTCGGAGAAAGAGTTGCTATGAATGCTCCAATCCAAGGAACTGCGGCAGATATCATAAAAATTGCCATGGTTGAAGTTTATAAGGCGTTAAAGGAGAATAATCTTAAATCAAAGCTTATTCTTCAAATCCATGACGAACTTATAGTTGAAAGCTATCCTGACGAACTCGTCGAGGTAAAGAAAATTGTTAAAACAAAAATGGAGGAGGCTGCAAAACTTGCCGTTCCTCTCCAGGTTGAGCTAAATACAGGAAAAAGCTGGTACGATACAAAATAGAGGTTTAAACTATGAAAATAATCGGAATAACAGGCGGGATAGGCGCAGGAAAAAGTACAGTCAGCGCTGAATTCAAAGTGCTTGGCGCAAAGGTTATTGATGCCGATGCTATATCTCGCCAAATAACCACAAAAGAGGGCTTGGCATACGGCGAAATTGTTGATTATTTCGGGGAAAGTATTTTACTTACAAACGGCGAAATAAACCGCAAAGCTTTAGCAGAAATTGTATTTTCCGATAAGGATAAGCTTAATGCTTTAAACGAAATAACCCACAAACATATTTTTAATAAGATGCAGGAAGAAATCAAAACCTCATCGGAGGAACTTGTTGTTCTTGATGTGCCTCTTTTGTTTTCTGATGATTTTAAAATTCCATGTGACATAAAAATTGCGGTTTTAGCAGATGAAGATTTGCGGATTGAAAGGGCTATGAATCGTGATGGAATGAGCAAGGAAGAAGTAGTAGAAAGAATTAAAAATCAGATGACAAATGAAGAGTATATGAGCCTTGCCGATATATACATATGGAATAACGATTTGGAAGAAACCAAGAAACAAGTCAGAGAAATTTATGAAAGCATGAGGAGATAACTTTTGAGACGAAGAGGTTGTTGTTTAATAAGATTTACTAAAAGCCTTATTTGGCTGCTAGTTCTTATATTAGCGGTGGTGTGGTTTTTCTTTTACGGAGGAAAAGCTATGCTTTTAGAATACTTTTATCCAATGCAATATGAGGAGTATGTAGAAAAATATTCAAAGGAATATGAGTTGGATAAGTTTTTGGTGTATGCGGTTATTCATACAGAAAGTAAATTTGACGAAACGGCTATATCTGAAAAAGGTGCCGTCGGTCTTATGCAGCTTATGGAAGAAACGGCCGATGAGTGCAATGAAAAGGCGAAACTTGGGTATACTATCCCCGACGATTTAGTAAATCCTGAGGCTAATATAAGAATAGGGTGTTATTACCTTAGTAAGTTGATAAAAACATTTGGCTCGGATGAAAAACTTGCGTTGTGCGCCTATAATGCAGGGATCGGAAATGTTTATAAATGGCTTGATAATGAGGAATACGAAGACGGTTCAGGAGGACTTAAAAAGATACCTATTACCGAAACCAAAGAGTATGTGGACAGAGTAATGAAAAGCTATGAACGATACAGAGAAATTTATTAAAGGAGATAGAAAATGGAATTAACTTATTCAAGAAAAAATGGTTTTACAAACATTGAGCAAAGCGAAAAAGATAAAATCTTTAAGTTCTGCGAGGAATACAGATGCTTTTTAAATAACGCAAAAACTGAAAGAGAATTTTGCGATGATGCTTTCAAGGCTTTGGAGGACTGTGGCTTTGTCTCTCTTGATAGCAAAAAAGAGCTTAAAGCAGGGGATAAGATTTATGCAGTAAACCGCGGGAAAGGCGTTTTTGCGGCGGTTATAGGGAAGAATCCTCTCTATGAAGGAATAAACCTTATTGGTGCTCATATTGACTCCCCAAGGCTTGATTTAAAGCCAAATCCATTATATGAGGACGGTGGTTTAGCTTTCTTTAAGACACATTATTACGGCGGAATAAAGAAATTCCAATGGCTCACTATCCCTCTCAGTATTCACGGAATTATAGTTAAAAAAGACGGAACTCAGATTAAGGTTAATATAGGCGAGGAAGAGGGCGACCCGATTTTCTGTATTTCGGATATACTTCCTCATCTCGGTCAGGAACAGGCGAAGAAAAAGCTTGGAGAGGCAGTTCCCGGGGAACTTCTTAATGTTATCTTAGGAAACATTGAAGCAGAAGCCGACAGAGAAAAAGTTAAGTATAATGTTTTAAAATATCTCAACCAGAAATATGATATAACAGAAGAAGACCTTTTAAGCAGTGAAATTGAAATTGTTCCTGCATTCCCTGCAAAGGATTTAGGTTTTGATCGCAGTATGATAGCGGGATACGGCCACGACGACAGAGTTTGTGCATATACTGCTCTCAGGGCAATAATGGATATGAGCACACCTGATAAAACAGCTGTTTGTCTCCTTGTTGATAAAGAAGAAATCGGTAGTATGGGTTGCACAGGAATGCAGTCACGCTACTTCGAAAACACTATGGCGAAAATTTGCGCTCTTAAAGAAAAAGAATGCAGTGATTTCTGTTTAAGAGAGGTTTTATCAAACTCCGCTTGTCTTTCTGCTGATGTTGGGGCGGCTTTTGACCCTAATTTCCCTGAAACTGCTGAGAAAAACAACACTCCATATTTAAATAACGGCTTACTTTTGACCAAATACACAGGTTCAAGAGGTAAGAGTGGAGCCAGCGATGCCAATGCTGAATTCATCGCTAAAATACGCGGAATTTTCGAAGAAAACGGCGTTGCATGGCAGATGGGAGAGCTTGGCAAGGTTGACGCAGGCGGTGGCGGAACAATTGCTCAGTTTGTGGCAAATCTTGATATGGAAGTTTTTGATTGCGGAGTAGCGCTTCTTTCGATGCATTCCCCTTATGAAATTGCCGGAAAGTTTGATATTTATATGGCTTATAAAGGCTACAAAGCATTTTTTGAAAACTAAAAACAAAATCGGGCATTTTGCCCGATTTTTTTCTTGGAAAAAAGTTTAAAAAATACCCTGATAAACCTTGACACAGAGCGATTTTTTTCGTATACTTAAATATATATGTAGAAAACTTGAAAGGATTGATATAATTGGCAAAAGACGAAAAAAAGCTCGTTGAGGAAATTACTTCCATGGATGAGGATTTTGCGCAATGGTATACAGATGTTATAAGAAAAGCTCAGCTTTGTGATTATTCAGGCGTAAGAGGTTGTATGGTTATCCAGCCTTATGGTTACGCTATTTGGGAAAATATTCAGAAAGAAATGGATAGAAGATTTAAAGAAACAGGGCATGAAAATGTTTATATGCCAATGTTTATTCCTGAAAGTCTTCTCCAGAAGGAAAAGGACCATGTTGAAGGCTTTGCTCCTGAGGTTGCATGGGTTACCCATGGCGGAAACGAAAAGCTTACAGAAAAACTTTGTGTAAGACCAACATCTGAAACTCTTTTCTGTCATCACTATGCAAATGTTATTCATTCTTACAGAGATTTACCAAAGAAATATAATCAATGGTGTAATGTTGTAAGATGGGAAAAGACAACAAGACCGTTTCTCCGTACAGCTGAATTTTTATGGCAGGAAGGTCACACTGCTCACGCAACAGCACAGGAGGCCGAGGAAGAAACAATTAAAATGCTTAATGTTTATGCTGACTTTATGGAAGACTTCTTGGCAATCCCTGTTGTTAAGGGAAGAAAAACTGACAAAGAGAAGTTTGCAGGTGCAGAAGCTACATATACAATCGAAAGTCTTATGCACGACGGAAAGGCTCTCCAATCAGGCACAAGCCATAACTTTGGTGACGGCTTTGCAAAGGCCTTTGGAATTCAATATACTGATAAAAACAATGAGCTTCAATATGTTCATCAGACATCCTGGGGAACAACAACTCGTCTTATTGGTGCTATTATTATGGTGCACGGCGACAATGCAGGACTTAAACTCCCTCCGAGAGTTGCTCCGATTCAGGTTGCTATCGTACCTGTTGCAATGCATAAAGAGGGCGTTTTGGAAAAAGCTAACGAGCTTAAAGAAAAACTTTCAAAGAGTTTCAGAGTTAAGCTTGATGACAGCGATAAATCTCCTGGTTGGAAGTTCAGTGAGTATGAAATGCTTGGTGTTCCGATAAGACTTGAAATCGGACCTAAGGATATTGAAAATAATCAGGCGGTTTTGGTAAGCCGTACGACAAGAGAAAAGAAATTTGTTTCTCTTGATAATCTCGAACAGGAAGTTGCACTTTTACTTGAAGAAATCCATAATCAGATGTTTGAGGCAGCACTTGAAAACAGAGAAGAAAAGACAAGTGTTGCAAAAACATATGACGAATTTAAAGCTCAGGTTGCTGAAAAAGGCGGTTTTGTTAAGGCAATGTGGTGCGGAGATGTGGCTTGTGAAGAAAAAATAAAAGAGGATACAACGGCAACATCCCGTTGTATGCCATTTGAGCAGGAGGAAATTTCCGATAAATGCGTTTGCTGCGGCAAGAAAGCGAAAGCAATGGTTTATTGGGGAAAGGCATATTAAAATAACTGAAAGGGCGTATTGATTTTGGATAAATTTTATAATACACTTCTTAATCAGTTTTCTTTCATTCAGATTACTGATATATTAGATATTTTAATTATAGCTTATGTAATATATAAATGTCTTAAATTCATCAGAGATACTAAGACTATTCAGCTTCTTAAAGGAATAATTATTCTTGTTGCCATAATGCAACTTAGTTATTTCGCCGATTTGCATGCGGTTTATTATGTTCTTGAAAACGCTATGCAGCTTGGTCTTATCGCAATTCTTATTGTTTTCCAGCCGGAATTAAGACGCGGTCTTGAACACCTCGGAAGACGAGGAATGGGCAGAATGTTTGCATTTGCCGGCGAATATGAAGACAAGACAAAAAAGGCAATCAAAGCTGTTGTTGAGGCGTGTCAAAACATGTCTAAGAGCAGAATAGGAGCCCTTATAGTTTTCGAAAGGGAAGAAAAACTCGGGGATATTATTAATACAGGGATTGACATTAACGCTGATATAAGTTCTGAGCTTATAGTTAATGTGTTTATCCCTAAAACCCCTCTCCATGACGGCGCGATGATAATAAGAGATAACAAGATTGCTTCGGCAACTTGTTTCCTTCCGCTCACACAAAATCAGCGTTTAAGCCGTGAACTCGGAACAAGGCACAGAGCAGGAATAGGTCTTTCAGAAGAGGCTGATGCTGTTGTTATCATAGTTTCCGAGGAAACAGGAAGAATTTCTATTGCCGTAGGCGGCGATATTAAAATGAATTTAACCCCTGAACAGCTTGAAAAGAGATTATTTGATTTACTAGATGTAAACAAAGAAGAAAAGCCTGGAAAGCGAAATAAGTTCCTTAGAAAGGAGCGTAACTAATCTATGAAAAAGTTTTTTGAAAAAGATTCAGTTTTAAAAATTGCTTCGCTCTTGATTGCACTTTTAATATGGCTCTATGTTGTTTATATCGAAGACCCTGAAATCACAAGAAAAATTGATAATATTCCTGTATCCTATAAGGTAACTGAGCTTCCTGGTTCACTTGCTATGGTTGATTATGATGTTAAAACCGTTGATATCAAGATAAAAGGCGAACGCTCTGAGCTTATTGCCTTTGACAAGGAGGATATTTCTGCATTTCTTGATTTATCTGTTGTCTCCGAGTCAGGTAAATATGACAATATAAAAATTGATGTTTCAACTTCAAACAAGAATATTGAAATCGTTGAGCGCTCTGATAAAAAATCTCAGGTCCAGATTGATAGTGTCATTTCATCGTTTGTTGATGTTTCCGCAGAAATTAGTGAGGATGCGCCAAAGGGGTATTTTGTATCCGAAAAACCGATTTTATTTCTTGACAGCGTAAGAGTAAGCGGTGCTAAAACTTATGTTGATATGGTAGAAAGCGCTTATATCGCAATTAACTGCGAAAAGCTAATTGAAAGTAAAACAGTTTCTTCTAAGGTTATCCTTGTCGATAAGGATGGAAAAGATATTGTTGATGGTCATATAGCGTATAAGAATCTTACCATAAGCGACGAAGAAATCTCTGCTTATGTTACGATAAGCAAGACTGCAAAATAAAGTTAACAATGATTAAATGAGGCGAGTTTACGCCTCATTTGGTTTATAGGAGAGTTTATGAGGGTAATACTTAACAATATAAAAGTGCCTGTATCTCATATTGATAAGGATATAATCAGCATAGCGGAAAAGATACTTGATGAAAAGAAAATTGAGTATGAAAATATTGATATTTATCGCAAATCATTAGACGCAAGGCGAGAGAATAATATTCATTATTTGTGCTCTGTTATCTTTGATGCCGAGTTGAATAAGGAATGGATAGAGTTAAATCCTGATTTCAGAAAATATGAGCCGATAGAAATTGATAGTATTATATCAACAAAGGAAAATAGAAAAAAAGTTGTTGTGGTCGGGACGGGCCCTTGTGGGTTATTTTCCGCATATTTATTAGCTAAATCAGGGCTTTCTCCGATAGTTTTTGAAAGAGGCGCTGATGTTGATACAAGAACGAAAATTGTTGAAGACTTTTGGAAAAATAACAAGCTTAACCAAAATACCAATGTTCAGTTTGGCGAGGGTGGAGCAGGAACTTTTTCAGACGGAAAGCTTACAACAAGAATAGGAGACCCTCTTCAAAGAGTAGTGCTGGAAACCTTTGTTAAATTTGGTGCACCGGAGGATATACTTTATAAAGCAAAGCCTCATATTGGAACGGACAAGCTTAAAGCTGTTGTTAAAAATATGAGAAAAGAAATTGAAAGCCTTGGCGGAACGGTTAAATTTAACAGTACAGTTACAAATATTATAACGGAAAATGACAAGCTGAAAGGCGTTGTCGTAAACAATCACGAAGAATATCCTTGCGATGCTCTTGTTTTAGCCATAGGTCATAGTAGCAGAGATACTTATTCAATGCTCAAAGAAATGGGCGTAAAGTGCGAGGCAAAAGCCTTTGCGGCAGGGGTAAGAATTGAGCATACACAAGAATTTATCAACAAAATGCAATACGGAAAAGAATATAACAACCCGCTATTGCCACCTGCGGATTATAGACTGACTTATAATGGAGAGGAAAGAAGCTGTTATTCTTTTTGTATGTGTCCCGGCGGGACAGTTGTTAATGCATCATCGGAAGAAAATATGTTCGTTGTAAACGGAATGAGCGAATATAAAAGAAACGGTAAAAACGCAAACAGCGCACTGGTTGTCACTGTTAAGCCAAGTGATTTTAATAGTAATGATGCGCTGGCAGGTGTTGAATTTCAGAGAAAGTATGAGGGTTCGGCTTATAATATCGCCAAAGGAAAGGCTCCTGTTCAACTTGCGAAAGATTTTGCGGAAAACAAAATCAGCACAAGATTTAACGGTGTAAACCCAACATTTACCGGGGACTTTGCTTTTGCAGATTTAAGAGAATGTTTACCCGAATTTATTTGCGACACCTTAAAAGATGGACTTTTAAATTTTGAGAAACGGATAAAAGGATATGCTTATGGCGGAGCAGTTTTAACAGGTGTTGAGATGAGAACTTCGGCACCTCTTCGTATTTTAAGAGATGAGAATTTCGAAAGTGTTTCTCTTAAAGGTCTTTATCCAGCCGGAGAAGGCGCTGGCTATGCAGGGGGCATAATGAGCGCCGCTGTTGACGGCATAAAAATTGCCCTCAAAATATGTCAAATATAGTTTGACAAAGCGCTACAATTATCATATAATATTAAGTAGTTAAAACTTGGATATACTTAGGAAAAGAGGCATAAATTATGAAACTTGGTATAGTTGGTCTTCCAAATGTTGGAAAGAGCACACTTTTTAATGCAATTACCCAGGCAGGAGCAGAATCTGCAAACTATCCTTTCTGTACTATTGAGCCTAATGTAGGAACCGTTGCAGTTCCTGACGAAAGACTTGACAAGCTATGCGAAATGTATAGTCCTGATAAGGTTACTCCTGCGGTTATTGAATTTGTTGATATAGCCGGTCTTGTTAAAGGCGCAAGCCAGGGAGAAGGTCTTGGGAATAAATTTTTATCCAATATACGCGAGGTTGACGCTATTATCCATGTTGTCCGCGCTTTTGAAGATGATAATATTGTTCATGTTGAAGGCAATATCAATCCAATAAGAGATATTGATACAATCAATATGGAACTTATTTTGTCTGATATTGAAATTGTTGAAAGACGCCTTGATAAGAGCCGTAAAGCTATAAAAGGCGGAGACAAAAAATATCAGGTTGAAATCGACTTTTTTGAAAAGCTTAAAAAAAATCTTGAAGACGGCTGCACCGCAAGAATGTTTGAATATTCCGATGATGAAAAAGAGATGCTGTCTGAGGTTTCATTGCTTACTTTATAGCCTTTAATATATGCAGCCAATGTAGCAGAAGATGATTACGCAAAAGGCGATAATGAATTTGTTCGTCAGATTCGCGAATTTGCCGACAAAGAAAAGTCTGCGGTTATGGTTATCTCCGCAAGAATTGAAGAAGAAATTGCAGAGCTCGACCCTGAGGAGAAGCAGATGTTCCTAGATGAACTTGGTGCATCTGAATCAGGTCTTGATAAGCTTATTAAAG
>JAZNKJ010000028.1:0-61233 GCA_045578465.1 Clostridia bacterium | reverse complement strand
AGATAAGATTTCCCATAGCATAAGCTAGTAAGACCCCACGTAGACTATGTGGTTGATAGGTCGGAGGTGTAAGTGTGGTAACATATTTAGCTGACCGATACTAATAGGTCGAGGGCTTGATCTAAAACGAATTGAATTGATAAAATGAGAGTAAGTCTTTCTTACAATTTCTCTTTCAGTTTTTGACAAAGATGTTTAGCCGAAAGGCTTGACATATATGTGGCGAGACCAATGAAGGTTAAGCGTCACACTTATCTGGTGGTTATAGCGAGGAGGCCACACCTGTTCCCATTCCGAACACAGTAGTTAAGCTCCTTAGCGCAGAAGGTACTTGGCGGGCGACTGCCCGGGAGAATATGACGCCGCCGGAATTAAAGTCAGATTCTTAATCTGACTTTAAATATTCCTCCTTAGCTCAGTCGGTAGAGCATGCGGCTGTTAACCGCAGGGTCGTTGGTTCGAGTCCAACAGGGGGAGCCAAATTTGGCTCCGTGGTCAAGCGGTTAAGACACCGCCCTTTCACGGCGGTAACAGGGGTTCGATTCCCCTCGGAGTCACCACAAAAAGACATCCAATCGGATGTCTTTTTCCTTTTTCTTTAACTATTTCCTTAGAATATTGCCTTTTTATAATAAGAGTTAAAGAGGTTAAATAAAACTGATGGAGACGCATTATGACACCTAATTTATCATAATAAGATATAGGATTGCTAAAACCTTTATATTATGATAATATTGGAAGCGAAATAATGAAATTGAGTAAAAATTGGAAAAGCTGGACAACGATTCTAACTGAAAAAACTTGTCAGGAGTGCAGAAATCGACACGGTAAAATTTATGCTACTGATGAAAGGATAGACCGCTTCCCGCCACTTCATCTAAACTGTAGGTGTAGTATTAAAGCGTTGCTTTCGGTAAAAGCTGGATCACTAACTCCAGATGGAACAGCAGGAGCAGACTGGTTTGTTAAGCATTTAAAACAATTGCCAGATAACTATTTGACTGGCTACGATGCAAAACGAGAAGGGTGGAATCCAAAACAAGGGAATCTTGGTGAGGTATTGCCAGGATATATGATTTTTAGAGAGGTATATCACAATCTGAATGGGCATTTACCGGAACAAAAAGGACGTGTTTGGTTCGAAGCAGATTTGAATTATACAAGTGGTTATAGAAATAATAAGAGGTTAGTTTTCTCTAATGATGGGTTAGTTTTTGTTACATATGACCATTATGAAACATTTATAGAGGTTAATTAAAAAGGAGGGGAATATATGAGATATAACGAAAATGACAGAAATGCATTTAAGGAAATAACAGAGAATCCTATAATTTTAGATTTCGCAGAATGTAAGAACTGCGATATGGTTCATATAATTTTAAAAGAAAAGTTTGGCTTGCCGGAACATTATGGGAAGAACTGGGATGCGTTGTGGGATTGCTTGAGATATTTGTGGATATGTGATGAAGAAATTTCAGTTAAGATACAGGGGTTTTATTCTATGAGCGAGGAAATCAAGGGCTTTTGCAAGCCTATGCTTAAAGTTTTCGAAGATGTTCATAAGGAAACTCCAAATGTAACATTTGAAATTATTTCATAAGTGGTATTTATATACAAAAATCATTAGGGCGTTGGTTCGATTCCCCTCGGAGTCACCACAAAAAGACATCCAATCGGATGTCTTTTTCCTTTTATTTATAAAAATGTTGAAAAAGTTAGAGCGAAATGATATAATGTCTTTAATATAAATCGTTTACTGAGTTTAAATACAAAGAGGAGGGCCTTTTATGAAAAGACTAATAGCCATACTTGGGGCTATGTTGATGTTATTGATTTCAGGATGTGCTCCTGACTCAAATAAAGTCAGTGAACATAAGAATAAAGAAGAAAAGTCTGAATTTTGTTTGATTTCCGAAACAGCAACCATTGAATTAAATACGGATATATCAAAGATTGATATGGAACCTATAAGCACAGAAAATGGTTCCGGAGACGGCTTTAAATGGATTATAAACAAATATAGCGATATAGAAATTAAAACTTTACTTTCTGATGATAATAAAAACATAATAAATAAAATATCAACCACCTCTCCTGCCTATAAGACGACGAAAGGTGTTAAGGTTGGGGACAGCGTGGAGAAGCTTACAGAATTATACAAGGAGTATTTGGTGCATTCTAAATCGGTAGAGTTTGACTATTACTTATTTGACCCTGAAAATGATATTGGTTTTAGGAAAATATATTTTTATATAGAAAACGATACAATAAATAAAATCGTAATTGAAGACGGGATTGATGGCTAAAAAATGGACAATCCACCTGCTTTGATACGAAACTTAATCATAAAAACTTATTAAGGAGAATGGATATGGATAAAAATTGTGCTTATTGTATGGAAAATGAAAAGTTGGACGCGTTTGGAATTAAAATCTGCGAATTATCCCAAAGCAAGGTTTACTTATTTAAGGAGCAGAGCCATAAAGGAAGAGTTGTTGTGGCTCACAAAAAGCATGTGAGCGAAATTATTGACCTTGACAAAAATGAAAGAGAAGAATTTATTGAAGATATTGCGAAAGTATCAAAGGCAATTCATAAAGCGTTCTCACCGAAAAAGGTAAACTATGGTGCATATGGGGATACAGGAAGCCACCTTCATTTTCATCTTGTCCCAAAGTATGAGGATGAGTTTGAATGGGGCGGGGTATTTGCCATGAACCCGAAGAGAGTAACTCTTTCTGATTCCGAATACGCTGAAATTATTGAAAAGATTAAAGAGAATTTATAATATATAAATGTGACATTTGAAATTATTTCATAAGTGATATCTATATAAAAAAATAGCGCCGGGTGTCGCTTAAAGCCTGGCGCTATTCTTTTTCAAATTTGATTATATCGCTTATTTCGCAGTCTAAAACATAACAAAGCGCATCAAGTGTTTTTGTGCTGATTGTTTCTCCCTTTTTTATGCGATGGAGAGTGTTGGCGGAAAAGCCTTGTTTGAATATTAAATTATATTCCGTAATGCCTTTTTTATAAAGAGTTTCGTAAAATGGTTTGTAACTAATCATTTTTTTATCACCAAAAATAATTTTATCATACTTAAAGTATTGACAATACTCAATAAATTGAGTATAATTGTACGGTTAAATGAAGAGATTCCTCTTTCAAATAACAATTTCGCATAAGAATATGACAAAACAACAGCGTGGGGAGAGCATAATGACGATATTTTCAGTATTGACAACAAGTATAACAGGAGTACTTTTAATTATTATTTTGGGACTTTTGCTTAAAATTCATTCGCTTTATAAAAAGCTTAAATATGTAGCTGAAGCAGATATGTGGCGTGAACTTGCAATTACGGATGCTTTAACAGGGTTGAATAACAGAACAGCCTATAATAACCGAATTAAAAGAATGAAAGAAAATATTTCGAAAAAGTCATACGGGATTATTCTTTTTGATGTAGACGATTTTAAAATGTATAATGACACAAAAGGACATTTAGAGGGCGACAGAGTTTTAAAGCAGGTAGGAAAAGTTCTTGAGGAGGTTTTCCCCAGACCTAAATACAGCGTTTTCCGCATCGGAGGAGATGAATTTTCTGTTGTAGCTGAAAGTGTTTCTGAGAATGAGATTATAAAACGGTTAATCGTTCTTAAAAGCCGTCTTGAAGGTAGCGGGGACATACGCTTATCAAAAGGATATTCAATTATTAAAGGCAATATTGACGAAGCGTTTAAGTATGCAGACGAGATGCTTTATGCGGATAAGCTGTCCAAAAAAGGCATAAATGTATAATGTAATTTAAAAAGCACTTCGGGAAGAAGTGCTTTTTTATATTTAGATATTTACCCATAAAAGAGAAGTGACCTCTGACTGCCAACTGCAATCAGAGGTCACTTCTGTTCGCTCTTAATATCTAACATCTTTTGTTATCCTCTCTTTCTTCGTCTGTCTTTTGCTTTTTTCCACTTCCTAAACCCGAATTTCATTTTTTCTCAAAGGAGATTTCCCTGGGGCCGAGTGCTTTTTCAAAAGACGAAAGGTTTTTGACTTTTAAAATGTAATCCTGATTTGATTTAGCTTTGATTTTTATTTTTCTTTTTCTTTTCCTTCCTTATATATGTAAAGCGTAACACCGCCGTGTTTTTAAAGCCTTCAAATCATTTTACTTTTTAAAAGCTAAGGTTACTTTTTCATTGGACTGTACCTTCCTTTCCTTGATTTAATAGTAGCACATTTTAAAGCCGATTTCAATTGACAAAATATAAAAAGTGTAAAGGATTTTTTTGGCTAATAGGGAGAAATTTATCGATACCGACAAATTTTTCTTTACAAATGGCATCAGACTGTGATATAATAAAAATGTTGGGGGCTTAATTTGCCCATACAAAAAGACTATCCATAGCGGATAGTCTTTTTTGTTTTATAAAGTTATTTTTCCGTTAAGTCTTATATCCTGGCTCGATGCGCCGATATAAATTTCATATTCGCCATTTTCAACTTCCCATTTTGTTTCATTATAAATTGCCAGGTCGGAAATAGGAAGAAGAATGGAAACTGTTGTTGTCTCACCTGCTTTAATCTCGGCTTTGGAGAAAGCTTTGAGCTCCTTACTCGGTCGCACAAATGCGCTGTCCTTTTTGCCGATATAAACCTGAGCGGTTTCCTTCCCGTCCATATCCCCGATGTTTTTAACATCAAAGGAGATTTTTAAAGCTTTGTCCTCGACTTTTGCGTTAAGGTTAGAATATTCAAAGCTTGTATAGGAAAGGCCATGACCGAATGGGAACCAGATTTCCTCAGGGTGTTTATCGTAATAACGATAGCCGATTTCAAAACCTTCATTATATGTAATGGTGTCTTCAAGACCGACATGCTCAAAGTTCTCGCGGAGCTTACTTGGGAAAGTTTCGGAAAGCTTTCCGCTTGGGTTAACTTTGCCGAAAAGGATATCGGCAATTGCCTGACCGCCTGCTTCGCCACAGAGCCACATCTGGACGATTGCGCCCACCGATTTATCCCAGGCGTATGGTGTATAAGCCGTACCTGTCTGCATAACAACTGCAACATTCTTGCAACTTACAGAATAAAAACGAACAATTTCATTTATGTAGTTTTCAAAGTGTATAGAATTACGGTCGAGGCCCTCTGTCTCGGCGTTTGGAGAGCTTATGAATAAAAGTACCAAATCATCGTCGGTGCACTCTTTGGCAAGTTTTTTACCTCGAACAGTTGTTGCGGCAAGGTTTGTCTTATCAATTTCCGTATAACAGTCCTGATATACGATTTCGATGTCATCCCCGGCGAAATTTTTGATTTCTTCAAGAGGAGAGGCTATCATTTCGGCGTCCGTAAAGACAATTGAGCTTCCTCCGCCCATAATCTGTGGCTTTTCTGCCCATCCGCCCAAGACAAATATCTTTTTATACTTTTCCTTTGTAATAGGAAGAATATTATTATCGTTTTTAAGAAGGGTTATAGCCTCTTTTGCAACTTTGTATGTGTCCTGATGCTGTTTTTCGCGGTCATATTTATCGGCACATTTTACACTATCTTTAAGATAGAAGATAAAAGCAAGGAGTTTTTCCAGTGCATCATCAATCTGCACTTCGTTTATTTCACCTTTTTCTATGCCTGCTTTAAGCTGGTCAGCTAAATTTTTATTTGAAGGCATTTGCAAATTAAGACCTGCTTTGAAAGAAGCGACAGCGTCTTTAACTGCACCCCAGTCGGAGATAATTGCGCCTTCGTAATCCCATTCTTTGCGGAGAATATCAAAAAGCTTTTTGTTCTCGCTGCAATATTTGCCGAAAGCCTGATTATATGCAGCCATAATGCTTGCAGGCTTTCCTTTTTTAATCGCAATTTCAAAAGGTTTAAGATAAATTTCATGAAGAGTTCTTTCATCAACCTCAACATTTATAAGAGAGCGTGTTGTCTCTTGATTGTTAAGGGCATAATGTTTAAGGCAGGAGCCAACGCCCTGAGCTTCAAGACCTTTTATGTACCCGGCCCCCATTTCTCCGGAGAGGACGGGATCCTCTGAAAAATATTCAAAGTTTCTTCCGCAAAGAGGAGAACGCTTTAAGTTAACGCCTGGACCGAGAAGAACATCAACTCCCTGAGCAAGACATTCTCTTCCAAGACTTGCCCCTGTTTCGTAGGCAAGAGTGAGATTCCAGGTTGAAGAAAGGGCGGACGCAGTAGGATATGCTGTGCTGCCGCCTTTTATGCTTTCCGGTGTGCCGGCAAGAGGTCTTACACCGTGAGGCCCGTCAGCCATAACCATTTTCGGAATACCAAATTCCTCAAATTCCATAGTGTCAAGAAGACTGTAATAGGTGAGCATCTGTGCTTTTTGCTCAAAGGACATCTTTTTAATAATTTCCTTAATCATTTTGTGCTCCCCCAAATTTGAAAAGTTGTATTTTAAACACATTTTCATAAGAATACCATATATTTCGAAACTTTTCAAGAGAAAAAAGGAGAATTTCTATAAATTTTCCTGAAAGAATTTCAAAAGGGCGTCCTTTGCCTCGTTTTCATCGCTTCCGTCTATTTTGATAGTTACTTTATCGTCGGTTTTAACCCCCAGCCCCATAACTCCGAACAGCTTTTTTGCGTCTGCCTCTTTGCCGTCTTTAATTAAGGTTATCTGAGAGCTGAATTTCTCCGCAGTTTTAATTAAAAGTCCCGCAGGTCTTGCGTGAATGCCAAATTGGTCTTTGATTTCATAAGTAAACTCTGTCATTTTAATTCCTCCCTTTGATATGCTTTTATTATTGGTTTTTTAAGAAGAAATATACAAAATAAAAACGGCATTCTTTCAAAGAATACCGTTTTGTTTATTATAATTTGTTTATATCCGCTTCGGTTATGAGGTGGAAACCTGCTTTTTCCAGGGCGGTTTCAGCGATATTGTTGTCCTCAACCCTTAAAACAACATAGGCGTGTTTTTCTGTTCTGGCCATAAAAGCGTAAAGATATTCAACATTTATATCTGCCTTATCAAGAACATCAAGGGCAGAGGTAAGCTTGCCGGGAGCATCTCCGATTTTAACGCCAACAACATCAACTGTCTTAATAAGATAACCTTGCTCGCCTAGAACCTTTTCGGCAGCTTCCTCGTCGTTTACAATAAGACGGAGGATGCCAAAATCTTCTGTTTCTGCAATAGAAAGTGCTCTTAAATTCACATTGTTTTTAGCAAGAATATCTGTAATTGAAACAATTGCTCCTTTTTTGTTTTGAACAAACACTGTTAATTGTTTAATAGCCATTTTAAAATCTCCTTCCTTTTAAATCAGCTTACGCTTGTCGATTACGCGAACTGCCTTACCTTCGCTTCGGACGATGCTTTTCGGCGGAACAAGATGAACCGCAGGGTTTATTCCAAGCATAGTTTTCATAGCGTTTGCAAGGGCTTTTTCCATTTTAAGAACATCGCCTACTTTATCTGTGAATTGCTCAGGAGTCATTTCAACATGGACATCGAAGGTGTCTGTATTATTTGCTCTGTCAACGATTATCTGATAGTTCGGCTGATAGCCTTCATTAAGAAGAACGGTTTCGATCTGGCTTGGGAACACATTAACTCCCCTAATGATAAGCATATCGTCTGTTCTGCCCATAGGCTTTGCCATTTTAACAAGAGTTCTTCCGCAGGAACATTTTTTTCGGGAAAGAACACAGATATCTCTTGTTCTGTAACGGAGAAGAGGAAAAGCCTCTTTGTCAAGGGAAGTGAACACAAGCTCACCCTTTTCGCCCTCGGGAAGAACCTCTCCTGTGTCAGGGTCAATGATTTCTGCAAGGAAGTGGTCTTCGTTTATGTGCATACCTGTTTGCTCGCTGCATTCAAACGCAACCCCAGGCCCGGAAGTTTCCGTAAGACCGTAAATGTCATAAGCTTTTATTCCAAGAGCTTCTTCAATGCCTCTGCGCATTTCTTCTGTCCAGGGTTCTGCGCCGAAGATACCTGCTTTAAGAGGAATATCCTCAGGTTTATATCCTTGCTCTTTTAAAGACTCGCCGATATATGCAGCATAAGAAGGTGTGCAACAAAGGATTGTTGCGCCAAGGTCAGACATAAACTGAATCTGACGGTCGGTATTGCCTGATGACATAGGAAGAGTAAGACATCCAACCTTGTGAGAGCCGCCGTGAAGTCCTGCGCCGCCTGTGAAAAGGCCATAGCCGTAAGCAACCTGACAAACATCTTTTTTTGTTCCCCCTGCTGCAACGATTGCGCGGGCACAACAGTCTTCCCAAAGGTCGACATCGTGTTGTGTATAGAAAGCAACGACACGGCGTCCGGTTGTGCCTGATGTGGATTGAATGCGAACACATTCATCAAGGGGTTTAGCAAGCAATCCGTAAGGATAAGCGTCTCTTAAATCCGCTTTTGTGAGGAACGGAAGCTTATGAAGGTCTTCGATTCCATTGATGTCCTCAGGTTTAACGCCTTTTTTGTCCATGAGATTGCGATAGTATTCCACATTGTCATAAACATGTCTTACCTGTTTTCTGAGTTTCTCCGATTGAAGCTTTTTCATATCGGAAGCTGGCATAGTTTCGATTTCTTTTTGGTAGTAGTTCTGAGCCATTTTTTATCATCCTTCCTTTTCTTGAAATTTTTGTGAACTACGGAAGAAGCAACTTCTTGCCTTGGCTCGCATATTTTGAATAAAAAATACGCCCTCCGCAATCCTTTATAGGATACAGAGGACGAAAATATCATTTCCGTGGTACCACCTCAGTTCGTCGCCATCTCACGGTAGCGACCTTATCAGGTACTTACATACCTTAGTTCTGTGACGGGAACGCCCGTTGCCTCCTACTTAAGACTAGTCTTGTTCAGCGCACTGCTAACAGAAGGAATTCGAGAAGGATGTCCCCATTGCCTCGCACCAACCGGCAACTCTCTCAAGGTTATTTCCAACCTACTAATTTCTGGTCTTCGCATTTATTAAAATGATTTTAACACGATGAAATAAAAAAGTCAAGACTTTTCTTGGAATTTTAAAACAAAAAAACGAAGCAAGAACAACTTGCTTCGTTTTTGGTGGAGGGAGATGGATTCGAACCATCGAAGCGAGACGCAACAGATTTACAGTCTGCCCCCTTTGGCCACTCGGGAACCCCTCCATAAAATATGGAGCTGGTGATGGGACTCGAACCCGCAACCTGCTGATTACAAATCAGCTGCTCTGCCAATTGAGCTACACCAGCTTACCAACTATTTAATTTTCGGCCAATGCGACCGACAAATGATATGATACCATAAACTTGTCCTTTTGTCAACAGTTTTTCGCAAAAAACTTTAAAAAATAAAAACAGTTCCAGCGGTACATTGGAACTGTTTTTTATGGTTATTTGAAAATGCAGATTCTTTGCCCCTTATGTAAAACCTCGCCCTCTATATGATTGTTTGAGAGAATGGTCTCGGGAGATACAAAAAAGTGTTTTGCAATGTCCCAGACAGACTCTCCCTCGTCGGCATAATAGATTACCGCGGGAGAGAAGGAAACAGGCTCGGCATCTTTGTCTTCGCATATTTCGTCAATTGTTTCCAGCTTCTTGTTCGCAAGAATCATAGTGGTCAGAACCGGAATAAATCTGAGCTCGTAGCTTCGGTCGGAATTTATGTTATAGCCTATGCTGTCAAGCTCAATCTTTGCCTCGCAGATAGAGTCCTCCTTGGCGCTGGGCATCAGGATACTCTGAGAGAAGGAGCTTATGTGGCTCATTCCTGAAATAGGAGCTTCCTCCAAATCTGACTCATATATAATATTGGAAAGAATTTCTCCCTCTATATTGACCTTGCCGTCCTCTAAGGAGATACCTGTTACCCTTGCCTCGCCACTGCAATCGCAGATGCGGTGGATCGGGGGAAGATAGTCAGGGATAGAAACAGTTTCCTTGTGAGCAATCTGAGACACACTTTTATCCACAAGACATTCTATTTCATAGCTGTTTTTGGAAAGGCATACAGGAGCTTCCTCGGAAAAGGCGTCGGAGATTGCCTCTATTTCAATCGTATCGTTGGTTTTAAGAGTAGCGCAAATGAGAAGATCGATGTTAAGGAGGCGTCCGTCGTCCCCCATGGTTTCGCCCACATCGAAAACAATGTCGCAGACACAAAGAGCGCCTTCAACATTTCCCTCAGGGAGAGAGATGCCCTCTAAGGTTTCGCTAATGGGGAGAGTCTCCTCCAAAGTGCAGATTGCTCCGTCCTCGGCGGTGTAAATAACATGGAGGTCAAGGTCCCCTGAAATGTTAACATTGTCCTCGTGACACTTTATATCCACAAAGCTGGGCTTTGCATCTATTTTGAGGACTTCGCAGATGGAAGGCTTTCCTGACGAGATTTCAACTCTTTCCCGAAAGCGGAAAAATTGTTCTTCCTCAGGAGATGAGGAGGTAAGCTTTACAGGTGCATATTTTGCACGAAGACAGCAGTCTTCCTCTAAGCCAACAGGAATTGATGCTTTGCATTTCCGACTGATTTTTGTGTCAATTCCAACTGCACATTTAATATTTATTTTACGGCTGTTGACAATGGAATAATCAATTTCTTCAAGGTTTGCCTCTGCCCAGATATGTCCTGAGGAATCCGCCCCCTTAGCGTCGATTACAGTGCTGAAATCGAGCTTTGTGAAAATAGACTTTATTCCGCAACCTTCGGGAAGATAAACTATGGTGAGATGGACAACCCCCTGAACATAGGCTTTATCCTGCTGAACACTTTTCTGGGTTATAACCGCCTTACCGCAGACCTGCAAAATTTTTGACACATCAGGCTTTGCATCAGGGACGATTAAATCGCATTCCGCTTTGGTCCGCGAGTAGTCCGAGCAGATTGTTTCTTTAATGGGCACCTCGTGTTTTTTAAGACTCGTATTCATATATCCTACCTCGTTTCGTCATATATTGTTGGTATATATTTATGCTTTCCTAGGAGAAGATATGACCAAAATCAATCCATTCGGACAAAAGGATATATAAAAGGGCGAGGACAAGGAGCAGGTCTTCGTTGCAGTCGCTGTCTAAGACCATAAGAATAAGGCCGATTATGAGGATGTCCTCTCCTGAAAGCTTGCCGAAAAACTTGTGGGTGTCGGAATTATAAATTTCTTTGGGGAGAAACTTCAAAGGGTTTTTAAAGCCTTCTTTATTTTTATGGTCTTTACAGCCGTTTTCAATCTGAGGACAGCCTGTTGCCTTGTGAGGAGGATTTGGTGTTTTAGGCGGAGGGTAAGAAGCACTTTGACTTTGGGAGGGAGAGTTATTATATCTTATATACAAAGTATCACCCCCTTAAAAATCGTCCTTAAACAGGGAAATGATTTTAGACATATTCATAAGCTGAATCGCCTTGTCAACTTTCCCCTGTCTTTCTTCTTTTAAAAAAGGTTTAAGAGAGCGGAGGAGATTGGCTTTCTCGCTGTTATTATATCCGCTCATAGAAAGAATTTTTTGCATCTTTAAAAGCATAGAAGGGTCAAACCCGCCCGAAGAGGAGCTTTGTTCTTCTTTGGAGCCACTTCCAAACATATCCATAATTCCCCCGAGCTGTGCGCGCCCTTCTTCGCTCTGAAACATTTCCTGTATTTTATTCACAGCTCCTTGAAAATCAAAGTTTTCCTCCATAATGAATGACTCCTTTACTGCCCGTTATTTTTGAAAAATTGAGAGAACTCGGGACTGCCTTTAACCTTATCAACATCAACATTTTTAAGCTTTTCTGAAAGCTCGTCGGGGCTTGTTGTTTTAAGAACATTCTTAACCTGAGCCATTTGCTCGGAGCTTAAAACCCCGCTTAATTTAAGAAGCCCTGCTTCAAGTTGTTCCGGCGTTAAAGAGCTTAACATTTTTTCGATATTCATAAAGGAAAAGTCCTCCCTGCATAATATTTTTTATCAATATATTATATGTATTTTCGCTAAAATAGTGACAAACAGAAAAAACTGTGGTATAATAATTTTTCAGGAGTGATTGATTTGAAAGCACTTATCCTTAGCGATTCTCACGGAGCGGTGGGAAATCTAATTGAGGCTTATGAAAACGAAAAAGATATTGATATGGTTATGTTTTTAGGAGATATGCACGCCGATATTGAGGAGTTTTCTCTCGCCTGCCCGAGAGTTACGGTGGCAGAGGTTATTGGGAATAACGATTTCTTCGTAAAAAGCGTCCCTGAGGACAGAGTTTTCACTTTTGGCGGAAAGAAAGTTTTTATGACTCACGGGCATAAATACGGGGTTAAATATTCCACTGCCGCTCTTTTAAAAAGAGCAAAAGAAGAAGGGGCAGAGATTTGCCTTTATGGGCATACCCATAGCCGAGATTTAGATGAAGAGGGTGGAGTTACAATAATCAATCCGGGCTCGGCAAGAAGAAGCTATGCAGTTTTAACTGTTAATAATAATATAAAGGTAGAATTTAAAGAATTTTAGGTAAGGCGGGGAAACAAATGATTTTAGCTATTGATGTTGGTAATACAAATATAGTTGTTGCGCTTTTTGACGGGGCAGAGCTTAAAAACAGCTGGCGAATTTCAACGGACAAGAATAAAACCTCTGACGAAATCGGCATAACATTGTGCCAGCTTACAGAGCATAGCGGAATAGACATTTCGCAAATTGAGGATGTTATAATTTCCTCCGTTGTGCCACCTATTATGCACTCTCTCTGTAATGCAATAAGAAAGTATTTCAAGCATGAGCCTATGGTGGTTGGACCCGGGGTTAAAACAGGGCTTAACATTAAATATGATAATCCAAAAGAAGTGGGTGCAGACCGAATTGTAAATGCCGTTGCGGCTATTCATAAATACGGCAAGCCACTCGTTTTGGTTGATTTCGGAACAGCCACAACTTTTTGTGCCATTGACGAAAAGGGAGACTATTTAGGAGGCGTTATCGCCCCCGGCGTAAAGGTTTCCATGAACGCCCTTTTTGAGAGAGCGGCAAAGCTCCCAAGAGTTGAAATTAAAAAGCCACAGACCGCAATCGGAAGAAACACAATTTCCTCAATGCAGTCAGGTGCAGTATACGGCCAGGCAGGTCAGGTAGACAGAATTGTTTCCAAAATCAAGGAAGAGCTTGGAACAAAAGACTGCAAGGTTATTGCAACAGGCGGGCTTTCCGTCCTTATTGCTCCTGAAAGCGAAACCATAGATGTTGTTGATAAGACATTGACTCTTGACGGCCTTCGCATAATCTATGAAATGAACAAGTAAAAGGTTGACTTTTTAAAAACTTTATTGTAAAATTAGGATTGTAACAGATTTGTAATATAATATTAACATAATTGCAACCAATCCTTTTGGAGCAAGGGGTGATATTTTGGCAGAAAATCGGGATAGGCGAGACGAAAATAATGAGAGCGTGCCGACAGAATTCGGTAGGGCTATTTTTGATAGAGAAACTGAGAAGCCAAGAAACAGAAAGCGTATTTCCGACCGTGCCTTTATGGTAGACGAAAAGAGCCTTTATATGCATAATGTCAAGGGCCTCTGGAAAAGTTTCAGACACTATATTGTTTCGGGCGTTATTGCAATTATATTTTTGATTGTTGTCAGCGCATTTTTCAGCGCAAAAAATTATACTCTCGGATATGAAGTTATAATAGATGGAAATTTAGTTGGATATATTGACGACACAAAGGTTGTTGAGGATGCTATAAAAGAAGCGGAAACGGCGGTTAAAACCTTTGTGGGCGAGGATGAAACATATACGAAAAATCCTGAATATGTTCGTCGTCTTGTGGACAGAGACGAGTGTATGACACAGAAGGATGTGTCGAAATATCTTCTTGACAACCTTGATTATATCGTTTCAAGCTACGGGATATATATTGACGGAGAATTCGTAACTGCGGTTACATCCGAAACAATTGCCAAGAAAGTCAGAGAAGAATATTTAATCCGTTACAGCGGAGTTGAGATTACTGACGATACAGTTCTTGAAACCAAAGAAAAATATACATACAGTCTCGACTATGACCATGGGATAAATAATCTTTCTACCTTTGAAGAGGCTATAAGCATTCTTGCAGGGACGGATAAAGAATTAGAGAAATATACCGTTGTGGCAGGGGATACTCTTTCAGGGATTGCTGAGAAGTTCGGTATGCGAAGCAGTGTTGAAATCGTCGCTTTAAACCCTAACCTTGCCAGCGGAGCGGTTATTCATATAGGGGACCAGATTATAATTGAAAAGGCGGTTCCGTTGCTTTCAGTTATTGCAACCAAGACGGTTGAATATGAAGAGGCTGTGCCTTTTGAAATAGAAAAGCAGGACGACCCTAATATCTATCAGGGTGAATACAGCATCGTTTCCAAAGGTGTCGAGGGACGGGTTAAAAATCTTGCTACAATCAAAACGGAAAACGGCATAGAAATAAAAAGAGATATATTGGAATCGGAAGTTCTTTCCGAGCCTGTTAAAGAGATAAGAAAAGTAGGAACAAAAGTTCCTCCGCAGTTTATAAGACCTTGCAGCGGATATCTTTCTTCAAGATACGGCTATCGTTGGGGAAGAAACCACAACGGAATTGATATTGCGGGAAGCTATGGCTCTGCAATTAAAG
This sequence comes from Clostridia bacterium, assembly GCA_045578465.1. Lineage (GTDB taxonomy): Bacteria > Bacillota > Clostridia > Monoglobales > Monoglobaceae > SIG454. Next base: position 46,629 of record JAZNKJ010000028.1, on the reverse strand, counting down.
CTGCCGCTGCCGGAACTGTTACCTATTCAGGCTGGATGAGTGGATATGGTTATTATATAGTAATCAATCATGGAAACGGCTTCCAGACTGCATACGGCCACAATTCTCAGCTTTTGGTTTCCAAAGGCCAGCGAGTAACCCAGGGCCAGACAATTGCCAAGATGGGCAGCACAGGCCGAAGCACGGGAACTCATTTGCATTTTGAAATCAAGAAAAACGGAGTATATCAAAATCCATTAGGATATGTATCATATTAAGATATGAGGTGTAAATTATGGACAAAAAGATTTTAGTTGTTGATGACGAAAAACCGATAGTTGAAATACTTAAACTTAATCTTCAAAAAGAAAACTATGAGGTATATGAGGCTTATGACGGAGAAGAGGCTCTTCTTAAAGCAAAGACAATTCAGCCTGATTTAATTCTCCTCGATGTTATGCTTCCTAAAATTGACGGGTTTACAGTTTGCCGTAAAATCCGCGAAACCTCCTCTGTTCCAATCCTTATGCTTACAGCAAGAGAAGAAGAGGTTGATAAGGTTTTAGGACTTGAACTTGGTGCGGATGACTATATAACAAAACCGTTCAGCGTGAGAGAGCTTATGGCGAGAATTAAGGCTAATATGCGCCGTGTTTCTCCTGAGGCTACGGAAGTTCAGGTCGAAAAGGATACTCTTGAAATCGGCAACTTTGTTCTGGACTTTAACAGATATGAGCTTTATAAAAACGGCAATTTAATCGACCTTACAATAAGAGAGTTTGATTTAATCAAGCATCTGGCAAGCCAGCCAAACCGCATTTTTTCAAGACAAAAGCTCTTAGAAAGCGTTTGGGATTATGAATATTACGGCGATGTCAGAACTGTGGATGTAACAGTGAGAAGACTTCGCGAGAAGATTGAAGACGACCCGTCAGCGCCTGTGAATATTATGACAAAGCGTGGCGTTGGGTATTATTTCCAGCCGTAATGTTAGGGATTACAGTTATTGCCGTTGGGAAAATCAAAGAAAAGTTTATTCGTGAGGCAATTGCGGAATACGAAAAACGGCTGAAAAGATACTGCACTTTTGAAATAATCGAGGTAAAGGATGAGCCAACCCCTGAAAATCCTTCGGACAAGGAGAAAGAGATTGTTCTTTTAAAAGAAGGGGAACGGATAGAGGAGAAAATTCCCAAGGGTGCTATGGTGGTTACCCTTTGCGTCGAAGGAAAAGAAGAAACCTCAGAAGAGTTTGCCCGATTTTTAGAAAAGACGGCAAGCGACGGGGTAAGTCATATTGCTTTTATTATAGGAGGTTCTTTCGGACTTTCTGAAAAGGTTAAGGCCCTCTCTAAAAAGAGACTTAGCTTTTCTAAAATGACCTTCCCTCATCAGCTTATGCGCCTTATATTATCCGAGCAGATTTACAGAGGATTTACCATAAACGAGGGGAAAACATATCACAAATAAAAATAAAAACACGACCTTTCGGCGGTGCTCCTTAGGGAGGAATCGGTTTTGGCTTGTTATTTTCCGCTGATAGTGCGCAAAAAAATGCAGACATACGCCAGTATGCCTGCATTTTTTATGACTTCTCTGAGACGAAAAATATCTAACCCAAAACTGCTTTGCACCACAAAAACCTCAATTTTGAGTATAGAACAAGGAAAAAATTTAAAGAATCCTTGACGGATTGTGAGAATTTTTTCTGCGGTTATCTGCCAAAATTGTGATTTTTGGGCGGTTAATCTCTAAGGAACACCGCCGTTAAAAAAGGTCGTGTTTTTTATTTGGAAGGTATTGACTTTTTTTTATTTTTGTTATATCATAGAGAGTGAGAAAAAATGTATGTAAATCACATCAGATATTTACTTTTTGTGATAGATAGGAGAGATACAAATGCATTTTGGTCAGGATATTGGAATTGACCTTGGAACTGCATCGGTTTTGGTGTATGTTAAGGGCAAGGGAATTGTGACTAAGGAACCTTCCGTTGTTGCAATTGACAAAAATACCAATAAGCTTCACGCAGTAGGCGATGCGGCTCAAAGAATGCTTGGAAGGACTCCGGGAAACATCGTTGCAATCCGTCCTCTTCGCGATGGGGTTATTTCGGATTATAACACAACAGAGAGAATGGTTAAATACTTTTTAGGTCGAGTTTGCAAAAGGTCTTTCTTTAAACCGAGAGTTATAATCTGTGTTCCAAGCGGAGTTACAGAAGTTGAAGAAAGAGCGGTTATCGATGCCGGAATTCAGGCAGGCGCAGGAAGAGTTCACTTAATCGAAGAACCTATTGCCGCTGCAATCGGTTGCGGAATTGATATTGCCCAGCCTTACGGTTCAATGGTTGTTGATATGGGCGGCGGAACGACAGATGTTGCGGTTATTTCCCTGGGCGGTATTGTTACAAGCCAGTCCATAAAGGTTGCCGGAGATAAATTTGACGAAGCAATCGTAAGATATATAAGAAAGAAATATAATGTTTTAATTGGTGAGAGAACAGCGGAAGAAATGAAAGTTAACATCGGCTGTGTATACAGAAGAGAAGACCATCCTGTTATGGAGGTAAGAGGAAGAAGCTTAGTTACAGGTCTTCCAAAGACATTATCAATCTCTTCTGATGAAATGCTTGAAGCTCTCGCAGAACCTGCTGAAAGTATTGTTCTGGCAGTTAAGGCAGTTCTTGAAAAGACTCCTCCGGAACTTATCGGAGACATAAGTTCAAGAGGTATTGTGCTTACAGGTGGCGGTGCTCTGGTTTACGGAATGGATAAAATTATCGAAGAACAGACAGGCATTAAAACTTATGTTGCAGAGGATGCAGAATCCTGCGTTGCTCTCGGCACAGGCAAGGCTCTTGAAAATATTCATATTCTTCAAGGCTATAACGCAACAAAAAGAAGAAGAGGACAATAAACCTCTTGACAAAATAGAAAAAATACCGTCTCATTATAGTTCAGGTTCATTTGTAAATTATTAATCCAATTTTTAAGGAGTGGTATAAAAATGACTAAGAAAATTTTAGCGTTAGTTTTAGCGCTCACAATGGTAATGTCCCTTTGCACAGTTATGGTTGGGGCAGCAGTTGAAAGAACTTTAACAGTTCCTGCAAATGTTGTTGCTAAGGTAGCAGGCGGAGAAGATGCAGAATATGCAGATTCAATCACAATTACTGAATCTTCAGTAGGTAGAGTTCCTGCATTCGACTTTAAGGCTTATGTTGATACAGAAGCCCTTTTAGCTAATGTAGTAACTATGCTTGATGGCGATGAAAGTATTAATGACAAAGTGGTTACAGGCGATATCGAGTTAATTCTTACAATCCCTGCAAATATAACAGCATCTGTTGATAATGTAACTGTTATTGAAAACAACATCTTCACAGCAGGTGAACCTGTAATTGAAGAAAACGAGCTCAAAATAACAATTTCTGTTATTGCAGAAAAAACTGTTGCAGACCTTATGGCTGCTGCAGGCGAAGATGACATCGCAATCATCTGCGAAGATGTTCAGCCTACAGCTTTCGGAACATATGAAGTTACAGGCGTAGCTGAAGGTGCTCTTGATGTTGAAGGCTTGCTCACAGTAAACTGTGTTCTTGGTGCTATTAGCGAAGAAGACAGCATTGCTGCAACAATTAATGTTAACAAGAAGACATCAGGCGGTGGCGGCGGTGGAGTTGACTATCCATATGAAGATAAAGAAGATAAGCCAGCTGACCCAACACCGGTTGACCCAACACCAGTAGATCCAACCCCATCAGAAGGTTTCACAGATGTTAAAGGTCACTGGGCTGAAGAAGCTATCAGCTTTGTTGTTGAAAAGAACCTCTTCAAGGGAACAAGCGCAACAACATTCTCTCCAAATGCAAGCACAACAAGAGGTATGATCGCAGTTGTTCTTCATAACTACGAAGAAAACCCTGTTCATGACTACGCTGGCGATTTTAAAGATGTAGAACACAATCAGTGGTATACAGAAGGTATTGCTTGGCTTAGTGCAACAGGCGTAACAACAGGTTACCCGGACGGCACATTTGGTCATGGCGATAATGTAACTCGTGAACAGCTCGCTGCTTTCTTATACAGATTTGCTGCACACAAGGGCTATGATGTTGCATTCGGTGAAATCGAACTTGCTTTCGCAGATGCTGACGCAATTTCTGCTTATGCAGAAGAAGCTATCAAATGGGCAACAGCTAATGGCATTATGAACGGTAAGAGTGGAAACATTCTTGATCCTAAGGGATTTGCTACAAGAGCTGAAGTTGCTGCTATGATGCAGAGATTCGTTTTAGCTTACAACAAATAATAAAACATAATATAAAAGAAGCGACAATATTGTCGCTTCTTTTTTTCTTTAAAGTATACAAAAAAGATGCCTTCGGGCATCTTTTTCTGTTTTCAATTATTCTTTATTCTTCAAAAGGTCGCGGATTTCAGTTAAGAGTTCCTCTGTTGTAGGACCGGCAGGAGCAGGAGTTTCCTCCTCGACTTTCTTCTCAAACTTTGATTTTGCCTTTGTTATAATTCTCAGGAAAATGAAAATACAAAATGCAATAATAAAGAAGTCGATAACGCTCTGAATGAATGCTCCGTATAAAAGCGCATTCTCTGCAACTTCAACGCCGTCAACGGTTGTTGCCGGGGTTATAACCCATTTTAGGTCTGAAAAATTCACTTTGCCGATAAGCAGGGATATGAGCGGGGTTATAATGTTATTAACCAAGGCGGTAACGATTTTTCCGAATGCACCGCCGACTATAACGCCGACTGCCATGTCAATAATATTTCCCTTAAAGGCAAATTTTTTAAAATCATTCCACATAAAAATACCTCCAAAATATTTACTGTTATCATTGTATCACATTTCCCGACAAAATAAAACAAAAAATTTCTCGTTAAATTATACAAAATATAGAAGAAACTATGGACAAAGTATCTAAACTGGGGTATAATTGCTTTTGGACAAAAAGTGAGGTTAAAAAATGAGAAGAGAAGATTTAAGAAATATCGCAATTATTGCCCATGTTGACCACGGCAAAACTACCTTGGTTGACGAGATGCTCAAACAGGGTGGGATTTACAGAGAAAATCAGGTCGCACCTGAGAGGGTTATGGACAATAACGACTTGGAGAGGGAAAGAGGAATAACAATCCTTGCCAAAAACACCTCTGCATATTATAAAGACATTAAAATTAATATTGTTGATACGCCGGGCCACGCCGATTTCGGCGGCGAGGTTGAGCGAATTCTCAAAATGGTTAACGGGGTTATTCTCCTTGTTGATGCGGCGGAGGGACCTATGCCACAGACAAGATTTGTTCTTCAAAAGGCCCTCGAACTCAACCACAGAATAATTATCGTTGTAAATAAAATTGACCGCCCCGACGCAAGGCTTGATGAGGTCGGAGACGAGGTTTTAGAGCTTCTTTTTGACCTTGAAGCCAATGAAGAACAGCTTGACAGTCCTATAATCTATTGCTCAGGAAGAGCGGGAACGGCGTCCTTTGACCCATACGAAGAGGGAAAGGATTTAGAGCCACTCTTTGAAACTATCAAAAGCTATATAAACCCACCAGAGGGGGATGCGGATGGCGAACTTCAAATGCTTGTTTCCTCAATTGAATACAACGAGTATGTTGGAAGAATTGCCGTTGGACGAATTGAACGCGGAACAATTAAGCAAAATCAGGAGATTATGGTTTGCGACTACCACGAAAAGCATCAGCCTTATAAGGCAAAGGCGGTTAACCTCTATCAGATTGACGGCCTCTCAAAGACGGTGGTGAACGAGGCAACAGTTGGGGATATTGTCTGCATTTCGGGAATAACTGAAATAAATATCGGGGACACAATAACATCTCTAAATGATGTTACGCCTCTTCCTTTTGTTAAAATAAGCGAGCCTACAATCGAGATGACTTTTTCCGTAAATGACAGCCCATTTGCAGGGAAAGAGGGTAAGTTTGTTACCTCCCGTCAGCTTCGTGACAGACTTTACCGTGAGCTTTTAAAGGATGTTTCTTTAAGAGTTACCGACGGCGACCATACAGACAGCTTTAAGGTTGCAGGACGAGGGGAAATGCACATTTCAATCCTTATTGAAACAATGCGAAGGGAAGGCTTTGAATTTTCCGTAAGCACTCCTAAGGTTTTATATAAGGAAATTGACGGCGTTTTGAATGAGCCTATGGAAAAGCTTGTAATCGATGCCCCTGAGGACTCAATGGGAGCGGTTATGGAGAAAATCGGTTCAAGAAAAGGGGAGCTTCTTAATATGACTCCTGTTGGAAGCCGTATGCGACTTGAATATAAAATTCCTGCCCGAGGTCTTTTGGGATATAGAAACGAATTTATGACCGATACCCGAGGCGAGGGGATTTTAAACTCAATCTTCTTAGGCTATGAGCCGTTTAAAGGGGAAATAACCAAGCGTTATACAGGCTCCCTTGTGTCCTTTGATACGGGGGAAGCGGTTGGCTACGGCCTCTTTAAAGTGCAGGACAGAGGGGCTCTCTTTATCGGACCTAACACCCCTGTTTATGAGGGAATGATTGTTGGAATGAATCCGAAAATGGAGGATTTGGCGGTTAATGTTTGCAAGAAAAAACAGCTTACAAACACCCGTGCATCAGGAAGCGACGAGGCTCTTCGTCTTGTTCCCCCTGTGGTTTTAAGCTTGGAGGCTTGCCTTGAATTTTTGGCAGACGATGAGCTATTAGAGGTTACGCCAAAAAGTTTAAGACTGAGAAAGCGAATTTTAAATACAGAACTTCGTTTAAAAGCGAAAAGCAAAAGCAAGGCATAGCCTTGCTTTTTTACTTTTTCCTTTACTTTTGGCAAAAAATGATGTATAATATAAGTTGGTTTAAAATGACATAAAAAGGAGGGGATATATATGGAAGAAAAATCTTCAAAAGCTATCCGCACCATGAGTTTTATGTCCTTTATAATTTTTTGTGCGAAGTTTTTAGGACTATTTAGAGAAACCTTAATCGGCTCGGTTTACGGCCAGGGGTATCTTTCGGATATTATAAATACAGCGTCTTCTATTCCCCTTTTGTTTTTTGATATGACCTTAGGGGTGGCAATCCTCTCTACCTTTGTGCCCGTTTTCAATAACTTTATGTTAAAGGACGGTCGGGAAAGGGCGGAGAAATTTGCCTGCAATTTTATAAGCCTTGTAACAATTGTGGCGATAGGTCTGTCGCTTTTGGGTATAATCTTTTCAAAGGAGATTGTTGGCTTTATTGCAAACGGCTATGACGAAATAAAGATTATGGAAACCGCAAGGCTTTTAAAAGTCTTGTTCCCGTCGATTATCTTTACGGCGGTTGCCTATATTGCGGTAGGACTCTTGCAGTCATACGGCGAATTTAATGTGCCTTCCCTTATAAGCCTTGTTTCCAACTCGGTTATGATTTTATACCTTGTGATTTTCGGGGACTCCTTAGGACTTATGGGCGTTGCAGTGTCTATGGTTGTTGCATGGGCGCTCCAACTTATTGTTCAAATCCCATCCCTTTATAAAAAAGGTTTTAAATTCCGCCCATCCTTTAATCTAAGGGATAAAGGAATAGGCGAGGCATTAAAACTTGCCCTTCCTATATTAATAAGCTCCTGGGTTCAGCCTATCTGCACCCTTATTAACACAATGGTCGGCTCAAATTTAGGAGACGGCATCGTGTCGGGCTTAAACTGGGCAAACAAGATTTATATAATAATGGTCGGGGTTTTTGCGTATGCAGTAACCAACTTCATTTTCCCCAAGCTCTCCCGACAGAGCGCAGGCGGGGATACAGACGGCTTTGCGAAAACAACAAGAAGTTCACTTTCTTGGACGGTTTTCGTAATAGGATTTATTTCGGCGCTCTTTATCGCTCTGGCTGAGCCTGTTATCAAGGTGGTTTTTGAGCACGGAAAGTTCACTGCGGAGAATACGCGCGTTACGGCAACAGCCCTATACTATTACTCATTCGGTATGGTTGCCTATGCCATTTGCGAAATATTAAATAAGAGCTTTTATGCCATAAAAGACGGAGTAACCCCGATGGTTGTTTCAATCTTGGGAGTTATGGTCAATATCGGCGTTATGCTCCTTAATGTTTTCGTTTTCAAAATGGAAATCGGGGGCCTTGCCCTTGCAACAACAATAAGCTCGGTGTTTATCGCCCTTTCCCTTATGATTATGATAAACAGAAAAGGGAATAAGGTTATAACAAAAGAGTTTATATTTGATTTGGTTAAGATAATAATCTCCTCAGCGGTAGCTGTCTTTATCGCAGGAGCAATATATGGATTTATAAAAGATATGTTTGGCGAGGGAATGGTTATGACCCTTATGAAGCTTTGCATCGCGTCTCTCCCCGCATTAATCGTATATTTAGGATTAGGATTTTTATTAAAGCTTGAAATGTTTAAAGAGCTTAGGAGGAACAAATGAAAACAGGGTATTTTCAGTATCTTTGGCTTTTAATCTGGAACAATTTAATAAAGAACAGTTTTATTTATAAGGCTTTATGCTCAGTTTATAGCTGGATTTCTTCAAAGTGGGCAAAAAGCAAGATCGCAAGCTGGTTCCGTCGGGTTGACGGCGACATAGAAAAGGGAAGCGTTTCGAATAAACTTTTGGGCCTTGACATTAAGATTTTAGAAAAGCTTGGGGAGAAGAACGAGTTTTTTACAAAATGCAAAGAGCGTTCATTTTTAATAACCGCCTGCAAATATCTTCTTCATAATTTTCTTGCCCTTAATTTAAGATTTATGGGAATTCTTTTTGGCGTATGGCTTGGCCTTTACACCATTTTAAATTATGCTATGGGCGGTGGCTTTAACCCCTGGACAACCCTCGGGGCGATTTTCTGCGGAAGTATCGCTGTGCTTAATATCAATATTACCGATTATATTAAGCCAACCTTAACCTCCCGCATTGCAGAATATTTCTTGGGAACAGAGCTTAATTATAAGTTTTATTATATGACAAAGTGCAGTAAATCAAGGGCAAGATATTATTGCTGCACTATTTTCGGTGCTTTAATGGCGCTCCTTTCTGTACTCGTTCATCCACTTATGGGACTCCTTTTCATTATGGGAATTCTATTCGTTTCAATGGTCTTCTATAAGGTGGAATTCGGAGTTTTTACAGCGGCATTTCTGGCTCCTTTTATTCCTACAATGGTTCTTGCAGGGCTTTGCGTTCTCTGCGCTTGTTCGCTTGTTGCAAAAGCCATAACAAGCAAGAACTTTGAGTGGAAGTTCGGCATTGTTGGAATGTTTATAATGCTGATGATTTTCATCTATTTCGTGGCGGCTCTTATGTCCTTTGCAAGAGGAAAGAGTATCCAGATTTGGTTTATATATGCAGTTATGATGGTGTTTTTCTATGTGGTTATAAACACCATAAGAAACAAAAAGCAGTTCCTTGACCTTTTGAAAACCTTTGCAATTTCAGGCTTTTTCGTTTGCCTTTATGGGATTTATCAGTATATTTTCCGTCCCGGCGGAGCGGAAGCTTGGCTTGACTCAGAAATGTTTGAGGGAATTTCAATGCGAATTTATTCCACCCTTGAAAATCCTAATGTTTTAGGGGAATATATTCTCCTTGTTCTCCCTGTTTGCATAGGCATTATGTGGACAGAGAAAAACTGGGGGTCTAAGATTTTCTGGGGCGCTTTGGCGGCAGTTATGGGAATTGTTTTGATTCTTACTTTTTCAAGAGGATGCTGGATTGCCTTGGTCGTTGCGGCGGCAATTTATGTTACCTTCGTTTGCGGAAAGCTTTGGGGACTTGCTCTTTTAGTGCTTCCGATTATACCTTTTGTAATTCCCGAAACTATCCTTCAAAGACTGACAAGCATCGGCGATATGTCGGACAGCTCAACTTCATACAGAGTTTTTATCTGGATGGGCTCAATTCTTATGATGAAAGATTTCTGGCTAAGCGGAATAGGAATGGGCGAGGAGGCTTTCAACGCGGTTTATCCGTTCTATGCGTACAGCGCAGTTGTTGCCCCTCATTCTCATAACCTTTTCTTGCAGGTCTGGATTGAAACAGGCCTTGGGGGAATTATAAACTTCGTTTTGATTTTGTTCTTCTGGTTTAAACAGTTGTGCCTCGGGCATAACCTTACGCAAGACAGACGACTTAAAACACTTCTGGTTTCTATGGGTGCGGCGGTTTGCGCATTTATGGTGCAGGGGCTGTTTGACAACTGCTTCTATAACTATCGCGTTGTTATGGTTTTCTGGTTCATATTGGCTCTTGGAATTGCAGGGGTAAACATTGCCAAGGAGGAGACAAAATGATAAAAGTTTTGCATATTTTAACTGACACCAATATTGGTGGCGCAGGGACTCTCCTGGTTAACTACCTCAAAAATTTCGACAGAGAGAAATTTTTGATAAAAGTTATTCTTCCGAAAGGAAGCCTTTTAAAGCCCAGAATTGAAGATGTAGGGTATGAGGTTATTGAAACTGAAAACCTTGCTGATAAGTCGATGGACATAAAAGGAATTTTCGAGCTTTATAAGATTTTCAAAAAGGAAAAACCTGATATAGTCCACACCCATTCTTCCATGAGCGGTAAAATCGCCGCTTTTATGCGAGGCGTAAAAGGAAGAATTTATACAAGGCATTGCGCCTATGACCCGCCAAAATATATGACGGTTTTCCCCTTTAAGCAGATAAACGGTTTTGTCAACAACACCTTATCAACTCACATTGTGGCAGTTGCCGAGGCGGCAAAGGAAAACCTTACGGACACAGGGGTTTCAGAAAAGAAAATAACGGTTATTATAAACGGCGTTGAGCCACTTTCAGAGATAAGCGAAAAAGAAAAGACAGCTCTCCGCAGAAAATACGGCCTTAAAAAAAGCGATTTCGTTTTCGGGATTATCGCAAGGCTTGAAGCGGTTAAAGGCCATAAATATTATATCGAAGCTGCGGCGAAGATAATCAAGGAAAATTCAAAAGCTAAGTTCTTAATCGTTGGAACAGGCACAGAGGAAGAAAATCTTCATAGGCTGGCAAAGAAGCTTAAAATAGAAGAAAATGTTATCTTCACAGGCTTTATAACGGATGTTGCAAGCATTTATAACATTATGGATGTTAATGTTAACTGTTCCTACGGAACGGAAACCTCGTCCCTTGCTCTCTCTGAGGGAATGAGCCTTAAAAAACCTGCTATCGCAAGTATTTACGGGGGCAATCCATATATGGTAACTCATGGAGAAAATGGTCTCCTTTGCGAGAAACAGAATTCAAGAGCACTTTATAAGGCGATGAAAACTCTTATGGAAGACAAAGCGCTTTTAGAAAAGATGTCCGAAACTGCCTATGTTCATTATAAAGAGAAGTTTACGGCGGAGAAGATGACAAGACAGCTTGAAGAAATTTACGAAAAGCAGATGAAAAGATAGGAAGGAAGAAAATTATGGAAAAACCAAGGTTTAATATTGTTGATTTTCTTATAATTGTTTTGATTATTGCTGTGGGATTTTTAGGCTTTTATATTCTCGGAAGCAAGTCAGGGACAGTTGCAACGACGGAGAAAACAACCGTTTTAGTTACAATTGAGGAAGATGACATTGACGAGAATATGAGAGATATGTATCTTGAAAATGCCAAGGTTGGCGCAAAGGTTAAAATGGGAATTCGCGAAAAGGTTGAGGGAACATTAGAACAGGTTAATGTTCTTCCCGAAACTGAGGAATATACAAACCCGATAACAGGGGTAAAGGAAGCTGTTCCCAAAATCGGCAGATATGATATGACATTTACAATTAAGGCAGAGCTTAGCGAGAGCGACAGAGATTTCCTTATCGGAACTGCAAAAATCAAAATCGGCAAGGAACTTAATTTTGTGGGCAAGGGCTTTTCGGGATATGGAAATGTTGTTGTTATAGAGAAAGTCGGAGGTGAGGACAATGATAAATAAAGAAGGCAAGCTTTTTGGAAAAGTAAGCATTATTGATATTTTAGTTGTTATCGTTATCCTTGCAACCGCTGTTGGAATTTACGCAAGATTTTCTTCAACCCCCCAGATTGTTGAAACAACAACTCAAAAGTTTTCCTATATAGTTAAGGTTGAAGAGGTTCGGCAGTATACCATTGACGGTCTACTTAACCTTGGCGGAATGTATGACGAGGAAACAAAGGAATATTTAGGGGAAATCGTTGAGGTTATTTCCGTTGAGCCAACACCTGATACAGGAATAAAGAGTAACGGCAAAGCGGCACCTACCACCGTTCCTGAGAAATTCACAGCTCATATAAAAGTTGAAACCGACGGAAGCGTAAGCGACGCAGGATATTATACTTTGAGCAACAGATTTATAGGCACAGGCGGAGACCTTACCTTTGAAACAAAATATGTAAGCACAACAGGAACAGTTGTATCCATTGAAAAAGATTAATAAAATCGGTTGTTTTTGAGGAAGAAATTCCGTATAGATTAAGTAAGGAGAAAAACATAAGGAGCTGAGACTTTTGAAAAATAACGGTCAGACCTTTATAAAAGGTGCACTAATATTGGCTCTCGCCAATTTCATAGTCAAAATAATCGGGGCAATTTTTAAAATACCCCTTTATGAGCTTATCGGTAAAGACGGAAGCGGTCTTTTTAATGTTGCTTACCAAATCTATACTTTTATGTTCATTATCGCAACGGCAGGCTTTCCGACCGCTGTTTCCAAAATGGTTGCTGAAAGTACTGCAAGAGGGGACGAGAAAGGCGCAAGAAAGGTTTTTGAAACCGCGTCAATTCTCCTTGGAACAATAGGGATTTTAGGGGCTACACTCCTTTTTGTATTCGCAGACGACCTTGCGGTTTTCTTAGGAAATCGTGATGCTGCGTTTTGCATCAAGGTTATTGCTCCAACCATCTTCTTCACATCAATAGTATCTGCTTTCCGAGGCTATTTCCAGGGAAGACAGAATATGTATCCGACTGCGGCATCAGAAGTTATTGAGGCTCTTTCAAAGCTTGTGGTGGGCATTGTTCTTGCTATGTTCTTTATGAATATGGCGGTGGATAAAGATCTTAGAGTGATGGTTGACTTTGGTGCAAAAACCGTTCGGTCAGTTTTAGACAGAACGATTCTTTCTGCATCGGGCGCAATTTTCGGCGTAAGCATAGGCGCAGCAATGTCCCTTGTTTTAATGGTTATTGTTTACGGGGCATATCTTAAAAAAGAGAAAACCCTTAAAGTCCTTGATGTTGAGGGAAGGACAAGACGAAGCATCTTAAAAGAGCTTGTTTTAATCGCAATTCCAATCACAATCGGAGCGGCGGTTTCAAGTTTAACAAGCCTTGTGGACTTGGCAACTGTTATGAACAGACTTGTGGTAAATCCCGATGTATTCCAGAAATATGATTTCCTTTTTGCAAAGGGAACAGAGTTTTATAATCAGGCGGTTGAGCTATCCTGGAGCGGTGCAGAAATTCTTGAAAAGAAGGCAAACACCCTTTACGGAATGTATACGGGTCAGGCGCAGACTATGTTCAATCTGCCTCTTACCATTATCGTGGCCCTTAGTATGAGCGCTGTTCCTGCCATTTCTTCGGCAATTGCAGGAAAAAGCGATGGGGAGGCAAAAACCATAACACAAAGTCTCATAAAAATAACAGTGCTTTTTGCCCTGCCTTGTGCGGTTGGCCTTTCTGCTTTGTCAAAAGGAATTTTGGGCCTTTTATACAGCGATGCAGATGCATTTATGCTTCTTGAAAAGCTCTCAATAGCTATAATTTTCGTCTCAATTGTTCAGGTAAGTAATGCGGTTTTGCAGGCCTATGGAAAGGTTTACTATCCCGTTTTCAGTATGCTTGCAGGGGGAGTTGCCAAAGTTTTAATGAACTATTTCTTCATTCCTGTATGGGGAATTGACGGGGCGCCTATTGCAACAATAGTGTGCTATGGAATAATCGCCCTCATAAATATAATCTGTATAGTCAGAGTGGTTAAAATCCGTTTTGACTGGATGGATACGGCTATAAAGCCACTCTTTGCGGCCTTGGTTATGGGTATTGTCTTAATCCTTCTGGAAAATGCAATCGGCATTTCAAGGGGAGCAACAATAGTAACCATTGGTATCGGGGGACTTGTTTATGTAATTTCCGCTTTTCTGGTAAGAGCCATAAAGCGTGAAGATATTTTAATACTTCCAAAAGGGGAGAAACTTGCCGAAATACTTGGAAAATTCAGACTTATAAAATAGGCAAAAGGAGAAAATATGAGTAAGAAATATACTTTTGAAGACCTGCTTTCCATTATGGAAAAGCTTCGCTCAGAAGATGGTTGTCCTTGGGACAAAGAGCAGACTCACGAGAGCATAAAAAGAAGCATAATGGAAGAAGGCTATGAACTTATCGAAGCAATCGATACGGGGGACGGAGCGAAAATGGCTGACGAAAGCGGAGACCTTCTGCTTCAAGTTGTTTTCCATGCCCAGATTGGTAAAGAAAACGGCGAATATGATATGAGCGATGTAACAGACGCTATCTGCAAAAAGCTCATTCATCGTCACCCTCATATTTTCGGCGGAGAGGATATTAAAACCGCCGACGGCGTTTTGGATATGTGGGACGCCATTAAGAGAAATGACCGCGACCAGAAAACAGTTACAGAAGAGCTCAGGGGGATTTCAAGATACCTTCCCTCTCTTACAAGAGCAGAAAAAGTTCAGGGCAAAGCGGCGAAAAACGGATATTTTTTGGGGGATTTGAATATTGCCGATGCTGTCTATAATAAGCTTAAAATGATTGATGAAAATACAGATAAGGCTGCTGCGGAAAAATATCTGGGGCAGGTCCTTTTCAGCATTGTAACCGCCTCTAAAAATGCAGGGGTTGATGCCGAGGTCGCCTTAAACCGCGAAATCTCAAATTTTATTTCAGAATATGAAAAATACGAAAGCGAGTCAAAATAATGAGACTTGATAAATATCTTAAAGTTACAAGAATTATAAAAAGAAGAACCGTTGCAAATGAAGCTTGCGACGGCGGAAGAGTCAGCGTTAACGGCAAAGTCGTTAAGGCTTCTTATGATGTTAAAATCGGCGACGAGATTGAAGTTGCCTTCGGAACAAAGGCTTTTCGCATAAGGGTTACTGACATAAAAGAATCAACTCTTAAAAGTGATGCGGCAAGTCTTTACGAGGTTATACAGTAATTTAAATTGTAAAAAATGCTTGACATATGTTTAAGTTTTTATTAAAATTAAAGTGTATATGTTTTAGAATTTGTGTAAACCTTTAAAATATATGTATTTTCTTTTAGTATTAGCGTTATAAGATATACTGCCGTGGAGGCAGAATAAAAATTAAATAGGAGGGGATAGCCATAGAACTGATTATATCAATAGTGGCAGGCGTTGTTCTTGCCGGTGTAGTTGGAATTTCGGCTTTTAAATACGGATATTCATATCGTAAAAAAGTTGCCGAGTTAAAGATAGGAAGTGCCGAAGAAGAAGCAAAGCGTGTTATTGAAGGCGCAAAATCTGAGGCAATAAGAAATGCAGAAAATGCTAAAAAAGAAAAATTATTAGAAGCAAAAGAGGAAATACATAGAGGACGCGCTGAACTTGACAGAGAAATCAAGGAAAGACGCAACGAAATTCAGAGACAGGAAAGAAGAATTCAGCAAAAGGAAGACACAATTGACAAGAAAGCACAAAACATTGAAGAAAAAGAAGAATTAATGCAGCAAAAACTTGCAAAGCTTGAGGAAACTCAATTAGAGCTTGAACAGGTTAAAAAGCTTCAGATGGCTCAGCTTGAAAAAGTTGCTGACCTTTCTGCCGAAGAGGCAAGAAGAATTATTATGGAGCAGGTTGAAACCGATTCCCGTCATGAAGTTGCAATGCTTATTAAGAGCATTGAAGACCAGGCGAAGGAAGAGGCTGACGCTAAGGCGAGAAATATTATCACAGGCGCAATCCAGCGTTGTGCCGCTGACCATGTTGCAGAAACAACTGTATCGGTTGTAAATCTTCCTAACGATGAAATGAAGGGAAGAATTATCGGCCGTGAGGGACGAAACATAAGAACAATCGAAAACCTTACAGGCGTTGATTTAATTATCGACGATACTCCTGAGGCGGTTATTCTTTCAGGTTTTGACCCTGTAAGACGCGAAGTTGCGAGAAGGTCTCTTGAAAAGCTTATAACTGACGGAAGAATTCATCCGGGCAGGATTGAAGAAACTGTTGAAAAGGCTCAGAAAGAGGTTGAACAGATTATTAAAGAAGAGGGTGAACAGGCTACCTTTGATACAGGTGTTCACGGGCTTCATCCTGAGCTTATCCGTCTTATCGGTAAGCTTAAATACAGAACAAGCTATGGCCAAAATGTTTTAAAACACGCAATTGAGGTTTCTCATTTGGCAGGCCTTATGGCAGCAGAGCTTGGCGCTGATGTTGCTCTTGCAAAGAGAGCAGGTCTTCTCCACGATATCGGTAAGGCAATTGACCACGATGTTGAAGGCTCCCATGTTACAATCGGTGCTGATGTGGCAAGAAAGTATAAGGAAAACGAAAGAGTTATCCACGCTATTATGGCCCACCACGGCGATGTTGAACCAAATTCTATCGAAGCTTGTTTAGTTCAGGCGGCAGATGCTATTTCTGCGGCAAGACCTGCGGCAAGAAGAGAGAACTTAGAATCTTATATCAAGCGTCTTGAAAACCTTGAGGGAATTGCAAACTCCTTTGGCGGAGTTGAGCGCTCTTTCGCAATCCAGGCAGGACGCGAAATCAGAATTATCGTTAAACCTGATAAGGTTAAGGACGAGGAAACTGTTTTACTTGCAAAGGATATCGTTAAGAAGATTGAGGACGAGATGGAATATCCCGGACAAATCAAGGTTAATGTTATCAGAGAGACAAGAGCCGTTGATTACGCAAAATAAAACTATCAGACCGCAAAGATTTTTCTTTGCGGTCTTCTTATGAGGAAATATGAAAGTTATAGATTTACTTTTAAGAATTTTCTATCCGGATAAATGTATGTTTTGTGGGAGCATAACAAAGGGAAAAGAAGACTTCATTTGCGAAAAATGCAGACGAGCGGTAGCTTTTTGCCAGGACCTGAAATGTTGCAGTATTTGTGGCAAGCCACAGATAAGTCTTGGAGAAAAGGAGGTTTGCTATCCTTGCCTAATTAAGACCTACCGACCTTATAAAAGGGCAACAGCTGTGGTTAAGTATAATGATGAAACCGCAGATGGAATTAAAAGATATAAAAATGGAAACGGCGAGATTGTGGGCGAAGTTATGGGAAGGCTTATGGCGGAAAGGGTTAAAGAGGTATTTGAGGGAATTCACTTTGACTTTATCACAGGTATTCCGCCAAGCGATAAAAGAGTAATTAAGCGTGGTTTTGACCCGGTGTCAGTTCTTTGCAAAAGCCTTGCCAAAGAGCTGGATATTCCTTACGAGAAAAGGGTAATTAAAAAGATTAAGGACACTAAAAAGCAAAGCAGCCTTGATTATGAACACAGAATAAAGAATATGATTGGAGCTTTTGGTGTTTATGATGGCACAGACCTAAAAGGAAAGAGGATACTCTTGGTTGACGATGTTATGACAACGGGCGCAACCATTGAGGAGGGTGCTTATGTCCTCAAAAAGGGCGGAGGTAAGGAAATTTATGCTGTAACCTTTGCCACAACCACAAAAGAACCTAAAAAATTTAATGAAAAAAGAGAAAAATCTTAGGATTTTTCGCTTTTTTTAATATGTAATTTATGGAAAGGGAAAAACAGAAATCTATATATTGTGTTTTAAAAAGATTGAAACCACAATTTAATCCATTTGTAACACAAAATTAAAATTTCTGCAAAAAATTTATAAAAAAACCTTGCAATTTCCATAAAAGTATAGTAAAATTTAATAAAGTGGTATGGAATGGTATGAAATACACTAAAATGGTATAAAACCCTGACCGCTATCTATCAAGGTGGCTCAAATGCCAAGTATTAAGGAAAGGAGCTTTAAAGGATGCTTATCGGAAAATATTTTCATAATGTAGATGCCAAGGGCAGAGTAAGTATGCCTGCGAAGTTCCGTGACAGTCTTGGTGGGCAGTTTGTTCTCTCCTGCGGAAGAGGCCAGTGCCTCCAAATCTATTCTATGGAAGAATGGATGAAGTTTATGGAGAAGCTCCTTGCTTTAAAGGGCGGAGATGCCAACAAACTCAGAAAGGCCATTTTAAGTAATTCCATTGATTGCGAGATTGATGCTCAGGGAAGAATTCTTCTCCCTGCTGAATATAGAGGTTTTGCACAGATTTCAAGAGAGGTTGCATTTATCGGTATGTGCGACCACGCTGAAATCTGGGACAAGGCAACATGGGACAAGCAGACCGAAGGTCCGGAATTTACTCCGGAGGGAATAGAAGAACTTATGGAAAGTCTGGGGCTTTAATATGGAGTTTAATCATATTTCAGTTTTGCTTGATGAGAGCGTTTTGATGCTTGGGGTGAAAGACGGAATTTATGTTGACGGAACCTTAGGCGGCGGAGGACATTCCGAGCTCATTTTAAAGAAGATGAGCGGAGGACGGCTTATCGGCATTGACCAGGACACCGACGCCATTTCGGCGGCAAGCGAAAGACTTGAAAGCTATAAAGATAAGTTCACTGCGGTTCACAATAACTTTTCAAACATAAAAGAGATTTTAAAAGAACTCAACATAGAAGAAATTGACGGAGCAATCCTTGACCTTGGGGTATCTTCTCATCAGCTGGATGAGGGAAGCCGAGGTTTCAGCTATAACAAAGATGCCCGTCTTGATATGCGAATGAATAAGGAACAGTCCTTTTCGGCATACGAACTTATAAACACTTATTCAGAAAGCGACTTAAAGAGAATTATATATGCCTATGGGGAGGAGCGATTTGCCCCTGCCATAGCAAGAACCATAGTTTCCGAAAGAGAGAAGAAACCTATTGAAACGACCTTCGAGCTTTCGGATATAATCAAAAAGGCAATGCCAAAAGAGGCAAGGCAAAAGGACAAGCATCCTGCCAAGAGGACTTTTCAGGCCATAAGAATTGAAGTTAACCACGAGCTTGAAATTTTAGAAGGGGCAATAAGGGATTTTGTTTCTGTTTTGAAACCGAGTGGAGTTTTATCCGTTATAACCTTCCATTCTCTTGAAGACAGAATAGTCAAAACCGTTTTTAATGATTTAGCCTCAGGGTGTATTTGCCCGAAAAATTTCCCTGTTTGCGTTTGCAACAAGAAACCGATAGTTAAGCTTTATAATAAAAAGCCTATTGTTTCAGGGGAAGAAGAGCTTAAGAATAATAATAGAGCCCACAGCGCAAAGCTGAGAGGAATTATTAAACTATAAAAAACTTTAAAGGAGAGGAAAGAATGAGTTATCAAAGCTATAACACAAGCAGTGCGTATAAACTTGACAACCCAGAGCGAGAAATAAAGCGTAAAGCTACCGCGAAGAAACCTAACCTTAAAAGAAAAGTTAATAAAAAGATGATGATGGTCCATAAAGTCAAAGGACTTTCTATGGTTGCGGCCGTTCTCGTTTTATCCTTTATGATGGTAAGAGGCTATGTGGCAATTGACGAAATGAACGGAAATATAACCAAGCTTCGTAAAGAGCATAATTCCGTAATCGCTGAAAATCAGGCAATTCAGGCAGAGATAAACAAGAATTTGGACCTTGAAGAACTTCAAAGAGCGGCAACAGAAGAATATAATATGACAAGACCAGAGCGTTATCAGGTTTTCTATATTGATATGGGCTTTGAAGATACAGGAATACATCTTGCAGAGAATGAGAATGAAAAAGCAACTCCTTCCCTCTCAGGTGCATCAGGTATGCTTGTGGGTTCCATGAATATTTTTGATTAAGTATAAAAAAACAGGCGATAAAATATATTGTATAGAGCGGAAAGTAAAACAGAAAGGAGAACACGGCTTATCCTTTTAGGAAGCCGCGGTGCTTAAAGTGCGAAATCAGGGTAGCTCTGTAAAACAAAAGAAACGAATAATGGCATTCCTTAGCATAGTGTTACTATGCTTTTTTGCATTGATAGTGAGAATTGCATATCTGCAAATTGTCAAAGGAGAAGAGCTTACTATTGCGGCAAGAGAACAGCAGACGGTTGACAGCCTTATAACTCCTGAAAGAGGAAATATCTATGACCGAAACTATAAAGTTCTGGCAAGCAATATGACTGTTGAAACTTTAAGTATCTCCCCTGCCGATGTGAGAAAGAATGAAAATCAGACCGTAGAGGAGATTGCTGAGAAAATATCAGCGGTCTTCGGCACAGACGAAGAAACAATGCTTGAGAGAATAAATAGCAATACCAATTTCCAGTACATAAAGAAAAAAGTCGGGAAAACCGAGGCGGATGAATTCCGTGCATATATAAACAAATATAAGCTCAGTGGATTTCGTTTTACGGAAGACACCAAAAGATATTATCCCTATGGGAATTTTGCCTCCCATGTTATCGGCTTCGTCGGTTCGGATAACCAGGGCCTTGAAGGGATTGAAAATGTTTATAATGATGTTTTAAGCGGTATCCCTGGGCGAATTGTAACTGCTGACCAGGTTTCAGGAATGGAAATTCCCGATAACTATGAAAGATATGTTGAGGCAGTTGACGGAGACAGTGTTGTTTTAACTATTGACGAAACCATCCAGCATTTTGCGGAAAAGCATCTTGAAAATGCTAGAATTGAAAACAAGCTTCAAGAGGGTGCGGCGGCTATTGTTATGGATGTTAACAGTGGCGAAATTCTTGCTATGGTAACAAAGCCTGACTATGATTTAAACGAGCCTTTTGCTATAACAGAGGCGGTTGAAAAGAAATATGAGGGAATAAAAGAAGAACTGGAAGAATTAGAGGGCGACGAATATAACGCAAGAGTTACAGAGGTAACTCAGTTTTTAAGACGAAACAAAGCGGTTGTTGACACCTATGAGCCGGGTTCAACCTTTAAGATTGCCGTTGCATCAATGGCTCTTGAAGAAAAGGTTGTTGGCCTCAATGACCATTTTTATTGCGGAGGAAGCATAAAGGTTGCAGACAGAACAATAAACTGTGCTAACCGAAACGGCCACGGAAGCCAGACCTTCCAGATGGCAGTCCAGAACTCCTGCAACCCTGCTTTTATACAGATTGGTGCAAGGGTAGGAACTAAAAATTTTATAAAGTATCTCAAAGGCTTTGGCTTCTTGCAAAAAACCGGGATTGAGCTTCCCGGTGAGCAGTCAGGTATTTTCCACGCAGAGAGTAACTTCAAGGAAATCGACCTTGCAACCTCATCTTTCGGCCAGAGCTTTAATGTAACCCCTCTTCAAATGGTTTCTCTTGCGGCAGCTGTTGCAAACGGCGGAAAGCTTATGAAACCCCATCTTATCAAGCAGATTATTGATAAAGATATGAATGTTGTGGAAGATATTCAGCCGACAACTGTCCGCCAGATTGTCTCCAAGGAAACAAGCGACACGATGCGAACTATCTTAGAATCCGTTGTTTCTGAGGGCGGCGGTAAGAATGCTTATCTGGCAGGATACAGAATCGCAGGTAAAACAGGAACATCGGAAAAGCAGCCACGAGGCAACGGCAAGTATGTTGCGTCATTTATAGGCTTTGCTCCTGCTGACGACCCGCAGGTTGTTTGCCTGGTAATCCTTGACCAGCCTCCTGTTGGGAATGTTTATTACGGCGGTCTTATAACAGCACCTGTTGTTAAAAATATCTTAGACGAAACTCTCCAATATCTCAATGTTGAGCCTGAATACACAGAGGAAGAAATGCAGTTTATCGACATTTTGGTTCCTGATGTTGTAGGAAGAGCTCCCGATAAGGCAAAGCAGACAATGGAGAAAGCAGGCTTTAAGGTTAAGGTATACGGCAACGGAACAAATGTTATTGAGCAGATGCCAAAGGCAAATGCGAAAGTATCCAAGAACTCAAATATAGTGTTATATACAGAGAAAAATAACGAAAAGCAGATGGTGACAGTTCCGAGAGTTTTGGGAATGTCTCCTGCTGAGGCGAATAAAGTCCTGACGGATTTAGGACTCAATGTAAAAATAAAAGGCGTTTCCAACACCGCAGGAGCGGCCCATTGCAGCGGCCAGCTTCCTCTTGCAGGGACAGTTGTTGAAGCGGGAACGGTTGTAACCCTTAACTTCACCTATGCGGAGGTAAGGGACTAACGGGGGATTAAATATGAAACTTTGCGAGCTTTTAAAGGATGTAAAAGTTAAAAAAGTTATAGGGAATGAAGAGGTAAATATTTCAGGCATAACCTTTGATTCAAGAGAGGTAAGGGCAGGATATTTATTCATCTGCATTCCGGGCTTTAAAGTGGATGGCCATGATTATGCAGCCCAGGCAATTGACAAGGGAGCGGTGGCTTTACTTGCCGAGCACGAAATTGAGGGAATCGGTGCAACAACAGTTATTGTTGAGGATTCAAGAAAGGAAACCTCAACGATTGCGGCAAACTTTTATGACCACCCTTATAAAAAACTCAAAATTGTTGGGATAACCGGAACAAACGGTAAAACCACAACAACATATCTTATAAAGTCAATCCTTGAAAGCTATGGAAAAAAGGTTGGCCTTATCGGAACAAACCAGAATTTAATCGGAGATATGGTTCTTCCGTCTCAGCATACAACCCCTGATGTTATTGAGCTTATGGAGCTTCTTTCTAAAATGATAGAAGAAGAGGCAGAGTATGTTGTCATGGAGGTTTCCTCTCATTCTCTTGCCTTAAACAGAGTTTCCACCTGTGATTTTACGGTTGGAGCGTTTACCAACATAACTCAGGATCATCTCGATTTCCACGAAACTATGGAGAACTATTTAGAGGCGAAGTCAAAGCTTTTCGCCCTCAGCAAGGTTGCGGTTATAAACAACGACACAGATGTAGCGGAGTATCTTATAGATAAGGCGCAAGGCTGTCAGATTATAACTTATGGCAAGGAAAAACCAGCCGATGTTTTTGCTGAAAACATAAAGCTTTTAGGAAACGGAATTGAATTTGATTTAGTATATAATGGAGAAAGGCAGAAGATGGGCCTTAATATTCCCGGGGAGTTTTCGGTTTATAATGCCCTTACTGCTATTTCCTGCTCAATAGGTCTTGGTATTCCTCTTTCGGAAATTGCAAAAGGCCTTAAAGACGCAGAAGGGGTTAAAGGAAGAATTGAGGTTGTTAAAACCAACACTCCTTACACAGTTATAATCGACTATGCTCATACCCCTGACGGACTACTCAATATAATAAATGCAATAAGAGGTTTTGCAAAAGGAAAAATTATAACCCTCTTTGGCTGTGGCGGAGACAGAGACAGAAAAAAGCGTCCTCTTATGGGGAAAATAGCAGGGGAGCTTTCGGATTTCTGCGTTGTGACAAGCGATAATCCAAGATCAGAAAACCCGTCTGATATTATAAAGGATATCTTAGTTGGCATAAGCGAAACAAAATGCGACTATGCTGTGGTTGAAAATCGTTTTGAAGCCATTGAGTTTGCTCTTGACCACGCGGAAAAAGATGATATAATATTACTTGCAGGGAAAGGTCACGAAACCTACCAGATTTTAAAAGACAGAACGATTGTGTTTGATGAGAGGGAGATTGTTACAAAGCTTATCGAAAACACACAGCACTAAAAGGGGTGCGGATTGGAGTTAGGCTATGGAATGGCGATTGACACTTGGCGAGATTGCAAGAGCGACAGGCGGAATGCTTTGGTATGCCGACAGCGACGAAATAGTTAAAGATGTTATAACAGACAGCCGACAGATTATTGAAGGCTCTGTTTTTGTTGCCTTAAAGGGCGAGAATTTTGATGGCCATAAATTTGTTCAGAGCGCAACAGAGGGCGGAGCGGTTTGCTCTGTTGTTGAGCATTGGGACAACGACGACGGGACATATCCCGTTATAGTTGTTGACGACACCCATAAGGCTCTCCGCGATATTGCAAGGCTATACAGAAGCCAGTTTGATATTCCCATTGTTGCAATAACAGGCAGTGTTGGAAAGACCAGCACGAAGGATATGATTTACAGCGTACTCAGTAATAAATTCAACGCCTTTAAAACTATGGGCAATTTCAATAACGAAATTGGTCTTCCTCTTACGGTTTTCAAAATGACCTCCGAAAATAAGGTTGGAGTTTTGGAAATGGGGATGAGCAACTTCGGGGAAATTTCAAGACTTACGGATATTGTCCGCCCTGATATTGCGGTTATTACGAATATAGGAATATCCCATATTGAAAAGCTTAAAAGTCAGGAGAATATTTTAAAGGCAAAGCTTGAAATCTTAGAAGGAATGGACGAAGGAGAAACCGTTATTTTAAACGGCGACGACCCGCTTTTATGGGGCCTTCGCGGAACCCTTCCTTATGAGCTTTTATATTACGGAATAAAGAACGAGGAATGTGACATTGTTGCAAGAAACATAAAAGGCTTCTCCGATTCAACTGTTTTTGAGTTCTCTCTCGGAGGAGAAACTTTTAAGGCGGAAATCGAAGTTCCCGGCGTTCACCATATATATAATGCCTTGGCCGCTATTTTGGTTGGGGTTGATTATGGAATGAGCGGGGAAGAAATAGTCGAAGGAATTTCCTCTTTTGTTCCCGGTGGAATGCGACAGAACATTATAAAAACAGATAAATATACAATAATCAAAGACTGCTATAACGCAAGTCCTGCGTCAATGAAATCAGGTCTTAATGTTCTTGGAGTTATTGAGCCAAACGGCGAGGGCGGACGAAAGATTGCGATTTTAGGAAATATGTTAGAGCTTGGCGATTTCGCCGTAGAGTCCCATAAAAATGTGGGCAAATGGGTTAAGGAAGAGGATATTGACTGCCTTATAACTGTTGGAGATATGGCGAAAAATATTGCCGAAGGCGCAAAAGAGGCAGGCTTTGAAAAAGAAATATATGAGTTTGAAAATAATGCTGAGGTAATTTCGGCGCTTACGACTCTCCTTAAAGAAAATGATTGTATTTTAATTAAGGGTTCAAGAGGAATGCGTCTTGAAGAAGTTGCAGATTCACTTTACGAAGGAAAAGGGACGGAGGAATAAATATGGCTGTATCAATGTGTTTGCTTGGGTTAAGCTTTGTTTTGGCGTCAGTGGGCGGACTTTTTATAATCCCGTTCCTGCATAAACTTAAATTCGGTCAGGAGATAAGAGAGGAAGGCCCTGCGTGGCACCAGAAGAAGTCAGGAACCCCGACTATGGGCGGAATTATCTTTATTGGTGCAATGCTTGTAACCTTGATTTTAGGCTGGTGCGCTCTTAAAATTTTTGCTCCTGATATGAACTTAAAAGGCCTTTTCTTAATGCTTGGAATGTCCGTATGTTTCGGACTTATCGGCTTTTTGGATGACTATATAAAGGTAATTCTTAAAAGAAATTTAGGTCTTACAGCAAAGCAGAAATTTGCTTTGCAGGTTATAGTTTCCGTTGTTTTTGCCGTATGGTTTGTGGCATCAGGAACGGTCTCAATGAAGATATTCATTCCGTTTACGGATTTTGAAATTAATCTATGGTATTTCTATATTCCGTTTATCGTTTTTGTTATTTTAGGGACTGTTAACAGCGTGAATTTAACCGACGGTCTTGACGGCCTTGCAACAAGCGTAACAATAGTCGTTGCCCTTTTCTATATGCTTATTTCAAACAGCCGTGGGGCAGATGCTGTTTCAGTATTTTCCGCAGCCTTAGTGGGCGGACTTTTCGGATTTTTGATTTTCAACCGCTACCCTGCAAAAGTGTTTATGGGGGACACAGGCTCACTCTTTTTGGGCGGTGCGGTTTGCGCAATGGCGATGTATTTAAGACAGCCTTTAACTCTTGTTATAGTTGGCTTTGTCTATGTTATGGAATCTCTTTCTGTTATAATTCAGGTAAGCTATTTTAAGAAAACAGGCAAGAGAATATTTAAAATGAGCCCCATCCATCATCATTTTGAAATGTGCGGATGGAGTGAAAAGAAAGTTGTTTCCGTATTTGTGGTTGCAACTATGATTTTGTGTTATATAGGATATTTTGCATAAATTTTTATTGGAGGAAGAAAGATGGCAAAAAGCAGCGCACAGGGCAAAAGAATAAAAATGCCAAAGCTTAAAAAATCTGCTATGGACTATCAGTTTTTGGGAACGGTTATAGTCCTTCTTGCCTTTGGACTTATTATGATATTAAGCGCAAGCAGTCCTGTTGCTTATGCAAGCTATAACGACAGTTTCTATTATTTTAAGAAACAGCTTATATGGGCAATCATCGGTGGGATTGCTATGCTTGTTGCCTCAAACTTTGAATATACAAAGCTTAAAAAATACGGGAAACTTGCCCTTGTTGTAAGCGTCATTCTTCTTATCGTCGTTTTAATTCCGGGGATAGGGGTTGTTGTTAACGAGGCAAGACGCTGGATACAAATAGGCCCAATTAACTTCCAGCCATCCGAGGTTGTTAAGTTTGGCGTTGTTTTGTTTATGGCGGTAAGCCTTGCGGATAATTATAAAGCTCTTAAAGATTTCAGCGGACTTTTGGTCTATCTTGTTATTTTAGGCTTCATTGCAGGCCTCATTATGCTTGAACCTCATTTCAGCTGCACAATGCTTATCTTAGCATCTGCGGCAGTTATGCTTTTTGTTGCAGGAGCAAGATGGAAACATATCGGTCTTCTTGCAGCTCCGGCGGCTGTGGGTGTTATCGCTTTGGTTGTGTCCGCACCATACAGACTTCAAAGAGTAACCACCTTCTTAGACCCGTTTAAGGATATAAGAGGAGAGGGCTGGCAGATTGTTCAGTCCCTTTATGCCATAGGCTCAGGTGGAATTTTCGGGGCAGGAATAGGCCAGAGCAGACAGAAATATCTTAACATTCCAGAGCCTCAGAACGACTTTATTTTCTCAATCATCTGTGAAGAGCTTGGCCTTTTGGGTGCAATTTTAGTTGTTGCCCTTTTCGCATTCTTGATTTACAGAGGGATAAAAATTGCAATGGAAGCTCCCGATTTATTCGGAACGCTTTTAACACTAGGCATCATAAGCCTCATTGCAATTCAGGCCCTTGTTAATATTGCGGTTGTAACTTCATCAATGCCTGTAACAGGTATGCCACTTCCGTTTTTCAGTTACGGCGGAACGGCTCTTGCTATAACAATGGCGGAGATGGGAGTTGTGCTTAATGTTTCGAAACACAAAAAGAAAGCATTGGAGGGGAAATAATGCGAATTCTTTTAACAGGTGGCGGAACGGCAGGGCATATTAACCCTGCAATAGCTATTGCAAATTACATAAAGGAAAAAGAGCCAGGGAGCGAAATCCTCTTTATCGGGACAGAGCAGGGAATGGAGAAAACCCTTGTGCCTAAAAGCGGATACAGCATTGAATATATTAAGGTTCACGGCTTTAAAAGAAGCCTGAGCTTTTCCAATATAAAAAATGTCTGTGAGGCTTTTTTTGGTATAATTAAGGCGAAAAGTATTATTAAGAAATTTAAACCCGATATTGCAATCGGCACAGGCGGATATGTTACAGGCCCTGTGTTAATGGCAGCATTCCAGCTTAAAATTCCAACAATAGTTCACGAATCAAACGCATATCCCGGAGTGGCAGTCAGACTCCTTTCAAACAAAGTTGATGTTGTCGCTCTTGCTATGGAAGACGCGAAAAATTATATAAAAGGCGCAAAAAGAGTTGAGATTACGGGAAATCCTCTCCGTCCTGAACTTTTTAAGACCAATAAAAAAGAGGCAAGAGAAAAGCTCGGCTTAGACGACAGACAGGTTATCTTAGTCTTCGGTGGAAGCCTTGGGGCGACCTATTTTAACGAAAAGGTTATCTCCTGGATTGCATCACTAAAAGATAAAAATAAATACCAGATTATACTTTCCGCAGGAAAGAACAATCAGTATGAAAATGCCATAAAACTCTTTGAAGAAAAGGGAGTTAATCTTGACGAGTTTAAGAATATAAGAGTCAGTGAGTATATCTATGATATGGCGTCGGCACTTAATGCCTGCGACCTCATTATAGGCAGGTCGGGAAGTTCCATAAGTGAAATGAACGCCCTTTTAAAGCCTGCGATTTTAATTCCCTCTCCCAATGTTGCAGGAAACCATCAGGAGTTCAATGCCCGTTTCGTTGAAAAATGCGGCGGAGCGAAAGTTATTCTTGAAAAGGATTTGACGGAAGAAAATTTAGGGGAAACTGTTGAAGAAATTTTAGGAAGCAAAACGGTTTACTTAAATATGGTTAAAGGGGCAGAAAAAGCAGGACGCAAAGATGCCACCGAAACCATATATAAAATAGCAAAAGAGCTTACGAAAAGCTAAAAGTAACGCCCTGCCCGAAAACGCATAAGATGTAATGCGATAATTTTTCGGGGGTGTGAGCTATGGCTGTTCTTAGAATAAATGGCGGAAAAAGACTTTATGGAGAAACTGTGGTTCAGGGGGCAAAAAATTCCGCTCTGCCCTGCCTTGCGGCGGCGGCCTTAGGAAGAGAGTGCATAGTTCATAATTGTCCTGATTTAACTGATACAAAGGCAGGACTTAAAATTCTGAATGCCTTAGGGGTTGAAACCGAGTTTAAGAATAACACGGTTATAACAAAGGCTCCCCAGTGCCTGTCCTGTTCCAAGATAAACGATGGCTTAATGAAAGAAATGCGCTCCTCAGTTATGTTTCTGGGGGCGATTTTGTCAAAGTGCGGCGAGGCGGAAATAAGCTATCCCGGTGGATGCAGCATAGGGGCAAGGCCCATTGACTTGCATCTTAAAGCCTTTTCTCAGATGGGGGTAAACATAAAAGAGGATGGAGAGAGGATTTTCTGCAAAGTAGAAAAGCTTAAAGACGCGAAAATAAAACTTGCCTTTCCAAGCGTTGGGGCCACAGAGAATATAATGCTTTTAGGAGTGGTTTCAGACTGCGAATTTGAAATTGAGAACCCTGCAAGAGAGCCTGAAATTTTAGACCTTAGAAATTTCCTTAACTCAATGGGCGGAAATATTTCCGAGGGGAAAAACGGAAACCTTTTAATTAAAGGGGTTAAGGCTCTTGGTAATACGGAATATAAAATAATTCCTGACAGAATTGTGGCTCTTACCTATCTTTCGGGGATTGCTCTTTGCGGAGGCTACGGAATAATAAAGAATGTCAGACCTGACCACATAAAACTTCCCTTGAAAATTCTGGAAGCGGCAGGAAACGACATAAAATGCGGAGAAGATTATATTGAGATAAAGGCTCCTCGGCAGATGAGGGGTTTTGGGATTATAAATACAATGCCATATCCCGACTTCCCCACAGATGCTCAGGCGATTTTTATGGCGGCATCTCTTTTATCAAGAGGGGAAAGCTGTTTTATTGAGAATATATTCGAAAACAGATTCGGACACACCCTTGAATTTTTGAAAATGGGTGCAAATATTAGAATATGCGATAATTCTGCATTGGTAAGCGGAGTTAAAAGGTTAAAGGGCGCAGAACTTTATGCCAAGGATTTAAGAGGTGGGGCGGCCCTGGTTATTGGCGCTCTTTCGGCAAAGGGCGAATCGATTATTCATAACACGGAATTTATCGACAGAGGATACGAAAATATAGAAAGGAGTTTTAGCGATTTCGGCGGTGAAATTGTGAGAGAAGGATAGCTATGGACGAAAGATTTACCGAAAGACAAAAAGCTGTTTTAAAAAAGAAACGCAAAGCAAGAAGACGCAAGCGCATCTTTGTTTTGCTTTGCTTTATTGTAAGCTGTACTGCGATTTTAACCGTGGTCTTTAAAGCTCCGTTTTTTAATATAACCAAGATTGAAATTAAGGGCGAAAAAATTCTGACTGAGAAGCAGATTTCGGATAAAGCGGAAATAAAAATCGGCGAAAATATTTTCAGCGTAAGAATGTCGAAAATTAAGGACAGAATAAAAACTCTTTCCTATGCAAATGAGGTTGAGGTTAAAAGAGCGTTCCCAAGCATCATAAAAATAGAGGTCAAGGAATGCGTTCCGAGAGCTTATATTGCCTGCGGAAAAAAGTATGCGCTCATTGATTACAGCGGTAAAATTCTTGAACTTTCCAAAGAGAATAACAAATATAATGTTATGACAATCAAAGGGATTGAGATAAAGTCCCCTGCCGTTGGGGCATATATGGAAAATGAAAGCGACGAGAGAATTAAAAACTGTATCGACACCTTAACT
The DNA here is from genome assembly GCA_045578465.1 of Clostridia bacterium. Classification (GTDB taxonomy): domain Bacteria; phylum Bacillota; class Clostridia; order Monoglobales; family Monoglobaceae; genus SIG454. Next base: position 16,433 of record JAZNKJ010000028.1, on the reverse strand, counting down.
ATTCTTGAAGAGAATAAAACTATTGAAAAGGTAAAAGTTCTTGATTTTACCAAGCTTACAGGGATAAAAATCAACTATGATGACAGAATTTTTGTAAATTGCGGAAGCTTTGATAGTTATGACGATTTCAAATATAAGCTGAGCGTTTGCGCCCATCTTATCGAGGACGAAATCTCCCCTTATGAAAAGGTAGAGCTTGACCTTACAATGGAGGAAGCGGTTGTCCGCCCTTATATTGATGAGGAAACCAAGAAAAAGCTTGAAGAGGAAAAGAAAGCGGAAGATACGAAGAAGGCAGAAGAAGAAAAGACGGAGGATAACAAAAATGATTAGAAAAAAGTGGTCATTTGAATTTACAATATCAATTCTTATATTCCTTTTGGTTTTTGCATTTACATGGCAATTAAAAGGTGTAAGAAAAAACAGCGAAATAAGAGACAGACAGACCTTAGACAGAGCAACCCTTGAAAAATATTATGTTGACGAAGTTCAGAAAAACGAAAAGCTCAAAATTGAGATTGCAAGTCAGGCAGATATTATTGAGGCATTCAGAAATAAGGCGGCTCAGGGGGATGACTATGCATCCGTGCTTAACGAAAAGCTCAAAAAAGCAGAGCTTTATGCAGGGCTTACCAAGGTTACGGGCAAAGGTGTAACAGTTACCTTAAAGGATGTTGAACTTACAAAAGAAATGAAAGAAAGCGGCCTTTATAATAACTATGGCATTGTTCATGATGTTAATATAAGGACCTTTATAAATGAGCTTAAAGCAGCAGGAGCAGAGGCGATTTCTGTTAACGGCGAAAGAATTGTTGCTATGAGCGAAGTGCGCTGTGTAGGCCCGACAATTATGGTAAACGGCGACAGGGTGGCGGCACCTTTTGTTATAAAAGCGATAGGAAATCCGAAAAATCTTGAAAGCGCACTTACTATAAACGGCGGAGCTGTGGAGGAAGCAACAAAAATTTACGGAATTTCCGTAACAGTTGAGAAAAAGGACAAGCTTACCATAGACGAGTTTTTGGGCTCAACCCAGATGGAATATGCAAAGACAGTTAAGGAAGAGGAGGAGAAGAAATGATTACAGTTGCAATAGCTGTTATGCTTGGAATTCTGGCCGGCCTCTTCGTGCCATACAATCTGAGCAACGACACTCTCCCCTATGTTGCGGTGGCTCTTCTTGCCGCCCTTGACACAATTTTCGGTGCAATCTGGTCTAACCTTGAAAAACGGTTTAAGGTCGGAATGTTTATGACAGGTCTTATAAGCAACGCTCTCCTTGCCATACTCTTTACATTTATGGGGAACAAGCTTGGGATTGATTTAAGCCTTGCAGTTGTGGTTGTTTTCGGAGTAAGAATATTTAACAATCTTTCCAACATAAGAAGATACCTTTTTGAAAGATATACAAGGGTTAAAAATCTCCGTTTGAAACGCATCGAGGCGGAACAGAGTCAGGAAGAGATGGAAATAGATGAATAAAATTTCAAAATTGTATTTACAAAATTGAAAATCCATAGTATAATAAAAAATAATATGTTTTTCTATGATTGTTAAAGCAAGAAGGGAAATAAAAGGAGGAATTGGTTTTGTTTGAATTTGATACAGTTGCAACAAATCCAGCAAAAATTAAGGTAGTTGGTGTTGGCGGCGGCGGTAACAATGCTGTTAACAGAATGATTGAAGCCGGCGTAGAATGCGTTGAATTTATTGCCGTTAATACGGACAAGCAGGATCTCGGTATGTCAAGTGCTGCAAGCAAAATTCAGATTGGCGAAAAGGTTACAAAGGGTCTCGGTGCCGGTGCTGTTCCTGAAATCGGATATAAAGCAGCGGAAGAAAGCAGAGACGAAATCGCTGAAGCTCTTCGCGATACAGATATGGTTTTCGTTACAGCAGGTATGGGTGGCGGAACAGGTACCGGTGCGGCTCCTGTTGTTGCTGAGATTGCCAAGGAAATGGGAATCTTAACTGTTGGTATCGTAACCAAGCCGTTCTGGTTTGAAGGCCCACAAAGAGGCAAAAACGCAATTTTAGGTATTGAAACCCTCAAAGAAGCGGTTGATACATTAGTTGTTATTCCAAATGATAAGCTCTTATCTCTTGCAGAGAACAAGACTTCTTTGGTTGATTCATTCAGACTTGCTGACGAAGTTTTAAGACAGGGCGTTCAGGGTATTTCTGACCTTATTTCAAGACCTGGACTTATAAGCCTTGACTTTGCAGATGTTAAAACAATTATGAAGGGGACAGGCTATGCTCATATGGGTATCGGCAGAGCAACAGGCGAAAACCGTGCTCATGACGCTGCTCTTAAAGCTATCAACAGCCCACTTCTTGAAACAACAATAACAGGCGCAAAGGGAATTATCATTAATGTTACAGGCGGCGCTGACCTTGGAATTATGGAAATCCAGACTGCATCCGAGCTTGTTAACGAAGCTGCTGATAAGGATGCAAACATCATCCTCGGTGCTATGATTGATGATTCATTAGGCGATGAAATCCAGATCACTGTTATTGCAACAGGTTTTGAAGGGGGAAGACCTTCTCCTATGAAAAGACCTCTCGGCGGAGTTAACTCTATCGAAAGAAAAACAGAGGAGCCTATTATAACTCCTTCAAACGGCGGAATTTTTGCAGGAATTGCAAAGAATATTGAAGAACTCAGAGCAGAAGGTCCTAAGGCCGAAGAAACAGTTACTGAAACATTGACACCACCAACAGAAGAACAGACCTTTGAAAAACCTTTTGAAAGACCTTTCTCAAAGCCAAAGACAGGAATTTTCAACGGATTCTCCGATGACGACGAGATAGATGTTCCTGTATTCCTCAAAAAGAATGACTAATTAAAAGAAAGCAGGTTGCGAAAACGACCTGCTTTTTATTTTGCATTGCGGAAAAACGACAAAATATGAATAGTGTTTAAGCTATAATGAGTGTATGAATTAAGGAGGGGATAAAATGGCTCCCACCATATATGCAGACACTCTTTTTTTATTTAATTTTCTATTGGACAGCGCAGTTTTAATAATAACTCAAAGACTGCTGAAAAAAGAAATAAATATATTAAAAACAGCCGTAGGGGCAGGACTTGGCGGAGTATATGCCGTTTTTATGTTTTTCCCAAAAACGAGCTTTTTGTATTCGGCCCTTTCAAAAATTTTCGTTCTGTTTGGAATTTCCTATTTAGTCTTTGGAGGAGATAATTTTAAGGATGCTTTAAAACGATTTGGTGTTTTTATGGGGGTTAATTTAAGTCTGGGCGGAACACTTCTCGCCCTGATTTTCCTGACTGATTTCGGTACGGCGGTGGGGTCGGTAGTTTCGGGAAGCGGTGTTTATCTTAACATTAGCCCACTTGTTCTGATTTTGGGGAGTGCCCTTACATACACGCTTCTTGGAATATACAGTCAAAAGCGGAAGGAGGCACTTTTTGAGAAAGCTCTTATCAAAAGATTTGGAATTACATATAACAACAAAACCTGCGAGATTAATGTCTTTTTAGATACAGGATGCAAGCTTAAAGACCCTATAAGTGACAGAGGTGCCCTTGTGGCAGAGTATGATAAGTTGAAGTTTATTATGAGCGAAAGGGAACGGGAAATCGTTGAGGAAAACAAAGGGATAGACGAGGCCTTTAAAGAGGGGATGAGGATGCTTCCGTTTTCTACTCTTTGCGGAGGAAATATGATTTATGCAATAGTTGCAGACACCCTTACAAGTGAGGGAGAAAGCTGGAATAATGTTTGCGTCGGGCTTATAACGAAAGGACGGTTAGGGGAGGATTTTGGCGGAATAATAAACCCCCGTCTTTACCTTGAAAACGGCAGAAATATGGAGGAGATAGTGGTATGAAGTTTGTTACCGTAAAAATAAAAGGCCTTTTGTTAAGGCTTATTTTAAGGCTTTCCAAAAAGGGACGGATAGACTACATAGGAAGCGGAGAAACTCTTCCCCCGCCTCTTAAAGCGGAAGAGGAAAGAGAGGTTATTGAAATGCTCCCGGGAGATGAGGGAGAGAGGGCGAAGAAGATACTTATAGAGCGGAATTTAAGGCTTGTTGTTTACATAGCGAAAAAGTTCGAAAACACAGGTGTTGGGGTTGAGGACTTGGTTTCCATAGGGACAATAGGACTTATAAAAGCTATAAATACTTTTAAAGCTGATAAGAAAATAAAGCTTGCCACTTATGCCTCACGATGCATTGAAAACGAAATTCTTATGTATCTTCGAAAAAACAGCTCCCTTAAAGTGAATGTTTCAATAGATGAGCCCCTCAATGTTGACTGGGACGGAAATGAACTTCTCCTTTCGGATATTTTAGGGACGGAGGAGGATATAACTCAAAGAGAAATTGAGAAAAAGGTGGACAAAGAGCTTCTCCATATCGCCATGGATAAGCTACCCAAAAGAGAGAAAGTCATAATGGAGCTTCGGTTTGGATTTGGGGGCGACGGACGAGAGAAAACCCAAAAACAGGTTGCGGATATGCTTGGGATTTCTCAGTCCTATATTTCCCGTCTTGAAAAGCGGATAATAAAGAGACTGAAAAGGGATATTGATAAAATGATGAATGGGTAAAGTTTACAGCGAAATAGCTCAAAATTTATTGACAAATTCACGGATATATGGTAAAATATCATAAGAATGGATCATTATGATTTTTAGGAGTGCTGACATGAACGAGTTTGAAAAAATTGATGTAAAAGAAATACTTAAAATGTTTTTATCAAACATTAAAATTATTATCGCAAGCATGCTGGTTTTTGCGATAATGTTTTTTGCGTATAATGAAATTATGGTGGCGCCCAGATACAGTGCCTCGATTTCTCTTTACCTGAACAATAATGATGATAGCGTAAAGTCCGGGGATAAGGTTTTGGGGACTGATATTTCCACATCTCAGATGCTCATACCGAGCTGTATTGAGATTGTAAAAAGTAACAGAATGCTAAATGAAGTTGCTGAAAATGACGGCCTTGATTATACGGCCAAACAAATTGGGGGTATGGTTTCTGTAAGCAGTATGGAGGGGACGGAAATTCTTAGAATAAAGGTTACCGGCTCTGACCCTGAAAATGTGACGGAGATTGCTAACACTTTTGCGAAAGTTGCTCCTGGTGTTATTACTAAAATCATAGGTGCAACATCGGTAAATGTAATTGACTATGCATTGGTTAACAAAAATCCGATAAACCCCAATGGTGTCAAAAATGGTGTGACAGGAATGCTGGTAGGAATTGTTCTTGCTTGTGCTTTTATTCTTATCCGTGAACTTTTGGATGTTAGAATTAAGAATGAATCAGATATTGAAAAGCTGTTTGACTATCCTGTTCTTGGTATAATTCCTAAGATAGGGGAGAAGAACAGCGGACAGGAAAGCTATTATTACAGAAATAGCTATTACCGCAGCGGAAAAGGAGGAGCTTATTATGGCAGCACTAAAAAAGCAAAAAGCAAGTAAACCTTATAAAAAAGCACAGAAGGTTACAATGACAAAAGAAGATATGATTCGAGAAAAGCTCTTAAATGACGATTTTGAATTCTACACAAAAGAAGCTTATAAGAGCCTGAGAACGAGGGTAACTTTCTCTCTTCCTTATGACGGATGCAAAAAACTTTTGGTAACAAGTTCCTTAGCATCTGAAGGGAAAAGCACAAACTGCATAAACTTAAGTATTACATTTGCGCAGACAGGAGTTAAGGTATGCGTGATAGATTGTGACCTCAGAAGACCGAATGTTCACAGACTTTTTGGTGTAGATTCCGTACCGGGACTCAGCAATGCATTGATTGGAATGAACAGCATAGATGAGGTAATAAGACACTCTAAGTACGAAAACCTTGATTATATTTGCGCGGGGGATATTCCTCCTAACCCGGCTGAACTTTTAGGCTCAGAAAAATTCTTAAGTGTTATAGAAGAACTTGAAAAAAGATACGACTATATAATCTGTGATACCTGTCCTGTGAATATTGTTACGGACACAGCAATCATTGCCAAAGTAATTCCTGATGTTGTGGTTATTGCGTTGCAGAACTCAACTGAAAGAGATGCTCTTAAAGAAGCAGTTAAGAATCTTGAATTTGCTGGGGCAAAGATAATCGGTTTTGTTTTAAATGGGGTTGAGTTTAATTACAAGGGCGGTTATAAATACAGATACGGCAACAAGTATTACAGAGCCGGCGGAAGATACGGAGCAAGTCATAGTTATGGCAAAAGTTCATACTATAAGACTAAGCAAACGGATTCAGCGAAGTAGATGGCATAACGGAATTTAGTAAGTTAGGCGCGGGGATAACCCGCTAACTCAAAATGGCGGTGAAGCTTTATGGATGATTTTCATACTCATATTCTTCCGGGGATAGATGATGGAAGCGCAAACACCACGGTTTCAATTGAAATGCTTAAACAACTTAAAGAACAGGGAATAAACAAGGTTGTTGCAACTCCTCATTTTTATATGACAAACAGCAGTGTAGAAAAGTTTTTAGATCGCAGAGAAAAATCGGCGGCAGAAGTTATAAAGGCGGCGCAAGAAGAGGCGGGCCTGCCCCAAATTGTTCTTGGAGCAGAGGTTCTTTTGTATCCTGAGATAAGCGGTATGGAAGGACTCTCCAAGCTTTGCGTTATGGGAACACACTATATGCTTGTTGAAATGCCTTTTGTTGAGTGGTCTAACATTACTTATACCACCCTTGATAAGATTTGTTCAATGGGGATAACGCCAATTATTGCGCATTTTGAAAGATATATAAATCTGCACGGGGATGAAGGCTTTTTGTACGAGCTTCTTGATATGGGTTGCCTTATCCAGACGAACGCAGGATATATAAATTCTATAAAGACGGGAGCAAAAGCTCTTCGTCATATACGCGAGGGGCAAATTCACCTTATAGGTTCAGATTGTCATAATATGGAGAACAGAGCCCCCTATATAGGGAAAGCCTATAAGAAAATTGAGAGAAAGCTTGGAAGAATAGAAATCGAAAATTTGCAAAATATTGCAGATATGGTGCTCGAAAATGCAGAATATATTATATGATGAAAATGAAAAGCGCGTTCTTTGGCAAAAAATAACGATGCTGTTCATATTGCTTATGGCGCAGGTTTTTATTATAACAATGTTTTCAAGCCAGCCATCGGAGAAATCGTCAGAGATAAGCCGGAGTATTATGAATAAAATAGAGTGGGTTTCAGAGTCCATTCCCAGAGAAACAATACCCGGAGACGGAAGAATATCTCTTCATCTGATAATAAGAAAGCTTGCCCATTTTTATAATTTTTTTATTGTGGGAGCTTTACTCGGAGCAATGCATATTAATATTAGAGAAAACTGTAAAAGGGCGCTTTTATGGGCGACTTTTGGACTCTTAATAGGGATAGCGGATGAAACTCTTCAACGCTTTGTCCCCGGCAGAAGTTCCGAAATCGGGGATGTTGTAGTGGATTTTTCGGGAGTTTTGTTTGGAATGAGTTTTATAAAGGTGTTCTTGGGGATTATTTTTGCAAAGAGGTGTAGAAAGTGAGCGGCAAGGGAACTAAAAAAACAGTTAAGAAGGTTGTTTTGGGGATTATCGGCATAATCTTAATAGGCGTTGTGGTGCTTGTTGTATGGCGATGGAATGATATCAAAGCAGCTTATTATTTTATATCGCACCCAACTTCTGCTACCATTACTGAGAAGATAGAAAAAACAAAAGAAGAACGCGAAAAGGCTATTTCTGAATATATTGAAGGAACAGTCAGAGACTTTACGGAAGAGGAAGAGAAGAAGATTACTTCCGGCGAGATGACTGTTGAAGAAGCGACAGAAATTATTAAGCAGGAGTTTGAAAACTCCGTAGCAAAGCCAGAGGAGGAAACTCCAAAGGGAACGGACAAGCAGAAAGTTGATGAATTTATTGCGGAAAATATAATTCAGCTTTATTCATACAAGGCTTATTATTTAGGTCAGCTTGGCCAGATTGAAAAAGCGGCTATGGCCGACTATCGTGCCCTTCCAAAGAAGGATAGAAACTTAGTAAGCAAGCAAAGCATAGTTGAAAAGTATATCGGAACGGCAAATGCGCTTTTAATAGAGTGCGATGGAAAGGTTAATGGTATAATCAAGAAACTTGAAAAAAAGCTTACAGAGAATAATATGGACACTTCCATAGTTAAGCAAATCAGCAAATCTTATGAAGAAGAAAAGGCGCTTAAAAAGGCATACTACATAAGTCTTTTGAAGAAATAGAAATAAAAGGAGGTCTGCCTTATGAAAAAGATTGTATCTATTTTAATTGCTTCTGTTTTGCTTATGCAGATGGTTTTCGGGGCAGGATTTTTCTTTGATGTTGACGAAGCAACTCCCCAGGGAGAGGCCATAATCAAAATGGCGGACAGAGGAATTGTTGACGGGATAGGCGGAGGCTATTTTAATCCTGAGGGAAAGCTTACCCGTTCTCAGTTTGTTAAGATTGTAAATAATGTTTTCGGATATACCCATAAAGGCGAAAACACCTTCACGGATGTTAAAGAAGGCGCCTGGTATTATGACCATGTCCGTATCGGTGTTGAGGCCGGATATATTCAGGGGATTGGAAACAACTTGTTTGCTCCTGAGGATTTGGTGAGCCGTGAACAGGCATGCGTGATACTCAACAACATTCTCAAAATGGAACTTCTTCCTTATTATAAAGAGCCAAAGGACGCGGTAAGCTCCTGGGCAAAGGAAGCGGTTTTAAAAGCTATTGCAAACGGTCTTGTTTCTCTTGAAGAGGGAGAAAAGTTCAGGGCTAAGGAGCCTATGACAAGAGCAGAGGCCTGCGAGGTTTTAGCAAAGTGCCTTGTGGATGTTGACCCTGCTCCAAAAATCGATTTAAACCAGCTGGCAGAGGAAGACCTAAATCTTCGAATAAACAGAGTTATATCTGCTATGGAAAATAAAGTTATCCCTGAGCTTAGCAACGAAAAGAGCAAGCAGATATCCCGAAAAATAGTTGAAAATATGCGACTTTATCTTGCAGATAGGAACCATAACTACCAAAAGGCTTCGGAAGAAACCTTTGCGATATATAAAACTATTCCAAAAAATGATAGAGAGATTTTCAAGGATAAAATACAGAAATATAATACGCTTGAAGACCTTTTAATTCTCTATGATTTCTTCTTTATCATTTAAAAAAGGAGAATAAAGTATGAAAAGAAACTTTTTAAGAAACTGGTATGTGATCCTCTTTGATTTGCTTGGTTTTTTCATTGCATTTCTTGTGACATCATTCCTGGCCACGGAAAATACAAGATGGTTTTTTATAGCCTTCTTTATTCCGCTTATTGTGTCTGCGATTGTCACAATAGGACTTGCCCAGCTTCAGGGAATCTATAAGGTTATGTGGCGCTATTGTACCGTTATGGACGGCATAAAGCTTTTAAAGGCAGTTTTTATAAACTTCATCCTGACTTTTGGTATATTCATTGCCTTTGACATCTTTGTTCTCAGAGCTATGCCGATAGGTTATGTGAAAATCGCTCTTTCTTATAGCTTTCTGTCTGTCTGCTCGTTTATTTTTGTAAGAGCTATGGATTATATTGTTAATAAATATATGAAATATTTAAAGACAAGAACAGACGAACCGGGCAAGAGAATCTTAATTGTTGGCGCGGGCTCTGCGGCGGCAGTTATAATTAACGATTTAAGAAGCAATATTAACTTAACTTATGATATTATCGGCTTAGTTGACGATGATGGAAATAAAGCAGGTTTTACGGTTGGTGGCTATGAGGTTTTAGGCAACAGAGATGATATAGTTAATATCTGCAAGAAATACAGAGTTGACGAAATTCTCATTGCAATGCCATCTGCAACAGGGGAACAGCGTAAGGAAATTATTGAAATCTGTAATCAAACCAGATGTAAGATTAAGACAGTTCCAAGTGTTGACCAGATGATAACAAGCGGAAAATTCTCAATGCGTAGCATTGAAATTGACGATATTTTAGCCCGTGACCCAATCGTTCTGGATAACGCAGGAATTGCAAATTATGTAACAGGAAGAACCGTTTTGATAACAGGTGGTGGCGGAAGCATAGGCTCTGAGCTTTGCCGTCAGATTATGAAGTTCCACCCTGCAAAGCTGGTTGTTTTTGATATATACGAAAATAACGCATATGATATCCAGATGGAGCTTAATGAGAAATATCCAAATAACAAGCCAAAGGTTATAATCGGCTCTGTTCGTGATTTGGCAAGACTTGAAGTTGTTTTCGGCGAAGAAAAGCCGGACATCGTCTTCCATGCGGCAGCTCATAAGCATGTACCTCTTATGGAAGATAGTCCGAGAGAAGCTATTTTAAACAATATTATGGGTACATATAACACGGTTAAGTGTGCGGACAAGTTTGGAACAAAGAAATTCGTTATGATTTCCACCGATAAGGCAGTTAACCCAACCAACATAATGGGCGCAAGTAAGAGAATGTGTGAAATGATTGTTCAGGCAATGCAGAAAAACAGCAAGACTGAATTCGTTTCCGTTCGTTTCGGTAATGTTTTGAATTCAAACGGCAGTGTTATTCCTCTCTTTAAGAGACAAATTGCAAAGGGCGGTCCTGTTACCATAACCCATAAGGATATAACCAGATTCTTTATGACAATTCCTGAGGCAGCTCAGCTTGTTATTCAGGCAGGCGCTTTTGCCAAAGGCGGAGAAGTCTTCGTTCTTGATATGGGTAAACCGGTTAAAATCTACAACCTTGCACAAAACATTATAAGACTTGCAGGTTACAGACCTGACATTGATATTGAGATTAAAGAAATCGGTTTAAGACCGGGTGAAAAGCTTTATGAAGAACTTCTGATGAATGCAGAAGGACTTACCTCAACAGTTCATAGCAAAATCTTTATTGGTAAGCAGATTGATGTTGATATGGCTGACATTGAGGAAAGAATTAAAGAACTTTTAGAGGCTGCAAACAGCCACGATAAAGAACGCATCAGAGAGGTAATGCATAAAGCGGTTCCAACCTTTGTTGAACCGGAAGTTATCAACAATGAGGTTGCAAAAACACATTAAAAAATACCCCCGAAAGAATATTTCTTTCGGGGGTTATTGTTTTATTTAAACAACCTTAATTCTGCTCTTTTGCCTGTTTTAAGGCTCTCGCCAACTGGTCAGGACAAGAAGTGCCTCTACCACCGCAATCAATGCCTTCGAGGCGTTTTATAACCTCGTCTATATTCATTCCCTCCACGAGCGCGCCAACACCCTTGGTGTTTCCGCCACAGCCTGAAATGAAACGCACATTTGAAACGATATTATCTTCTAAATCAAAGAGGATTTCTCTTGAACAAACTCCTGATGTTCTGTATGAAAAACTTGCCATTTTTCTTCTCCTTTATAATGTCATAAAAAATGAGGACGCTTTTGGCGTCCTCGAAGATTTTATTAGTTGAGCTTATCTTTAAGTGCTCTACCAGCCTTGAATGCAGGAACCTTAGCAGCAGCGATCTTCATTTCAGCGCCTGTCTGAGGATTTCTACCTGTTCTAGCAGCTCTTTCTCTAACTTCGAAAGTACCAAAGCCAACTAATTGAACTTTGTCACCTTTAACGAGTGCGCCTTCAACAGCACCGATAAGAGCTTTAAGAGCAGCTTCTGCATCTTTCTTAGAAAGTCCAGCGTTTTCAGCGATAGCTGAAATCAATTCTTGTTTGTTCATTTTTAATTTCTCCTTTATTATTTGAAATTTAATTGTATTCTTTAACAATTAAGTCCATTTTACACCATTTTCAGCTAAATTTCCATAGTTTTGGAGCATTTTTTTTAAAATTGTTGAAAATGCACAAAAGAACCAATTGGAAATTGTTGTTTATAACGAGAAAGGGCGTAAAATCAAGGGTTTTCAGGAGTTTACCCTATATACACGGGTTTTATTCTTCGTCGTTTAAAAGCATCTCGTTAAACTCCTGTCTGGTCATTAAAACCTGACGGGGTTTTGTTCCTTCATAAGGACCTATGATGTTTAATTCTTCCATACGGTCAACAAGACGAGCGGCTCTTTGATAACCGATTTTGAATTTTCTCTGGAACATAGCAACAGAGGCCTGGCCTGTGTCGATTACCATTTCAACTGCCTTTATGAACAAGTCGTCTCTCTCGTCGCTGACAGGAGAGGAGTCGTTTGAGGCTGAACTGCTTTCAGGCTCACGCTCAATCTGTTCTATAATTGACTCGTCATAGCTTGCTTCAAACTGACCTTTGATAAACCCAATAACATTTTCAATTTCCTTATCGGAAAGGAAGTTTCCTTGGAGACGGGTTGGCTTTGATGCACCTCTTGGGAAGTAGAGCATATCTCCCTTTCCTAAGAGCTTGTCCGCCCCTGCTGTATCAATTATTGTTCGGCTGTCTGTCTGGGAAGAAACTGCAAAAGCAATTCTTGATGGGATATTCGCCTTAATAACACCCGTAATAACATCAACAGAAGGTCTCTGAGTTGCGATAACAAGATACATTCCTGCGGCACGGGCAAGAGCGGCAAGGGAGTTAATTGATGTTTCAACCTCGCTTCTTGCGGCAACCATAAGGTCTGCAAGCTCGTCGATGATTATAACGATTTCAGGAAGCTTTCTCTCAGGAGTATTGCTTTCCTCCATAAGCTTGTTGTATCCGCCTATATTTCGAACAGAAGTATTTTTAAATTCAGTATAACGGCGCTTCATCTCTGCAACTGCCCAGTTGAGCGCACCTGCTGCGTGCTTCGGATTAGTAACAACCGGGATTAAAAGATGAGGAATTCCGTTATAAGAGCCAAGTTCAACCATTTTCGGGTCAATCATAATAAGCTTAACCTCGTCAGGACGAGCCTTGTATAAAATACTTGTAATGAGGGAGTTGATGCAGACGCTCTTACCAGAGCCTGTTGCACCTGCGATTAAAATATGAGGGAACTGAGAAATGTCTGCCACAACTGTTGCACCGCTGATATCTTTACCCAAAGCGAAAGCGGTTTTTGACTTGAAGTTTTTAAAGGTATCCGTATCTAAAACTTCTCTTATATGTACAGCGGCAGGATTCTCATTTGGAATCTCAATACCGATTGCGCTTTTCCCCGGAATAGGAGCCTCAATTCGAACTCCCGTTGCCGCAAGGCTTAAAGCAATATCGTTTGCAAGGTTGGTTATCTTTGAAACTCTGACGCCAAGTCCCGGTTGAAGCTCAAAACGAGTAACTGACGGGCCCTGAGTAATATTTAAAATCTTTGCATCAATATGGAAGCTTGCAAGAGTTTCAAGGAGCCTGTTTGCCTTTTCTTCAAGCTCGGTTTTGATGGCACTTCTATTCTGGCCCTTAGGAGAGCTGTTTTCCAAAAGGGATAAAGGAGGCATCTTGTAGTTTATAAATTTTGCTTCCTCCATAGCCTTGGCCATATTGTCAATATGCTGGGCGGCTTCAAGAATTTCGCCCTTTTGAAGCCTCTGCCCTGCTTCAACCGCACGGTCAAGAGGAACTCCCGCCTCTATGGCTTCCTGAGTTGCGCTGTCAAGTCTTTCCTGCATACTTTCAAGAGTAGGCGGTTCAAACTCGCCGTTATCTTCTTTGAAGTTTCCGTTTTCGTCAGGAAGAGGGGTTAAAACTCCAACCTTAACATCCCCTATAATAATCGGAGCCTCAGTGCTTGATTCGTCCTCCTCGCTGTATTCAACAAGCTGTGGGAACTTGTCCTCTGTTAAAACAAAAGGAGAGGAAGGTTCGTCCTGCGGTTTTCTGACTAAATCTTCATCTGAAACATATATATTCTGAGGAAGAGGAACAAGGTTGTCTTTTTCTTTTTCCGCTTCTCTTTCGGCTTCACGCTGAGTTTTTTCTATTTCTTTTTCAAGCTTTCTTCTTTCGTGATGCTCTTTTGCAAGTTTTGAAGCCTCTTTGGATTTCTTAGAAACAAAGTGCCCGATTGTGCGGCAAAGCTTGCCTAAGGATACCCCTGTCAAAAGAAGAGAAAGGACTAAAAGCCCTGCAACAGAGAAAATCCAAAGACCGATTTTCCCGATAAGACTGCAAAGAAGAACGCAGATTCCTCCGCCTAAAATACCACCGCCAATTCCGTCATTACCACCACGGAAAAGCTTTGAAACATCAAAGCTTGAAATTGTTGTCTGGTCATCAATCAAGGCGCATATAACCGAAGTGAAAAGGGTTAAGGCTATGAAAAGCCAAAGCTTATAGCTCTGAGATTTTTCTCTTTTATCAATTATGAGGTTTATTCCTATCCAGATTATGAATAAGGAAGATATAGCGGCGGCGTTTCCTAAAAATCCGCTTAAAAAGGTACGGAGGAATTCGCCCACAAGTCCCAATGTGTCAAAGAGAAAGGTAAGACCTATAAAAAGACCTACGGCGATAAAGATAACGCCCTTTATCTCGTTTCTATAAACTTTCTTGGGAGCTTTTTTCGGTTGTGCTTTTTTTGAAATTTTTCGTTTTTTGTTAGCCATATTAGTCCCTCTTTACTTAATCGCAAAATATAATAAAACAATTATGCCGAGAATAATTCTGTAATAGCCAAAGGCTTTGAAGTCGTGATTTCTTATATAGTTCATTAAGAATTTGATTGCAAAAATTGAAACTAAGAAGGAAACGATTGTTCCTGTTAAAAGAACTGCCCATTCGGTAGCATTAAGAGCGAGGCCAAAGCCTAAAATTTTAAGAGCGCTTGCCCCAAGCATAACGGGGATTGCAAGGAAGAATGAAAATTCAGATGCAATTCCTCGGCTTGCCCCGATTAAAACTGCACCAAGGATTGTCGAGCCGGAGCGGGATGTTCCCGGGATTAAGGCTAAAACCTGAAAACAGCCGATTAAAAAAGCTGTTTTATATGTAAGATTATCAAGGCTTTCAATTTTCGGGGCCTTGTTTTTGTTTTCTATAATAATAAATGCAACGCCGTAGAGAATAAGAGCGAGGGCTATAACATAAGGGGTTGAAAGATAGCCGTCAATTATGTCCTCGAATAAAAATCCGATAATCGCCGCAGGGATAACCCCCACGATAACTTTAAGCCAGAGATTTAATGTGTCCTTTTTCTCGATAGCGGTTTTCTTTGGAGAGATGGGGTTGAGCTTATTAAAATAAAGAACAACAACCGCCAGAATTGAGCCAAACTGGATAACCACCTTAAACATATTAAGGAAATCATCGCTAAGGCTAAGATTAAGAAACTGATTTAAAAGGATAAGATGCCCAGTACTGCTTATAGGGAGCCACTCGGTTATCCCCTGAACAATACCAAAGACAACTGCCTTTAAGACCTCAATAATATTTACCATAACCACAGTCCTTTCTCATTTCCGCATTTAAAAACAATTATACATAATAATTATAGCATAGAATAAATGAAATTGCACTATTTTTTTGAAAAAATAATAAAAATTCTTTTAATACACATAATATTAAGAAAATAAGGAGGGAGTATTTTGAAATTTTATTCTTATCCCGACAGCCGAAAGGTTGCCATTGTAGGAACAGGAATGGTTGGAATGAGCTATGCCTATGCTATGCTTAATCAGGGAGCCTGCGACGAGCTTGTTTTAATAGATATAAACCGTGAAAGAGCCAAAGGAGAGGCTATGGACTTAAACCACGGCGTTCCTTTTGCCCAGAGCAATATGCGAATAACCGAGGGCGATTATGAGGATTGCCGTGATGCAGACATCGTTGTAATTTCCGCAGGAGTTGCCCAGAAGGAAGGGGAAACCCGTCTTGATTTATTACAAAGGAATGCCAATGTTTTAAAAAGCGTAACCAAGGGCATTATGGAATCGGGGTTTATGGGGATTATTGTTGTTGCAACCAACCCCGTTGACATTATGACAAGAGTTGTTCAGGAGTATTCGGGCTTTAACTCAAAAAGAGTAATCGGAACAGGAACAATCTTAGATACTGCAAGGCTTCGGTATATGGTGGGGGATTATTTCTCCGTTGACCCCAGAAATATCCACGGCTATGTTATGGGCGAACACGGGGACAGCGAGTTTGTCCCATGGTCTCAGGCATATCTTGCGACAAAAAAAGTTCTTGACCTCTGCGATGGAGATAACGAGTTTTGCGCAAAGGATTTAGAGAAAATAAGCGAGCAGGTCAGGACATCGGCATACACCATTATCAAAGCGAAAAATGCAACATATTACGGAATAGGTATGTCAATGGTCCGCCTTACCAAAGCGATTTTAGGGAATGAAAACAGTGTTCTGACAGTTTCGGCAAAGCTTACGGGCGAGTATGGACAAAACGGTGTTTATACGGGTGTCCCCTGCATTATCGGAAGAAGCGGAATTGTGGAAATTCTTGAAATTGATATGACGGAGGAAGAGATGGAAAAGCTTAATTCCTCCTGCAAGACCCTTATGGATTTCTACGGGGAGATAAATAAATAATAAAAGATTGACGAAAG